>JAIBDD010000045.1 GCA_024679565.1 Bacteroidota bacterium | reverse complement strand
TATTTTTCATTGTTCTTGTTATGTGCACGGTTCAAGCGAACGCACAGAACTGGGCATTAAATAGCGCTATAGGAACGTCTTATTCTGGAATCAATCACAACATAACCGCTCAGCGAAATTTTAATCATTGGCATGTTAGTGTTGGCCCAAGTTTTAATTATAGCAAGAATAAACTACCATGGTCGGCAACACCAGGAATAAACGTTCAAACGGGATATAACCTCATCGATTCTGGCGCTATTCAAACAAAGGCATTTGTAAGCTACCTTTTACTACCTATTCAGGAAGCTACAATTCAGGAAGTGAACCTTGGATACACCATGATGTTTAGGCTCACACCAAAATTACAAGCTACCAATAGTGTTGGTTTTGGTGGCTATGGAGAGACCGCAGAACACTACTCAATTAATGGATTTTCGTATTGCATAAATTTTGGACTTTCATATCGATTGTAGTTGCCTTAACTGGGTGCAATGACGCAACACTATTAAAAGACGGTATTGTCGTATTAGGTCATGCTGGGTCTGGCTTTCCAAGTGTCAATAATCACTATCCAACCAACTCTAAACTAAGTATTGCGCAAGCCTTATTGTCTCAAGGTGCTGATGGAGTAGAAGTCGATATTCAAATTACTGCAGACTCACAATTCGTATTGTATCATGATCGAAAGCTGGAGTCTGGGACAAACGATACAGGTTATATCTCTCAAAAAACCTGGGCCGAACTTCAAACCGTACGCAGACGAGATGGCCAAACGGCTATTTATAATGATGTTGGGCTTTGGCGATTATGTGATTTAGTCAAATACATTGATAGCCTCCAGTTGGATGTCTATCTATCTTTAAACATCCAAAATCAATATGAAGTTAGTGATCAAAAGTCATACAATAGGCTACTTGAAAATGGCTTGAGCAAAGCTCTAGGTAAATACTCCAATTTATCTAAGACCATTGTCGAAACGAGAGATCACGATTGCATTGTAAAGCTAAAATTTCTTGAGGAAGTAATGGGGTTCAAACTTTTTTTTACTGCGCCAATCACAGATGAAAATATTGATAAAACGGGTCTATATGTTTCGGGTTTTGTGGTGAACTACTTGGACGAAACCAGTGCAACTATTCAAAAAGCAAAAGACGCAGGCTTCGAAATTGCATTGTATGGAGTTAAAATCCGACAGGATATTTTACCTGCAATTAAATTCGAACCAGACTACATTCAGACCGATAATATTCCATTGACGTTGTCGTATTTGGGAAGATAAATCATTCAAGTTTAATTTTTTTTCATGTCGAAAGTCCTAGGCATAACGCGCCATTTCGACATTTTAGCATTGTTGCATTGTATAGACACATGCAACCATTTTGACATCTGTCAGACAAATTATTGAAACGTTTCGAGGAAAGCTGAAAACTCGCTGTTGGTTCAGTACAGAGTAAGCAGAACTACTAATATTTAATAAAATGCTAAAACTATTCAAAACCCTATTAGCGGTATGCCTTGTCGTAACGTTTTCTGACGTATCAGCTCAAAGCAATTACAAATACCGACTCAAAAAAATGCAGGCGGAAAACGCCAAAATAGAAAAATACATTCGGGCTAATGTGGCAAATACACCAAGAGCCGATATCAATGCTTTTATCAAAACGCTTATACCGACTGCCGACCATCCAAAAAAATTCACACAGAGTGAAATAGATGCTAGTGTCAAAACCTTTAAAAAACGCTATTGGAGGATTCATTATTTTTCAAAGTACCCTGCTGTTTATTCACTTTTTACGGATCAACCCGTTTTAAATTGTGAGAATGGTGACTTTGAAGACGGAAACTTAAATGGATTTATCTTAGAGTCTAGCGATGCCTCAACGGGCGACGGTTATAATGGGGGGCATTGTGACTGGGATCCAACATCAATTATGTATACACCCGAATTTGAAGGTTTTAATGAAGATAATTTTTTAATCGTAGATGATGCTGAGCAAGACTCAATAACAGGGTTTGATATGGTTCACGGGGGCAATTTTGCTGTAAAGTTGAACAGTGCTAAGCCACTAGAAACAGCACTTTTGGGGAATCATCTATGCTATCCTTACAAAGGCGTTCAGAAGCTGAGCAAGAAAATAGTTCTTGAGTCGACTGGTGAAGAGCTATCATTATATTTTGCACTAGTTTTGGAAGAGGCGGGTCACATTGCGGTTGAAGATCAGCCCATTTTCATCGCTCTCGCACGTGCCGAAAATGGGACAGTATTGGACAAAATATGTAATGTCGCTATTCCAGGCCCATTCTTTGATGAATATGAAACTGAAAATGATGCGGACTGCCCTCATAACACCGTATTGGGCAAAGATTGGGATTGTGAAAGTTTAGAGGTCTCAGGAGATATTGGTGACACGATCACCCTTGAAATTTACGTAACAGACTGTGGAGCTGGCGGTCATTTTGGCTATGCCTATGTGGATGACATCTGTGAGCCCTGTATTAAAGATTCGTGTAACAACACTGGTGGTATCGATTTAAACCCAAGCGATCCCTGTTTTGATACGGAAGGTTTTTTTCAAGTATGCGGAACATACACCCTTCCCGCTTTAAATTGTGAAGACGGTACTTTGGAAAACATTCAATTATATGTTGTTCAAGGCACAGACGAAACCTTGTTAACTCTAGATGCGAGTCAAATTAATATTAATGAAGACGACCAAACTTTTTGCTTTACCCTTGCTGCGGATGATTTTCCTAGTGTAACTGATGGTAACTATGACTTCTTAGTTGTAACAACCTTTGAAATTGACAACGAGACTTTCACTCAAAATGACTACAATACAAATCCGGGTGAAGCCAATGATGTGGAATTTGATTGTACACCGGTGTGTTGCCGTGTTAGGCCTAATGAAAATTCAATCCAAAACCCTCAGTTTAGTGGTGGTTTGGGTGGATTTGGTTCTGAATACGACATGATTTCTACCATCGACTATACATCAATTTATCCTGGAGCAGTAACTGTTGGAGACTCTTCTGACGGTTTGGTAATCTCATCAACATGGGATGTTGGATGCAACGACGGTAATAATCACTTATTCGTAAATGGTTTAACTGGCCAAACAGGGTCGTCGGTAATCTATAGCAACACGGTACAAGTTAGTGAAGGTCGATACACCTTCTGTGGTAATTTTAAGAACTTGGCACAATGTGGATTCGACGTACTGCCTACGATAACTATCCATTTTGATGGTGTTACGGGATATGACCTCGAAGACGTGTTAATTGATGTAGCCGATGCGGGCTGTGATTGGCAGTTGCTTAATCAAATAATTGACGTGCCTGGTGGGTTATCTTCTATAGATATTGAGATCATTTTGGATGAAACGCCTTTGGGTGACGGCAATGACTTAGCCATCGACAACCTTGTGTTTGCTGAGATTGACGCAGTTGCAGCAAGCCAAATGTTGTTTGACATCACCCCAATACCGTTATTTACTACAGCGTATACTTTTGAAGCAGAACCTGTTTCAACTATACCGAATAGTTGCAGTTACTCCTGGACGGTTGCAGAAATTGACGGCGCTTTTGACGACATTCCTGGTACAGTGGTAGAAAATCCTATCCAATGGCAGACATATCCTGATGTAAACGATTTTATCGGTTACAATGGAACAAGTACACTAAGTGGGACGAATCCAGGTGTGTTTCAATTGGCAGATGCTTATAGAATCACTTTTACGAAATGGTGTGAGTGCCTACTACCAAGTTCTCGTACATATCATTCGTTTCCTGGCAAGTCTTCAGCACGCGTGCCTACCTTAAAACTTGTTGAAGAAAAGAATACGAAGTCTACACGCTCTGAAGCACATTTGGGTGATGACAATGTGCTCAACAATGCCTCTTTAGGTGTTTACCCAAGTCCAACAAAGGAATACATTAACGTAGACCTCAGACAAATTGGTCAATCAACCATTAACATTCTTGATAATCAAGGCAAGGTTGTCCGTTCAGATGAATTGGATGGCACTGAGGTCAAATCTTTTAAAGTTGATGACTTAGGCCAGGGTGTTTATTTTGTTAAGGTAATCGAACTATCTAGTGGTAATACGTTCGTCCAAAAGTTTATAAAACAATAGAATAACCATAGTAAATAGTACCAATAGAAGAGGGTGGCTACGGTCACCCTTTTTGTTTTGGCGTTTTAGCAAAATGTCATACGGCTTATGACGAATATCAATTGGTACGTTATGTTCCTTATATCAGATAACGTCACCTTTGCACCTTAATATGTATCGCAATGGCGTGGACCAAAAAGTCTCATCAAGACATTAAAGAAATCGTTTTTTCGGCCTTAGACAAAAACGTTAACTACAGTACAAAGGGTGTGTTAGGTATCCCAGCGTCTTACCTTGACGACAAGGTCTTTAACCAAGATGATGCATTTCTTGATAATGCGCCGTACATATCTTCTTTAATTAAAAATCCAAATCATATTGGTTGCCATACCCGAGGTAGTTCAGAGTCATTTTTCTCAGGTACACAACAAATAGAACGGGACTTGATCGAAATGTGTGCGGTAGACATATTAAAAGGACAGCCAAACGAATTTGATGGTTATGTCGCTTCAGGTGGAACAGAAGCCAACATACAGGCCATATGGATCTATCGCAATTATTTTGTTCGTGAGTTAAAAGCTCAACTAGATGAAATAGCCATTTTATGTAGTTCCGATAGCCATTACTCTATGGACAAGGCCGGAAATTTGTTGGTACTCGACGTCCATAAGGTACCTGTTGCATTTGATACACGTGAAATAAAAGAACAAGAAATTCTTCATGCCATTGAAACGGCTAAAGCCCAAGGTAAAAAATACTTTATTGTCGTGTGTAATATGATGACGACCATGTTTGGGTCGGTCGACACGGTTCAGGCCTATACCAATGCTTTGGCGCAAGCAGAAGTGGCTTATAAGCTTCATGTGGATGGTGCGTATGGTGGCTTCTATTATCCCTTTACCGAAGGAAAGACCTCCTTAAATTTTGAGAATGAGCACATTACTTCGGTTACATTGGATGCACACAAAATGGCACAAGCACCATACGGAACTGGGATATTCTTGGTTCGGAAAGGGCTTATTCAATACGCTAATACACAAGAGGCAAGCTACGTAGAAGGGGAGGACTGTACCTTAATTGGCAGTAGATCTGGAGCAAATGCCGTTGCCATATGGATGATTCTATCCAAAAATGGGCCGTTCGGCTGGCAAGAAAAAATATATATTCTTCAAAAAAGAACAGAATGGATGTGTAAGCAACTAGACCAATTACAAGTGGAATACTACCGACATCCGCGTTCAAATATCATCACCATACATGCAAAGTCGATAGCACAAGATGTGGCTGAAAAACATGGTTTAGTGCCTGATAATCATCACGATCCACAATGGTTTAAGATTGTAATAATGGAGCATGTTACGATTGAAAAGTTAATGCCATTGGTTGACGACATTAAAGCTTTAAACGTTTAGAGGCTATAGTTGCAACTTCGAAATAGAGTCAGAATACCGCTGGCAGATCAATAATGTCACGTACTAAAAATACGTCCCCAAATTCATCTTCGAGTTTCATCATAAGTTTTTGTGCGTCTATTTTACGATAGAAGTTTCCCACCCTTACTTTCCAATTTGGTTGATAGTAATCCCTATAAATTTCGGTTGACAACTCGGGATAACGTGACTTAAGCAATTGTTCTGTTTTTTTTGCCTCTTTTCTGTCGTTACCAAAATACACTTGAATGCGATACCCCCATAAATCTGTCGTATCTACACTGGCGATTTTCTTATCAAGTAACATTTCGACTTCCGCATCACCAATTACCTCAACTTTACCGTCTTGACTATAAGCGACAAAACTGGCGGAGAGTAATAATAGTGTTGCGTATATCCCTTTCATTTATCCGAATTTAAGCATTGACGCCGTGACATTTCTTATATTTTTTTCCACTACCACAAGGACAAGGTTCGTTTCTACCGACCTTTTTCTCTACCCGAACAGGCTGAGTATTTTCTTTAGTAACTTGTTGTGGAGCAGATGCCGTTGGCCCAACTTCTTGAGGTCTACTTGTTTGTAACCCTTCATCAGCAGGACGTCTTTGGCGTTGCGCTTCATTGACTTGACCTGGATCTTGATTTTCGATAAAACCTCTAAACAGCAATGAAAGCATTTCAGAATTGAGCGTGCTAACCATTTGCTTGAATAGGTTAAATGACTCCAATTTATAAATCAACAAAGGATCTTTTTGTTCGAGCGATGCATTATTGGCTGCTTGTTTCAAATCATCCAATTCACGTAAGTGTTCTTTCCAGTGCTCGTCAATACTCGATAAAACCGTCATTCGCTCAAACGAATCAATTAAATGATCACCTGTGCTTTCAATTGTTTTATCTAAATCAACAATAACACGCAAACCTTTGGTGCCATCTGTAAAGGGTACATATACGTTTTTAACCGTGTCTCCTTTGTTGTTTTTAATTCCTGATAATACCGGAAGTGCCTGGTCTTTGATATAGGTGTTTTTCTTCTGGTAATGATTTAGCATACCATCAAAAACCTCCTGTACAACGTCGGTTTTCCCGCTAATAAATGCTTCTTCCGAAACACTTGGCTCGTTGGCTAAAACACGTAAACATTCTAACTTGAAGCCTTCGTAATCCTGGCTATCTTGATATACCGCAACAGCTTCATCACACCAGTCATATAGCGCATTGTTGATATCAACAGACAATCGCTCACCGTATAGCGCATGACGTCTTTTTGCATAAACAGCCTCACGCTGTTTGTTCATTACGTCATCGTATTCTAGCAAACGCTTACGCATTCCAAAGTGGTTTTGCTCTACTTTTTTCTGGTTACGTTCAATAGACTTGGTTAGCATGGAATGTTGAATTACCTCGCCTTCCTCATACCCAAAACGGTCCATCATTTTTACCACTTTGTCGGAGTTGAACAAACGCATTAAATCGTCTTCAAGTGATACAAAAAACTGTGATGACCCAGGATCCCCTTGACGACCCGCACGACCACGTAACTGTCTGTCGACCCGTCGTGATTCGTGTCGTTCTGTACCAATGATAGCCAAACCACCCGAATCAAGTACTTCTTGACTAAGCTTAATGTCTGTACCACGACCGGCCATATTCGTTGCGATTGTTCCTCCACCAACATAACCGGCTTCTGCAACAATCTCTGCTTCTCGTTGGTGTTGTTTTGCGTTTAATACATTGTGTTTGATTTTACGCATATTCAACATCTTTCCTAGTATCTCAGACACTTCTACTGATGTTGTACCGACAAGAACGGGACGGCCTTCCTGTTGTAATTTGAGTATTTCATCAATTACAGCATTATATTTTTCTCTTTTTGTCTTGTAAATTAAATCTTCTCTATCGTCACGAATAATAGGCTTGTTTGTAGGTACTACGGTAACATCCAGTTTGTAGATTTCCCATAATTCACCTGCTTCTGTTTCCGCCGTACCAGTCATACCACTCAGCTTGTGATACATTCTAAAATAATTCTGTAACGTAATGGTTGCAAACGTTTGTGTAGCGTCTTCAACTTTTACGTTTTCTTTAGCCTCAATGGCTTGGTGTAAACCGTCACTGTAACGACGGCCATCCATCACACGACCAGTTTGTTCGTCAACAATTTTTACTTTGTTTTCTTGAACGATGTATTCAACGTCTTTTTCGAATAAGGTATACGCTTTAAGGAGTTGATTGACCGAGTGGATTCTTTCAGACTTTACCGAGAAGTCTCGCATCAATTCGTCTTTACGACGTACTTTTTCATCATTTGATAAGCCAGATTTCTCTAGTTCAGCTACTTCTCCTCCAACGTCTGGTATAATGAAGAAACTAGAGTCTTCGCCAGCAGACGTTATTAAATCAATACCTTTATCTGTAAGCTCTACTTGATTGTTTTTTTCATCAATAGTGAAATACAGGTGCTCATCTACCTTAGGCATTTCTTTTTGATTGTCTTGTAGGTAGAAGTTTTCTGTTTTAAGCATAAGGGCTTTTGTACCCGTTTCACCTAAAAACTTAATTAAAGGTTTACTTTTTGGTAGCCCACGTTGCGCTTGAAATAATTTAAACCCACCTTCTTTATCGTTACCATTACCGATAAGTTTTTTTGCTTCAAGCAATGCACTGCTTAAATATTTCTTTTGTGCCTCAACCAATCGTTGAATACGTGGTTTAAGCTCGGCAAATTCGTGCTGGTCGCCCTTAGGAATAGCTCCCGATATGATTAATGGTGTTCGCGCATCATCTACAAGTACCGAATCCACTTCATCAATCATTGCGTAATGATGTTTGCGTTGCACAAGATCAGAGGTGTCGTGTGCCATGTTATCACGCAAGTAATCGAATCCAAATTCGTTGTTGGTTCCGTATGTGATATCAGCCAGGTAAGCTTGTTTACGTTCTTCTGAGTTTGGTCTGTAGTAATCTAAACAGTCCACTGTGATGCCATGAAACTGAAATATTGGCGCGTTCCATTCACAGTCACGTCGAGATAGGTAATCATTCACGGTTACAATATGAACACCTCTACCCGATAAGGCATTTAAATAAGCAGGTAATGTAGAAACAAGTGTTTTACCTTCTCCTGTAGCCATCTCTGCGATTTTTCCTTTATGTAAAACAACACCACCAATTAACTGAACATCGTAGTGAACCATATTCCAGTTCACTTCAGCACCTGCAGCCAGCCATTTTGTTTGGTATACAACATCGGAGCCTTTAATCTCAATATGAGGTCGAGAAGCGGCTAAATCACGGTCATATTCTGTGGCCGTTGCAAATACGGTATCTTCTTCTGTAAAGCGTCGAGCTGTTTCTTTAACAACAGCAAAAGCTTCGGGTAAGATTTCTTCTAAAACAACCTCCAAAGACTCATTTCTTTTGTCTTCTAGCTTGTCTATTTCGTTATACCACGCTTCCTTCTCATTAACCATATCGAATGAAGCCTCATCAATTTGGTCTCGAAGTGCTTTGATTTCAGAATCGATATCCGACAGATGGTCAGCTATGCGCGACCGAAACTCTGTCGTTTTGGCTCTAAGCGCATCATGGCTTAAGCCGGTATATTGTGTATAGAAACCATTTACTTGATCTACAAAAGGTTGTAATTCTTTAAAGTCTCGCCCTGCCTTACTTCCAAAAATGCCTGAAAAGCCCTTTACAATGTTGCCTAGCATATAAATATATTATCCGCGTTGTAACCCTAGATGATCCAGGATTTAGTTGGTGTATGTAAAAAATCATGCCAGAGCCAAATACGGTAATATTGGCATGACGTATCGATGTGTTTGTTATTCTGTGTCTTTATAGGTGAATAAAGCTTGATAGCCATCCGTACTCGCTTTAAAAGACATTGTAGTGGCACCTATAGATTGAAAAACATACTTAAATCGTTGTCCATTGTGCGAAGAGCAGCTCATTGTGTCTCCATTGTTTTGCCATGTCCAACGGCCATCAAGACCGCGAGATAAACGCAATGTGCCATCGTTCAAAAACTCATGTTCAATTCCTCCAGCAGAAGACGTTGAAAACCATACTTTGTCGTACAACAAAGCTTTTTCAGAACTACTAAGTTTACCCGTAGTGCCACCTGAGGTTGTAGGGGTTTCGTCACCTCCACAAGCCCCTATAAAACAAACGCCCAACAACAGACTTAGATATAAAGTTACTTTCTTCATTTTTATAAATTTTTACTGAGCCAAAATTAGCCCATGCAAGGGTGATTTCCAACCGTTTTCGAAGTGTTAATCCACAACGCTCAAAAGTTGTCCTTTATCCCAATTTTCAACCCTTGTCTTTTTGTTCTTATGGTTGTAAACAGTCCATTTGCCGTCTTTTAGGCCGTTGTGAAAGCTACCTTCACTTTTACCAAAAAGTCTGGAGTGACCAATAGTCCAAGGGCCATGTTTTTTTCCGTTCGTATAAGATCCAGACGATTTAGATCCTTCGTTGCTGGCATGTTCGATCCATTCACCTGTTTTTAATCCGTTAGTATAGTTGCCACGCATGTCAATTTTTTGATCTACCCACTTGACGTATTCACCATCGAATTGCCCATTTTTATAATGCGCTTGTTCAATTTTATATCCGATGGGTGATGCGTTTATCGGTGGGCTATATTTAATGGACACACCGTCAAGTTTACCCATAACGTATGTTTGCTCCGATAATTTGTTGTGTTTTGGGTCATACACAATTTTCTTTCCGTCTATAAAACCCATATTGTATTCGGTCTCTTCCCCGATAACTCCGCTTGAATGATAGAGGTAAGAAAAGCCATGACGTAAACCATTTACATAGTTAACTTCTTTACGTTTGGTCTCTATTTGTGTGTAACTAATAACAGTTCCGTGAGGTTTTCCGTCCTTAAAATTCCCCTCTTGTTCTTTTTTACCGTTCGGGAACCATATGGTTAAAGGGCCATTCTTAACACCATTGTCGTAGTTAACCTTTCGTTTGTTGATGCCACTTTTGTAGTATTCTGTGAATACTCCATCACGTTTGCCTTGTACATACGTACATGCGATTTTGTCGTTGCCGTTGTCATGAAATGAATTGTACGATCCATGTCTTACTCCGTTTTGGTACTGGACCTGTTGATCAGTTCGGCCATTGATATACCAGCTTTTGAACCATCCATGGATTCTCCCCGCTTTCCATTCAACACGCTGCCAATTTTTTTTATTATCAAAAAGTAACACTGAGGTGCCCGTGAAAGGTTTTCCTTGATACAGGTATATCTCACCCTGTTTTTCTAATTTTTCGAAAAAGACTTTGCTCTGGGCCAATACTTGCGTACTACCAATCGTGCTAAAAAGAATAAGAGAAATCCAAAAAGATTTTAATCGCATAAGTATATATAATACGGTTTCAAAACTAAAACTATTGTATTACTTCAAAAACTGTGCGCATTTGTAACTGTCCTATTTTGTGAATGATTGAAGGATTGAGGGATTGAAGGATTGAATTATCAATTATCAACTATCAATTATCAACTATCAATGATCAACTATCAATGATCAACTATCAATTAT
>JAIBDD010000022.1 GCA_024679565.1 Bacteroidota bacterium | reverse complement strand
TTTTTTTTTGAAGTTCAAACAACAAGGATATAAGTCCGGTCCTGTTAAGATTTATCTAATTCAAATAACCCGCTCTATTTTCTCTAACAAAACTAGGCGTTGTCGTTTAGCGCAATAGATACTTCTCAACCCAAATTACTTAAAATATAGTCGATTTTGTATCTTTTTAGATATTTTACTTGTGATTTGTTATGGCGAATTTTGAGATATGAGTTTTAATCCAAATCAAGACCATTCAATTTCTTTAGCTGCAGCAGCTGCAATGACTAAAGACTAAAGAGACGCAAACCCTGGTGCCTTAATCGGCGGCTTCTTTGGTAAAGATGCTTTACAAGCCATCTTAGACCAAGTAGAGTGCGTCGGAATTAGATACTACTATGCACTCGATAGCAACGATAATCCGACTTTAGTACTTGTTGGCGCCAAAGCAAATGAAGATGATTTAGTTAACGGTGAATTAGCAGATATTGCATTACCCGATCCACCAAATTCATCTTCCCCTAACGCTCTAAATTCATAGTTAAGGACAATGGTAGAAATCATGAGAAATATAGGCTTTAGGATGTTATTTATCTTGATTCCTGCCATTTTTACTCTCTTTAAACGTACAAACGTAAAAATCGATAAGCAAATACTGTATTTCTTAGGAATAGTATTTTTATCAGAAGTATTTACCTACTTTCATGAGGGATACAACCTAATACAATACAGCTTATTTTCAATAGCCTATTTATTGGCATTTAGTTTCTTAGTACAACAAGAAATACGGAACAAAAAGATTATTTACATCGGTACTTTAATACCCACATTCGTATTAGTGCTATTTCTTCTAACCGACTATTCCTCAATAAACATCTTGGACATAGTGAATGTATTTCCAAAAAGAAGTCCTCTCGACACACAGCAATTTTCTGACTTTAGTGCGGTAGTTAATCTTTGTTTCATTATAATCACATTTATGTGGTTGTACGATGTTATTTCTAAACCTAGTTTCCGTAGCGGTGGTGTTACCAAACGTTTCATCTACATATTCGGGTTCTTAGGCTATTTCGCTGGGAGCTTTTTTACCATTGCTTTTGGCCGATATATCATTGGAGACATTGCCGTATGGTTTGACTATTGGAACAAAATTTATCTTCCACTTTATCTTTTATTCATCTTAACCCTTAACATCGGACTTTTATGGAAGCCAACACCAACACCATCATCATCATCCTAGGAACAGCGTTTACCTTAGTTATACTGGCACTAACGATGATTATTGTTGTTACGGGGCAGAAAAAAAAGTCTTTACTCGAACTTCAAATGCAACGCATGGAGGTTAATCGACAAAAAGAAATTGCAGAAAACACGTTAATCTCTCAAGAAAAAGAAAGGCAGCGCGTCGGGTTAGAATTGCATGACGAATTAGGGCCAACTTTCGCAGCAATCCGTTTAAACGTAGACCGCATGCAACAAAAGGTCAAAAAAGACAAGGTTGTTGAAATTCCAGAATTAGCTAAACAAACATCTGAAGCATTGGAAGTGGCAATCAGTCAATTTTCAGATATTTCTAAACTCCTCTACCCTGTTATCCTTAACCGACATGGCTTAAAACATGCCTTACATGATTTGGTAGACAAAGCAAATTTCGAAAAGCAAACAACTTTTTCCATGGACATAAACTTTGATGCATCACCCAAGGAAATCACAAACCTAACTGTATATAGGGTATGTCAAGAATTAATAACCAATGCGAGGAAACATGCTAATGCGAAATACGTCCATATCGACATTCAAAAAAACGATAACCGTATTCAATTGGTGTATTCCGACAACGGCGTAGGCTTCGACAACACATTAGATTATTCGGGTTTAGGCCTTAATAGCATCAAAGGACGTGTTGAAGCAATAGATGGGAAAATACATTCAGCGTCAGCTATAAATGAAGGTGTTACCTATAAAATAGACATGCCATATGATTAAACTTGGAATTGTAGAAGACCACAGAATATTACGCACTGCAATGGTCAATTTACTTAACGATCACGACGACTTTGAGATTACAATTGAAGCGGGAAATGGTGAAGTGTTAATGGATTTATTAGATAGGTCTAGTCTTCCAGATGTTATACTGGTGGATGTCGAAATGCCCGTTATGGATGGACCCGCAACGGTAAAAAAATATCGCTCTTTGTATGGCAATGAGGTTAAGCTTCTTGGTTTATCCGTTCATAAGGAGCCTAGAGTGGTAAACGAAATGATTCAAAATGGTGCGAACGGATTTGTAACCAAGGCTGCCAGCTCTCTAGAATTATTCCAGGCCATAATAACAGTATACAATTCGGGGTTTTATGTAAGTCGTGATATCGCTAGTTATTTAAAATCAACGGATTTACCGCGGTTAAGTGATCAAAAATTAAATCCAAAGGAAGAAAGAATTCTTAAACTCATTTGTGAGCAAAAAACGAATGAACAAATTGCACAGCAGCTTAAACTGTCTAGAAACACCGTTAATACGTACCGTACTAGAATGATAGAAAAACTCCAAGTTAAAAATACTGTGGGACTGGTGCTTTACGCCATTAAAAGCGGGTTGTATTGGGTCGAATCTTAAAAAATGATAAAAATCACCCTCTATGTATCTTTTTAGATATTGTGTAACCCATACATATTCCTTTGTTTTGAGACTGAAGTAACGAATCAAACTTCAAGCAATGAGAACTGCCATAATGCAGTTGGAAAAGGGCATTAAATTTACAAACTAACTATTAAGAGAGCGGTGAATACCCTCTCTTTTTTTTACCATGAAATTAGGAACAGCGCTTACTGAATCTCAAAAGACGGTTTTCGACTTTATGATTCAATCTGGTAATCTCGAACAATTTCAAAAAGAGATTACATCCGATCAAAAACTAAAAAATTACTTGGGAACACAAATCTCTTCTCTGATACTGCTGTGTTCAACAAAGACTAATGATATAAACAAATCGCTTTCTTTGCTCATTGCCTCTAAAAAACAAACAAAGGCATTCGAGACCTATAGGGTTACTTCGACTCTACACAGGCTTACGGTCAGCAATGAACAGTTTATTCCTGCATTATATACCTTTACGAACTGTACGCTGACGGGTATTTCTTTATGGAGACAATAGGTGTACAGTATGGCCTATCCTTTACAAACACCCACTTTGATTTTTTCGAATGGGATAAGCTGCCGGAACCAGACAAACACAAATCCATGCAAAAAATATTTCCGACTGTGCAAGCAGAGGCTTGAAAAATCATTGACTGGTTGACCGCGAAAAAGATTAATATAATTGGACGGAAAGGTAAAGATGGACTTTGTATCTATACAGACCTGCGTACCGATTTTGAACGATTGACTTCGTATGACCACCAAAAAATCAGGTCGAAACGTGCAGAGTGGTTAACGCTATTTAAAATGGCAAAAAGAAAAATAATGTCGCCTCAAGTACGAAAAAAATAAAGGCCCTAATCTCCATCAGGGCCTTTGCTTACTATAAATTATGGTTGATTGCGTTGTTTATCTTACTACCGATAGCAACGTCCTTGTCTTAGTCCGTAATCGTGTAGCATACGGTTATGGTTGCGTTTGGTGTCGCATTTATTAGTTGGTATTGATTATTCGATATAAGTTCATAGGCGAGCTGACGGCCTTTATTGGTCCCTTCGCCAGTAAAGCATGTGGTTATTCCTCTAACAAGCGCTTGATTCACTGACGATAGTGTTATAGATCCAGCTGATTCGCCAAAATTTCCTTGACCATCATCTCCAGGCGTGGATGCTTGTACCGTTAAACCTATTCCAGCAGGTAAGTCACCATCTGCAATAGAAACATATATGTTTTTTCCTTCCTGAGACACCGCTGAGTAATTCAACCATAAACTATTGTTTACTGTCGACTCAAAATTTAAGGGTTTCACCGCATCGCTAGGCAGTTGTGGAGACAGAACTATAGATTCTGTAGTCTCTCCTGAAACCTGAATAGTAGATGATTTGGGCACAATGATTTTAACATCGTGATTGTCTGTATTAGGCTGAGCATATGAAATAGCGCAAAAACTGAACACCAAAACTATAGAAGTAATGAATTGGGTTGTGTATCGATTTAAATGCTGAAGAATCATCATATCAAGAAGTTAGTAGTAGTAGTGCATGTCGTCAGGATATCCCTCAAACACAGATACAATATGAACCTATAATGTTGAATATCAACTATTTACACGCCTAAGTGCAATTAATATACGCATTATTTCAAAAACACATTGTGCAAATCACATAATCTATGTGGATAGCCTATACCCTATCCACATTGTTATTGCCTTTCATCCAAGACGCAACAACCACTTTATATTTGTTAGATGTGTTATCATATAAAACAGACCACCGCACTTGACATTTTGGCTGAAAAAATGGGTCTGAACGAACCCAAGGGTAATTACCAAGACTTGTTTGAGCCGGAATCCCATATAAATGGATATTCTTTTAGTTGGGTACCCATCCTTACCAACGAAAATCCAAGACAGATGAAATTGGGTAAATGGTGGTTAATGCCTTCCTGGGAAAAAGAATGGAATAACAAACTAAGAAACACCCTTAACACACGTGTCGAAAAAATTGAAGAGCATCGATCCATCTGTTACAAATACCAAGAAAACCATGCGACGTTATTGGTAGATGGTTTTTACGAATGGCAACATGTGGCGTCGGTCAATAAAAAAGGCAAAAAAGAGATTACCAAAGAACGGCACCTTATCATTATGCCAAAAGGAGACCCTTTTCATTTAGCCTGTCTGTATGCGGATTGGTTTTTCCCTGAAATAGAAGCCATCATTAAGACCGTCTCTGTTTTAACCAGACCCGCCAATACGTTAATGGCTCACATTCACAACTCAAAAAAACGAATGCCGGTCATTTTGGATAACGAGAACGCAAACAATTGGCTATCAGGTCATTTAGAGGTTAACGACTTTATTGAAATGGATGATTATTTTGAATCCCTTCCTTTAGATGCCTTAAAAAGATAAAAATCACTACCTTTCGCCATGTAAATTGCAAAAATTTACTTACACATTTGCAGGCATGTTAAACGAGTTAAACAATCTTTTAAATGAATCTTACGTAGACCACGTGGATACAAAAAGACGTTTAATCACGTTCAACCTCCAAATTCGCAGAGCACCAAGACCAAATCAGAAGTGGTCTTTAAATTCAAGTTTGCAGCCTCACTATCTCAACAAATTAAGTCCTCAGCGCGAGAAAGATTTAACCGTTATTTAGACTGTTACTACATCACTTTATTTTCTCAAAGTTGATGCACTTCTTTCCTACTAGATTTATACTTTTGTACCACAATATGAAAACAACAATTCAAACAAAAATTTGGCTCTTTGTACTGGTAACGGTAGGCATAATTGGTTGCCAAAATCCAGCACCACAAGATGCGACGAGTGAAGAAACCGCAGAACAATCTATTGCTGGTCGTTATGGAGACACCACTTGGAATGTAATTGATGCTTACGATCCTGCATCATTCAATTTTCTTCTTGGTGAAAGAGATTCTCTTGATGCCATTTTAAATGGTGAAATCTCTTCTGTATGTCAAGCGAAAGGTTGTTGGATGAAAATGGACGTTGAAGGAATGGACATGTTAGTTCGTTTCCGTGACTATGGTTACTTCGTTCCAATGAACAGCACAGGGCACCAAGCCACGGTTAAAGGAGCATTCTACGTAGATTCAGTATCTGTAAGCCAATTAAAGGAATATGCACGTGATGCAGAAAAATCACAAGAAGAGATTGACGCGATTACGGAACATGAAATGCGTTATACCTTTATGGCTGATGGTGTTGTAATCGAATAATATGCGATTCAACTTATCAATACTCATTGTGGTTGTTGCGTTAAACGCATGTAAGACCAAGCCAAAAAATGACGCTGCAGAAATGTATGAAGCTTCAGCGTTGTCAGAAACTATGCGCACCATGGTCGAATTCTCAAAGCAAGCAAAAGCAAATCTTGCTAAGGGTAACGCTATCGACTCTATACCAGAGGAAATTTGGCAGATGGCAAAAGCTACTGGAACCCGCGGCGAGCATTTAGAATCTGATTTTCAGACACTTGCACCTCCTTACCTTGAAGCCCTAAAAGGAATCGAAAGAGGAGATTCTCAATCGTATTATTATCGAAAGTCGATTGACGCCTGTAAAGCGTGTCATAGCAGATATTGCGGTGGCCCGATGGCGATTATAAACCAATTGGACTAAGTGCAAAAGCACTGAAGACGGATCTATATAAGAAATAGAGGTAATAGGGGTTTGAATAACTTCATGCATTTAAGAATTGATTACCCAAACTTAATAAAATTTAACGACCTCAGCTCTTCAACCCACTTACCATGCGAGGCTTTCCTTGTAAATCATCATAAACCTTAACGTTTAGATAATCGCTGGCACTAAGCAATTGAGCGACCTTGTCAGCATACAATTCATGTACCTCAAAATACAATGCCCCACTTTGTTTTAGATTGTCGGACGCATACATCACGATAGCGTTATAAAAAAGTAATGGATTATCGTTACTTACGAATAAAGCGGTATGTGGTTCGTGCTTCAGCACTTGTTCCTGCATATCTGATTTATCGGTTTCCAGTACATACGGTGGGTTGCTTACAATGACATCTAAACCGGAGGTATAGAATGACTTCGGTTGAAGGATATCTTCCTGGTAGAAAGCAACTTCAGTGTTTTTAAGCAGCTCACTTCCATTTCTTCTCGCCACCACAAGCGCTTCATTCGACACATCGCATGCGTATATAGACCAATTGTTTCGATGTTTTGACAGATTAACTGCTATGGCGCCACTACCGGTGCCTATATCCAATACTTTAAGCGCATGCTGATTTTGTTGATTCAGAATTAATTGCACCAATTCTTCAGTCTCTGGCCGAGGTATCAAAACGGAATGGTCTACATAAAACGCATCGTCCATGAAGTAGGCCGTATTATCTATGTATTGAACGGGTTCTTTTGCGGTTAAGCGTTTCAATGCAGCATAGAGCTCATCGCGTTGCGCTTCTGGAAGTTCTTTGTCAGGTGCTAACACAGCGTCGGTCTTCTTAATGCCGAAAAATGACTCCAATAAACGGTAAAACAACTGGTTGGCTATCCTGTCAGAATAATCACCTGAGAGTTCATCTCTAAATTGCTTTCGAATGCCGTTTAAACTTGAATACATTTGTGGTCGAAATTACAATCCATTGTCGGAACATAAACACATAAAATACATGGAGCGGTGTTTTGAGCTTGCAAAAAAAGGACACCCCCTAACCTACCCCAATCCACTCGTTGGATCTGTAATTGTGCATAAGGAAAAGATAATCGGTGAAGGTTACCATACGGGTTATGGTCATTCGCATGCAGAAGTCGAAGCCATTGCAGCCGTTAAAGACAAATCTTTGCTATCATCGTCGACATTGTACGTCAACCTTGAGCCGTGCGCCCATCATGGCAAAACACCTCCTTGCGCTGATCTTATCATTACGCATAAAATTCCACGTGTTGTAATTGCGAATTTAGACCCGCACGATAAAGTGGCTGGAAAAGGTATTGCAACCTTGAAACGCTCAGGTATTGATGTAACTACAGGGATCCTCGAAGAAAAAGGAGCCGTTTTAAATCGTCGATTTATGACGTTTCATAGTCAGAGTAGACCATACATTGTGCTTAAATGGGCAGAAACAGCCGATAGATTTATGGGCCGAGATCCTAATGACAGTAACCAGGCTAAATCAATTAGCAACGAGGTTGCGAACCTATACGTTCACCAATTAAGAGCCGAATCAGGTGCAATATTTGTCGGCACTAATACCGCCATTGAAGACAACCCTAGCTTAACAACCCGATTGGTTAATGGGAAAAACCCTTTACGTATTTTATTAGATGTGGAAGGTAAAGTCCCTGCTACACACAACCTTTTGGCAGACGGGTATCCAACAGTTGTAATCGGTAAGAAGCGAAAAGGTGTGAACGTAGAATTTGAACAAGTACTTGCTGAGGATTCGATATTCGACACGATAAATAAAGTTTTGTTGTTGCGGAACATCGACCAAGTACTAATTGAAGGTGGCGCAAATATTCTTACACAGTGTATCGCACAAAACTATTGGGATGAAATGCATGTCATACAAAGCCAAGACCATTGGGGTATCGGAACAAAAGCACCGCAATTACCCAAATTAAAAGCTACAAACGAATTTACTTTACAAGACAACTTAGTACACGTGTACCATAACAAATAACCATGTTTCTGCTCCTTAGCATTCTATGCTCAACAATTATTAATCTTGTTTTTCGGTATTTCCCCAAATACCAGGTAGACAACCAACAGGCCATAGCGGTCAATTATTGGACCTGCATTGCCACAGGTTTATTGACCTCAGACATCTCTTTGCACGTTTTGGTTGACAATTACCAAACCAGTTGGGGTCCTTACACTGCACTGCTAGGACTTTTGTTTGTTTCTGTATTCTTCGGAATGGCTGTTACTGCTCAAAAATATGGTATTAGCGTGTCGGTTATTGCAGCCAAAATGGGTGTCATATTTCCTGTGTTGTACGCGTTCTTCTTTTTAAAAGAAGGCCTTACAGCACTGTTAATCATAGGAATTGTGATGAGCTTGGTTAGCGTTTATTTCGTAAGTAAAAAAGACAAAAGTTTTGCAACCTCAAAAACAAAATGGGTGTTGCTCTTGCCTTTATTTGTGTTGCTTGGCAGTGGTGTTATTGACACCTCGCTAAAAATAATCGAGCAACAGATAATCGGTCAATCGCCAGCAGCGGCAACCATTATGATCTTCTGCGCAGCTGCATTATTAGGTACTGCGATAACCATATATAGAATCGTAACTAAAAAAACCGTTTTAACGCGGCAAAATTTGGTTGGAGGAATTGTTCTAGGCATACCTAATTACTTCAGCATATTCTTTCTGCTTAAGGCGCTACAGTCCGATTTCTTTACCACCTCTCAGGTATATCCGCTTAACAATGTGGGAATTGTTGTTCTTTCGACGGTATTGTCTGTCATTATCTTCAAAGAACGATTGAATAAAAAAAACATCATTGGTATTGTTATGGCTCTGGTCGCTATTGTTTTAATTAGTTTGCCTTAAGAAACATGGAAGGCACTTTTAAAACGATAGATAAACCATCGGAAGTTCTACATAAAGACAGAGGATCTAAGTTTATTGGTTTGGCATGCCCTGTTGAGAATGATGAGGAGTTAAAAAACACGTTAAATCAACTACGTGCTCAGTATGCTGATGCGACGCACGTTTGTTACGCCTACCGAATGGGGTTAACCGGCGAAAATTACCGTGCAAACGATGATGGAGAACCAAGCAATTCAGCAGGACAGCCCATCCTTCGTGAAATAAAGTCGAAAGACTTAACACATATATTGGTAGCCGTTGTTCGTTATTATGGAGGCAAGAAATTAGGTGTTTCCGGATTAATAGATGCCTATGGGAGTGCAGCAAAACAAGCCATAGAAGCTTGCACTATCGTTAGTAAAACAATTCAAAAAACATGTTGGTTGAAGCATCTTGGTGCCAAAGATTTTCAGGTGTATGAATTGGCCAACAGGCTAAATTTTACAATCATTCAACCTCCGAATATCCCAGGAGGTTTTTTTGAAATAAAATTATCCAAGTCTAAATACGATGAATTTAATGACCATCTTGAATCATTACCCAATTTTGAACTAACCGATAAACCTAATGGTCTCTAAAGGCGTTAACTTTACATAATGAAAAATTGGTTGTTGGTGTCTTTCCTTTGTATAGTTTCTCAGTTTGCTGTAGCACAAATTGCCATAGTACAAGATCAATCAGGTGACATCCAGATACCAGCAGTTAACATTTATACAACAGATAAGTCTTTCGCCACCGAGGAAGACGTTACTAAGTTTTTAGAGCAGGAGCACGATATCCTCAGCCTGCCAGGCTACGTAACAACATTGATTCGTTCTACAAAAAGCTTAACAGGGAAGCATTTTACATATTCCGTTAAAAAGAACGGTTATCCGATCCACAATGCCCAAATTCGGATTCACACAGATTTAGTTGAAAATGTTTTGTTTATGCAAGACAATGTGCCTTTTATCGACATTATCTTCCCAGAAAACCAGAACAAAACAAAAAAAGTCATCGTACTTAGTAACGGTATTTGGGCACTAGCTGATTTTGAAAAACTTCATGACGCCTTCGATTCAGAACGCATTATCGTTGATGGTGAAGTTCAAGGTCTAATAACTCAAAAACTATTCTATACAGTACCAGACACACAAGTTAAGGCACAAGTATTTCTGGTAAACCCCCTAAACACGGCAGAAAAATCATATGGTTCACCATACATAGATTCATCAGATTTAGATGTTCCGCAACTCAATGCAGAACGTAAATGGGTTGACATGACAGCAGAACACGAAAACGATACTTTTTGGCTAAAATCAGACAGATACTATTTTGGAAACGTAAGTAACCCTATCACACCACAAACTTTCTCGTTAACAGATACCTTTTCTTTTAAACGCAGTCAATATCAATTTGAGGATGTGAACGCTTTTTACCACATCACAAACATGAGTAACCACGTAGAGCAGTTAGGATTCTCAAATGCTTTACCCGACACGTTAGTTATTGATGCACACGGATACAATGGCAGTGATTTTAGTTCTTTTAATTACGGTGTTTCACCGGTCGAACTAGAATTTGGTGAAGGAGGGGTTGATGATGCAGAAGACGGAGAAATTGTCGTTCACGAGTTTTCTCACGCTTTGGCATTTGTGGCTGGTGGTGACTCCTATGCCAACACCAGAGACCGAAGTGCAATGGAAGAAGGAAATGCTGATTACTTTAGTGCCTCATATTCAAAATCTTATACAGATTTTGCCTGGAAAAAAATGTTCAATTGGGATGGTCACAATCCTTTTTTTGAGGGTGTAACCATTGGTGCTAAACTGCAGTACCCTCAAGACATGACGGGTAACTCCAATGCAGATCGTGAAATTTGGTCTACCCCTTTAATGTGTATTTATGATAAAATTGGACGTGCCTCATGTGACTCTTTAGTGCTGGAGCATTTATTCTATCAATACAAAACTGCCACGATACCTGACATGGCTAACATACTGTTAACAGTTGATTCTTTGCTTTTCAACAAGCGTTACCATCAAGACATAAGGTCTTGTTTTTCAGTGCATAACATACTTTTAAGCGAAGGAAAAAAACTTGAATTTAACCAGTTGTTCAATGCCTATAACACAGACGGTTTTAGTACCGGAATGGAGGATGCATCTATCTTGAGTAAGTCTGGACAACGATTTGGTTACACCATATCAAACGACATAGGTCAGGTGATTTCCCAAGAATCAAACGTTTTACAGTTAAACGTTCCGACCCAGGAGTTCAAGTCCGGAATATATTTTGTAGAATTGAAGTTAGACGGATTTACCTCTTTTCTAAAAATAATAAAATACTGATGGACGGCTGGAAAGAAGAAAACAATCAATTAATAAAAACCTTTGTATTCAAGAATTTTCTTGATGCGACTCGATGGATGTTTGACGTATCCGAAGCGATAGAAGAGCTTAACCACCACCCTGAGTGGAGTAACGTTTACAACAAGGTAATGGTTAATTTATGTACGCACGATGCTGGTAATATGGTCACAGACAAAGATTATGATTTGGCAAGACTGTTAGATTCAGCATTTGCAAATTTTAAATAAAGCGTTGTAGCAGGTCCAAATTGAATCAAATAACGCTGTATAGTAAAGCCACCACAGAGCGATTAACATATATTGCTCAATTGGTTTTTGAACAACTTTTAGGGTTAGAACTTAGCCTGACTTCCGACGTTGATACGTTTTTATCTTCTACATCTATACAACTCAACTATTCAAACAACTCAGATCTTCCAGGTCTTCAAATAAAACCGTATAAATTGCTTTTTGAAGAAGACATTAAACCTATACGGATTGAATTAGGCCAAGAATGGAATAATTTGCCGTCCCTAATCATAGAAGGCTATCAGCACTTCGATTTATTAGCAATTAGCTTTTACTTGGTTTCGAGATTTGAGGAATATGTTCCTTTTGAGAAAGATGCCCATAATCGATTTACGGCTTCACAAAGCTGTTTACTAAAATTTGGATTACTACAACGTCCTATTGTCAATGAATGGGCGTTGGGTTTATTAAACCAACTAATCACCCAAAACACTGATTTACAGACAACACCACGTCAATTTAATTACGTTTCTACCATAGACATAGACCAGGCATGGAAATATCGTAACAAGGGATTTTTGCGATCTGTTGGAGGATTGGTAAGGGATAGTGCCAGGCGAAGTTGGCAGGAAGTGAAAGATAGAGTCTCCGTTTTAACCAATCAAAAAGCAGATCCATTTTACAACTTTGATTGGCAAGACAAGGTTCATCAAAAATTTAAGACTTCTGTAAACTACTTTATTCAAATAGGTAAACGCGGAAAGTTCGATAAAAACACAGATGTTTCCAATGCTGAGTTCCAGCGTTGTATTAATCGAATAAACGATACGTATACCATTGGAATACACCCATCTTACCGTTCGAACTACGAACACGCTTTAGTCGCCAAAGAACACCAAATGCTTGAAAATATTGTTGCCCACGATATTGTGCATAGCCGACAACATTTTTTGATGCATAAAATGCCAGAAACCTATGTAACACTTGAAGATATTGGTATTACAGAAGACCATACGATGGGATATTCCACGCACTTAGGGTTTCGCGCTGGAATAGCAGCCCCTTTTCACTTCTTTAATTTAACCACCAACAAGGTCACTAATCTTGAATTAATTCCTTTTTGCTGTATGGATATTACGCCATTGCATTATATGAACCAACCTCCTCAACAGGCTGTTGCAACCATTATTGAGCTTATGGAGCGGGTTAAGAATGTGGGTGGATTATTTGTGAGCTTATGGCACAACGAATCAATGAGTGAAGATGGCAGATGGCAAGGTTGGCGTACTGTGTACAGCCAAATGGTTGAACACGCGTATACACTAAACGCCGACGATGAGAAGTAAGGTAAGCCTTTTAGTCATACTTGTTCTCCTTGTTGGCCTGGTATCCAGATCTGAGTTTGCACTTCAATTCGTACCACTAGGTGTTGGTGACGCGCTTTATGGAACATTAATGTACTTTCTTGTGCGATGGATACGGATACATAACCGTCCTGCACAGATATTTTGGATTGCCCTCTCTATTTGCTTTGCTATTGAATTCTCACAACTCATCACTGCAGATTGGTTTGAAGCAATACGAAATACTTCCATTGGAAAGCTCGTATTGGGCAATAATTTCAAACCGTCAGATTTTATATACTTGGCAATTGGTGTTACCGGTGGATTGGTAATCGACAAGAAGTTTTTGGGAGGGAATGAGGGATTGAAGGAATGAAGGATTGAAGGATTGAAGATTTCCCGCTCCTCTATAATCTACGCTCTCAGTTATCCTGCAGTTAAGACTAACCTACTCACCAAAGCTAGAGCTAACAACCAACTCCTTTGTGCCATGGCTCCAGTTGTAAAAACCTTCACCAGACTTAACACCAAGTTTACCTGCGTTTACCATGTTTACCAGTAACGGACATGGAGCATATTTGGGGTTTCCGAAACCAGTGTATAAAACGTCTAATATCGCTTTACATACATCTAGCCCGATAAAATCAGCCAGTTGAAGTGGCCCCATTGGATGTGCCATACCAAGCTTCATAACGGTATCAATTTCGTTTACTCCGCCAGCACCTTCAAACAATGTGTAAATGGCTTCATTGATCATCGGCATTAAAATTCTATTAGCGATAAACCCAGGATAGTCGTTAGCCATTGCAGGAACCTTCCCTATGTCTATTGATAGCTTCTCAATGGTATCCGTCACCTCTTTAGACGTACAGTAACCCGTTATTATCTCAACCAACTTCATCACGGGAACCGGATTCATAAAATGCATACCGATTACCATTTCAGGTCTTTTTGTTGCCGCAGCTAATTCCGTAATCGAAATCGACGAAGTATTGGTAGCCAAAATGCAATGCTCTGGTGCTGCTTGGTCAACTTCTTGGAAAATTTTCTTTTTAAGGTCTAATCTTTCAGTTGCTGCTTCCACTACCAAGTCGCAACCTGCAACTCCTGTTAAAACATTGGTGAACGTTTCAATTCTGTTTAAACTATCCGTTTTAACATCCTCGCTAATTTTACCTTTCGCAATCTGGCGATCGAAGTTTTTAGCTATGACTTGTAGTGCTCGATCTAGCGCATCTTGCTTAATATCAATAAGGTGAACATTATAGCCATTTTGTGCAAACACATGTGCAATACCATTACCCATTGTACCAGAACCAATTACTCCTACGTTTTTCATACCGTTGTTTTTATGGGCGCAAATTTAGTCATTGTATGGACAAAAAAATACATAATAAAGAGTGTGTAACGATCAAGCTGCTGCGCTTAAAATCTGAGTGAGAATCCTGCGGAGGGCAACACTTTACGGTTCACCACAATAAAGCTAGGCTGCGGCTTAAACGCCAGATCTTCATTGACGTCAAACTCTCGTAGATGCGCATCTACGTTAGCATCAATGATCTGAAGGATATATAGAAGCCCTAAACCCAGAATCATTTGGTCACGTGTTTTTCTGTAATAGTTACGTTCACTTCTTATTTTATCGACCGCAAGATCTGCGTACAAATAGTTTATCGTTGTTGAGTCGTCATCCAGTTCAGCTATCAACGAACTTTGATACCCTTTTAAACTATCCGTGTTTATTTTAAGCCCATAGCCAAGTCCTGCGCCTGCAGCATATAACAATCCTACTTTCCAATATTTCTTGTTGTACACCTGCCCCAGTCCTGGAATAATAGCAGACATGATGGTCGCTTTCTTAGGGCTGTGCACCTCTCCAGAGTCTTTTAAAGGCAAGATGTAGCTGGACTGATTCAGTTCCATACATTTGTCTTTGAAACTAAACTGTGCTTTGCACTTCGTGTGCATAGAACCAACTACCAAAAGACAAATAATGAGGCGTACCATGTCTTTGGCAAAATTAGTTGAATCCATTAATCTAAACCCTTAATTCGACTAAATGTGGCGCATCTTCTCTAAGATATCTGCCAAGTGAGGTTTGTCGTCGAAGTGAATGATAATTTTCCCTTTCTCCCCTTTTACAGCGGCAAACTCGACTCCAGACCCTAAACGTTCAATAAGTAATTCGCGATATGGTTTAAATTCCTTAAAATTAGCTTTGGGTGCTGGGGATTCTGCATCCATAGCTTTTTCAGTTGGTTTTGGAACTGCACCGGTAGATTGATATTCTTTAACCAGCTCCTCTACTTTTCTTACAGACAAACCTTCTGCAACAGCTCTTTTGCAGATGTAGTCTTGCACCGATAGGTCTTCAATATTAATTAAAGCTCTTGCATGACCCATTGATATTTCATTTCTCCTTAAAGCCCCTTGGATTGATTCTGGTAACTTAAGCAGTCTCAGGTAATTGTTAACGGTACTTCTTTTTTTACCAACTCTTTCGCCAAGCTCTTCTTGTCTTAAACCACATTCGTCTAACAATCGCTTATAACTCAAAGATATTTCAATGGCATTTAAGTCTTCACGTTGAATGTTCTCAATCAACGCCATTTCTAACATTTCTTGATCATTCGCAAGCCTCACATAAGCAGGAATACGCTCAAGGCCAGCAATAATACTGGCACGTGTACGCCTTTCACCACTTATTATTTCATACTTGTCATTGCCAATTTTTCGAACCGTTATAGGCTGAATAACACCATGAATCAAAATAGATTCAGCTAGTTCACTTAATGCTTCGTCCTCAAATTCGTTTCTTGGTTGGAATGGATTTGCTACAATCTGAGACAATGCAATGGTAGCAACTGAATTTACCGCGCCCTCTGATAACGTTGAAACGTCGTCATTAGAATTTTCCAACAATGCCCCTAACCCTTTTCCTAATGCGTTTCGTTTTGCCATTACTGTAATATCTTTTCGGCTGTAGCCATTTTTGTCATATTGTTTTTCTGGAGAATCTCACGTGCTAAATCAAGATAATTAACACTGCCCCTGGCAGTAGCATCATGTTCTAGCACTGGTAATCCAAAGCTTGGAGCCTCACTTAATTTCGTATTTCGCTGAATAATGGTTTCAAAAACCATTTCTTGAAAATGGAGCTTCACTTCATCCACAACTTGGTTCGAAAGACGTAGTCGACTATCGTACATCGTCAACAATAAACCTTCTATCTCCAAATTAACATTGATACTACGCTGAATAATCTTTACGGTGTTAAGCAACTTGCCCAAACCTTCAAGTGCGAAATACTCACACTGTACCGGAATGATTATGGAATCAGTTGCGGCTAGTGCGTTTGTGGTAATCAAACCTAGCGATGGAGAGCAATCTATAATTACAAAATCATACGCCTCATTAACACGTGATAGAATTCGTTTCATCAATTTCTCGCGGTTAGGCAAATCGATCATTTCAATCTCTGCTCCAACCAAATCAATATTTGATGGAAGTAAATCCAAATTTGAATTCGTCGTATTAAGCAATATGTCATCCGGACTAATATCCTGAACAAGAGCCTCGTACAACCCGATTTTCACATTCTTAGGATCAAAACCAAGACCAGATGTAGAATTTGCTTGAGGGTCTGCATCAACCAACAACACTTTATACTCTAGAATCGCTAAGCTGTAAGCCAAGTTAATTGCAGTAGTAGTCTTCCCTACACCACCTTTTTGATTCGCAATACAAATCGTTTTTGTCATAGTCTTAATTTTAAAAGTCCAATTTTTCTCCAACTTGTGGAAGGAGTAATTCAACCCCTTTATCACGAAATGCATTATGTGCATCATCGTGGTTTATTTTTATAATATCGAAGGTGTCGTAATGCATTCCAATTGCTTTTTTTGCTCCACAAAACGTGGCTGCAATAGCTGCATCTTTCGCACCCATCGTAAAATTATCCCCTATTGGTAATACAGCACCGGTTAACTCAAACTCATCTCCAATAAGTTTCATATCAAGCGTTAGTCCTGTGTCTCCGGCAAAGTATATACAATCATTAGATCCCTTTATTACAAACCCAACCGAGTTTCCTGCATAACTTCCATCTGGGAATGAACTGCTATGGGCAGCGATCACAACCTTGTATTGAATACCCTTGCTTGTAAAAACTCCCCCATGGTTCATGGGTCTACAATTCGTATAGCCTTGTTTTTCTAACCACAGGTATATTTCGTAATTACAAACCACTAGCGCACCCGTTTGATTTGCCAATTCAACAAGGTTACCAATATGGTCCCCATGTCCATGCGTAACCAGAATGATATCAGCTTCAATTTGAGCCAAATCAATATCTTTGGCCAGTGGGTTTTCCGTCACAAATGGGTCCGTCACAATGCGCACATTGTCGATTTCCATTCGGAAACAAGAGTGACCTAAATACCATATTTTTGCCATGCTTGTGATTCTAAGACAGGCTCAAAACTAATTTTAAATCGGTAGGATAAATGAACAGGATATTGGTACTTATTCACATAGGAATGCTGTTAATATCCTGCAATTCGTCCAATAAACAAGAAGCAAGGACTGTATTTAGTTACAATTCGGAAAATGGTATTACATCACTTGACCCCGCATTTGCCTCATCGCAAGACAACATTTGGGCTGTAAATCAAGTGTTTAATGGTTTGGTTCAACTCGATAACCAACTACAACCTATACCCAGTATTGCAAAGAGCTGGCAAATCGACTCATTTGGAAAGATATACACATTTACCCTTAAAAAAGACGTTTATTTTCACGACAACGCATGCTTTCCAAACAAGTCCCGAAATGTAACGGCTCATGATTTTGCCTATAGCTTTAAACGCATAATAGATTCCAAAACAGCTTCACCAGGGGCATGGATTTTTAACGACAAAATAGCCAACAATGGATTTGTAGCGGTCAATGACACGATATTTCAAATTCACCTCAAGCAAGCCTTCGCCCCATTTCTAGGTATGCTTGCCATGCCATATTGTGGTGTGGTGCCAAAAGAAGCCATTAAAAAATACGGAAAGTCATTTTCTCAAAACCCTGTAGGAACGGGCCCGTTTACATTTTTCTTATGGGAAAAGGACGTTAATCTAGTGTTACATAAAAACCCAAATTACTTTGAATATGATCAAGGTAAAAGGTTGCCTTATCTAGACGCTGTATCCATTTCATTTATTGCCAACAAACAAATGGCTTTGCTTCAGTTTTTGGATCAAAAACTAGATCTGTTTAATGGCATTACGAGTACGACCAAAGACATCATTTTAAATGACGATGGCAACCTTCATGATAAGTTACATGGATACATTTCGCTTGAAAAGAAGGCGTTTTTGAACACCGAATATTTAGCCATTCAGGTTGATAGTGTAACCGCTACCACCCCATGGGATAACGTCCATTTTCGGCGCTCCATAAACTATGCAATCGACAGAAAAGCCATGATACGCTACCTACGAAACGGCGTTGGAAACCCAGCGGAAGGTGGATTCATTCCTCTTGGTCTTCAAGGTCATGTTTCGAACCCTACATACGGATATAGCTACAACAAAGAGAAAGCGATTGCAGAACTAAAATTGTCTGACTACGCTAGCAATCCTAGTCCCATTGTGGTATCAACCACCAAGGACTATCTCGATTTATGTATCTATATTCAAAAACAACTTAGCGAGATTGGTATTAACTGTGAAATAAATGTATTGCCATCCTCGGAGGTCAAAGAGCAAAAACGTAACGGAAATTTAGCATTCTTTCGTGCAAGTTGGATAATGGATTACCCAGATGCCGAAAACTATCTCTCATGCTTTTATAGCAAGAATTTTGCTCCTAATGGTCCTAATTATACTCATTTTAAGAATATAGACTATGATGCACTGTATGAGCAAAGTCTAATCGAAACGAATGACAGTACACGTATTGATTTATACCGTAAAATGGATCAAATCATATTGGAGGATGCTCCGATTGTTGTTTTGTTTTACGACCAGAGTATCAGGCTCTTAAATAAACGTGTTCAAGGCTTGGTGAACAACCCCTTGAATATTCCTATGTTGAAGTATGCTCGGATTAAGAAGGATTGAAGGGTTGAAGGATTGAGGGATTGAGGGAATGAGTGAGTTAGACACATACAGGCACTTTACTATGCATAAGCCCTATGGCTATATGACCCAATTTGTGTATAACAACAAACGCAAAAAAAAGCTTTTGGGAGAGCTGTATGAATTCCCGGAAGGCACGATGGCTATTGGTCGATTAGATGAACACTCTGAAGGTCTTCTATTTCTCACTACAAATGGTAAAGCAAGTGCACTGGTTAGAGGTCGTAAAATAGAAAAAGAATACCATGTCCAAGTTGATGGGATTATTACTCAAACTGATATCGACAGGTTAAAAAAGGGAGTTGAGATTGGGATAAATGGCGTGAAATATCAAACTTTACCTTGTGAGGCCAGTTTGCTGTCTAACCCCGATTACCCAGAAAGGTCAAGGCGTGTTCGCGATGACAGACATGGACCCACAAGTTGGGTATCTATTACAATAAAAGAAGGTAAGTTTCGTCAAGTCAGAAAAATGACTGCTGCTGTTGGGTTCCCAACATTGCGACTCATTCGTTACCGGATAGGCGAAACGACCATAGAAGGCCTACTTTCTGGAGAAGTAAAAGAAGTGGAACAATTTACGCTTTAGTGCAAAGGTTATAACTTGTTAAGCACCTTAATTACCTTTTTCAGGGATTTCTTCATTTTCTTATCTGCCTGTTGATCACTTGTTTGTTGAAGGTACTCCACAACTGAATTTAATTGTAATCCATCAGTAGAATGAAGCGCTTTAGATGCCTCTAAAGCATTCAATAGAAACGCATCACGCAATTCGGCACTCTCTTTAACTGAAGTCCAAGTGGCTGCGCGCACATTAAATATGATACTGTGCTGGATATAGCGGTTGACATTGGGATTTTTAGATATTTCTCTTTTTTCAAATTCAACAGTTTTATTTAAAATTGGTATCCAAAGATCCAAATACCGTCTAACAATCACCTCACTGCCAGAATTTACAGCTAGAGTATGTAAATGCTCTAAAACACTACTCGCTACTGCTGGCTCAGCCCATAAGTATCGCGATATAATAGCAAGTGTTTTACCTGCTGTATTAATATCTGCATGTTTGGCGATGGCAGAAAACCACCTAGAATACCAGTCTTTAAGACCTTCAGTATCACCCACATCGATTAAATATCGTTCAATACGAAAATAGAGCATGCCTCTGCTTAACCAGTCAATAGAGGAAGACTCATTTTCTAATAATCGTAAAAAGTAAGCCTCTGCCTTATAATATTCACCGAGCCTCACAAGGTTATCTACAACAGCAAGCATAGATCCTTCAAAACCATACAAGGGGTCTTCTCCTGTCTCTAGCTGGTTTTCCAATACATTCACCCATTCTTGATCGATGACCTCCAGTTTATCCAATTGTAAATGACGTGAGTAAAACTCTCGCATGCCAGACATTGCCCAACGATATTTGCGCGTACTTTGTACCTTCCTGATATCATACCATCTTTGATAAGCAGATTCAGCATTAGCAAATTCCCCGTGCTGTTCATACACCTGACCATAATTATAAAAGGTAACAGCACGTAAGTCAATCATTGCATTTGACGCCGTTAAAGGCAGAGCAGAATCTAAAATCATAATTGCCGAATCGCGACTCGAACTACTTTGATAGAGCGCTATCTGATTCATATCCTCGACGCGCAAGGAGTCAGATTTAAAATCGTGGCGCCCCTCTAATAACTGAAGTTCTTGCTTTAGAACTTTAATCTTTACAGCACTTAAAGATTGTGCCGACACGTTTAAAACGCTTAAAAATAAGGTAACCATTAGTGCTACCAATCGATTATGAATCACTTTGTTGAACCGTTTACTACTGAGATGCAAATTCGCGAATTATTGCACAAAACCATAATGAATTTTTATATTCGTTTATGCATGTTGTTATTACTGGTGCCACAGGAGAGATAGGCAAATGCCTGCTCCCACTGCTTATTGACGAAAACAATATTTCGAAAATCACAATTGTCGCACGTCGTGCTTTAGATATAGATCACCCCAAACTAACTCAACTAATTACGGACTTCAATCAACTCTCTGAGGCAGCCATTGGCGACGCTGATTGTGGTGTATGTTGCTTAGGAACAACTATGGCCAAAGCCGGAAGTAAAACTGCATTTGAACAAGTAGATTTTGACTTCGTAGTCGCTTTCGCCAAATTGGTTAAACAGTCGAACGCTACACAATTTCATGTGGTTTCGGCATCCGGTGCTAACAAAACGTCTTTCTTTTTCTATAACCGAGTTAAAGGAGCAATGGAAGAAGAAATACGGAACATTCTTTTTAATACCACCTGCATTTACAGACCCTCTTTACTAGATTCAAATCGGGCGGAAAAACGACTAGGTGAGCAAATTGCCATACGCATATTTCGCATGCTAAACCCTTTATTCATAGGCTCCTTAAAGCGTTTTAAAAGTATTAAAACGTCACAAGTAGCGCTGGGTATCTTTACCCGAATCAAGCAACCACCAAAGGGTTTTCACATCGTAAACTCCGAGGTTATATAACGCTTAGTTCTGATTTAAAATTAATGGCAGTCCGCTTTTCCCACTACCTATAACCACCGTTTTTGCGTTCGGAGATTTAGCGAGTTCCAGTGTTGCCTGAATGCCTTTCTCCTTTAAGATTTTATCTGTAAGTGACGCGTTTAATATTCTATTCGCTGCGGCTTTACCTTCAGCTTCAATTTTTTGCTTCTCTGCTTCTTTGGTTGCCTTTTGCAGCCTGAATTCATATTCCAATGATTCTTGCTCTTGCTTTAGTTTGCGTTCAATAGCTTCCTTAATGGTAGTTGGAAGTGTTACGTCTCTCACTAAAACCTCGTTTAATTGAACATATTGCTTGTCCAATATTTTTTTAGTTTCTAAATATATTTCTTCTTGGATGACGTCTCGTTTAGAAGAGTATATCTGCTCTGGTGTATATCGTCCGACAACACTTCTAGTAGCCGATCTTGCTGCTGGTTTCACAACTCTATCTAGGTAGTTTTCCCCCTTAGTTTTATGTAAGAATCCAAGGTCAGCATTTGCCGGTTTAAACCACAAAGAAAGGTCCAAAGCAATTTCTAGACCATTAGAAGATAAAACAGCCATGTTTTCATGTGCTTCTTGCTGTCTTACTTCATATACAAAAACTTGGTTCCATGGCGCCACGAGGTGGAAACCCTCTCCAAGCACCTCTTCAGTGTTTACCCCACCGTTAAATCGCTCATAAAGCACTCCTGCTTCTCCTGAATGAATAGTGACAAAAGATTTAAAAAGGACAATTAATAAAATGAGGCCTACTGCGCCACCAATAATTGTTAGTTTGTTTAGTTGTGGTGATTTATATACTGTGTTCATACGTTTTGTTTAAAGTACAACAATGTTACAGATAAAAAGTTACGGTTAACTACTTCAAAGAATCCCATTTAACGAATTACCTTCGTCACTTAATATATTCTTTTGAAGGCAGAAATAATTACCATCGGTGATGAGATTCTTATCGGTCAAGTAATCGACACTAATTCGGCATGGATTGGTCAACAACTTAACCCATTAGGCTGGGATGTGACGCGGATTACAACCATTTCTGATACAGCAAGCGCGATCACCAAATCACTGGACAACGGCATAAACAATAGTGATTTAATCATTATGACTGGTGGCCTTGGCCCAACAAAAGATGATATCACTAAAAAGACACTTTGCACCTATTTTGGTGTCGATTTGATCTTCGACGAAACGGCGTTTAAAAACGTGGAACGGATATTTAATCATTTAAAAAGGGAAGTCACACAAGTCAACCGCGATCAAGCACTGATACCTGCGAATGCCAAAGCGTTGCAAAACAACTTTGGGACAGCTCCAGGACTTTGGTTCGAAGCCAATAATTGTATTATAATTTGCTTACCAGGTGTGCCATATGAAATGAAGGACATCCTAAGCAATTTTGTTTTCCCTCAACTTAAAAAGAGGTCGTCAGATATTGTGTCTCACCGCACCTTGGTTGTTTCTGGCATTCCCGAATCGTTAATTAGTGAACAAATAGAGTCGATTGAACTTAGCTTACCTGCTGAATTAAAAATTGCGTATTTGCCCAATTATGGTGTTGTTCGGCTCCGTATTTCAGGTAAAGGAAAAGACGCAGCAAAGATTGAGGCTGAGCTTAACAAAACTGTTTCATCCATAGAAAACATCCTCGGCAAACATGTGATTGCTAACAGTGACAAACGGATAGAAGAAGTCGTTGGAGACTTACTTTCGATAAGAAAAGAGTCGGTTTCGGTGGCCGAAAGTTGTACAGGTGGATTTGTTGCTCACTTGATAACTTCAACGCCTGGAAGTTCGGCTTATTTCCCAGGATCTGTAGTTACGTATTCATACGAAAATAAAACCGAAGTACTCGGTGTGGATGCCGAATTATTATGGAACAAAGGCGCTGTAAGTCAGGAGGTTGTTGAAAAAATGGCGAAGGCTGTTAGACTGAAAAACAATACCGATTATGGTGTCGCAATATCAGGAATTGCTGGCCCATCAGGCGGCACTGAAGACAAACCTGTTGGTACGGTTTGGATGGCTGTAACCAATGGAACAAAAACTCAAAGCAAAGTATATCATTTAAAAGGTGATCGACGTCAAAATATTGAACGATCAGGCAACCTGGCCTTGGAGCTGTTAAGGCAAATCATACTGGCTTAGCCTAAGCTACTCCTCCTTGACCCGTTCAACTTTGGTGACAAAATATTTGGTGTCGCCTAGAAAAAATACATTCATATATTTCTCCTCATAATACAGTTTAACCCGATAACCGCCATCTATGGCATTGTCAATATCTTGAAGAACTTCGTCGTTTGAGGATTTGACGCTAAAATGCCAAATACTGGAGGTGATGTCACCATTACCCTCAGAAAACCCACCCGTGTTTAACTGGCCTTCATAGGTTTTAAACATCACACCCTTCTTACTCATCTTAATGAGCTCTCCCGCTCGTTTTCCTTCACTGAAATTTACATAAATAACAAACGTGAATATCAAAGTTGAAACGGCAATAGTGATGAACAATAACCACAGAAGAATTTTCTTGAACATAATATTTTTTTAAAGTCAGTTTTTAAATATGGAAACGACTATACCTCGAAAGTATTAAACTTGTTTTAGTTTCGCACAAAATAAAGAATATGAAAAAAATAACTCAGGTATTATTCATCGCTTTTATGGCAGTAGCATTTGCAGCTTGTAACGGTGGAGAAAAAACAGCAGATTGCAAAGAAGATTGCAAAAAAGAATGCTGCGCAGAAAAAGACGGCGAAAAATGCGCTGATGACTGTGAGAAAAAATGTTGCTCAGACAAGAAAGGTGGCGAAGAAGCGCACGCTTGTGGCGACGACTGCAAAGAAGGATGCAAACACAATGCTGAAGAAGCTCATGCTTGTGGTGATGATTGTGCAGAAGGATGCACGCACAAAACTGAAGAAGCTCACGTTTGTGGAGATGAATATAAAGAGGGTTGTACAGCAGAAGCGTCTTCTACAGAAGAAGCTCACGCATGCGATGATGCTTGTGCAGAAGGATGTACAGCTAAAAGCTAGTCCGCTTCAAACATATAAAATTTTAAAGCCCAATTATTTGGGCTTTTTTTGTGCCTCATAATGACATCGCACAACATATCTGCTGTAATAATCACGCTTAATGAGGAAGCCACTATTGCAAGGTGCTTAGCGAGTGTTGCCAAGATTTGTAATGAGATTATTGTGTTGGATAGTCATAGCACCGACGATACCGTTCGTATCTGTAACGATTTTGATAGCGTAACATGCATTACAACAGATTGGCTTGGTTATAGCAAAACAAAGAACAAAGGCGCTCAGTTGGCAAAACACACTTTCATTCTTTCAATTGACGCCGATGAAAAATTAGACGAACAGGCCATTGAATCCGTTCGCAATGCAACCTCAAAAGGATTAGAGGGTGCATATTCCTTCAATCGAAAAAACTTTTTTGGTAAAAAGTGGATTAAATATGCTGGTTGGTACCCAGATGTTAAGACTCGCTTATACGACAAAACTACATGTGAATGGTCTGGCGACTTTGTACACGAAACGCTTCAAACCAAAGACGATACGGCAACTCAACACCTTTCTGGCAACATAGAACACTTTACCGTTTCTAATAAAAAACAGCATATAGAAACCGTTCACAAGTATGCCCGTTTAGCAGCCGAACGAGATTTGTTTCATGGGAAATCAAATAATAGCGTAAAAGCGGCATTAAGTGCCTGTGCTCACTTTATTAAAATTTACTTGATAAAGTGGGGATTCTTGCATGGTGGCATTGGATTAGGCATTGCATTCAACTCTGCCATGTCCAAATGGTTACGGTATACATATTGGCAGAAACTAAAGGCGTGAACAAATTTATCTCTAGATACATGATGTGTAAGTAATAGCACAGATATTTGCCCTTCAAATGAAAAAAGAATTCAACAAAAACCTTACACAACTCAACACGTTTGGGATGTCTGTTACTGCCAAGGAGTTTGTTACGGTTACCTCACCCGACCAAATTAAGGATATGGTGAAACAGTCCATTTTTAAATCACCTTTTTTCATTTTAGGAGGCGGAAGTAATGTGCTGTTTACCGATGATTTTGACGGTATAGTTATCAAAAATGAAATCAAAGGGATTCGATTAGTAAAGGAAACGGAAAAAGACGTTACGATTCATGTTGGGGCTGGCGAAAACTGGCATGACACTGTATTGTACACCATAGACCACAACTGGGGAGGAATAGAAAACTTATCTCTCATCCCTGGATGTGTTGGGGCATCTCCAATTCAAAATATTGGTGCCTATGGTGTGGAGTTAAAAGATGTTTTGACACATGTTCATTTCATCGACTTACAGTCTGGAGAAGAACATTCTTTATCGAATGTGGACTGTAAATTTGGATACAGGAACAGTGTTTTTAAACAAGTGCTGAAAAACAAAGTATTTATTACGGGTGTAGAACTGCGTTTGTCTAAACAACACACCTTACATCTTACATACGGAGCAATCATGGATCAACTGTCTTCGGTTGGAATAGACAATCCAACGATTAAAGACGTTAGCGATGCAGTAATCGAAATCCGACAAAGCAAACTGCCTGACCCAAACGCGCTTGGTAACTCGGGGAGTTTCTTTAAAAATCCTGTTATAAGTAAAACACTTTTTGACGAAATTAAAAAATCAAATCCCGATTTACGTTGTTACCCTTCTGACGAATTAAACGTAAAAATTGCCGCGGGATGGTTGATTGAAAAGTGCGGCTGGAAAGGGAAAAAGATAGGCAATACAGGCAGCCATGCAAAACAAGCACTGGTGCTTGTCAATTATGGAGGAGCCACTGGCTTAGAAGTACTCACACTGGCCAATAAAATTATAAAGTCGGTGGAAGAAGCGTTTAATGTAACCTTGGAGCCAGAAGTTAATATAGTATAATGTCATACAACGTATCAAAATCTATCATATACGAAGACAATCACCTGATTGCCGTGAATAAACCTGCGGGTATTTTGGTTCAGGGTGATGTTACGGGAGACCCGTGCTTAAGTGATTACATTAAAGCCTACATCAGAAAAAAATACAACAAACCCGGGGAAGCATATTTAGGAACCATCCATAGATTGGACAGGCCTGTTAGTGGTGTCGTAATATTTGCCAAGACGTCTAAAGCGTTGACCCGTATGAACAAGATGATGCAAGACCACAGCATCAAAAAAACTTATTACGCACTTTTACAGAAAAAGCCACGCAAATTATCTGAGGATCTGACACATTGGTTGGTAAAAATGGAAGACAAGAACGTTTCAAGAGCCCACGACAAAGAAGTAAAGCGCTCGAAGAAATGCATGTTGACCTACAATTATCTCGGAACAGCAAATCACAAGTTTTTGATTCAAGTGAATCTAAAAACAGGAAGATCACATCAGATAAGAGCTCAAATGGCAAAAATTGGTTTTCCGATATCAGGAGACCTGAAATATGGCAGTCGAAAAGGCAAAGGAAGTTTCATCTATTTGCACAGCAAAAGTTTGGAGTTTATCCATCCGGTGAAAAAAGAAAAATTACTTTTGCAATGCCCATTACCTGATGAAGAAAACTGGAATTTCTTTTCGGATTTTGGATAAATAAATCGCCCGAACAAAGGGCTTACAGTTAAATAAATGTAGAAAATGAACGGATTTTTTAAGGTACCAACACCAAAAAATGAACGTGTACGTGACTACGTACCTGGCACTGATGAAGTAAAAAACTTGAAAGCCAAGCTCGCCGAAATGCGAAGTGAGCAACGCGATGTTCCAATGTATATTGGCTCAGAAGAGGTGAGAACAGGAAACACGGGAACCATGCATCCACCGCACGACCACAAGCATGTTTTAGGTACATTCCACCGAGGAGACAAAACACATGTAGCAGCAGCCATTGACGCAGCATTAGAGGCCAAGGAAGCTTGGGCTAATTTGAGCTGGGAAAATAGAGCTTCAATCTTTCTAAAAGCAGCAGACTTGATTGCAGGTGAATATAGAAATGAAATTAATGCGGCCACCATGTTGTGCCAAAGCAAAAACTGTTATCAAGCGGAAATTGACGCGGCCTGTGAGTTAATAGATTTCTTGAGATTTAACGTACAATATGTTACGCAACTTTATGCAGAGCAACCACCTGAAAACAGCCCTGGTGTATGGAATAAGTTAGAATACCGTCCGTTAGAGGGCTTTGTGTTCGCCTTAACTCCATTTAATTTTACTGCTATTGCAGCAAACTTACCTGGCACACCTGCACTTATGGGCAATACCGTCGTATGGAAACCGGCAGAAACACAGATTTACTCTGCCCATGTTATCATGAAAGTATTTAAAGAAGCTGGATTACCTGACGGTGTTATAAACCTAGTGTATGTAAGCGGTCCGGATACTGGTGACGTCGTGTTTAAACACCGAGATTTTGCTGGATTACATTTTACAGGATCAACAGGTGTTTTCAGACACTTATGGCAGGAAATCGGCGCAAACATTGCGAAGTATAGAACCTACCCTCGAATAGTTGGAGAAACTGGTGGTAAAGATTTCGTTATGGTCCACAAGTCGTCCAATGCAGACCAAGTAGCTACTGCTTTGGTTCGTGGTGCATTTGAATTTCAAGGACAAAAATGCTCTGCTGCAAGTCGCGCATATATACCAAGCAACTTATGGCCAGCAGTAAAAGACAAGATGTTGTCTATGATGAAAGAAATGAAAATGGGGCCAACAGAAGATTTTAGTAATTACATTAATGCTGTAATTGACGAAAAATCATTCGACAAAATAGCTTCCTTTATTACTCAAGCGAAAGAAGATGGTGTTGATATTATTGCAGGTGGCAATTTTGACAAATCTGAAGGTTATTTTATTGAACCTACTGTAATCGTTGCTAGTGACCCAAAATACCGAACCATGTGTGAGGAGATTTTTGGTCCTGTGTTAACCATACACGTTTACGACGAAGTCAAATACGAGGAAACCTTAGACCTTGTTGACGCCACAAGTGAATATGCACTGACAGGAAGCATCTTTGCAAAAGATCGATATGCTGTTGAATTAGGAACGGTTAAACTGCGTAACGCAGCAGGTAACTTCTATATCAACGACAAACCTACTGGTGCAGTTGTTGGCCAACAACCATTTGGAGGTGCAAGAGGATCGGGTACCAATGATAAAGCGGGAGCCAAAGCAAATTTGATGCGCTGGACAAGCATGAGAACCATTAAAGAAACGTTCAATGCGCCTAAGCATTTTGGATACCCATTTCACCAGTAATAAATAGAGATTTATTCCCATAGTGGGATTTATTCCAATATTGTAACAACAGGTCATTTACAATAATCTATAAGACAATCAGAAGACCACAAAATCCGTAACAAGCTGTAAAACAACTTTTTACGGATTTTTTTATGCCTAAAAATCATACCTGTAAAATCACAATACAACTCAATTGGCATATTCGTTGCATTTGCTATATCGATTAGTTACAACTTTTAAACTTAAATCGATAACAAATGCGAAAATTCGATATACTAAATTTCTTCTATGGATTAGGTGCGGCTATAATTCTAATCGCGGCCTTATTCAAATTTCTTGGCCTTGACGGGGCAGATGCCTTGTTTATTGTTGGTCTTGTTGGGGAAGCCATTATCTTTCTAATTTCTGGGGCTCAACCTATCTTTAAACACCAGCCTTATAAATGGGAACGCCTATTTCCACAACTACAAAAAGAAGATGACGATATTGAATCTGTTGAGGTGACCATTGATGGAGCCCAAGCCACGCAAGAGCAACAAATACAACAAATCATTCATTCCATCATTGGACTAAACAATTCTGTTGAAAACCTGAACAACGCCACGCAAAGATTGACTACTTACGTAGACAAGCTCGAAACCAATTACGAAATGGTGAATAGTTCTACTCTGGACTATCATAAAGAAATCAATAGCCTTAAAATAAAGATTGCCTCGGCAAACGATAAATTAAAGGAGTTCGAAAACTATAAATTTTAATTGCCATGTTTGAATCAAGTGCTCAAAGACTGAGACAGAAGGCAATTAACCTTCTGTACCTCATATTTCTGGCGATGATTTTCACCTATATCTCGTCAGATTTCGTAGACGCCGTGCAGAAAAGCGATCAAACAACTTCTGTACTCGGACGTCAAGTAGAAATACAAACAAACCGATACAACCTCGTTGTGCTTAATCACCTAAAAAATGACAGTGTAGTTTACGCCAAAACCAAGCATAGAATTGCATCGATAGATGATAAGACAAACGCGCAAATGGACTTTATTGATAGTTTAAAGTTTGCACTAATCGCCAAAGAAGGCTTCAATCCGTATGGCTACTTCAAAGGTGGCAAACGAGAGGTGTTTTCTAATGAATTAATGATCGAAGGAAAACAAGCCAAGCGATTGTTTGAAAGCCTGAAAGAATACAAACTAGACATTAGTCAATTTGTTGAGGCATCCAAAGTAGACCAATTGGATACGATTATGCCGCTATCCAGTTTTCAGTATAAATCAGATGGCCAGCTAATTGAATCAGAGAAGTTTTACTTTTCTAAGCACCCGTTAACGGTATCTGTAATGAATTTGACGATGTTTAAAAGTCAACTTGAACTTATTCGCAGCTTTATCCTTAACACCGCGGTAAGTGAAGCGATTAGTGAATCAAGCTACCCGATACCTACACCATTGTCGAGAGTATTAACAGCTTCTGACGCATTAGGGTTAAAAGATTATATCCCAATTTTCTTAGACCAGGTAAACTGGGGTTCAATTCTACTGAATGAAGAGATCCTTAAAAACAAACAAAAAGACGATCAGATAAAAGAGGAACAAAAAGATGAAGCACAAAGACATGCTGTTACTATCGAATCTTTAAGTGATTCTGTTTACGCTGTGGGTAAGCCCGTCCGCTTCAATTTTGGATTTGACAAAGAGACAAACAAACCCGTTAACATTTCCCTTACCGACCCTAATGGCTTAGAGAAGAGCTATACCCTTAGTGCGCCAGGCACCTTCCTATTTGTACCTGAGATAAAAGGATATTATACCATAAGATATACCAACAGTGTTGTTTCAGGCAGAAAAAACTTAAAGGTGTTGGATTTAAAACCTATTCTAGAGTCTGGACAAATGGGAACGCTATACGTCGGCCTAAACAACCAGCTTAACTTAAGAACTGCCGAATTTGAGGATACCGATGGCCTACAAGCAAGAATTTCAAAAGGACAAATACTCAAAAAAGGAAAGAGTTTCTATGCTAGAGTTAAAGAAGAAGGACAAGTACGGGTTGAAGTATTTGCAAAAATGCCGTATGGCTTTGTTCGAATTGCCGACAAACAATATGTTGTCCGCAAACTTAATCCGCCCATTGCCACTTTAAACGGCACTAGTAAACCAACTATCGCAAAAGTTGTTGAGTTGGCAAAATCAAAAGCTTTGAGTATCAAGTCTGACGAGTTACTTGTTGAGGAACAGTATTACATTTCAAGCTTTGAAATGACCATTATATACAATGACCATACTGCTATATTGAGACCCATACCCAACGTCGGTAATTCTCTGAATAGCAGTAGCCTTGATGCCATTAATAAGGCGACTCCTGGTGACATCATAATGTTCACCAAGATCAAAGCCAAATCTTCTTTGGGAACGGATATTGAATTACAACCGCTCACTTATTCAGTAACTAATTAAATGATCACAATGAAAAAGATAAAATGTAACATATCGCATTGCACTTTCTTGCTGATCACTTTGATCCTGACCTTTGGAAGTGTGAGTGGGCAAACAATGAAGAGTTTCCCCAAAATAGTCGATTCGAATCTAACCTTAGACTCTGGAGACTATGTTGTAAAAGGAAACAATATCGTCCGTTCAACAGTAACCCTGTCTATACATTCTGGAACAGCTTTGCATTTTTCAGAAAATGCAGTGATTCAGGTGAAAGGCGGTCTTCGCATTAAAGGTAACGCTGGAGACTTTGTAACCATAACAAGTCTTGATGATACCAAACCGGGTATGGGTTTTACCATCCTACAAGAAAGCAATTCCAAAGTTGACATTCAATATGCTGACTTTAACAAACTAAAGAAGCCCATAAAATTTGAAAGATATTGGCTACGACAAGCGGTCGATATTAAAAATTCTATGTTTCATCATATGAATCATGGCGTATATTTTGAAATTCAAGAGATCGATAAGATCCTTATTCGCAACTCATTAATCGTTAATATCACAGGTAATACATTCTCGAACAACACAGGGAGTTTGATGATTTCTGACGCGGCGTGGGAACAACTTCATATCAATATAACGAACAACGTTTTCTCGCGTAACGAGTTTATTGGCAGAGAGTTAAATGGAATATTCACCACCCCACTTTTCATTAACTATAATGAAAAGGAAGGCCAACTCAAACAACCGGCTATCAAAGACAATAGTATCAGTTACAACTATGTTGGACTCATCGGTTACGACACGGTGGAATTTTTACCAGTCTACTTAACGGCAGTGGGTTCTGCAGACAAATTGAATATATCCAATAATTACTATGGTGTAAATGCGGATAAGTTCTTAGAGATGAATTCTGAGATTATTCACTCTTCCCAAAGAGCGCCGTTTATTGAATATTCAACGCTATACTCGAAGCCCCTTGAAACCAACAATGGTCATATTTACAAGGTTGGGGTAAACGGTGTTGAGGTAGATAACCCGAACTATGATCTACATATAGATCAATTTACTGACGTTATTGAACTTATTGGAAACAAAGCCGCACTGCCTTCTCCTTCGTTCGACGTTACCTATATCTATTTGGTTGATGATACATTAAGACGGTATCAGATAAGTCATAGATTAGAATTTCTCAACGGAAACTTAAAAACCAAACTGTATTTAGAAGATAAAATTCTAAAGAAATTTGAAAATGGATATTTGGAAATCGCCGGGTTGGTTGATGAAAACGGGTTTGAATTCCCTACAGTGAACATCGGGATAAGAAACTTCTTAAATAAGAATCGAAAATTTTTAGTTAATCAATATAACTACATGTCTATTCCAAGAATGGCAATGACAAACAGAGATTACTATATAACCTTAAATAGTAAAATAAGTGACAAAGCAGACACCAATGTCAATATTGATGAAGATGACATTCTCATATCAAAAAAATATTGGGACTTTCAACTTTCAACTGGTTCTTCGGTTTACTTTGGCGACTTGGTAACGTCTTCTGTTTCGATCTATGTACCAAATTCAAGGCCATACCTGGGTTTTAGACTGGGTTATAATGTCAATGAACATTGGAAATTCCAACTTAGACAAAACTCTACCATTATTGCCGGAGATGATAGAAGAGAAACGACTCTCGGAAAAATTCGAGGGACAAACTATGAGAGAGGCCTGTCTGTAAGAACGACTATAATCGATCTTGGACTAAGTGCCGAATTAAAACCTTGGAGGCATAAAAAAATATCCAGTCTTATGCCAAGCTTTAATGCAGGTATTTCAGGATTCTATTTCAATCCACAATCAGAATATAAAGGCGTTTATTATAACCTCCGCCCTATTGGAACTGAAGGCCAAACCATAGACGGATCAAAGAATGCATATAGAAAGTTTGCCTTGTCAATTCCTGTTGGCATGAAGTTAGAACGCCATATTAACCAAAACTTGAGATTTGGTATGTCGTGGACGTATCATAAATTATTTATCGACTACCTAGACGATGTTAGCATAGGCCGATATCCTGAAGCTGAAGCCCTAAAAGCAGCTAATCCAGACTTAGCTGACATCGCTGTAAAGCTATCCAATCCGAAAGACCAAAGTGGTCAAAGGTCATACAGTGCCGACAATGACGGATTTGGTTATTTCGCACTGACTGCGACTTGGAAATTATAAAAGCATTTTGAGTTAAAAGGTGGTTTGGTACATTTGTGTACCAACGCCTTTTACTTAATGAAGATCCTTAAAAGACTATTCACTTTACTTCTAGCACTATTTATTTTATGTGCTGCCCTTATCGTTTTAGTCCCGATTCTATACAAAAAAGAAATTGTAAGTCTTATCAAGAAAGACATCAACCAAAGCGTAAATGCTGATGTTTATTTCGATGAGAATGTTTCTGTTTCGCTAATAAAGACCTTTCCTAATCTAAGTATTCAATTAACTGATTTACACGTTACCGGTAGGCCTCCATTTGAGGCCGACACACTGTTGCGTTGTAAAAAAATCAAAACCACCGTAGCATTAAAACCATTATTCACAAGCAAACACATTGATTTACAATATGTAGAACTCAATAAACCTCTCGTTCAATTGCTCACTAAAGAAGGGTTCAACAATTGGGATATTATAGAGTCAACTTCTACCGATTCAACCGCATTGCAATTGGATGCTGATTTCAAAAATATCGCGATTAACCAAGGTCAACTATCATACAGTGACTCAAGCATTTCTACGCGCATTGATCTAAACGGTATAACAGGCTCTTTTAAAGGAAATTATACTGACAATATATTTGACCTATTATCACGTTTCGATTGTAACAATGCCTTCATTTCATATGACAACATTCCTTACGTCAATCACATTCCTATTACTACAGAAGCCGTTACCTCCATTGACTTTTTGACTAACACATATACTTTCAAAGAGAACGCATTTAGGGTAGGTACCTTAGAAATAATTGCAGAAGGTGGTCTAACATATGCTGAGGACTCGATCGAGATAGACATTACGTACGCATCCAATGAGGCAAAATTCAGTGATTTAGTTGCGCTCACTCCTGCGCACTATACCGACGACATGAAAGACTTTCAAATGTCGGGAGATGCTTCAGTGAGAGGCACCATTAATGGTATTATTAGCGAGTACAGACTCCCTAGATATACGTTTACTATGGCGTTAGAAAATGGAAAGCTGGCTCATACTGACATGGTGAGCCCATTACAAGACATACGGTTTAACCTTGATGTCAAAAACGATGACGGAACGGATCAAAGTTTAGAAATTGAACTAAGTGATCTCTTTTTCAATCTTAACAAGAACCCATTTAAAGCAAATATTTACACCAAAGATATTTATGGAGATCCGTCCATACATGCACACATTGTTGGAAGCCTTGAATTAGATGAATTAAACAAATTAATCCCGCCATCGTATAACACGACAATCGGTGGAAAAATGAATTGTGACCTGGCGTTAAAAGGACTACTCTCAAATATTGAATCAAGCCAAATTCAAAAAGTCAACACGGTTGGCAGTCTATCATTGCTAGACGTCACATACACCAACAGTGAGTTACTCAGGAACTCGATTCAGATTAAAAAAGGAGAATTTGACTTTAATGAAAACGCTGTTGATGTTACCACCTTTGAAACAAAGTCAGGAAAATCCAACATCATGTTAACAGGTCAATTAAAAAATTGGCTGGGTTATCTTTTTAACGATCAGGATGTCACAGGTGTGTTAACCGCGTCATCCACAATGTTTGACGTTAACGACTTCACACCAAAAGGAGCATCAGTCACAGAGCAACAGGACAGTTTCATCACTTTGCCAGACAATATATCCTTCAACATAGTTTAGGACATTGAAGAACTACAATACGATGAGCATAGTTTTAGCCATGTCGTAGGTGAAGCGAGTATTGCCGACAAATCATTAACAGTCAAAGAATTAAGCACAAATCTTTTTGGCGGACAAGTATTACTCACTGGGTTATTAAACACCGTAGACCCACTAGCTCCATTAGCAGACTTGAACATAACCGTCCAAAACCTTAGTGTACAAAAAGCTTTTACCAGTTTTGAAACTTTAAGAAAAATAGCACCAGTGTTCGAGCAAATAGATGGCCAGTTTTCCTCAACCGTTAAACTACAAACGGAATTATTAAAAGATTTCAGTCCTAACCTTTCGCACATCACTTGCCAAGGTATTCTCGACCTTTTCAATTGTGACATCGAAAGTTTAACAGCATTGACGACGATTGGTTCAAAATTAGAACTCGACGCCTTCCGTAAACCACTCAACATCAAATACTTGCTGATTAGTTTTAGTATTGTAGATGGTAAAGTAGAGGTCAACCCATTCTCATTACCTATCGGTGAATCAAGCTTAAGTTTGGCTGGTTACTCCAAATTGGATAAAGTTATACATTTCGATGGCTTACTATCTGTACCTAAAAAACTTTACACTGAAAATAACAACGGGTTTAATCAGTATATACCTAAAAGTACTTTATCAAATATCGACAGCTTTGAGTGGTCTGACTTGGAGTTTGATCTTAACATCGGAGGTACTTACATCAAACCGGTAGTGGTTATAGATTTTAAATCAACTAAAAACAGAGCAAAGGAAAACATAAAGTCTCAAGTCAAATCCAAAGTCGATTCACAAAAAGAAATACTCAAGAAATAAGCTGAAGATGAAATGGCAGCTGCCAAAAAACGGGCTGAAGAAGCGAAGCGAATTGCGGAAGAAAAAGCCCGACAGGCCTTGAAAGAACAAAAACAGAGAATCGAAGAGCAACTAAAAAAAGAAAAGGAAGCTGCCAATAAAAAGTTAGAAGAAGAGCTGAGAAAAAAGAAAGAAGAGCTCTTAAAAAACAAATTCCCAATCAAGACTAAATAAGGTTTTTATAACCCTTTCGGGCGCCTTATATTCGTTTTTGAAATTAACTGTCTAAAACAGTGGATTTTTTTTTAAACTTTGTCAATAGGTTTGACAAAAAAATCTACCTTTGCAGCCCAATTCAGAGAAAATGGATTTAGTAAAGAAACTAGAAAGCACAATAATTAATAGCGAACTTCCAGAATTTGCCGCTGGTGATAACGTAACAGTTCATTATAAGATTAAGGAAGGAAACAAGCAACGTATCCAACCATTTCAGGGTACAGTTCTTCAAAGAAGAGGTTCTGGTGCTATTGAAACATTTACAGTTCGTAAAATGTCAAGTGGCGTTGGTGTTGAACGTATCTTCCCAGTAAACAGCCCAAATATTGAAAAGATTGTCGTCAACAGACGAGGAAAAGTCAGAAGAGCTAGAATCTTCTACTTGCGAGATAGAACGGGTAAAAAAGCAAGAATCAAAGAAAAAAGAGTTTAAGTTTAACTCTTATAAATCTAAAAAAGCCTTCCGTTCTAACGGAAGGCTTTTTTTATTTTTGTTCACTTCAAAAAGACGTACATGCAACTAAGCGATAAATACAGTCCGCAAAGCTTCGAATCAGACATCTATGAATCTTGGTTATCAAACGATTTGTTTAAGTCGACACCTAACGATAAAACGCCGTATACCATTGTAATTCCGCCACCTAACGTAACGGGGATATTACACATGGGTCATATGTTAAACAACACTTTACAGGATGTTTTAATACGTCGCGCACGTATGCAAGGCTTTAACGCCTGCTGGGTACCAGGCACGGACCATGCCTCGATAGCAACTGAGGCCAAGGTGGTTGCGATGCTTAAAGAACAAGGAATCGACAAAAAAGACTTGACTAGAGAATCGTTTCTTAAGCATGCTTTTGAGTGGAAGGAAAAATACGGCGGCATCATTCTAAAGCAATTACAACAATTGGGATGCTCTTGCGATTGGGATAGAACTCGATTCACCATGGAGGACGATTTATACAGTTCTGTTGTTAAGGTATTTGTGGACTTATACAACAAAGACCTTATTTACAAAGGTGTGCGCATGGTCAATTGGGATCCTGTAGGCAAAACTGCACTTTCTGATGAAGAAGTAATTCACCGTGAAGTGGATTCACGTTTGTTTTACGTAAAATATAAGATCGTTGGTAGTGATGAATTTATCACTGTAGCCACCACTCGACCTGAAACTATTTTAGGGGACACCGCTATATGCGTAAATCCTGACGACGAGCGTTACAAACACCTAAAAGGTAAAAATGCGATTGTGCCAATCGTGAGTCGTGAAGTGCCTATCATATTTGACGAATATGTTCAGGTTGAATTCGGCACGGGAGCCCTAAAAGTTACTCCAGCCCACGACATAAACGATTATAACCTCGGTCTTAAGTACAATCTTGAAGTTATTGACACAATCAATGATGATGGAACCATGAGTGACGCTGCAGGTCATTATATTGGGGAAGACCGATTCTACGTTAGAAAAAATATTGGTAAAAAGCTCGAAGAGTTGGGTAATTTGGTAAAAATCGAACCGTATAAAAACAAGGTTGGGTTTTCGGAAAGAACCAACGCGATGATTGAACCTAAACTGAGTCAGCAATGGTTCGTCAACATGGAGGCCTACACGGATAGAAACCCTGAAATCTTGTCGAAGGTAATGGATGACACCATCAACATCCATCCTTCTAAACTAAAGAATACATACAGACATTGGATCGAAAATCTGAAGGATTGGTGTATTAGCAGACAACTTTGGTGGGGACAGCAAATCCCGGCATATTATTTACCTAACGGAAAATTTGTTGTTGCTGAAACAAAGGAGAAGGCGCTAGAAGAAGCGGTTAAAATTGATTCTAGCGTTACCCTAAACGACCTAAAACAAGATGAAGACGTTCTGGATACATGGTTTTCTTCTTGGTTATGGCCAATCAGTGTGTTTAATGGTATTAACGAGCCCAACAATCCAGAAATAGAGTACTACTACCCTACCAATGTATTGGTTACAGGGCCAGATATTATTTTCTTTTGGGTGGCAAGAATGATTATGGCTGGTTATGAATACCGCGACACCAAACCATTTGAAGATGTATACTTTACGGGTATTGTTCGCGACGAAAAAGGTAGAAAAATGTCTAAGCAATTAGGCAACTCACCTGATGCTGTTAAGTTAATGGAACAATACGGAACGGATGGTGTGCGAATGGGCCTAATGATGGCGGCCCCAGCAGGTAACGACTTACTTTTTGACGAGGCTTTATGCGAACAAGGCAGAAATTTTGGTAATAAGATTTGGAATGCCTATCGACTGATTCAAGGATGGGAAACTATAGATAAATCAGATGATGCCTTTTATCAGGAGACCTCAAAAACCATACATCAATGGATGTCTGCAAAAATATCAGATACCGTTAAGCAGGTAGATGACCACTTCTCTAAATTTAGAGTTTCTGATGCCATGACGGCTATATATAAACTGATTTGGGGAGATTTTTGTGCTTGGTATTTAGAATGGATGAAACCCGCCTATGGTGCACCTATCCCAGCGGACGATTTAAAAATTGTTAAAGAACATTTCGAGCAATTGTTGCGTTTGCTACACCCATTCATGCCGTTTCTTACCGAGAAACTTTGGCAAGACTTAAATGACCGTAAAGATGCGTTCATTAACCAGTCTGAATGGCCTGAAACGAATAACAACAGCCTAGATGCTTCTGTAGAATTGAGCAGAGATCTAGTGAGCTTAGTGCGTTCGGTAAGAAATAACAAAAATATTTCTCCAAAAATTGCGGCCCAGTTAAGTATTAAAACAAACAACGAACAAGCATTTAAAAGCTTAGAAATTGCAAGTGCTAAACTGGCTAACATCGGGCACTTTCAATACGGTGTGGAGCAAAACGGTTTGCATGAGCTTTTAGGAACACATGAGATTAACATTGCCTTTGAAGGCGTTGATCTTCATAAGAAAGATCTGAAAGAGATTGAAAGTGAGATAAAGCGATTAGAAGGCTTCTTATTTGGCATCAACAAAAAGCTAAGCAATGAGAAATTTGTTGCCAATGCCGCTGAGGCTGTAGTAGACCGTGAACGCCAGAAACAAGCCGATACGCAGTCCAAAATTGACGCTTTAAAAAAAGAACTTTAGCGTTTATTCATCGAGAGTAGAGCGATTCATGAAAGTTGAATTGAATCAAACGCTAATGGAGTAATTGGTTATTCAGTCCATGTTCACAATGATTTCACCGAAATATGGTTCATTTAATCGAAGTAAAAATGTGTGACATCAGTCGAAGCATTTAATTACGTTTGCATAATTAAAGCAAGTACCTCTTGAAAAAGCTCCATTTACTTTTAGTTAAGTCATTTATTGGGCCCTTTCTTGCCACATTTTGTATCAGTATTTTTTTAATGCTGATGCAATTTTTATGGAAATACATTGGTGACTTAGTTGGCAAAGGGTTGGAATGGTACATCATACTCGAATTTATACTGTACTCCATTCCTTATCTTATACCTAGAGCGCTTCCTTTAGCTGTTTTATTGAGTACCATAATGGTATTTGGCAATTTAGGTGAGCGATATGAATTGGTAGCTATGAAGTCTGCTGGCATATCGCTGGTTAAGGCAATGCGCCCCATGTTATACACGATGATGATTATCGCTGGTATTGCATTTTACTCTTCTAACGTATTGATTCCCAGAGCTAACTTAAGTTGGGGTGCTTTATTTTATGACGTAACAAATAAGAAACCGGCTTTAAATATTCAAGACGGCATATTCTTTACAGAATTACGTGGATTTGCGATTCGTGTTGGCCATAAACACGATGATAACCAAACTTTGGATGAAGTATTGATTTACGCTAAATCAGGAAAATCTGGTGTTACCAACGTCGTGATTGCAAAAACAGGCAATATGGTGATGACGGAAGATAAACGTTTCTTGAAGCTTACGTTGTTTGATGGAAAACGTTATGAGGAAATGGTTGGCGCAGCGAATTACAGTAAGACGTATCCGCATAACACCATGGAATTCAAAAAGTACAACATGGCCATTGACATGTCTGAGTTAGAATTGACCCGAAGCAACCCAGAAATGTTTAAGGACAATTATGAAATGTTAAACCTGTCTGAAATAGTGGTTAGGGTCGATTCGTTTGAGGTTTTAATTGACCAAAAAACGGCATTCTTGAGAGAGTACCTCACCAGTTACTTTAGAATTCCCCAAGACAGTACGGTAAAACAATACGACTTTTCAAACTTAGATAAGGGAAAAACCTACAGAGAGTATCTAGCGTCGTCTATCGACTCGATGAATATCGAAACACCTCCACTCCTTATAGAAGAAGACCCTATCCAACCAAAAGGCAAAAAAGGGTTACTTAAACCAAAACCAAAGCCCCCAACTTCGCGTAAGGTAAATATGACCGAGTTGGTTGAAAGCGCTAATCAATCTACAAGAAACCTACATCGCATTGTAGAGAACGCAAGTAACGATGTAAGAAAAATGCAAGAACGCAAACGTCGATATGCCACTCAATGGCATAAAAAATTTACACTTGCTTTTAGCTGTCTTTTACTCCTGTTTATTGGCGCCCCAATTGGTGCTATCATTAGAAAGGGTGGGTTTGGAACCCCAATGATAATTTCCATTTTACTATTTATTCTATTCTTCATCCTTCAAACCGTTGGTGAAAAATTAGCCCGAGAAGGCGTACTAGAAGTTTGGGCCGGGTCGTGGTTTTCACCCATGATTTTTGTTCCACTGGCTGTTTTTCTGACCTATAAAAGTAATACCGAATCCATGCTATTCGATTCTGAAGCTTACCGAAAAATGTTTAAGAAGATTAACATATTTCAACGCCAACACGATGGAAAGTAAGGGGTTAAAAATTCTACAAGTTTCTAATCGTGTTCCTTTTCCATTGAATGAAGGAGGTACAATAGGTATTTACAATTATACCAAGGGGTTTTCTGAAGCAGGCTGTTCTGTTACGCTTTTCGCATTAGCAGCAAAAAAACATCACATTGATCATCAGCAAGCTAAAGTTGAGCTTACAAAGTATTGCACTTATCACGTTTACCCAATTGATACAGATGTAAAACCAATACCGGCGTTTTTGAATCTATTCACCAACAAGTCTTACAACGTTGAGCGATTTTATGACTCAGATTTTGAAAATGCGTTAACCCAACACCTACAAAACAATCAATACGATATAATTCAAATTGAAGGCACTTTCCCAGCTCGATACTCAACAACAATCTTTGCCAATAAGAATAAAGCCAAAGTTGTTTTGCGCCAACACAATGTGGAATACCAAATATGGGAGCGCTTATCCAAGAATTCCCGTAACCCAATAAAGAAGTGGTATTTAAACCTCCTCGCGAAACGGTTAAAACAATTTGAACAACAGCATTTAAATCAATATGATGCACTGATACCGGTAACGGTTGATGATGGTGAACTATTTAAAAAACTAGGGTGCTCAGCCCCTATATTCCCCTCTCCTGCTGGTATCGACACTCAGCTCTGGGATATTTCTCAAAGTGCGCAGAATGTAGCGATATACCACATAGGTAGTTTAGAATGGATGCCAAATGTAGAAGCTGTGGAGTGGTTTATTGACGATGTATGGCCCTTACTTTTAGCGCAATTCCCAGAACAAACATTCTATGTTGCGGGGAAAGGCATGCCGGCAGAGTTTAAAAATAGAACCCATAAAGGCGTCGAGATGATTGGCGAAGTGGCTTCTGCCACTGACTTTATAAAAGACAAAGGCATCACCGTAGTTCCATTAAAATCTGGTAGTGGTATTCGCTTGAAAATATTAGAAGCGATGAGTGCCGGAAAGATTGTAGTAAGCACGACTATTGGTGCACAAGGCATCGACTGTACGGATGGAAAAGATATCTTAATCGCAGATACGCCTACAGAGTTTGTGTCGGCCTTTCAACGTTTGAACAACGACCCCGCCTTATCAACAAGCCTAAAGCTTAACGCCCGTAAACTGATAGAGCAACAGTACTCCAATCAAAGCGTAGTAAACCGATTGATTGGTTTTTATCAAAGTTTATAGGCTGCTATACATCTAAATCTTTCCCTGAGATTTTAGCTCCAAATACTTGTTAATTGTATTTATTGAAAGCTCCTCCGGTTTTGAAACGATCGTTTGAACACCTAAGGTGTTTAGTTCTGAGGCAATCAATCTTTGTTCATACAAGAACTTTTCTGCGATGGTATTCTCGTAGATTTCTTCCAAGCTCGTCGGTTTCTTAGCAGCCAACTCAGCTATTTCAGAATTTTCGAACAAAATGGTCACCAATAAGTGCTTTTTATTCATCAAACTCAACACAGGTTTGATTCGTTGTAGTGAATGAAGTGTATTGCAATTGGTAAACAAGAAAATTAATGACCGTTGCCGCACATTGCGCTTAACGGCATGATACAAGGCATTGAAATTGGCATCAAGATCTTCTTGTTTGATGGCATAAAGTGATTCCAAAATTGCTGATAATTGTCCTCGCCTGTTCGCAGCTTTTATAAATACATCAAACTCCTTATCAAACGTGAGTAAACCTACTCGATCACTTTTTTGCAACGCAACATTACTAATCGCTAACGTACTATTTACTGCATAATCTATCAAACTCAACCCGTTAAATGGCATACGCATATTTCGGCCCTGATCAATCGCAAAATAGATGGGTTGTGACTTCTCATCCTCATATTGATTGATCATCAAGGTTTGATTACGACCTGTTGATTTCCAGTTTATACTGCGATAATCATCACCTTGCACATAGGTTTTGATTTGTTCAAATTCATAACTGTGCCCCAGTCTACGCATTTTCTTGACGCCTTGACTAAGCGCAATTTTTGATAGCGTCTTTAGCTCAACTTCCTTCATATGAATCAACGACGGATAAACGGCAACATCCAAGGATTGATTAATCTCAATGCGTCTTTGCAACATGCCAAATAAATCAGAGGATACAAAAAGATCTATATTCCCAAATGTGTATACCCCACGAGATAACGGATGAATGTTGTACTTTAAAACTTTTATCTCCCCCGGCTTAAGCAATTGATCAATACCAAAATCTCTTATCTGCAGCCGATAAGGTAAGTTATCTAATACCTTGATTTTTACGGATGCAAGAAAACCATTGGTCACTTCTACTTGAATGTTGTTGTCGTCCCCTAGAGATAATACTTTAGCAAGTTTACGTTCTGCATCAATGTATCCTCCACGCCAGTAGAGCAAAAAATAGTCGATCACCAACAAAATAATAAACCCTAATGCTGCGATGACAGAAACTATAAACAATATATTAAGCCAGGCCCCAAGCACCATGGTAACGACTATAACACCAAACAACCAAAAAGTTATGGTATTGAAGTAGATTGACTTGATATGACGTAAGAAGCGCTTCAAAAGCTTATCTTGGAACTTCTACTTTCTCAATAATCTGTTGTAAAATAGTGGATGCCGGAACACCTTCCATTTCGCGTTGTGGGGAAAGAATAATCCTATGGTTCAAAACTGGCTTAGTGACCCAGCGTACGTCATCTGGAGTCACAAAATTTCTACCATGCAAGGCTGCGGCGGCTTTGGAAGCCTTCATTAACCAAATGGCTGCTCGAGATGATGCACCCAAAAACAAATCACCCGTTCTACGGGTTTCTTGGATGATGCCTGCAATGTATTCCAATATTTGACTTGAAATTGTGATATTTTCAATCGTTTTTCTAAGCTCGACAAGCTTCTTTAAGTCTACTACTTTCTCAATTGACTCTGCTTCTTTCATATCAAAATCATTCTGGAATCGTTCCAAAATCTTTATGTCTTCAAACAGGCTCGGATAGTCAACAACAATCTTAAACAAAAATCTATCTAACTGGGCTTCTGGTAGATTATAAGTGCCTTCGTTATCAATTGGGTTTTGCGTGGCTAACACCATGAACGCATCACCCATAGATCGAGTTACTCCATCTACAGACACTTGCGCCTCTTGCATGACTTCAAACATGGCGGCTTGAGTTTTCGCCGGTGCTCGGTTTATTTCGTCGGCAACTACGATGTCTGCGAAAATTGGTCCAGCTTTAAATTCAAAATCGTTCGTTTTCGCGTTAAAAATATTGGTCCCCAAAATATCACTGGGCATTAAATCTGGCGTAAATTGAATTCGGCTAAAATCGGCATTCACGGTTTGTGCGAATAATTTGGCCGTTAATGTTTTTGCAACGCCTGGCACTCCTTCAATTAGGATATGTCCCTTGGTCAAAATGGCTATAATCATTAAATCCATCAGGTCTGTTTGACCAACAATCACCCGTGACAACTGTTGCTTTATTGCATCCGAAATGTTGATTATGTCTAATATTTCAGCTGTAACCCCAACATTAATAGCGGGTTCTGTCTGTGGCTCTGAAATCGATTCAGGAACGTTTGGCTGTTCAATCTGGTTGTTTTCTTCAGGATTTACGATTGGTAGATCGTTTTGGTCATCGCTCATGCTGTGTCTATTAAATTTAGACTGGAAAGATAAAAGCATTCAACAGTTATTTATTAAATATGCAAGAATTCTTTAAGCGTATTCCATTTGCTACATCCTTCTCAACACTCACTGTGAATATTTGCACATTAGTTGAGTTATTTTGTATCAATGGTTTAACTTCGCCATCATTTATTTTAATTAAAACGGTTTAATGAAATTTATAGTTAACACCTCTGCCCTACTCACTAAGTTACAAGTTGTGATAGGGACGGTAGCGGCAAAACCGATATTGCCTATTCTCGATCATTTTTTATTTAATATAAAAGACGGAATATTAACCATTACAAGTACAGATTTGGAGACAAGCATGTCTACCACCATGGAAGTGCAATCTGAAGAAGATTGTGTTGTTGCTGTTCCAAGTCGGTTAACAATGGACACCTTAAAAGCACTACCTAACCAGCCAATTACATTTACGTTAGACGAAAAAACGCATGCCATTGAGTTAAGATCTGAAAATGGTCGATATAAATTATCTGGACAACCTGGTGAAGACTTTCCTAAAACACCTGATTTAGACTCAGACACTTCTTTCGAAATGTCTTCCATGACATTATTGAGCAGTATATCGAAAACAATTTTCGCTACTGGCACAGACGATTTACGTTTGAACTTAACTGGCGTATATGTAGAGTTGTTTAATGATTCTGCAAACTTTGTTGCTACAGATGCAAACCGACTGGTTAGATTGAAACGTAAAGATGTAAAGCCAGGCGTTGAGCATTCATTTATCTTGCCTAAAAAAGCGCTAAACTTACTTAAGGCAACACTTAGCGACGATGACTCTGTTGTAAAAATTGATTACAATTCGAGCAATGCGTATTTCTCTTTTGGTGATGTTAAATTAATCTGTAGATTTATTGATGAGCGTTACCCAGAATACGGTGCGGTTATCCCTGATGAGAACCCTAATGTTTTGACCATCAACAGAATGGACCTACTGAACAGCGTAAAGCGTATCAGTATATTCTCGAATAAAACTACCCATCAAATAAGACTTAAAATCAGCGGAAGTGAGCTGGTAGTAAGTGCTGAAGATATCGATATGGCCAACGAAGCAACGGAAAGATTAGGTTGTGCGTATGAAGGTGTAGATATTGAGATTGGATTTAATTCAAAGTTGTTAATGGATATCCTAAACAATATTGATGCTGTATCAGTGCGTGTTGAACTATCTGAACCTAGTCGAGCAGGTATTATATTACCTGATGAAAATGAAGAAAACGAGGATTTATTAATGCTTGTAATGCCGATGATGTTAAACAGCCCATCAGCTTAAAATATGGTTTGTCACAATTAGAACAGTAAACTGTCAGAAATTGAATTACAACTAAACGTCATTCAAATTTGATATTACCGTGACAGTAAATGGGGCCCACGAGGCTTACATTTGACTTAAGACTTTAAACGAGTCTGAAAGCCAACAGCACAACCCTGGTACTAAGTATCAGGGTTTTTTTATGTTCAATATTTTATAGATTTGTTTGATGCGCATTCTAACCTTGTTAACACTATCCTTTCTCTTAAGCAGCACATCATGCTACCGCAGAACAATAGACGATGCATACCTAAATCTATTAACAACTAGATTGGAACTCGCAGGAAGCAACATAGACTCTATCATAAACGATTGTGAACAAGCCATGATCGATGGACATTATTTTTCAGGTGGAGCACCAGCTAACTACATGTACTTCATTAAACATGCAAACCAAACAGGTGAAGTTTCGGTTCCTGATTTCCATATTGATCAACGTAACCAAGAAGCATTATCAAACTTAGATATCACAGTCAATTTTGATAGCCTTGGAGAAGTCTGGAATGTCAAGGACACCAACAACTTTTCGTACAAAATGTCTAGCATCTTTGACGAAATAGAAGCTAAAAAAGACATATCTCCCACTATCGTCACAACAAGTATTTTGAATCATGTCAATTCAAAAGATTTTGACAGTCCATTATACAAGTTGTTGTTTTTTAAATTTCTAGTTGGAACGATAAATACAGAGAAAGGGTTGCAAGTGTTGTTACCTCCTTATCCTGACACCCCAACTCAGGATGTACAATTAGATCCAAAATTGGTGCTTGAAGTTGTTGTTGATGGTAACGACCAGGTTATGGTCTCTGGTGTGTCAGCAGAAGTTATAGAAATAGCACCTCTGACCAAAACATTCTTAACTGGAGATGGAGCACCAACCTCTCAAAAGATTGTTTCATTAAAAAATCAGAGAGGGACAAGTATTAAAAAATATGTAGCCGTCTACAATGAGATTACAAGAGCGTACAATGAAGTGCGAGATGAAGTATCAAAAACAAAATTTAATTCTTCTTTTGAAGACCTAGAATTAACTCAACAAAAAGAGGTAAGAAAACTCGTTCCCATGCGTATAAGTGAAGCGGAGCCGGTTGCCGACTAATCCACTATCTTTGCCTCATGCGTATCGACATCATTTCCGCAGTACCAGAATTGCTTGACGGCCCTGTAAACCAGAGCATCCTAAAGCGAGCTGCTGACAAGGGATTAGCCGAGATAATCGTTCACAACTTAAGAGACTACGGCCAAGGGCCATATCGGCAAATCGATGATAAAATTTATGGTGGAAGCGCAGGCATGGTGTTAATGGTTGAGCCCGTTTCTAATTGCATAAATGACTTAAAAAAGGAGCGCAACTATGATGATATCGTTTATATGACTCCAGATGGAGAAACCTTCAACCAGTCGGTAGCCAATCAGATGTCACTTCAACAAAACTTAGTACTGTTGTGCGGTCATTACAAAGGCATCGATCAGCGCATTAGAGACCATATCATTACAAAAGAAATATCAATTGGAGACTTTGTACTTACAGGTGGCGAATTAGCTGCAGCGATGATTGCAGATGCTGTGGTGCGTTTACTTCCTGGAGTGATTTCGGATGAGACATCTGCTTTAACAGATAGTTTTCAAGATGGCCTCCTGGCCCCTCCTATTTATACTAGACCAGCTGAAATTAACGGATGGAAAGTTCCTGACGTCTTATTGTCAGGGCATTTTGCTGAAATTGAAAAGTGGAATGATGAAATGGCGCTAAAACGTACGGAGGAACGTCGTCCGGATTTGTTATCTGATTGAAATCTAATTGGAAATTGATATTTGATAATTGAAAATGCTATAAAGAATGTCTTTGACTGGTTTGCGTCCAATCAAAATATAAAGTGAGATTACCCAGCGCAATACTGCATTTTATCTCTGATTTACTATTATTCTTGGCTTAGGTTTATCAGCATTTGGCCCGTCGTCGTTTAGGCTTATCAGCCTTCTGACTTTCTTCCATTAGGCTTATCAGCCTATAACCGATTTTCATTTTTGAGACCAAAAACGAAACAAAAAGTCTTCCCAAAAACATGCTCCCCAACA
>JAIBDD010000035.1 GCA_024679565.1 Bacteroidota bacterium | reverse complement strand
TTTTTTAAAATTAAAAATATGCCACGAGTATTAATTGTTGACGACGAGAAGAGTATCAGAGAAACCTTAAAGGAGATTCTCTTATACGAAAGCTACGAAGTAGAAGAAGCAGAAGACGGTAAAAAAGCGTTTGACTTAATCAAGAAGTTTAATTACGACGCCGTTTTATGTGACATAAAAATGCCAGGAATGGACGGTATTGAACTGCTAGACAAAGTTTCTGAGCTTGTTCCCGAACTTCCTTTCATCATGATTTCTGGTCATGGCACTATAGAAACTGCACTTGAAGCAACCAAAAAGGGTGCATTCGACTTTATCTCCAAGCCACCGGATTTAAACAAGTTATTAATCACTGTTAGAAATGCTACAGAGAAAAATAGCTTGGTCATTGAGACCAAAGTACTCAAACGTAAAATCACCAAAACACGTGAAATGGTTGGGGAAAGCCCTTCCATCAAAAAAATCAAAGACACCATTGAAAAAGTAGCACCGACTGATGCGCGGGTTTTAATCACTGGCCAAAACGGAACAGGAAAGGAATTGGTTGCTAGATGGATACACGAAAAAGGAAATCGTCATCAAGAAGCTTTTGTAGAGGTTAACTGCGCCGCGATACCTTCAGAACTTATTGAGAGTGAGTTATTTGGTCACGAAAAAGGTTCGTTTACCTCTGCACATAAACAGCGCATTGGTAAATTTGAAAAAGCACATAAAGGCACATTATTTCTGGATGAGATTGGAGATATGAGCTTATCTGCACAAGCCAAAGTGTTACGTGCTTTACAAGAAAACAAAGTTACTCGCGTGGGTGGCGACAAAGATTTGGACGTGGATGTTCGTATTGTTGCGGCCACCAACAAAGACCTACGAAAAGAAATCGACGAAGGAAACTTCAGAGAAGATTTATACCACAGAATTAGTGTAATCCTAATCCATGTTCCTTCTCTAAACGAACGAACAGACGATATACCGTTATTGGCTGAGAAGTTTATTAATGAAACTTGCGAAGACAACGGCATGCCACGTAAAGTGTTATCTGTCAGCGCTATGCAAGAATTGAAAAAGATCAGCTGGTCGGGTAACATTCGTGAATTGCGTAACGTAATTGAGCGTTTAACCATTTTGTGTGATGATAAAATCACAGGCGAAGACGTGTTAAATTTCTCTAACGCAGCAAGTCGTAGAACGAGTAGCTTAGACGTGGTTGAGCAGTTTGATAAGTTCCAAGATTTCAAAGACTACGCAGAGAAAGTATTTATTGATGCGAAGTTGAAAAAGAACAAATGGAATGTAGCAAAAACAGCTGCCGAAATTGACATTCAGCGAAGTCACTTGTACAACAAGATTGACAAGTACGGACTCAAACGAACTAAAAAGTAATCTTATGATTGGTACCGACCTTTCGGTTGCCAAACAGCTGCTAGAGGCCGACAAGCTGGTTGCTATACCAACAGAAACGGTTTATGGATTGGCAGCCAATGCACTGCATCCAACAGCGGTGTTGTCTATTTATAAAGCAAAAAACCGCCCAAGTTTCGACCCGTTAATAGTTCATGTGAACAGTGTTGATTGGGTAAAAAAACTAACCCTAGACATTCCTAAAAAGGCCCAGGAGCTGATGGACTCTTTTTGGCCAGGACCACTCACACTAATACTTCCAAAATCAGCAATGGTGCCAGATATTGTTACCTCTGGTTTGGGTTTTGTAGGAGTACGAATGCCACGGCATCCATTAACAAAGGAATTATTGTCGAATTTAGATTTCCCACTTGCTGCACCAAGTGCGAATCCATTTAGCTATGTAAGCCCAACCACGGCTCAACATGTCGAAGACCAACTCGGCAACAAAGTTGACTACATAATCGATGGTGGTCCATGTGTTGTCGGATTAGAATCAACCATTGTTTCGTTTGAAACTGACATACCAAAAATTTTGCGCTTTGGTGGAATTGACCAAGAGGCCATCGAAAAGGTTATAGGGTCGGTAGATTTAAGTATTACTAACAATTCGAATCCTACAGCCCCTGGTCAGCTCGACAAACATTATGCAACAGGAAAGCCTACGTATTTGGTTAATCAACCTTACGAATTGTTGCTGTTCAACCAAGAAGACGTTTTTACCATTGGTTACGGCGAAGGACTATTTGACTACAACCTCTCTCCTACCACTGATTTAGATGAAATGGCACAGAACCTTTTTACTGCACTTCGGTTGGCCGATAAATCTAAACGGGCGGATGTCGCCATATCTGTAGCACCACATGTAGGTATCGGCAAAGCGATTAATGATAGGTTAAATCGTGCTTCAAAGGACTAATTGCTAAAGAGCAGAGAGCATAGACTTTTAAATTACAATCTCTTTCCCATTGTTTCTAACGTTTTGGTTTGCCGTCCCAGAGAAACTCCAAAGATGAATCTGACACTACGCCAGTTTCCACTCCTATTATGGAATTGGCTATTTTAAAAGTAGATGCGGGAAATCTTCTGACCTCAGCCCAATCGGCGTCGTTAGTCACGTAAGTATTTGTTTGTTTCTTATACAATTGGTTTTTTAGAATCTTACTTATTTGCTTTACAACCAAAGAGTAGGCAGAAGACGGCCATCACAGAAATGGGCAATAGATGACGTTTCATTAGGATCAATTTGTTTAATACGTAAACGCGATTGTCTCAAAAAAGGTGTGTGTGTTTGATAACAAAAAATTGACCTGTTATGGTTTTTGGCAATTAGTTAGTTTGGTTATCTGCCGGCGACACACACCTTCGAACAAATCAAATAAGTAATACGCGCAAGGTATCACTTGTTGTTACTTATTTTACCAAAACTCTCTATGGTCCTTATATGGCTCTCCCGTCGTTTACGACGTTGCTAAGGTGCCGAAAATAAACGCTAAAATATGATTCGTGCGCGTTAAATCAATATGCTTTTGGCTCCCTTTTGTTAAACATGTGTCGCGCAATTTTCCAATTGCCGTCTATTTTTTAGTGTACAAATAGTTCTCTATTGGCATCTGGAGCCTCCATGCCATTAGCAAGAATTTTGACAGTACCTTCTAACTCGTTACAGCTTACGCCATTTCATCTTCCACCACAATTTCTTCTATAAATAATTCAATGTTCAATTGAAGTTGATAAAACACAAACTCGTAGGATTTCAAAACGCCCTCAGTCCCTATGCCGCTTGGTGCTTCAGTTACAAAGGTATTGTGGCTGAATATTTCGTCTTCTTTTAAGATGAATTGCCTGCGATTCACCTGCCTTTCAGTAAAAGCGTTTGATGTAAAATGTGATTCTTTCCCATCCAACGGCATAATACGATTAAAGTAGTCAACTAACGGTTTTGCAGCCACAGACCCTTGAATATCGATTGTATCTGTCATTTTTTAACGTACTACACTGGCCCTCCTCGTTTCGTCTATACAGAGCGAGCGGTTATGTTCGAAGGCAAAATACAACAAAGGGATATGCTCGGCTAGACCTAATTGACCGCTTAAACACCTCACACATTTCAGGTCAGTTCTTTCTGATACAGATTATAGGTAGACAATGTCAATGTTTGCGTCCCAACCTTTTTGAATCCTTGTTTTTCATAGTATTCACAGAGTTTTGTATTTCTGGAATCGGCATCTAACCGAATATACTTGCAGTAATTCTCTTGTGCCATAACCCCAGCAGCCTGTATCGCAGCTTTACCAATACCTTTGCCATTAAATTGTTCGGTAACGACTAAGGAGTGAATGTACGTTGCTTTCTCATCTTGCTTGCCCCAATAGGGTAAATCCTCGTCAAGAATTCGAACCATACCAACATTGACGTCTTCAAAGTATATATAGAAGAACTCATTGTTCTGAATACCTTCTTCCACCCATTTGATTTTATCTGCAGGTGGATTATTCCAATATTGCCAGTGATTAACCTGCATCCTCTTAATTTTCTCAGCAGATCTCTTGAACAGTGCAAGAACGGATGCTTTATCATCAATAACTATTTCTTTGAATCGTATATGCATGTTACAAACTGTTCTGGTTAGTTATATAAAACATAATCCACCAAGTCACTTACATCAACTTTTTCAATCGGATCTGGGACACCGTCCAAACTAACAAGTTTTCCATTTACTAGCATCGCTGCTACTTTTTCTGACTCCTCATACGTAACCATGTTATCTTGCCTTCCTATCCCGATTATTACCTGGTGTTCTATTCGTTTAAAATCATGTTCAATTAACTTAGCGACATATGCCATGTTGAGGATCATTTCCGCGGTTTTAGTCATTACCACTCGCCAATCTTGGTGACAGTGCAGTTGTTTTAAATGATTAGTAAAGAACGGCGCCTTTTCTTGATTTGTTTTTGGGTTTAGCATCTTCACTTCTTTTTGTGCTGACTCGGTGTGCCAATTGAATTTTGTTCCCAACGTGTAAACCTTCTTCACCAACTTTGGATGTTTTATCGCTAGATTTAGTGCTACGTAACCGCCCATACTATAGCCAAAGATGGTGACGGATTCAAGTCCTTTTAGTGCACAATACGCCAAAACATTATCAGTAAACAAATCAATAGAAAATGGATTTTTTGACGCTGTGCCTCCATGGCCTTCAAAACTCAACAAATGCGCATCAAACTTAGACTCCAGACGAGTTTTAAAATCTAAAAGCTGTTCTTTACAACCTAATGCGCCATGTAACAGTACAAGTGGTTCTTTCATGTTTTAGTTTGGATCGACTCCGTGATTTTTATACCTAAGCTAAATTACAAAATATCTTGAGGTATAATTTTTCGTGTCCATGTTTTTACACGCTTGCCCCTACTAACTTCCGAATCTGGATTGTACTCCAATGTGGTCTCCCACGAATTCCCTTCGCTAAACTCTATTTCCATCCCTTCCAAGACGCCTTCAGCAACCTTGTTAGATCGAACAACCACAATACACTCGGTGTTTAGGTTTGCACTTCTTGGGTCAAGGTTGAATGTCCCAATGACAGTTATCTCATTATCAACGACCATTGATTTCGCATGCAGCCCAAAAATGGGTTTATGATTCAAAGATTCCTGCAACTCGCCGGTCATTATTTTGGTTCGCTCTGCTGCATCAGGGCGAAACTCAAATATGCGAACACCAGTTTCTAATAATTCCTTTCGACTAGATTGATAACTGCTAAACGCTTCAACATTATCCGTCGATGCAAGGCTATTGGTGAGTATCCTGATTTTAACACCACGTTCAACAGCTTCTTTGAACAGGTTTCGACTGAGTTCGGAAGTAATCAAGTATGGTGTTTGAATCTCAATGGAGTATTTGGCCTTTTCAACCAGCTCAATGAGGGCAGAAGTTGTCAAACCTCCCCCGTTTAAACCGGTGCTATCATTCTTACCAGGAACGTCGGATACAAAGTCAATACTGTCTAACCAAACAAGATCTCCAGAGTTTAATATTGATTTAAATGTCGTTGGTAAATTTGAAATTCTTTCTCTTACTTGTGGCCAAAAATTATCTGGATTGCACGCATATTCATGAAGTGCCTCAAATCTATTTTCAAGGCAGATAGTTTCTTGATTTTCTTCTATAACATCCGTTACGTCTTTGCTCAAATCACTGTCCCAAAATTCCTCAAAGGACAGATTCACTTGGTTTGAAGCTTCCCCCATTAGAAGAATGTCTCTATCCCTAAAATTATATTCATGGTCATAATCAAAATATTCATCAGCAATATTTCGGCCACCCGTTATGACAATTTTACCATCCACTACAAACGCTTTATTGTGCATTCTTTGATTGGCGGATTTAAAATCTGTTGTGAACGTTTTAATCTTCTGAAATAAGTTCTTACCTAGATTAACCCCAGGGTTATAAATCTTCACCGATATGTTTTCATGAGAATTAAAGGAAAGTATATCCTGTTCATCGGCACCAACCATAAAGTCATCTACTATAATTCTTACTTTTACTCCTCGATCAGCGGCCCGAATTAAGTAATCACAAGCAATGAGCCCAACATTGTCCATTGAAAAAATGAAGTATTGAATGTCGATCGTCTTTTCAGCATATTCACTTAGCCATGCGCGCGCTAACATGGAACCACTGCCATCTTCAAGCACATAAACGCCTGTTAATGAATCCATTTTGTCAGAAATGCTTTCAAGTTCGCTTGTTAAACTAATGGAATAATTCCGATGAATACTATCGCAGAAATCAGTTGTCGTCATCTCAGACTTTTTGGAATTGCAAGAAGCACAAACCAATACTAAAAAAGCCAGTACGGCGGTATAACTCAAAAATGGGTTGGCGCTATTTGTCATGCGTGATTTATGTCTTTATATTGAATCATGATTATCGCATATTATGACTTTTTATCCGACATATTTAGTTTAGAACATTTTTATTGTCGTAATCTAATATTGGTATGATGACCCCATTAACTGATAATTTTACCATTAATGTGCAATCTGTTGCTCAATACACAAACTATACAGTTGCAGAGTGCGATATTAATTACCAAGTTATTGGAATAAAAAAATATACAAATAAAGCGATAACGTCGATTGCATTGAAATCTTGAGTATTGTTGCCATAATACTATCTGTTTATTCTGACTTTTTTGTAAGGAACGACAAGAATTTTTCAAGTAGACAGATGTTCGAACTCCAATATTTGACGGAGACTTAGTACACGCCTATGGTATTAAACACAATATCTAGTTTTGAGAGAAAAACTCTAAAACTGAGCTATGTATTTCTTACGTATTTTATCAAAAAAATCATAAGCCATTAAAAAACAGTAACTTACAGGTGTCCAAATTATTTTGGCTCAAATAACATCGTATAATAAATTTAGAGACTTATCTGAAAATGTAAAGTTGTCTTGACTCTTCCATAGTTGAATATATACTTCTTGATAATAATCTTCAAAAATTTGTTTCGACTCAGTCTAATCTCGAAAAAAATAATTAATTATTCCTGCAAACGATAAAATGACTGTTTTATAAAAATCGCTACTCAATAGTATTGTATTTATAATTAGGGGTACTGAAGAAATAATTACTACTAGCCAAAATTATTATAACAAAGACCATGCTCTGGAAATACAGCAAGTCCAAGGTGCAGTGATTGGCTGTTTTAAATACGCTTTATAGCTTGTTACACCACGTTTAATTTACTATTGATAAACAACTTTGCATTTTGAATATGATTTTCAAGTTTTTCATCTGACATTTTGTTGAGTGAGTAAAGCAACATAGATGTTCGTGGATTTGTACGAAAAAAATCTTGATGCTTAACAACAAAACGCCAAAACAAACCGTCCCAAATTTGCTCCCATTCACCCTTTGGGTAATTACTCATTTTTTTGATATAGTTTGAGCCTCCAATATATGGTTTAGTAGCAAATGTTCCTCCATCTGCAAATAAGCACATGCCATATACATTTGGAACCATTACCCAATCATAAGCATCAATAAATAATTCCATAAACCACCGATAAACTTCATCTGGGTCAAATTCACACAGGAGCATGAAATTCCCTAAAACCATTAGTCTTTCTATGTGATTACAATATCCCGTTTGAAGTACTTTTTTTATTGTTTGATCGATAGGATCAATGCCTGTGGTGCCATCGTAAAATGATTTTGGAATTTTGCCTGTGAATCCCCAAAAATTTCTAGTTCGAGAATAGTTGCCTTTACACATATACATGCCTCGGATGAATTCGCGCCAGCCGATTATTTGCCTAATAAAACCCTCGGTTGAGTTGATAGGGATACGTTCGTCATTAGCAAATGAAAGAGTGCGGTTTATCACTTCTAAGGGTAGAATAAGTCCAACATTCAAAAGAGGTGAAAGGATACTATGATTAAGAATTGAAGATTCTTTAACTATAGCATCTTCGTAAATTCCAAAGTCATAAAACCGGTGCGTCAAGAATTGCTCATGCCAATCGACAGCTTCTTTGTGCGTTATGGTATATAGTTGATCAGTTGAGAGGCTTCCGGGGTTTTCAGAAAACCTATTCATGGTGTAATTAATAGCTTCGTCCCATACCTCTGAACTGTTTGGAAAATTTACTGACGGGGGTAATATATTTTTTGGGTATTTTTTTCTGTTTTCATTGTCAAAAGTCCATTTTCCACCAATCGGTTTTTGTTCCTCATCCAATAAAATTCGCAACTTTTTACGTTGCTGCTTGTAAAAAGTTGTTTGAAAAAAGGAGCTTTTATCTTTTCTAAAAAAAACAGCTAAATCTTCTTCATTATTCAGAAACTGTTTTGTTGTATGCATGTTAATGTTACATGTGTTAGAAAGTGATTCAACCCGCTGCTCCAGCCAATCATCCACGGGTTCTATGAGGTTTAATGTATAAATATTTTTAGCCTTAATCTCTTGATGGAACTGCCTTATGTCAGACAAAACATTATCTGAATCAATATAATGAACCGTCAGGTTTAAGCCTTCAAGATACTTCTGGTAAGCTTTCATAGAGGCTCTGTGAAAAGCAATTTTCTGTTTATGAAATTTGTATTGTTTGAAAAAGAGAAACTCCTCAATAAGGTAAATTTCATTGTTGTTTTTTAAAAGCGGACTATCCCTAAATAGCTGATGTGGAAATATTATATTTATGGCTTGCATGGGCTTTATTACGTTTACATTTTTCACTGCAGTATTTTACCTGTTCCCAATCTCTGGCCCATTTTTTACGCCAACTAAAAGCACGTTTGCAGGTGAGACATGTTTTTGATGGAAGGTGGTGTTTTTTCATTGCATAAGTTCTTTTTTACATTTTTTCCAGAAAGAGAAAAATGAGGGAAAGTAACCATTAACAGTGCTAAGCCAATCTCTCGGCTCTTCAACGCCTTTGTAATTACAATTTAAAGGATGTTCCTTAAAACGTATTTTCTCAGGACTTATTTGGTTTAGCAATTCTTCAAACTCACCAACATATAATTTTATATCTGGAATATTTTCGGATAAAGCTATTGCAAAATTGATACACTTTGACCTTACAGGATGCTGTTTAAATTTTGAAGGCTCGAGTAGAAAAATACGCTGGTATTTACCTTTTTTATGCCATGAAGGATCTAAATTATAATAATTGTAGATCAACGAATTTTCATTTTCTATCTGTTGCGGATTTTTCAATTCCGGTAAATGAGTATTTACCTCTAACGATTTGGATTGACACAAGATTTCAGGAATTTCTATTTCGTCAAACAAGCTGTAATCCATATCCAAAAAAGTTTCCTTCTGTGAGTTACCAAAAAAATGGTTGATATTATCCTGATTAGCGTAGTACTTTTTGCTAGAGAAAGTACCCGCTATCCATTGCCAACTTAATTGATTACTTGCAATATCACCATCCAAAAGATTTGCATACAACCATCTGGAAGGTTCCAGCCAATGGGATTTTGCAACATTACAGCATATGGACGCAACATACATGCGCATATGATTGTGCATGTATCCGGAGATGTAGAGATCGTTAATGGCGGAATCTATTGCCTTTATTCCTGTGGCCGCTTCAATTACTGCTTGTGGAATTTGGAAATTAGAAATTTGTTTTTGGGGGTTCTTTAAGTCGGTATGAATGGCATCTCCTTTTACAATCCATACTTGCTGCCAATAGTCCCTCCACGCAAGTTCTTGAACAAGTTTCTCCACTTCATGCCAAGGGTTATCACAAGACATAATGTACGCGTAAACCTGTCTTGTAGAAATAACACCGCGAGAAATATAAGGACTAAGCTTCGTTAACGCACCATTTCCAAAATTTCTTGTTTTTGCATATAAACTGGCGTTTATTTTGGTAAAGCGCTGGTTTATGTCGTTTATGTTAGTTGGGAATTCTATCGTTTTGAAATTTTATTATTCGAAATTATTTTTTGTCTCGAAGATTTAAATCGCTTGATTTCTTCGCTTCTTTTGTTTAGGTGCTTACTGCTGACACCACTATTAACGCGCTTTCTCCAGCGCTTAAAAGAACTCTCTTTCAGCTCTTTACGCATTAATTTAATAACATCTGCTTCTGTAACGCCAAATTGTATTTTTATAGCTTCAAAAGGGGTTCTGTCTTCCCAGGCCATTTCAATTAATCGATCTATATCTATACTTGTCATTTATGTTGTCACCCTTTCGCAAAAAACCCTGGACTTATATCAGATTCTTCTCCTCAAACAATTTCATTAACAAATCTTGCTGTTTTTGCATTGTTTGAAGGCCTCCATGATATTGAAATACGAGTCAGTTGTTGTTGGAGCGCCTTCAAGAGAGACATAAAACCCCAAACCGCATACACATGTTTTTCCATAAAAATATTTATATCTTGACTACTAACCATTGATAATAAAGTTCATGACTTTTCAAGTTTTCTCTCAACTCTGAGATTTTTCCTTCTATGTACTTAATTTGATTCATCAACATTTAATTTCACAACCCATGTTGATATAACAAAATTCACTCAAAATTGATTAGTGTTTTTTCATTTTTTTTTTACGTTTAGTATTTGAACCGTGGGATACTTTGGGTGCATCGTAATATACATACTGTCAATGGCTAGCTTTTTTATATCTTAAATGTTTAAAGACATCTTGGGGAGGCATAGCAACTCTACTCCAATTCACTGCAAGATTATTCACTGTCGCAAATCGGATGGTATTATTCATTTTTTCTATTGTCTTTCTAGTGGCTTCTTTTGTTCCTTTTGAGCCTACATAGGCTGGAACTTTTAATGGAAGTCCTTCATTATCTTTAAGCACGTTAGGTCTATTTTTTGTGTTGTCAAGAAGTCAAACCAAACAGTTTCTATGTCTGTCGTAAATTCTGGATTAATTTCAATTCCTGATGACTGACGTGTCTCATTGACCTTTCCTAAATCATCTTGGTTTATTAAATAAACATTTCGTAATGTTTATTTTTCAGGGTTCAGAATGACTTCAAAGTCAATCATTACTCTATTCACCAATCTATAACAACCATCCCAATGTGGAGAAAGAAAAACTGATGAAACTACAAATCCGGCTCCCATTATTCCTTTCGGTTCTATTAATAATATAGTCAGACAAGCGCTGTCTACAGGTTGAATTTCTCATGCCTGACAATAACCCTTTTTCATGCGCTCGACCCGTTTGTTCGATATGGTCAACACTCTACTCGAGAGTTATCTAATTCGGTATTTTGTTGCACTACAAACGAATGGTAATGGTTTCATGTTGTCGTTTTTTTTCGATTGCAGGTAACTTGTATTTGTAGGAATTAATTATTCTTTCATCACACCATTTTGAAAGGGATGTACAACGAGCAATTTACAAATACATGGGGTCAAACTATATCCAAGAATACAACAATATTAATCATACTCACTCAACTCCAACCAACGCATACCTTTATCATCAAGCTCCTGAATCACCGTTTCAAGGCGTTGTGCTTTTTCTTGCAGCAAATTATAGTCTGTTTCACCGCTACTCATAAACACTTCTATCTCCTTTTTCTCGGCTTCCAGACCTTCAATTTCTGTTCCTAATTCTTCGAACTCAAAGCGCTCTTTAAACGTTAATTTGGTTTTGACGTCTTCTTTTTTCTGATCCTTCTTCCAGTCAACCTTTTCTTCAACCTCAACTTTCACTTCGGCTTCTGCCTCCATGTACGCTTGGTAATCTTGATACGACCCGTTAAAGTCTTTGATTTCGCCCTGTCCTTTAAAGATAAATAAGTGATCCACCAACGTATCCATAAAGTACCTGTCGTGCGAAACGATAATCAAGCACCCACCAAACTGAAGTAAGAAGTCTTCCAGTTTATTCAGCGTCAATAAGTCCAAATCGTTGGTAGGCTCATCCAGAATGAGAAAATTTGGATTCTTAATCAGCACCGTCATCAAATGCAACCGGCGCTTCTCTCCCCCACTTAACTTGCTCACTGGGTTGTGTTGCATCTTTGGCGGAAACATAAAGTGGTTCAAAAACTGAGAGGCAGTCAGCTTGGAACCATCACCCAATTCAATCACTTCGGCATACTCGCGCAAAATATCAATCACCTTCATATCTGGTTCAAACGCCAAACCTTGCTGATTGTAATACCCAAATACTACTGTGTCACCTGTGTTTATCTTTCCCGAATCTGGTTGTTCTAAGCCACAAAGCATATTTAAGAATGTCGACTTCCCCACCCCGTTTGGTCCCACAATACCTATGCGTTCGCCATTTTTAAATGTATAGTCAAAGCCTTTAATTATTTTCAAGTCATCATAAGACTTATACACTTTTTTAAGCTCAAGTATTTTGCCTCCTACCCGGCTCATTTTAACCTGAAGTTTGAGTTCTTGGTCTTTATGGCCGCTCTTTGATATGGCTTCTGTGTCATGAAATCGTTGAATCCTGGCTTTCGACTTCGTACCGCGCGCTTTGGGCATGCGCCGTATCCAGTCAATTTCTGTCTTTACCTTTTTGCCTGCTTTTTCAACCTCTATACGATTAACTTCTTCACGCTCGGCGCGCTTTTGTAAGAAAAAAGAATAGTTGCCATGATGCGTATATAACTTGCCATGATGTAATTCTAGAATCACATTGCATACATTTTCTAAGAAATACCGATCGTGTGTTACCATAAACAAGGTCAAACCAGAACGATTCAGGTATTGCTCCAGCCATTCAATCATACCTACATCAAGATGGTTGGTTGGCTCATCTAATATGAGTACGTCTGGCTCGTCGAGTAACGCGAGCGCCAATGCCAATCTCTTTTTTTGTCCTCCCGAAAGCGTAGCTACTTGTTGCGTTTGGTCTTCAATTTCAAACTTGGTCAAAATCTCGTTCAACCGCCTTTCATAATCCCAAGCACCAAATTCATCCATTTTACCCATGGCATCGTCTAACGCTTTTTGATCTTGACTGGAATAGTTTTCCGCTTGATTCTCAAGCACGTTGTGGTAATTAGAGATAATCTCCAACATCTCAGAATTAGCCGTTCGGATAAGCTCTGAAATAGACACAGATTCATTAAAATCAGGTTCTTGCTCAAGGAAGCCAAATCGGATACCATTACGAAACACAACCTTACCTGCACTGGGCTGATCTTTTCCAGTCATAATCTTTAACAGGCTAGATTTACCGGTGCCGTTATTGGCAACCAATGCCATCTTATCTCCTTTACTCAAACCAAAGTTTAAGTCAGCAAAGAGAATGCGTTCTCCAAGGTTTTTTTCTAAGTTTTCTACCGAAACGTAATTCACTGCTCAAAGGTAATCTTCCAATTCATTACGATGCACCTGTACCCATATTACTTCGGCACTTTTGCATAAACTTTGTACCTAGTCGTCGATATATTGGTTTCAACACATCTTACCCTTTAATTTGCGGCTTATGCGTGCAGCAATTAGAACCCAATATGGTGGCCCAGAGGTTTTATCTGTAAAAGAACAGAACACCCCTACCCCAAACAAAGATGAAGTTTTAGTGCAGGTTCATAGAACAACCGTAAATAGAACCGACTGCGGAATCCTTCGTGGGCAACCGTTTTTAATACGTTTTTTTTCAGGATTGTTTAAACCATCATCTTCCTCCCCTGGAACTGATTTCGCTGGTGTTATCGAAAACGTTGGCAACGAGGTAGACCGTTTCAAGGTTGGTGATCGTGTTTTTGGGTTGCGAGACGATGGACTGGCATCTCAAAGAGAATACATGACGTTTAAAGCTTCTGACGCCATTGAAAAAATTCCAGAAGGTATAAGTTTTAACGATGCCGTAGCTTCTTTAGAAGGCGCTCATTACGCCTATAATTTCATTAACAAGGTCAAGATAGATAAAGGATCGCAAGTGTTGGTAAATGGAGGAACAGGCGCCATTGGATCAGCGGCCATCCAACTCCTAAAAAATATGGGCGCTCAAGTCACAGCTGTTACCGATACGGATCATATTGCCACGGTACATGCCTTAGGGCCAGACAAAACAGTGGACTATCTCAAAACGGATTTTACAGTCGATGATATAAAGTATGACTTTGTATTTGACGCGGTAGGCAAATCGTCGTTTGATCCATGCAAAAAATTGCTTAAACCAAATGGGGTATACATATCAAGCGAATTAGGGCCAGGTGCCAAAAATCTCTACCTCCCTTTGGTTACCAAGATAAAAGGTGGCCAGCGAGTAATCTTCCCAATACCTAAAGATTGCAAACGCAGCGTTAAGATCACGACAGATTTACTCAGCAAAGGGGTTTTCCAACCATTAATTGATACCGTTTACCCCATGACATCCATTCAAGATGCTTACACGTATGTAGAGTCTGGTCAAAAGATTGGAAACGTGATTATCGACTATACCAGTACCTAAGCCTGTTTCAACTTCATGGAGAGTTCCATCTCAAAAATGGCTACACATTCGTCGTTACACATTGCGTTGATGGTAACTACCTTATTTACACGTTCACCAGTGCGTTCCATCTCGTCTATCATTTCAGATATGGCTGCACCTTCATTGCAATTGAAGTAAACAGCAGACTCGGCTCTTTTCAAGTATTCAACCTTCATGGTTTTAAATACAGGTGCTGCATTCAAGTTTCTATTTAGTAGCAGATGGTAAGCAAGAAAACCAGAGGCTAAATCTGCGCCGATACTCATCACTCCCAAATACATGCTTTTTACATGATTTCGTGTGCGCCGTTTTAAAGGTATTTTGATGGATATATGTGTGTCAGAAACTTCATGTACACGTGGTCGGCAAAACCCAATCAATGGAATTTTGACAATGCCAAACAAGAACAACTTCCACTGTAAACTACTAACGTTATTTGCTGCCATTGGGGGTTATCAGTTGTTGTACCACTTCTCTAACAGGCTTAATTTTATCAACATATTCTATAGTTGGACCGGCACACCAAAGCGTCTTATACGTGGCGCTAAATGCAGCTTTCTGCAAGTTCTTCATGCCTTTAATAAAGGTGAATGCCTTCATCCATTTCTTAAAACGTTTGTTCTTATTTAGAAATCGCTCGAGGCTGTTTTGCTGCGTACCTATTTCTTTAACGTATGGCGTATTTATCACTGTACAAGGGCTACCAGAAAGCTTTGTAGTCAATACGATGTCGCTTGCTTTATAATCAACAATGGCTTGTTTGTATTCGATATTGACAGGAGCTTCGTCGGTAGCGATAAAAATACTACCTACCGAAACACCATCTGCGCCAGTCTCCAAAACTTGTTGCAGGCTTTCGTAATCACCAACTCCACCAGCTGATATTATTGGAATGTTACAAGCGGCTTTCAGTTGTGGGATAAAGTCTTGACTTGAAATATTACCAGCATGTCCACCTGCTTCTTTGTTTACGGCAATAATGGCATCGCAACCCAAGGCTTCCACTTTTTTTGCATATTCTACCGTTGTAACGTCGCAAAATACTTTTACTCCTGCCTTATGTGCTTGGCGTATTGTTTCTTCCGGACTACCTAAACTCGTAATGAGAAAATCAACCTTTAAACGACAGCACACTTCCAGCTGCTCACGATATTTAAAGTTGGATTTGTTAACAATGAGGTTGATACCAAAAGGCCCGTCACACTCCGATTTTAGGGTTTGAATGGCCGTCTCGAGTTCTTCAATTGTACGGTAATTTAATGCTGGAATAGCTCCTGTAATACCAGAATTGACGGCTGCCTTCACCATAGCCACATTACTCACCAAAAACATAGGGGCTTGAATGATTGGGTATTTAATACCTAACATTTTGGTTAATGGAGTTTCGTATGACACGGGCATAGACAAAGATAAGTGAATTGTTAATTTTTAATTTCTAATGATTAATTGAATTGAGATTTGATAATTGATAATTGATAATTGATAACTGATAACTGATAATTGATGATTGCTCGATTAAGATTGACATTTGAAGTGTTCAGTAGAAATAAAGAAAGGTTTTTGTGTGACGGCCGAGAGCTAAGCAGGCAGGAAAGCGAAGCGGCTCTGTTGCGGGGAAGAAAAGACTTTTGTAGAGTTCAACGAAAACTTCAGAAGTCTTGATTTTTTTGTTTCGTTTTTTCATCAAGGAAAAAATGAAAACCAGGTTTAAGGGCTGGTAAGCCCTTATGGACAATTAGCGTTGGAACATTTCGATATTTGGCAAACAGAAACCGTTGACAACTGTTAATTGTTAATTGTTAATTGCCAATGTAATTTTGGCGTTTCATTAATACATATGACAACATCAAAAAGCAGAGTGATCAAATCACCTACAGGAAATACATTAAATACAAAGGGTTGGGTTCAAGAAGCAGCATACAGAATGTTGCAAAATAACTTAGACCCTGATGTTGCCGAAAGACCCGAAGACCTAATCGTATATGGAGGTCGAGGAAAGGCAGCGCGCGACTGGGATAGTTTAGAAGGCATATTAAGTGCCTTAAAAACACTGGAAGAGAATGAAACTTTATTGGTTCAGTCTGGCAAACCTGTCGGTGTCATGCGTTCGCATAAGGATGCACCTCGTGTAATCATTGCCAATTCTAACTTAGTTGGAAAATGGGCCAATTGGGACCACTTCAATGAGTTGGAGAAAAAAGGCTTAATGATGTACGGTCAAATGACCGCTGGAAGTTGGATCTATATTGGTTCACAGGGTATCGTTCAAGGAACTTATGAAACATATTTATCTCTTGCCAATAAACATTACGATGGTTCGCTTAAAGGCAAACTAAATGTAACAGCTGGTTTAGGCGGAATGGGTGGTGCTCAGCCGTTAGCAATTACCATGAATGAAGGTGTTGCACTGGCAGCTGAAATGGAGGAATGGCGTGTAAAGAAACGTTTAGATACGCGTTATTTAGACAAGATGACTTCCAATATTGATGAGGGAATTGATTGGGCTGTTGAGGCCGCAAAAAATGGAGAGGCCATCTCTATCGGTGTTGTTTGTAATGCCATCGACCTATTAAAACGGATGACCGAACGTAACATAACACCTGATACGTTGACTGACCAAACATCTGCCCATGATGAGTTGGTGGGTTATTTCCCTGAAGGACTTGGTATACAAGAAGCCAATGCATTGCGCGAAAGTAATCCTGACGAATATTGCAAGAAGTCATTAAAATCGATGTGCACACACGTTGAGCTAATGATTGAGTTACAAAAACGAGGCGCTATCACATTTGATTACGGAAATAATATACGAGGCCAGGCATTAGCCAATGGCGTTGAAAACGCGTTTGATTTTCCAGGATTTGTTCCAGCATATATACGACCATTGTTCTGTGAAGGTTCGGGACCGTTCCGTTTTGTGGCTCTGAGCGGTGACGAAAATGACATCTTTAAACTAGACGATAAACTTCGAGAACTTTTTCCAGAAAATACTGGATTATTGCGTTGGTTGGATATGGCCAAAGAACGTATTGCATTTCAAGGACTACCTTCTCGTATTTGTTGGTTAAAAATGGGAGAACGCGAAAAAGCAGCCTTAGCATTCAACGAAATGGTAAAAAACGGGGAAGTTTCTGCCCCAATAGTTATTGGACGTGATCATTTAGACACGGGCTCCGTAGCTTCACCCAATCGTGAAACAGAAGCAATGAAAGACGGTAGTGATGCTGTCGCAGATTGGCCAATACTTAACGCGTTGATTAACACTGCAGGGGGAGCCAGTTGGGTCAGTTTCCATCATGGAGGAGGTGTAGGTATGGGATACAGCCTGCATGCAGGAATGGTGATTGTTGCGGATGGTACTGAAGATGCGCACGAGCGCTTGCGCCGTGTATTGCACAACGATCCTGCCATGGGCGTTATTCGTCATGCGGATGCTGGATATGATATCGCACTCAAAACTCGCGATGAACATGGGCTTACTTTATAAACTATTATAAAGCACAAGAGCACGGCTTAACCGTGCTCTAACTACTTTGTTCTGCGCAAGTCTCACGACTCCACACGCAACATGATCTATAACTAATGCGAATTAGTGTCTTTAATATTTTCTGATTGTTTTATCAGGGAATCGCTTAATACATGTGTGCCATTACCTCATTTATTATTATTGGCATGCTAATGGCGTGGGCAGGAAGTGTTCGATACACCACAATTGAACGCATTGGTTTAAGTATGCTTAGTGGTATAATCACCTTAACCATAGTTTTTAGATTCTGCGCTTGATCTTGCAAAAACAATCCAACAGGAAATTGCTGAATAGTTGTCTTTTGTGAATTTGAATAAATTGTCATCATAACATGCGAGTAGTACTTCCTATATAGTCAGAACTATACCAAAATACATATATACCTTATTTTTAGACGATTACATAAAATTAGCCTTAAACAACAAGGGTTGCATTTGCCCAAATGTGGACAATACTCCCATTTGTAGACCTTGTGACAAAACTTTTATTGGGTACATAAAAACACAATAAAACATACCTTTGTCCACCGATATGGCAATAAAAATAAAAACACCAAAACAAATAGAAGGTATTCGCAAAAGCTCTCAGCTTGCCGCCCAATGTCTGAAACATTTGGAGCAATTTGTTAAGCCTGGCATTACCACAAAGGAGTTAGATACGATTGCGTCTGACTTTATGAAGCAACATAATGCAACTTCTGCTACGATAGGTTATAAAGGGCATGGCGTGCAGCCATTCAGCGGTCACATTTGCACTTCAGTAAATGACGTCATCTGTCATGGCGTTCCTAATGATTACACATTAAAGGATGGCGACATACTTAATATTGATGTGACAACCATTTTAGACGGATATTTTGGTGACACCTGCAGAATGTATGCGGTTGGTGACGTTACAGACGAGGCACAAGCGTTGATGGATGCAACCAAAGAGTGCCTTAAAATTGGATTAAAAGAATGTTATCCTGGGAGCAGGTTTGGAAATATTGGCTACGTAATTTCAGAATTTGCACATAAACAAGGTTATAGCGTTGTATATGAATTTTGTGGTCACGGTGTTGGTTTACAATTTCATGAAGACCCTGAGGTTAGTCATATTGCACATAAAAACACGGGTAAACGTATGCGCCCAGGTATGATATTCACTATCGAACCGATGATCAATACAGGTAAAGCACGCAGCAAAGTTGACGAATCAGACGGCTGGACCGCTAGAACCATTGACGGTGGACTATCTGCCCAATACGAACACACCATACTCATAACAGAAAATGGCTGTGAAGCACTAACAGACGTTTACGGGGACTATTAAGAAATGACACATGCATAACAACGCTTTTATACTATCGCGCTATGCAGAGTTCCTCAACAAGCATTGTTTAGATCACACGCTTCTAGAATGTGTAAGCACATCGCCTACAGATATTCATTTACGATTTGAGAACGGCTTTTACTTGTCCATTCGCTTTTACAAACAACACACATTTTTCATTCTTCCCGAGGTCAGCCACTTTCCCAAGAAGAACGTCCTTGTTCAGTTCAAATCCATTGTAGGAAAAACGATTGATAACATTAAGGGATATGCCTATGACCGTGGTATCGCACTTACTTTTGGAGACCAATCCTTGCACATACAATGTTTTGGCAGACGCAGTGGAATACTATTGGTCCAAAACAATACAGTAACCGACCACTTTAAGACTCTGCAACCTCCTGCTACGTTCACCTATGAGGACAAAAAGATTTCGTTTAAATCTAGTCCAACGGATTTCAAACAAGACAATCCGCTCGTAACCGACGAAATGATTTCAGACTTAACGCAATCTGCTTTCTTCAGTGCTGACAATCAATCTCAACTTTGGCAGTCATTTATCGACAAACTAAGTTCAAAACCAATTGCCATTTGTAAGTCTAGTGACGATGCCTGCACGCTAACAGTATATCCAACCGAATCAACCCTTACGCAGTATACGGACATTGGCGACGCTATGCACGATTTTGGCAAACTGTATATGGGTCATGATAGACTGTCGTCGTTAAAATCCAACCTTATATCTCAGATAAACAAAGAACTTAAGAAACTAAACGCACGTAGAACAAAGATTGCAAAACACATAGACAAAATTGCCAACGGTGATACGCTAAAGCAACAAGCAGATGTAATCATGGCTAACTTACACGCTATCCCTCCAAAGGCAAAAAGTGTGGAGTTATTTGATTTTTATCAAAACAAAACGGTTACGATACCTTTAAAAGAAAACTTAACTGCTCAAAAAAATGCAGAGCGTTTCTATCAGAAATCGAAAAACGTTCATGTGGAGATTAAACACAACAAGAAGCTATTAAGTGGCGTAAATAACCAAATCGAAAATTTATCTGCAGACAAAAAAAGTATTGAAGAAACCGATGATTTTCGAAAACTGCAGGCCTACAATAAGGGGCAATCAAAAAAAGAGGCTGTTAAAAAATCGAATCATCAGCTCCCGTATCGAAGTTATGCTTTTAAAGGATTCGAGATATGGGTTGGGAAGAGCGCCAAACACAATGATGCTTTATTAAAACTCGCACACAAAAATGATCTTTGGTTTCACGCTCGAGGTGTAGCCGGGTCACACGTTTTATTAAAAAATGTTGAACAAAAAACAGTATCCACCGACGTTCTAGAATATGCCGCAAGCTTAGCTGCTCGGTATTCTAAAAATCAACACGAATCGTTGGCGGCAGTCATTTATACCAGTCCGAAATACGTACGCAAGTTCAAAGGTGCTTTGCCAGGGCAGGTTAGGGTAGATCGAGAAGAAGTGGTACTTGTTGCCCCATTTGATATAAAAAGCTAGAAGTACACATTCTGTTTAGTGTCATGATTTTAAGCCTGCCAGGCTGACATAGCCCAAATCTGAGACAAATTCGTTAGTTTTCAATCATGAAGAATTTTACCCGCTTCTCATCTTTAATTTTTGCTTTACTACTATCGACATTTACCTCTTATGGTGTAAGCCAAGAAATCACTTTATCATCAGTAAAAATGAATACCACGTATGAGTTACCATGGTATGGTGAGCTTGATTTAACAAAATCTGTATATTCTGAATCCGACTTTCTTCAAGTCTACACAGATAATTACCTATCCGACTTGCATGTCGAGTTTAAAGAAATTAAAAGGTCAACAGACGATGTTGGTTTTACACATGTGCGGTTTCAGCAATACATCAATCAGATTTTAGTCAATCACGGCGTATTGAACTTACACATCAAAAACAGTATTGTCGAATCTTTTAATGGTGAAATCTACAAGCCATTACAACAAGTAAACACCGCCCACAACTACAATACAACGAAAAAGAGCTTCTTTGCTCAATTCCCAGATTACAATAATTACACAATACTTGACGAACATAAAAACTCGACAGGTATATATTGCCCAACCACATACGGCAAGAACCTTGAGTTTTGCTACCGCTTTAGATTAGAAGCGCCAGATGCCTCCAGAGATGATTTTGTGTTTTTTAATCCAAACGCCAACAATTTAACACGCATTGAACCACAGCTCATACACAGTGATTCTGTAGGTACGGCTAAAACATATTACAGGGGTACTAAACCTGTCACAACTGACTTTATAGGTACGAATAGCTTCCGAATGAAACAAAACGGAAAACCTTTAAATACCTATGATACAAATCTTGGTGATTTTGTTACAGATACAGACAACAATTGGAATACTTCAGGAAAAGAAATCGCTGGTGATGTGCATTATGCCTTAGACCTCTTACATACGTTTATGGATTCCACCTTTGGTTGGGATAGCTATGCCAACAATGGAGACTCCATCACAAGTGTTCTTAAATTTAGAGCTAGTGGAAATGCCTTTTGGAACTTGTCTGGAAATTTTGCGACATTCTTTGTTGCAAAAACGGCTGCCGTAAACCCATGTGCTTCAATTGACGTTATTGGACATGAATTTGGCCATGGTATAGCCGACGAAAATGCGGGTATGGTCTATTCTGGCGAGTCTTGTATGTTACATGAATCGTTTGCAGATATTAGCGGTAGTATTTTAGAACATTACGAAGACTCTAGCAAGTCTAACTGGTTATTGGGCGAAGAAGTATGGGCTGTAAGCCGTGGCATCAGAAATATGAAAGACCCCAAAGCCAAGCGTCATCCTGACACCTACAAAGGCCAACATTGGGCGGGTGGTTGCCATAACAACGGTGAGGTTCAAAACCATTGGTTTTATATGATGGTTGAGGGTGATACTGGAACGAACGACAACGGCGTTACCTATGATATCCCAGGACTGGGCAGAGATTCAGCCACACAAATTATATTCCGGGCAATGTTTTACTATGTTACACCAAATACACAGTTTCACGACATGGCTGCTTATACTCTAAAAGCGACTAAAGACTTATATGGCACATGCGGCAAAGAACTTCAAATGGTTTGGGATGCATGGGAAGCCGCAGGAATTGTAGACACAACGGTACGACTCACTAATTTTGATCATGGTATTGTTGCACCAGCGTTACGCTGTACATATTTACCGGCCAAACAAAAGTTCGGTTCTTTAGGTGATCCTAGTAGAGAGGTGCTTTGGACGTATGGCGCGTCTGGTGATACCTCAAGTCAATTTTCTTTCGAAAAATCATTTTCAAATTATGGTACAATGAACGTCATGTTAAGAACCGAGGTTTGCAACAAAGCATTTTTTGACACCATGGAATTTAGGTTAAACGCTCAACCTGAAGCGAACTTTACGCTTAGTCAAGTAGAGTTTTGTAAAGGTTTTAATGACACATTCCTGGCTACGAACACAACATTAAACTTAGATAAAAACCAAACGCTCTATCATAACTGGGACATCCAGCCGTATGATATTCAAAAATCCACGACTGATTTAGCCTTACCGCTTAAAGATTTGGAATATTACTTCAGTATTGAATTAACATCCTACTATAAAACTGGCTGTTCTTCAAAGAAAAAAGTATACATATCACCTGTAGAGGTTTCAAAAGCTCAGTTTACAGCAAAATCCGTATGTCAGGGTAAAGAAGTTATCGTTGAAAACAGCTCTGACACATCACGTACAGTAACTTTCGATTGGACAATTTCAGGCGATAAAATAAATAAAGATTTAGCCTTTTCAGGCTTTGAACCCACTTTTACTCTAGACAGTGTTCAAGAAGTACGTATCACACTGACAGCAACCGATTTGGGCACGAAATGCCAATCTCGCATGACGGATACGATAGAAATTTACCAAAATCCGAAACCAACATGGACCTACTCCAACGCATGCTATAACGACACCGTAACATTCATAAATACTACAAATCACCCAACGTCAATAACTTGGTTTAAATGGGATTTCGGTTTTTACAGACCCTACAACAAAGACACCGCATTTAATATCGCGACTAAAGCCGAGCCTATGCTCACTGGTTTAGAAGTACGCGACGATAACGGCTGTAAAGTTATTGTCCACGACACGATTCAGATTGAAGATACAAAAGCCGATTTTGATGTAGCAACTTTCTGTTTAAATGCGATTAGCCCATTTAACAACACATCTCAAGGTGTTGGGCTTTCCTATACCTGGGACTTTGGCAATGGCTCAACAAGTAACGATACAAATGGTTTAGCTGCATATTTAGCACCTGGTAACTATACGGTTGAATTAACCGCTAAAAGTAATCAATGTACCAATCGTGTTTCAAAAACGATTACCGTTAAACCTTCTCCAGAAGCAGATTTTGACGTGGGCAACATATGCATTGGAGACACAACCTTGTTCGAGAATAAGTCATCTATTGGTGCACAGCAAGTAAATCAGAAATGGTTATTTGGTGATGGAGATACCTCAAATGATTTACATCCTAAACATCAGTATGATATCGATGTGACCACCTCTTATTTTACTTCGCTGATTGTTGAAAACACAGAAGGCTGTATTGATCGAAAGAATAAAACGATTACCATTCACGAGCTTCCTCATTGTGGCTTCAACGTTGCATACACGTGGCCAAAACGTGATGTAGTATTTAAGGCTGACAGTACAAACTATACAAGTTATCAATGGTATTTTGGCGACGGTGATTCGTCAACTGAAATGAACCCTACCCACGATTTTAACACAGCTGATAGCTTTGAGGTACAACTTGTTGTAACCAATTCCGCAGGTTGTACTTGCAGTCAAACGCAAAAAATACGAGGAGCCAATGTATCGGTGTCAGACCTTACGCTCAAGAACATAAACCTTTATCCCAACCCAAACACAGGGTCGTTTATAATCGAAAGTGATTTGATTGGTCAAGTTGAACTGCAACTGGTGGATATCTATGGCCGGGTTGTTTTTAAACAGTCAACACATAGTGATGGACGCTTAGGTATTAACTCTACTGTTACAACTGCTGGAGCTTATATGCTCTTGTTAAAGCACGATGGGGATTTGTATTCTATTCCTGTTTTGATTGAATAACAAATGGGATATTGATCCCTTCATTCCTTCATTCCTTCACTCCTTCATTCCTTTACAACATCAAGGATCTACATCCACAATTACTCTGACTTGCCTGTAATCCTTTGTTTGCTTGAACTGTAGCACTTTCTCTTGAATGTGCTTTTTTATGCCTTTCAAAGGCATTGGTGGTACTACTTTAATCAAGAGTTGTCTGATAAACAAGCCTCTAATCTTGGTCACATAAGGTTCTTCAGGTCCAAGCATCATGCTACCTAGTTGGGGTCTTAACAAATAAGCCAACATATCTCCCGCCTTCTCAGTAACGAGATAGTCTTTATGTTTCACCGTAATCTTTATAAGACGTCCAAAAGGTGGATAATGAAACTTCTCTCTATCAGCTACCTCTTTATCAAAGAAAGCTTCGTAATTGCCTTCTACCACTTGTTGAACTACAAAGTGGTCTGGTTGATTCGCCTGAATGATGACTTTACCTTGTTTGTTTCGCCTACCGGCCCTACCTCCTACTTGTGTGAACAATTGAAAACTGCGTTCGAAAGCCCTATAATCTGGGAAGTTTAAGGCGTGGTCTGCATCCAATATCCCTACCAAAGAAAGTGCTTCAAAATCCAAGCCCTTGGTTAACATCTGAGTGCCTACCAAAACATCTATTTCCTTTTTCTCAAAACCCGTTATGATGTTTTCAAAGGCAGATTTTGTACGTGTTGTCTCGTAATCTAGCCTTTGTATACGGGCATCGGGGATAAACTGCTGTAATTCAGACTCAATTCGCTCTGTCCCATATCCCAACATCTTCATGGCTGTATTGCCACAGGCAGGACATTGAGAAATAGGCGCAATATTGTAACCACAAAAATGACATCTCAAGCGGTTTTCCTTTCGGTAATACGTCAAGGTGATGTCGCATTGAATACATCTTGGAGACCAAGAGCATTCATTACATTCCGTGATCGGCACGTATCCTTTTCTATTCAGAAACAAAATGACTTGCTCACCAGCATTTATCGTCTGTTTCATTGCTTCGAGCAAGACGCTACTAAATATCCCTTTGTTTTTATTTTTCTTCTTTTCATCCCGCATGTCCACAACCTCAAACTGTGGCGGTGTGACATTGGAAAACCTATTGGATAAACCAACAAATCCATACTTCCCAGACTTTGCATTCTGCATACTTTCGACTGAAGGAGTTGCACTGCCTAAAAGAACTTTTGCATCAGCAATTTGGCCTAATACAATGGAGCAATCTCGGGCTTGGTACCTTGGAGAAGGCTCAGATTGTTTGTACGTATTCTCATGCTCTTCATCAACGATAATCAAACCTAAATTGTCGAATGGCATAAAAATACCGGATCGTGGTGCCAACAAAACCTGCGCCTCATTGTCTTTTATTTTTTGCCAAATTTCAAGCCTTTCGTTATTGTTAAATTTTGAATGGTTTACAAGAACCTTGTCTCCAAAATAAGTTTGTATTCGCTTGATTAACTGGGTGGTAAGCGATATTTCTGGCAACAGATATAATACCTGCTCACCTTTGGCTAAATGGTCTTCAATAAGCTTAATGTAAACGTGCGTTTTACCACTCGAGGTTACTCCATGTAGCAATACGACTTCTTTTTCTTCGTACCACGTTGTGATGGCATTATATACATCTAGCTGCTCATCCGTTAATTGATTTTCTTTGGTTACATCGGTTCCTTCATAAACAATTCGATCAACCACAACTTGATTCTCCTCTAGGATATCATTTTTCACTAAAGTTCGAACAGATGAGGGACTCAGGCTATGCTCAGCGATAAAATTGAGCTTATCAACGCCTTCGAATGCAGGATCTACCGACATCAATTGCATGACCACATTAAGCTGTTGAACCTTATTAGATAGGTCGTCGAACAACTCAGATAGTGCACTTTTAGATTGAAACGTTTCTGCGAACTTTATATATCGTTTAAGTTTTGGTTTATACCGTTCATGTAAATCTTCTCTAATATGAATAACCCCTTTTTCATACAGCGAGTGTATTTGCTTGTAGCTTGATTTGGATTTCAACAAACTTGAGACTTGATCAAGTGTCAAACTGCCAGCTACCTTAAGTTGCTCAACAATGGGTACT
>JAIBDD010000014.1 GCA_024679565.1 Bacteroidota bacterium | reverse complement strand
TTTTTGGTCTCAAAAATGAAAATCGGTTATAGGCTGATAAGCCTAATGGAAGAAAGTCAGAAGGCTGATAAGCTATTTTAATATGGCATTATTCCAGAATAAAAAATCGATTGATTCACAATGGATTTGAATAAATGCATTATCAAAAACCATTTTGTTGTAAACTTGTATTCCAAAAACAACGTTATGGCAGATTCAAACAACGAAGCACACGAAACATCAAATAAGTCGCGGGTATCCCGACCACTGTTATTTCTATTCTTGCTATCGTTGGCGTTAAATGCCTACCTGTTTTATAACTGGTACAACGACAACTATAGAGACGGTCAAAGTCTTGCTGAAATAAACCAAGGATTGCAGGAAGTACTTGCTGAGACTGAATTCTCTAAAGATTCGTTGCAGAAAGCGTATGACGAGCTAAGTGCTCAATATCAAGCCTTATACGAAGAATCTGAAACGCTTAGAATCGAGCGCACAGATGCCATTGAGCAATTGGGCCAAAAAAAGGTTCGTGTCCGCCAATTGCTAACACAAGTTGGTGGCAACCCAAGAGCATTGGTTGAAGCGAAAGGTCAAATTGAAACGCTAAAAAAGGAATTAAACGACTACCGTGTTAAACTGGACATTGCCGTTGAAGAGAAAGCAGCATACGCTAAGGCTGTTAAAACTGAAAAAGAGAAGACACAAGACATGGCGCATGAAAAAGAAGCCGTTGAGCGTCAAAATCAAGATTTAGAAGACAAAATAAGCGACGCCACATTTAGAATATCTGACTTAAAGGTGGCTCCATTGAGAACCAAGCGGAAAAAACTAGAGCAGACTACAAAAAGTAGTAAAGTTGAACACATTGAGATTTCGTTTACCATTCTTGAATCTCCACTAGTGGAAGAAGGAGAAAAAGAACTCAAGCTGAGACTGCTAGGCACAAGTCAAGAAGTATTGGGCTCCGATAACGACAGACTGCAAAATTCAGATGAATTATACTCCATGACCAAAGACTTCGTTTATGACGGATCGTCTGAAAAGTTCAAGTTTAAGTACGAACAAGACGAAACATTTAAAGCTGGAACTCACTTTGCTGAAATTTGGGAAGGCGATCACATGATTATACGCACCGCGTTTAACTTAGATTAGCCCTTGGCATTTTGCCAAACAGCTTCCATCTCTTCCAACGACATACTTTCTAATTGAATGTCTAGTTTTTTGGCATGAGATTCAATCGCTTCAAATCGTTGTTTGAATTTCTTGTTGGTTAATTCTAACGCATCGTCTGGGTTAATGTCTTGCCATCGCGCATAATTCACTAGCGAAAACAGCAGATCACCGAATTCTCCTGGTTTCTCTTTCCCAGTAGCTTCTTTATACTCTTGCAACTCCTCTTCTACCTTATCCCACACCAACTCCTTGTTTGGCCAATCAAAGCCAACCTGTGCCGCTTTATCTTGCATACGCATGGCTTTAACCAAACTAGGCATCGAATTAGGTACACCACTTAACACAGACTTTACGCCCTTGCTTTCTGCTTGTTTTATTTGTTCCCAATTGCGCTTTACCGTTTCAGCGTCTTCTGCGTTTACATCTCCATAGATGTGGGGATGTCTTCTAATAAGTTTTTCACAAATGCCATTCAGAACGGTCGTGATGTCAAAATCATTGGTTTCGCTGCCAATTTTTGAGTAGAATACAATATGGAGCATTAAATCTCCCAGCTCTTTGGCTATTTCTGGCTTGTCGTCCTCTAAAATGGCATCAGACAACTCGTAAGTCTCCTCAATTGTTAGATGTCTTATACTTTCGAGCGTTTGCTCACGGTCCCAGGGACATTTCTCTCTGAGGTCGTCCATTATGTCTAACAGGCGTCCAAAGGCTTTAAGACGAGGATCTACATGTGCCATTATAGGATGTTATTTGACTTCATTAAGCCCATAAACTTTTCTTTGAAGTTTTTACCAATCGGTAGTCGTTTCCCGTCCACGCCTACTTCGCTGGTATTATAGGATTCTATGTGTTTTAGACCCACAATAAAGGACCGATGAATTCGGCAGAATTTCTCTGCTGGAAGCTTTTGTTCCATCTTTTTCATCGTTTGTAGGGTTACGATTCGCTTTTCAGGTATAAAGATCTTTACGTAGTCGGCGAACGCCTCAACATACTTTATTTCATCATAACTAATTTTAATTAGCTTTTGATTCGCTTTTACGAAAATGTATTCATCCTCTAATTCGGTATTGTCAATCTCATTTCCACTTTTTAATCTAAAGTACTCCTTAGATTTTTGAATGGCTTTATCGAAACGATCACTTGAAATAGGCTTTAACAAATAATCAATAGCATCTAGCTCAAATCCTTCAACGGCATACTCCGCATACGCAGTTGTAAAAATAACCAAAGGTGGATTTTGTAAGGATCGCATAAATTCAATTCCTGTTACTTCCGGCATTTGAATATCAAGGAACAACAAGTCAACTTGTTTCGACTTGATCATCTCGGCTGCTTGAATTGCGTTGGAGCAAGTACCTACCAACTCCATTTCTGGGTAATTCGATAAATGGCTTTTGATTACATCTATTGCCAATGGTTCGTCGTCAACAATTAAACATTTCATTCTTTGGTTCTTTAATTAAATTTTAGGTTAAGGTTTACGCTATACTTCTCCCCATCATCTTCTATTTTCAAGGTATGTTTATCGGGGTACAACAATGCTAATCTTTTTTTTATATTTTCAATACCTATGCCGCCTGCCTTTCCGTTCAAACGCTTCTCTTTTTCTTTAGGTTTCGAATTTTGAATTTTAAACACCAAATTATCAGGTTCAATATCCATGTCGATGGAAACAAAGCCTCCTTCCATTTTTTGACTAATCCCGTGTTTAAAACTATTCTCAAGGAAAGTTAAAAACAACATGGGAGCAATTTGCTTAGTTGCCGGGTTGCCATTAACGTTAAATTCAAAATCTAACCGATCACCATTTCTAATCTTTTCAAGATCTAAGTAACTTTTGAGATAGTTAATTTCTTTCTCCAATGCGACCCACTTCTCACTTCCGTCGTACAACACATACCTCAGTATTTCTGACAGCTTTAAAACCAGCTCTGGAGCTTTGTCCGATTTTTTGAGCGTAAGGGCATACAAACTGTTTAAACTATTAAACAGAAAGTGCGGATTAATCTGTGTCTTTAAGTACTTGAGCTCAGTCTCCATGTTTATGCGCTCAAGATTTTCGGTTACTCTTTCTCGCTCATACCATTGTCTTACCATTTTTAAAGACATGGTGATACCTAAGGTAAAAGTGATACTCGCAAATCCACCTGCAAAGAACTGCCACCTCCAAATATCTAGAGGCACATGGTTTGTCATGATGCTGGCAGAGTTTAATGCCATTGCCCAGATAAGAACCGCCAAAAAGACAGACAACACTAAACTGATGACATAGGAAAAATACATCTTCTGTTTAAACAGCTTGTTAAACAGAAAGTACATGTTGAAATAGACAACAATTCCTTGAACCGATACGGTTACAAAAGCATTTACGAAGGCTGAACCACGGCTAACCTCCTCATTATAGAAGAAGTACCAAAAGGCGAAATACGCCAACCAAAATGCAAAATGGTGAAATTTATATTGGGTGAGTTTACTATAACCTTCAGAGTTTGCGAGGGACATGTAGACTTAGTCGAACTTAACTTTGAGGGGCAGCTACCCTAATTGATTCAAGCAATGAATACCCCCAGCCTAATACTTGCCAGCCCGCCTTGGTTACTTGTTCCTGCTCTGTGTTTTGCACACTTTTAACGCTTTGATTGCTCAAATAATGAGATGCCAATCCGAAAGCAAATAGGTTTGCAGACAATAATAATCCGATGATTAGGATTGAACTTTTTCTTTTAGCGGTAATAATCAGGCGTTTCATAGGCAAATAATGTTTGACACTTCAGTTAATACAACATCTGTGCCTTTTTATTTGTTCTACGAATTTAAATCAAAAAAGTTACAGAGAAAGTTATTTGGATGAACACAAGAATTTCAAAGATGAAATTCTAATGCTTAATTTTTAATGTTTAATGTTTAGTCAGTCAATGAATCAGAACTAATGAATTGAATTTCATTGAGGGCTGCTAAACTCCTACAGATATCAGACACAAACACTGTTTATTTTCTCAACCCAAACATTACCTTTGTAGCCTTGTTATCCGATAACAGTTATGACTCAATTTATCTTAATCGTTGCCGTTTTAATTATTGCCTTATTAGGCATGGGTGTACGTATGTTACTCCTTAAAAATGGGGAAATGCGTGCTGGTTGTGCGGGCAAAAACCCTATGCTTCAAGAAGAAGGTGTTGCCTGTGGTATGTGCGGCGCAAAGCCTGGTGAGGTGTGCAAATCGGAAGATTAATAATTCGAAGGTAAGTTCTACAGATTCTTCGGTTTCCTTTATCGTAATACGCTTCGATTGACCAATCAAACGCAAGAATTAATGCGTCAAAAGCAAAGCGCTCTAACTAAGCATTCTGTTCGTAAACCTGCACCAATTCTATCAGTGTAGATAACGCTGCCTCCATATCCTGAACAGAAACATATTCATGTTTAGAATGAATACCCATTTCTCCGGTAAATATATTTGGACAAGGTAAACCCATAAAAGACAACCTCGAACCATCTGTACCACCACGAACTAGGTCTTGCTTTGGCTCCACTCCTGCCCTTTTCATAGCCTCCACTGCATTCAATTCAATATGTGGGTGTTTATCCAATACTTCTCTCATGTTTCTGTATTGCTCGTTAACAGTGGTTTCAAAACGTGATCCAGGAAACGCATCAATCGCTTCTTGGGCAAGTTGTATCACCACATTCTGATGTTTCTTTAAATTAACGGTAGCAAAATCCCTTACAATAAAATCAACGGAAGCGGTCTCTAGCTCGCCTTTAATCCCCGTAGGATGTACAAAACCTTCACTGCCTTCAGTAGTTTCTGGGCAAAACGTATCCTTAGGTAGTGAGTCAATAAAATGAGCCAGGACCTTCATGGCATTAACCATTTTTCCTTTTGCATAACCTGGGTGTGCACTTATACCATGAAAAGTAACAGTCATTGCATTGGCAGAAAACGTATCTCCTTCTAAAGAACCCCGAACACCTCCATCTAATGTATAGCCAACATCGGCCTTTAATTTTGACATGTCCAATTTATCTACTCCTCTGCCTACTTCCTCATCAGGCGTAAACAAAATGCGTATGTCTCCATGAACAACGTCATCACGATTCATCAGTTGATTGGCCAGCTCCATTATGATCGCAACACCGGCTTTATCGTCGGCGCCTAATAATGTTTTCCCGGAAGCGGTTATGATATCATCCCCAATACGTTCCAAAAGATATGGATGCTCTTTAGTGGTAACCACTTGACTGTGATCATCGGGTAGCATGATGTCTTGTCCTTGATAATTTTCGTGCAACAAAGGTTTCACATCTCTACCACTACAATCTGGTGCCGTATCGACATGTGAGCAGAAACAAACTGTTTCTACAGCACTTTTGTTTGTAGTTCCTGGTATCGTTCCGAATACATAACCATGCTCATCTAAAAGGGCGTCTTCAATTCCTATCTCACGCAGTTCTTCAACCAACAACATGCTCAAATTGAGTTGCTTGCTGGTAGAAGGAAAATCGGCACTAAATGGGTCGCTTTGTGTGTCTATTTGGGCATAGCGCATAAAGCGCTCGGCTATATTTTGTTGTATTTCGTTCATTGTTTTCTACTTAACATGGACACCTTCTAATTGTCCGTTCTCCTCGAATATAAAGAAAGCACTTAAACTGCTATCTGCTTCTATCAATTCAATAGATTGATCTAACCCCAACACCATACATGCTGTGGCGTACGCATCAGCAACCGCGCATTCTGCATGCATAATGGATGCACTTTTTAAGTCAGATATGACAGGTTTACCTGTTCTTGGATCCATTGTATGTCCGATCACAGAGTCATTGACGATGTAAAAATTCTGATAGTTTCCACTGGTCGCCATAGATTTACCACTCAACGAAATCACTTCAAAATAATCAGTAGGTTTCGCCCCTACTTCTGGTCGATTAATTCCAATATTCCAAGCTTGTCCTGCACTGTTAGAGCCAGCACATCTTACCTCGCCTCCAACTTCCACCATGTGGTTGCGATAGCCATGATTAGTCAGTAACTCAGAAAGTAAGTCAACAAAGTACCCTTTGGCTATGGCATTAAAATTATACCTTTTGAATCGGTCTTTTATCAAGTTCCCTTCACTATCAAAAATCACGGGTTCAAAACCTTTAAAGGCTTTAGCCAATTGCATGGAAAAGGTATCTATTATTCGGTTTTGTTTTTTAAACGAATCATACAGTTTGAACAATTGCGCTGCACTTGGGTCAAACGCCCCACCTGTTGCATCTACAATCGGTTCTGATTTGTTAATCATAACCTTAAAATGTTCGAAACCAGGTTTTACTTCAGCCTTATTGATTGGTTTATTGCTATTAAACTGCGAAATAAATGAGTTAGGGTCGTACGTAGATAAACCGTAATTAAACGCCGTCAAAATCGAATCGATAGACTTCTCTAACCCAACAAATTGCGCTCCAATGTAAGTGATGTGGTAGGTTGTTCCTAGGGCATTACCTGCCAAGCGCTGGTCTTTTAATTCCTCTTTAGGCGTAGAGCAACCAGTAAAAATGAAGACAAAAAAAAGGCAGATTACACTGCCTTTTTTATTTAACTCTTTTAAAATCATATAATTAACCTCCGAAATCATCAAAGGCAACATTTTCTGGTGGTACACCCCAATCGTCAACCATTTTTAACACGGCTTGATTCATTAGTGGAGGTCCACAGAAATAGAATTCAATATCTTCTGGAGCTTCGTGCTTCGCTAAATACTGATCAATAACAGCCTGATGTACGAAACCTGTAAAACCATCTCCGACTTTGTCGTTTACATCTTCTTTCACCTTCCAGTTGTCTTCTTCCATAGGCTCAGAAAGCACTACGAAGAATTGGAAATTTGGGAAGTCTTTTTCGATTTTTTTAAAGTGATCTAAATAGAATAACTCACGTTTAGAACGACCACCGTACCAGTACGTTACTTTTCTTCCTGTTTTTAGGGTATGGAACAAGTGGAATAAATGCGAGCGCATTGGCGCCATTCCTGCACCACCACCGATGTATAACATTTCTGAACCAGTATCTTTAATAAAGAATTCTCCGTAAGGTCCTGAAATTGTTACTTTATCGCCTGGTTTACAACCGAATACATATGAAGAACAAATACCTGGATTTACGTCCATCCATTTGTTACTTTTTCTGTCCCAAGGAGGTGTTGCAATACGAATGTTAAGCATTACAATGTTTCCTTCTGCAGGGTGATTAGCCATCGAATATGCTCTAAAGATTGGTTCGTCATTGACCATCTTTAAGTCCCACAATCCAAATTTGTCCCACTCAGATTTAAAATCTTGAGGGTCACGTCCATCAGCCACTAACTCAGGATGGGCTGTGATGTCCATGTCTTTAAATTCAACTGTCATCTTTGGCACGTCAATTTGAATATAACCACCGGCTTCGAAGTCAAGTACTTCACCTTCAGGTAGTTTTACTACGAATTCTTTGATGAAGGATGCAACGTTGTAGTTTTTAACTACTTCGCATTCCCACTTCTTAATTCCAAAAATTTCTTCTGGAATACCAATCTTCATGTCATTCTTCACCTTAACTTGACAAGCAAGTCTCCAATTCTCTTTTTGTTCTTTTCGCTTAATGTGACCAGTCTCTGTTGGTAGGATGTCTCCACCACCTTCAAACACCTGACACGTACACATGGCGCAAGTACCTCCACCTCCACAGGCAGATGGAAGAAAAATCGATTGGTCTGATAAGGTATTTAATAACGTCGTACCAGCGGCAACTTCAATCGTTTTTTCACCGTTAATGGTAAGCTTAACATCACCTTGGTTCACTAATCTTTTGGCAGCTACTTGAAGCATCAATACCAAAAGCAGGATGATTGCAGCTAATGCAATCGCTGACGTAATTATAATAGCACCGTTAATTTCTAATAATACCATAATTCTTATTCTCCAAATGGAAGTTTAAATCCAATAAAACTTAAAAATGCAAAGGCCATTAATCCTACCGTAATAAACGTTATACCTAAGCCTCTTAGCCCTTTTGGTACGTTTGAGTAGCTCAGTTTCTCACGAATCGCAGCCAAGGCAACTACCGCTAAAAACCATCCAATACCTGACCCTAGTCCGTACACAACACTTTCTCCGAAAGCAAACTCTTTACCTGGTAAAAACAGTGCCGCTCCAAGAATAGAACAGTTTACCGCAATTAGAGGTAAGAATATACCTAGGGCATTGTATAACGCAGGGGACAATTTTTCAACTACCATCTCTGTTAATTGTACAAATGCCGCTACAACAGCAATGAATATAATGAACTTTAATACTTCTAAGTTAACACCTGAGAAGTCTGCAAAGTTTGTTGAAACACCTAACGTATTTAACCAAGACAATGCGCCTTCTTTAATGATAAAATTGTATGCTAACCAGTTTAAAGGAACTGTTATAAGCAGTACAAATGTTACTGCCATTCCTAATCCTACTGCAGTACCGATTTTTTTGGATACTGCTAGATATGAACACATACCTAAGAAGTAAGCAAAGATCATGTTGTCGACGAATATCGACTTGATCCCAATGTTTAAATAATTTTCTACTATTCCCATAACTCTCTAATTATGCTTCTTCTGTATAACCATTTCTGGAACGTTGGAACCAGATTAACAATCCTAAAACAATACAGGCTCCAACTGGGCTCATCATTACACCGTTTCCAGGGTAGTTTTCGCCGAATATGTTGAATCCAAAAAGTGACCCGCTACCAAATAACTCTCTAAAGAAAGCAACTGGAATAAGAATCACTGCATATCCTAAGCCGTTACCAAGTCCATCAAGAAAAGCTGGTCCAGGTTTGTTTGCCAAAGCAAATGCTTCTAAACGACCCATGATAATACAGTTGGTGATAATCAATCCAACAAATACCGACAACTGCTTCGACACGTCATACGCATATGCTTGTAATACCTGGTCAACAACTGCAACCAATGACGCAACTACTAGCAACTGAACAATGATTCGAATACGACCTGGAATTACATTACGCAATAACGATATCGCCACATTTGAGCAAATCAGTACAAATAGTACCGATATACACATATATAGTGTAGGTATTAACTTCACTGTTACCGCTAAGGCAGAACAAACACCAAGTACCTGAACAGTAATCGGATTGTCTGCATCTAACGGGTTAGATATTAGTTTTCTATTTTTCTTTGAGAATAAAGGCTCGCGCTCTTTAACCTCTGCTTCTACCGCTTGTGTTTCAGTGCTCATATTAACTTTTCTTAGCGTTGATAAATGATAGATACAAATTCATATAGCTGCTCATCATGGCATTAACACCATCGGCAGTTAGGGTTGCACCAGACATTCCGTCTACTGCATGTGGGTCTGAGGAATAATCATTCCCTTCTCCTTTTTTCATAGTCACAGATACTAACTTATCACCTTCAAAAATGGTTTTACCAGATCTGTAACGATTTTGAACTTTTTCTTCAGTGATTCGTGCCCCCAAACCTGGCGTTTCACCTTTGTGATCTAAAACTACTCCATTAATGGTGTTTAGATCTTTCTGAAGCGCTACGTAGCCCCAAATATTATCCCAAAGTCCAAACCCGTAAGTTGGCACTACATAATATTCTACTTCGGATCCATCAGCGTTCATCACCATATAAACTGGTAGGTTTATTGATTGTCCAGCCTTAACTGATCCGTTCTTTTCTAATTTCTTGTATTCGTTTTTAAGTTTAACCGCATTAGCAGCTATTCCGTCAACAGTTTCGCCTTTTGAATTCACAACACTTTCTTTAACACGTTGCTCATACATGACAGCTATTTCTGTCTTCTCGACCGCTGCAATTTCGTCTCCTAATGCAGCCTTTAAAATGAATTTCTTACGTTCTAATTCTCTCTCCTCGTATTGTTTCTCGGCTAGAGCCCCAGATACAACCGATAAAAGCACACCACATACTAGAATCACCAATAGGGCGAATCCGAATATGTATCCACTTGAATTTTTATTAAGCTTTGACACGATTCAATCTTCTTTTAATGTTTGCCTTTACAACATAATTATCTACCAACGGAGCCATCACGTTCATGAATAAAATCGCGAACATTATGCCTTCTGGATATGCCGGGTTGAACACCCTTATTAATACAGTTAAAACTCCAATGAGAATACCGTAGATCCATTTTCCTCTCTGAGTATGTGCGGCAGATACCGGATCCGTAGCCATAAATACCGCACCAAATGCGAATCCTCCAATGATTAAATGCTGGTAAGCTGGAAGGTCGTAGTAAGGATTACCTCCAACTGCATTAAGTATAAGTCCCATTCCCAATGCACCAATAACTGTGGCTAACATAATTCTCCAACTTCCAATACCTGAAGCGATTAGGATAACAGCACCAATTAAACACATGAGTGTGGAGGTTTCGCCAATACTTCCAGGCATAAAGCCCATAAAGGCATTGTATACATCCACGTTTACTACTTTTCCAACACCAAGATCTCCAAGGTATGTCGCTCCTGATGACGCATCTACAATACCTTCTTTAATACCTGATACCCAAATATCACCTGCCATCTCAACAGGATAGGCGATATAAAGGAATACCCGTGCCGTTAAGGCTGGGTTTAGAATATTCATCCCTGTACCACCAAAAACCTCTTTACCAATAATCACGGCAAACGCTGTGGCAACAATCACCATCCACAAAGGAATGTCGGCTGGAACTATAAGTGGTATTAACATACCTGACACCAAAAAACCTTCGTTTACTGGATGTCCGTTAACCTGACAGAAAGCAAACTCGATTCCTAAACCTGTAAGGTAGGATACGGCTATAATAGGCACCACTTTCATTGCTCCGTAAAGCAAATTTTGAATTAAGGTAGAATCAATATTTTGAGCCGCATAATGCAACTCACCAACGTTCCACATGCCAAATAGTAAAGCAGGAACCAAAGCGATAACAACGGTAAACATTGTTCGCTTTAAATCAATACCATCTCTTATATGAGCCCCACGCTTAGTCGTGTGATTAGGCACAAACATGAACGTCTCGATTGCATCGAACGTAGAATGTAAAAAGTGAAGCTTGCCACCTTTTTCAAAGTTTGGCTTGATCTTGTCTAATGTATTTCTTAAAAACTTCATTACTGTCTCGCTTTATTATCCTTCTTCGGCCATTAAGTCAAGACCACCGCTTAAAATTTGCTGAACCTCAATTTTTGAAGTACATACAAACTCGCAAAGCGCTAGATCTTCTTCAATTACTTCATATATCCCTAGGTTTTCCATTGCCTCTAAATCTTGAGCCAAAATGGATTTAAGCAATTGCACTGGCATTACATCCATAGGAAGTACTTTTTCGTACTCACCAGTCATAACGAAAGCGCGTTCCTCTCCATGCGGATTGGTATTTGCTACAAAATTTTTCTTTAAGAATTTAGAAATTGGCAACGAGTTGCTTATCGTTGGTCGCGGATAAGAAGGAAATAACCATCCCATAAATTCATATTCATCCCCTTCAGGAATGATCGAAACCAAGTGGTCAAAAAATCCCAAGTACCCAGTAGATCCGATATTAGACCCTGTCAATACATTTCCACTAATGTATCGTGCGTTATTGTTACTTACGTTCTCGTTCGTAATGGCTTCAACATTTACACCAACAATTGTTTCCACATATTGAGGTGTTTTAACATCAGAACCAGCGATTGCCACTTTCTGTGTTAAATCTAATGTTCCTGTTGATAGCAGTCTTCCAATAAACACAACATGTTGTGGGCTTAAGGTCCAAACAACGTCTCCTTTGTTGATAGGGTCTACGTGATGTATTTGTACACCCACTAACCCTGCAGGATGGCTGCCTGAAAAACTATTGACCTGTACGCCTTTTGCCTGAGCAAACATCGCGGCGTTATCAGATTTTGCATTTACATTAACATGTACTTCACCGGCAGTTAAACTGTTAAGCGCTTCCAAGCCCTTAGCAAATGCATCAGCATCACCCGAAAGGGAATGGTTATAGTCCACACCAAGAGGAGCCGAATCGAAGCAAGAAACATGAATCGCTTTTGGCGTAGCACTTGGGTCAGCAATCGTTCCGAAAGGACGCTGCACAACATAGGCCCACAAACCAGACTCAAGCAAAATCTCTTTAATAGATTCTGCTGTCATCGTTGAAGGTGCACTAAATGACTTATACTTGATTTCAGAATCCGCTAAAATTCTAACCTCTTGAATAGCTCTTCTCTCACCTCTAACAACTTCAGCAACCTCTCCGCTAACTGGAGATGTAAATTTAACAGCTGGATTTGCTTTGTCTTGAAACAAAACGTCACCGGCCTTTACTTCCTCCCCGGCTTTGACAACCATTTTAGGGACAAGGTTTTTAAAATCTGTGGGTTTGATGGCAAATGAGCTTGATAACGTTTTTGGTGCAGTGTTTTTTGCTGCCGCACCAACCAAACTGATGTCTTTGCCTTTTTTGATTTTTATAACTTTACTCATTGCAATAAATGCGTATTGTAAACGGCTGCAAAATTAGTGTTTTGACGGTAGGATAATAATCCTAAAACCATTTTTTAATCACATTTAATTCGCTGTTTCCCACGACCTTAGAAACGCCCTAATAACTCAAGTGTTATTGGCGGCTATTTAGAATGATTCTACCCGTGGTTTTCTGGTCTTCAGATACGCCCAAAACGTAAGAATGAATGCCAGTATAGCGCATGCAAGTGAAAAAATAAACGCCCGTGGCATTTGCCCTGGAACGTTGTTATACAACTTCGCCGGAATAACAGAACCGGTAATGATTCCTATTTCTAGGAAAATGAATAATGTGGATATGCCACGACCTATCGCTTTTTGGTTACCTCTGTCTATAGTCCAGGCAAACAAGGTTGGTGAATTTATACCTGTTGAAATACCAAAAATTGCCCCTGCCACAAAAAACGTCACAACACTTTGTGCACTAATTAAGAGGATATTAGCCGTAATTAGAAAAGCAATGCCCACTACCAAAACGATTTCTCTTCCAAATTTATCACTGAGCTTACCACTTAATACTCGAACGGTTAATGAAGTAACCGTAACTACAGTAAAGAAATACCCGTTGCGTTCTATTCCGAATTGCTTGGCATAATCGGGGACCAATGTGAGCAATGCACCAAAGGTGACTACACCTAAAGTCATAATAGTACCTTGAAGTATCACACGTGTTTCAATAATTTCAACCAGTTTTAATTTCAACATACCTAAATGAAACTTGGTTGTACCGCGAATAGATTCTTTCATTTTAAGGGCAGGCACTATAGACAAAATGGCAATCACACCTGCAACTAAAAACATAGTTTGATTTCCATACTTAACCCCTACCTCACTACCTAAGGCCGGTCCTAAACTCATTCCAATATTTCCTGCCATTCCAACGATACCCATAGCCTCACCTCTTTTTTTAACAGGCACTATGTCTGATATCATAGCTGTTGTAGCCGTAGGTGTAAATCCCGCTGAAAATCCGTGTAAAAAACGTAAAGCTAGAAAAGAAGTAACACCATGAACCATGGGGTATCCAAAAGACACAACAATAGAAACCAATATGCCAACAAGCATTACAGGCCGCCTCCCTATATGATCAATGAGTTTACCGCTAAAGGGTCGAGACAACAAGGCGGCAAAAGCAAATGCCCCAATTATCCAGCCTAAGTACTGCTCCCCATCCAAGCTTTTCAAAAACCCTGGAAGCTGAGGTATAACCAAATTGAAACTAAAGAAAAAACTAAACACAACGACACACAGTACCCAGAAATCCCGCGAAAACCCCCAGAATAGATCTGTTGATTCCTCTTGGTTAAGTATGGTGTTATGTTGGTCCATAAATAAAAAAAAAGGGCACTTAAGAAAAGTGCCCTTCGTCTTATCTTTTGTTTAACAAATTAATTCAAGCTTATTTTTTCGTATCTCTTACCATCCCAGTATCCAAGAAACTCCACATGTTGAGTAGAGTGCTTCATGAGCAACTTAATTTCTGGAATCGTATCACGACTTATTAAAACGTTATTGTTGGTGTTGTTCATTGAATTATGAACTTTTACCAATACGTAGTATGCTTTTCTTTTTTCTACCGGTTTAGTAGCCGGTCTTCCTTGTTTCTTTTTCTTATCCGCCATAGCCAATCAAAGTTGAATGTATCAACATTGCAACACAATTTTTAATATAAAATCCTTGCAAACATATACAAGTTTGCCAAAATTCAAAGTTTATTCAATTTATTCAGTATAAACATCAGTCGTTGTGATAAGGTTCACCATTCAAGATGCTATACCCTCTGTATATCTGTTCTACCAACAACAAACGTACCATTTGATGAGAAAGTGTCATGTTTGACAAAGAAATCTTCGCATTCATTCTTTTATAAAGCGTATCATGAAAACCAAAGGCTCCTCCGATTACAAATGCTATATCTCCATTTTCTCTTGTCCAGTTGTTTAACTGTTTGGCAAAATCACGGCTTGTAAAGCCTTTTCCTTTCTCGTCAAGACCAATTAAAAAGGTAGAAGGTTTCAATTCTGATAAAAAAATATCTGCCTCTAGCTTCTTTAATTCGTCAACTGTTTTATAATGCTTTTTTCGTGCATCTTGAAGCTCTACCCATTGCACAATGGCATATTTCCCTAAACGGGTCAAATAGTCTTCTACACCTTTTACTAAGTAATTACTCTTAGATTTACCAATATTCAGAATCTTGATGGCCACGTTAAACGTTTAGACTACGATTTCTTCGTCATTCGAATCAAAGAAATGATACTCGCCATAATGGTAATTGGGATCAGCAGTAACCTTCACTTTGATCTTGTGTTTTAAAAACCATTTCCAAGATTTACCAACCACCCCTTTTGTTAAAAAAGCTTCAACAAATGGATGTGCCACTAATTCTATTTTCTTTGGTTTAGAAAAACTTAATATTTGATCAAGTTTATGTTCAATCTCGTCGGTTAACAATATAGACGCTTCCACCTTTCCTTCGCCTTTACACATAGGACAGGTTTCGGCAGTTGTAATATTGGTTTCAGGTCTTACACGCTGTCGTGTGATTTGTATCAAACCAAATTTACTCATTGGAAGAATTGTGTGTTTGGCTGGGTCGTTCGCCATAGCCTTTTTCAATTCCATCAACAGCGTTTTTTTATGGGCTGGATTTCGCAGATCTATAAAATCGATTACGATTATACCACCCATATCACGCAATCTAAGCTGTCGCGCAATCTCCTTAGCCGATTCTACATTCACATTTAGTGCGTAGTCTGTGGTGTCGGCTTTTCTATTTTGTCTATTACCGCTATTCACGTCAATGACGTGCAAGGCTTCGGTATGCTCTATAATTAAGTAGGGCCCACCAGCCATAGCGACTGATTTACCAAAAGACATCTTAATTTGTTTATCGATTCCGAACTGAGAAAATATCGGTTCTTTTCCTTTATATAGCTTAAGGACTTTTACCAAATCAGGGGATATCGATTCAAGAAACTGCTTTAACTCGCCATGGAACTTCGCATCGTTAGTTACAATCGCTGAAAATGGTTGACTAAGCATGTCGCGCAATACCATGTGGCTGCGACTGTCTTCACCAAGAATTAGCTCTCCAGGACCTGCAGATTTAAGGTTGGTAACAACCAACTCCCACTTCTCTTGTAACTGCATGAGGTCGCGGTGCAAATCTTGTACAGTTTTACCTACCGCGGCTGTACGGCAAATTAAACCGTAGTTGTTCCCCTTAAGACTTTGGGTTAAATTTTTGAGACGATTGCGCTCCTCAGCACTCTCAATTTTCTTTGAAACTGTTATGGAATTAATAAACGGAACAAGTATGAAATACTTACCGGCAATTGAGATTTCCGAACTCAATTTTGGCCCCTTAGATGAGATAGGTTCTTTAGCAACCTGAACAAGAATTTTCTGACCTTTTCTTAAAACATCGGTAATCTTCCCTGTTTTTAGGGTATCCGGTTCAATTTTAAAATTAGTTAAATCACCACTCTTGATGCCACCTTGTACGGCACCTTTGGTTAGTTTTACTAGTGATCTAATTTTAGGTCCGAGATCCTGATAATGTAGGAATGCGTCTCGGTGGTACCCAACGTCAACAAAGGTTGCGTTGAGCTCTTGTTTAAATTTTTTTATTACACCAAGATACATATCGCCAACTGAGAACCTAGAAGAAAAATCCTCTTCATGAAGTTCTACAAGCTTTTTATCTTGAAGTAATGCTATTCTCTCACCCGCGGAGCTGAAATCTATAATCAACTCGTTAGACACAGGCTAGATATTATTTTTTCTTATGGCGATTTTTTCTAAGTCGCTTTTTTCTTTTGTGCGTCGCAATCTTATGACGCTTTCTTTTTTTACCGCTAGGCATAATTTAATATATTAATTTTTTTATAACTCGCTTTAAATCTGCTCTTTACAAGCAATCCGAATCCCCAAGCTCTGCACAAATCATTTCTAATTGTGCTTTATACCCCTGGTTTTCGGGCTGCAAAGATAATAACTTTTGGTATCTTTTTTTAGCTTTATCGTATTGTCCGCTTCGAATAGACATTTCACCTAATGTCTCGATTGTTGCCACGTGGTTCGAATCGGCTGCTAGGATCTCTCTTAGAATAAAGATTCCTTGCATAGGTGCAGGAGACGTTTCAATTTTCAACTTGCCATATGCGAGCATTTCATCTAACGATAACCAGTTATTTTCTTTTGCTTGAGCACAATACGACAAGACCTCTTCAATATTTTCATCTGTAGATGTAGCACTTGGAAGATTTTCTGACAGGTAGGCCTTGACAGTTGACTCTGACAATGCTACCGTTTCTTCTTTATTTTGTTCTGGACTGATGGTTACAGTGCTCGATTTTTTATTCCCTAAGAATAAATATGCACCTAACCCAATGCTTAACACCAATGCGATGCCAAGAATCTTATTTCCATTCATATAATTCTCGATTAAAGTAGTTTCCCTACTTCTTCACTTTTCTTAACCCTGTCAACAAAAGTTTTTGCAGGCTTAAACTTTGGAATAAAATGCTCAGGAATAGTAATCTGGGTATTCTTCGAGATATTTCTAGCTACTTTTTCCGCCCTCTTTTTAAGCGTAAAACTGCCAAACCCTCGGAAATAGACATTGTCTCCTTTTGCTAAGGAGCCCTTTACAACCTTAAAAAAGGTTTCAACCGTTTCTTGAACATCGTTTCTTTCGATTCCAGTTCTTTCCGCGATTTCGTTAATTACTTCTGCTTTAGTCATTTTTTTTGTGCTTTTTATCCAATCTTTGCCAGATAATTGTCTTGCAATTATAGATAATAATTTAATACGGAAAGCTAGTATTCAATCTTTTACAAAAAACATCCCATGAATTATTCGTTTACCGTTACCCTTCAAAAGTGGTATATCAACCACAAACGTCCTTTACCTTGGCGTGACACTTCTAATCCATACCTCATTTGGTTAAGTGAAATAATATTGCAACAAACTCGCGTTTCGCAAGGTTTACCGTATTACGAGCGGTTTGTTATGCATTTCCCCACTATCACTGACCTAGCAAATGCTTCGGAAGATGAAATTCTTAGGTTATGGCAAGGCTTGGGTTATTATTCTCGGGGTAGAAACATGTTAAAATGTGCCAAGCTTGTTGTTTCCAACTACAATGGTGCTTTCCCTACAGAAATAAAAGAGGTTAAAAAACTACCTGGAATAGGTGATTACACGGCTAGTGCCATCCTATCTTTTGCTTTTAATCAGGTGCATCCCGTGCTTGATGGTAATGTGTATCGGGTATTATCGAGGTACTATGGCATTGATACACCAATAAACACACCGCTAGCCTTTAAAACATTTAAGCGTATTGCTGGCGATATTATTGACGTAAAGAATCCCGCACAACACAACCAAGCCATTATGGAGTTTGGTGCACTGCAGTGCACACCAAAGAACCCAGATTGCATGTCTTGCGTATTTAATGAAACGTGTGTTGCAGCCCGAGAAGACAAGGTTCAGCATCTTCCGGTCAAGTTGAAGGCTAGAGCAAAAAGGAACCGCCATTTCAACTACATTGTTTTTTTATCAAACAATCAAACCTTGATTAAAAAGCGTATGGCAAAAGACATCTGGCAAGGTCTTTTTGAATTCCCACTACTTGAAACTGCACAACCACTCGAAAATGACGAACTGGCCAAAACCGTTGAATCCGAATACGGGCTTGCATTGTCACAGGTCCAAAAGGTTGATTCCATCAAGCATTTATTAACACACCAAACTATTTATGCAGATTTCTGGCTTGTTACGTCGCCGCACTTCGATTTTAATAGAAATTCAGATACTTTTGAAGTAGATTTACAAGCACTAGGAACTGATTACGCTATACCCGTTTTAATCAGTAAGTTTTTGGAATCACCCTTAATGAAAGTATAATGTCAATAAACAAAGTCATATTAATTGGTAACTTGGGATCTGACCCAGAGGTAAAGTATCTTGATGGTGACCGTGCAGTTGCAAACTTTTCACTTGCAACAAATGAATCCTATAACGACAAACAAGGTAACCGAGTGACGCAAACCGAATGGCACCGAATTGAGATGTGGGATTCTCTTGCCAAGGTTGCTGAAAAGTATTTGACTAAAGGACGACAAGTGTACATTGAAGGGAAGATTAAAACAGACAAATGGACAGATCAAAATGGTGTCGATAAGTACACTACACGAATTCGTGCAAACGTTTTGCAAATGTTAGGAAATCGAGAAGATAGACCAGATAATACAAAGCAACCAACTGCAACTGCCGAACCCCAGAACCAACCTGTTCAGGAACCAAAAGCCCCAAATCCTGAACCAGAGGGACTTGATGATCTTCCATTTTAATACGTAAACTTTGGAAGGAGAACCGGAACAACAGATCGCCTTATTCGTAACAATGCTGGAGCAAGTTGCACCAGCCATTAGTATTTTACAATCCTTAGGACTGTTCATTGTCATCGTCGGATTGGTTTTTTTATCTGGATTAATATCCGGTTCTGAAAATGCCTTTTTCAGTCTCAGTCTTGATGATTTAAACACCCTGGAAGAAAAAAAATCTAGATCATCGAACTATGCATTAAAACTGCTCAATATTCCGGACCGTATAGAGGCCACTCAAAACTTGCTGGCCACAATTCTCATATTGAATAATTTTATCAATATTTCTATCATCATTGCTTCGACGTATCTGCTTGGAGACCTATGGCAGGTGTTGGACATAGCAGAATGGGCCATTGTTGCGATTGAAATCGGTGTAATTACGTTTGTATTGGTTCTTTTCGGTGAGATTATTCCTAAAATTTATGCTACTCAAAACAATTTAAACCTGGTGTACATCACGGCACCCATACTGTTTTACGCTAAAAAAGCACTGGCGCCTTTTGTTTGGGCACTTACCAAAAGTACCTCTATCATTGATTCTAGAATTGCCAGAACCCAAAAAGCAGTAAGTCTTGAAGAGCTTAATCAAGCAATCGAAATTGCTTCTGAAGACGACAATATTGAAGAAAAAAATATTCTAAAAGGTTTGGTTAACTATGGCAACATAAGTGTGAAGCAAATCATGCGACCTCGAATGGATGTGTCTGCTGTAGACCTGAACATGGAACAACAGGAACTGATTGACTTAATCAAAGACATGGGTTATTCTCGGGTACCGGTATTCGAGGATAGTTTTGACAAAATAGTTGGCATTCTATATATCAAAGATTTATTACCTGTTCTTACAAATATCTCTAACCAGAAATGGCAATCTTTCATACGAGATCCATTTTTTGTGCCTGAACATAAAAAAATTGACGACCTCCTGGAAGAATTTCAAGAGAAGCGAATTCACATGGCCATTGTTGTGGATGAATACGGTGGTTCGGAAGGAATAGTTACGATGGAAGACATTCTGGAGGAAATTTTTGGTGACCTTGTTGATGAATTTGACGAGGACGAGTTGGTTTACTCTAAACTAGATGAATCAACTTACATATTTGAGGGCAAAGCCCTTCTTACCGATATGTGTAAGATATTTGAGCTCAACACAGACTATTTTGAAGAAGTTAAAGGTGAGGCAGATACGTTAGGCGGATTGCTTATGGAAATGCATCAAGACATTCCTGATAGAGGGGATGTACTAAATCATGCCAATTTCGAGTTTAAAATTGAAAGCGCTGACAAACGTCGTGTAAAGCGTGTAAAAGTGAGTTATGAAGCTGAACCTGAGGAATCTGAAGCATAGTTACAGTATCAATCTTGTTGCGTTAATGGTGTTGGGTAGCCTTGCAGGTTGCGGAAATTATACGCCCAAACCGCACGGGTATCCCAAAGTTGATTTTCCTGAGAAACGATATAAAACATTCGATGATGACTGCGCTTTTCGATTTGACATCCCACTCTACGCAGTAGTCGAGAAAGACACGCACATGCTTTCCGAACCTTGTTGGTATAATGTTAAGTTCCCACGTTTTGGTGCTACTATATATCTGACGTACAAACCAATACAAGGTGTTAAACAACTTGATTCGTTGTCGGACGAGGCGTTTAAGCTTGCTGGCGAACATCGCAAGAAAGCAGATGCCATTGAAGAAAAAGAAATTTATATCCAGCGCACCAAATCGAAAGGTATGATTTTCGAATTATTGGGCCCTGCTGCAACTCCCTTCAATTTTTACCTATCCGATGAAAAGAATCACTATGTGCGTGGGTCGTTTTATTTTGATAATCACACAAACACAGATTCGGTCGCTCCTATCTACGCCTTTCTAAAATCAGATATGATGAATTTAATCAATAGCCTTGAATGGCGTGATTAACGGACTCTTAGCCTACGACCAATTCTCAACGTCGTATTTCTCGAAATGCCATTTAACCTGCATAGACGGTCTACTGAAGTACCGTAACGTTTGCCAATTCTCCAAAGCGAATCACCCGAACGTATGCGGTAATACAACATTCCATTTGGGTTTGGAGCGCCAGAAGCATATTTAGCAGTGTATTTGAAATCGGTTATATCAAGATCAACTGAATCAATTTTCAAGCTATGCTCTGTAAATGATATAATCTTGTTTGGGTTTATTTGACACCCTCTGTAAAGCACCTCAAAATGCAAATGACTTCCAGTTGAGCGTCCAGTATTTCCACCTAAGCCAATTACCTCACCCGCTTTGATTGTTTGGTTTGGTACTGCAATTCGTTTTGACAAATGCCCATAAAGAGTTTCTAGACCATTGTAATGTCGGATTACGATATAGTGGCCAAAGCCTCCATAATTGTATTTTGCGATACGTACAACACCATCGAAGGCAGCATAAACAGAATCTCCTGTATGCAAGTCGATATCAATACCTTTATGCATTCGGTATCGTCTCCAACCAAAATTACTGGTTATTGGCCCATTACACGGATGGTGGTAAGAACATTCTGATTCAACTAAGGACAAAGTAACCGCTACGGAAGTGTCGCCAGGTTGAACTTTTGGCTGATCCAAATGAAGTGAATCCCAGCTGTAATCATATAAATCAGAGCAAGGAATTAAAGATGTATCAAATGCTAGGTAATTAACATATTTAACCTCTGCCCCATCGGCAGCAGCAGGTGCCATCGAATCAATTGGCTCAACAGACACAGGCTCTTGCAAAGATGCAATAGCCAATGGTTGCGCCATTGCACTCAATCCAACTAATGTTAATCCTATACTTAATGCCAGTTTCATAACTTAAAAAACGCTTTTATCTCAGTGTTATCGGTGTTCAGTTGCTGTACCAATTGTTCCTGATTTTCAAATTTACGTTCATCCCTCCAACGTTTAATGAACAAAATTTCAATTTCTTGTCCATAAATTTTGTCACTAAAGTCGAAAATATGTGTTTCGATGGCCAATTCATTCAGTTTAAACGTAGGCCGTGTGCCTATGTTTAACATTCCAAAATGCGATTCGTTTGCAATTATAACCTTTACGGCATAAACACCTTTTTTAGGAATAAGCTTGAATGGATCTAATTTGCCAAGGTTGGCCGTAGGGAAACCCAATTCAGTTCCTTTTTGCTGGCCTGTAACAACTATACCCGAAATGCTAAAAGGCCTGCCCATAAACTCATTGGCTAGCTCAAGGTCACCAGATAGCAATGCATTGCGCACCTGTGAGGAGCTTACGATGCAATCATTGATGTCTTGTTCTGGAATTTGTTCAACTTCATAATTGAACTCCTGGGCATACTTTTCAATTTCTATAATCGAACCTTCTCGGTTTTTCCCAAATCGATGGTCATAACCAATAATAATGGTTGAAATATGAAGTTTCTTCACCAGTATATCTCGAATAAAACCGAATGGTGTTATGCGGCTTAAGTCTTTGGTAAATGGGAGAATAATCAAATAATCAAGCCCAAAAGACTTTAATAGTTTGGCTTTCTCTTCGATGCTTGTGATTAATTTGAGCTCATTATCCTCTGGATACAATACCAGGCGAGGATGCGGGTAAAATGTAAGCAACACAGACTTTCCATCAATTTGCTGTGCACGTGTAACTAATTGCGTTATTATTTTTTGATGTCCGAGATGAACACCATCAAAGGTTCCTTGAGTCAGAACTACTGGACTCTCGGGTTGAAATTCATCTAAGTCACGTATTATTTGCATCAAATACTTACAAAGTTGGCGAATATACAGCAGACCTTACTTTAATGCCTTTACCATTTCTTCAAATGTTTCAATCGTATACGCGTCTTCAATTTTGAACTCCCCAATGCGGGTGCGTCTTAACTCAGACATATAAGCACCACAGCCTAGTGCAACTCCCAAATCGCGTGCAATACTCCTAATATACGTACCCTTACCACACACAATTTTAAAGGCGATAAATGGTGGCTCGAATGATGTAATTTCAAACGTATGGATGGTAACTTCCTTGGGTTGAATAATCACTTCTTCTCCTTTTCTGGCTTTGCTATACGCCCGTTCTCCACCAACCTTAACGGCAGAAAAAATGGGTGGTTTTTGAAGAATAACACCTGTAAATGCAGATTTTACACACTCCTCAACCGCTTTTAAAGTGATGTGATCATAGGGCTTTGGATTTTCCTCTGGTTCTTCAGAATCGTATGATGCCGTGGTTACACCCAGCTTAAATTTTCCGGTATATTCTTTTTCTTGACCTTGATACGTATTAATAATTTTTGTGTGTTTGCCAGTGCAAATCACCAGTAAACCTGTGGCCAAAGGGTCTAAGGTCCCTGCGTGCCCCACTTTTTTAGCCTTAGTTAAAAAACGAACCTTTTTCACCACGTGAAACGACGACCATGTTGCAGGCTTATCGATACAAATGGTTTGTCCGGCGTTAAAATCAATCATAATTACCGCAAATTAAATCGGAATTTATCCGGATGTTGCACTGATTTCTATTTTCTTGATGAACACTAAGGCAATTGACTTGTTCAATTTTTCAAGCTTGAAATTATGCCCTATCTTTGGGGGTTCTAATTCTTATGGAGGACAATACATCTGCAAGAAAAGCAAGTCACATTGATTTGGCTTTTAAATCTCAAATAAGTTCACTGGATCAGCGGTTTAATTATGAACCATTGATGAAACCGCATCCGTCGGAGCCACTGGCCCCTTTTTCATTTTTAAACAAGCAGATGCACTTCCCGTTGTGGATTTCAAGCATGACAGGCGGTACAGAAAAAGCCGCAGAGATCAACAAAAACTTAGGTAAAGCCGCTGGTAAATATGGTTTGGGCATGGGCCTAGGGTCGTGTCGAATAATATTAGACAGTGATACGTACTTACCTGATTTTCAGCTTAGAAAGTACATTACGGACGATTACCCGTTCTATTCGAATCTTGGAATTGCACAATTAGAGGAACTTATTGAAGCCAACAAGTTGTCTCTTGTTGATGAACTGATAAAAAGAACGGAAACCGACGGTTTGATTATTCACGTGAATCCGTTCCAAGAGTGGTTACAACCAGAAGGTGATCGCTTTAAGCAAGCCCCTATCGACACCATCAAGCGGGTTATTGATGCCATTGATACCTCAATAATTGTGAAAGAAGTAGGGCAAGGATTTGGTCCAAAAAGCCTGAAAGAGTTGTTTGACTTAAATATTGACGCTATCGATTTTGGAGCACATGGTGGCACCAATTTTTCTGTATTGGAATTACTGCGTGCCGATGAACAACGCCGTAAACAATATGAACCTTTAACCATAATTGGTCATTCTGCGGAAGAAATGGTTGATACGTGCAATGAGTTGTCTGCGACAAACCCGGCATTTCAATCCAAGCAAATAATAATTTCGGGAGGTGTTAAAACCTTTTTAGATGGCTATTACCTCAATAAGAAATCTAGCAACCCATCCGTTTACGCTCAAGCCTCTGCACTTCTTAAGCATGCAGCAACTGGCTTTGATGCATTAGACGCGTTTTTAGAAAAAGAAATACATGGCTACACTTTGGCCAATCAATATTTAGATTTACGTAAATGACTGTTAAACCGATAAAGGGATTTAGTAAGCTCAGTAAAGATGCTAAGACAGAATGGTTGATCGATAACTACTTCGAACAACCTGATAAAGCGTTATCCTTAATCAAGAGCTATTGGCACTCCGATGCCAATTTACAAAAGCTACATGACGAGTTTATCGAAAACACCTTAACCAACTATTACATGCCTTTTGGTGTGGCTCCCAACTTTCTGATAAACGACAAAATGTATTGCTTGCCAATGGCAATTGAAGAAAGTTCTGTAGTTGCGGCGATGGCCAAGTCTGGTTCATACTGGTTAGAACGGGGTGGATTTAAAGCGAAGGTAATTTCAACCACCAAAATAGGTCATGTCCACTTTGTATGGCGTGGTGCCGATTTTAACGACTTACAGCAGTACTTTGACCGAGTAAAGCCACTCTTAATTAAAGAGACAAATGACATCACCCGCAATATGACAGCTCGTGGGGGTGGTATTTTGGATATTGAGCTTATCAATAAATCTGATTTGGAACCGAATTATTACCAAATCAAAGGATCTTTTGACACCCGGGACTCTATGGGTGCTAATTTTATCAATACCGTTCTCGAAAAGTGGTCTGAAATATTTGAACAATATATTGGTGATGCAGCAGAGCTGAGCCCAGATGACAGGCAAATTGAGGTGATCATGTGTATTCTGAGTAATTACACGCCTGAATGTTTGGTAAGAGCAGAAGTATCGTGCCCTGTAGAGGCATTAACGGCCGGTACCGACATGGACCCACAAACTTTCGTTGATAATTTTGTTAGAGCGGTGCACGTTGCAGAAATTGAGCCTTATCGCGCTGTAACACACAATAAAGGCATAATGAATGGTGTGGATGCCTTGATAATTGCCACAGGAAACGATTTCAGAGCCATAGAGGCCTCCGTTCATGCTTATGCAGCTAGGAATGGTCAATACAAGAGTTTGTCTCATGTGGAGGTCGAAAATGGACAATTTACATTTTACATTGAGCTTCCGCTATCGCTGGGAACTGTAGGTGGTATTACCTCACTACATCCCATGGTTAAATTATCGAACGAGTTGTTAGGTAAACCAAATGCACAGGAGTTGATGCAGATAGTTGCGGTTGCCGGGTTGGCACAGAATTTTTCTGCACTACGATCTTTAACCACCACAGGTATTCAAAAAGGTCATATGAAGATGCACTTAATGAATATCTTGAATCAATTTGAGGCAACTTTGGAAGAAAAGAATGCCATCATAAACACATTTAAAGATAGGGTTCCTAGTTATTCGCTAGCTCTAGAGGAGTTTTGCAAATTAAGAGGGATAACTGTAGAGCAATATACGGCCTCGAACAATTAACAATTGATAATTAATAATTGTTAATTGTTAATTACTAAAGCGTCATTCTAAGCTTCCAGTACTTCCAGCACTAACTTCCTCAGTCTTGCTGATTCGTTATTTGACTGGACCATAAGGTTTAATGCATCCTTTTTGAAATTGTCTCCAGTTTCTTTATTTGCAAGGTCTTTTGCGTTAACGAGTACATTCATTCCTGCCCCTTGAATAGCTAAATCAATACAAAGCGCACCCACACCAGCATCGGTTACAGAGCTTTTGTTTCCTTTGGTAATCATCGCATCAATGCATGCATAGGCTTGAAATGCTGTTTCCATCACCTGTTTAGGCACTTCGGTAGCATAGATTGAAGCATCTTCAATCGCATTTTTTCTTGCTAACTTCTCAGCATCAGAATCCTTAGGTAGTCTTATCGCATCGATAATGCCATTAAACGACCTCGTATCTTCATCCACGTAAAACAACAACTTGTCTTTTATCGTTTGCGCTTTTACTGCCCAATCAGAGAACTCGGTCACTCTATCTTCCCAACCTCTTTTGTTAGCACCCAAATTGGCAACCATGGATGACAACGCTGCTCCAAGACTTCCAACATACGCGGAAATACTGCCGCCACCAGGTGCCATGCTTTCAGATGCCGTTTCATTGGCAAAATTGGTACAAGTCATATCCACCAGTCGGGTATCTTCAGCACGCTTAAGAGCGTATTCTATTATCTTTTTGTCTGGGTCAAACGGCCCTAACTCATCTAGTCCAAGTGTTTTAACAGCGATATGTACAATCTCTCTTTCACTTACACCTATAGACCTCCCCTGTTTAACTAAGTAATGTCTCCCAGCTTCTAACATGGCTTTAAGTGGCACCAATCCAACCAACTCACTTCCAGTTACTCTAACACCTCTTGATATCGCACTTTTCTCTACTTCATCAAAGAACGTATGAACCGGAGTAACATGATAATTGGTAAGGTTCGCTGATATTTGAGCAACTCCGTACTCTTCAATAAACCAACCCACGGCTTTTACTTCTTTGCAACTTCCAGGAATTCTAATCGTTTCTCCCTTTTCGTCTTTGGCAATTGGGCCTGAATATGGATTACCTGTTCGTTTCACACGACCTGCTTCACGCACGTCGAAAGCAATTCTATTGGCAATTCTTGTTGATGTAGTGTTTAAGTTTACGTTGTATGCAATTAGAAAATCGCGTGCCCCTATAACCGTTGCACCACTAAAGACATTCATTTCAGCTTTACCAAAATCAGGCTTCCACTTGTCTTCTTTTATTTTGTTAAAAAAGCCTTCGTATTCACCAGATCGAATAACGGATAAATCATTCCTATACGCTTGCTTCTGCGATGCCCCGTATAAATACACAGGTATTGAAGTATCTGCTCCCACGCGTTGAGCCAACTTTATTGCATATTCGGCCGTTTCTTCCAATGAAATATTGGCTACGGGTATAAACGGACAAACGTCTGTTGCGCCCATTCTTGCATGCTCACCACTGTGTTTACTCATATCTATAAGTTTTGACGCAGCAACAATACCTTGATACGCTCCTTCTACCACAGCGTCTGGCTCTCCAACAAAGGTGACAACGGTTCTGTTCGTTGCTTTTCCTGGGTCAACGTCTAATAACGTTACACCGTCTACAGCTTCTATGGCATTCGTGATTTGTTGAATAACTGAGGCGTCTCGGCCTTCACTAAAATTTGGTACACACTCAATGAGTTTCTTCATGCTTAAAAAATTGACTGCGAAAATAACCAATGGATTAAATACTGGGATAAAAAAAAAGCCCGTCTAACAGAGTTAGACGGGCTTTTATATTTTAAGTTTTTAGACTAGTATTCCCATAGATCATGTTCAAAAATGAACAAGTCGTTTTTAATCGCTTCACTTTTTAATAAAGCAGCAAATGGGTTGTCTTCGTTTTCTTCGTAATATTTAATGTCGTCATCCCATACGTTAGATTCTTTCACAATGTAGCTAGAGAACATACGCATTTCAAACCAATCATCAAATGACAATCTAGCAGCGTCGTTATATGGATTAAAGATTTCTTGGTTTACCATTATTGGACGTAAGTCGTCCATCTTTACCCAAAACAATGAAGCTTCACCTAATTCAACACCTTCCCCCGCAACTTGCATAAACTGAGGTGCGATGGCTATAATAGTTGCTCGGAAATCAGAATAGTTATAATCAAAAATCCAATCTTCCATGATACGGTATTTCTTAAGTTCCGTCTGATCAAACGGGACAATAATTGTTGTATCAACAGGATCCCCAAATTCATCCTCTACCGAAGTGATTAACTCGTATCCACCTCGACCTAAAATCTCAGTTGGTGAGTAAATTCCACCGTTTTCTAAAGAATCACTTGTGTAAGCTACAACCGTTCCATTTGGATTATCTGGCTTAGTTGCTGCTTCATAAATGATATTATAAAACGGGTTCTTAGGCCAGTGCATTTGAAGGTTTTGCTTTTCACGCACGTCAATAACGCGGTGAATGCGCTTGTGGTATTTAACGTTGGCTTCACGGGTATAACGATGTGGAATAACCTTTCGCTCATTCACAGCTTGTTTATCGTAAGTCCAATCTTCTTGAGCACTCTGAGCCATACCGCTCAAAACGCAACCTAGAACAAATACACTTAATAATAAGACTCTTTTACCCATAAAACTTAATTTAGAATATAAACGCAAAAATATAACTATTATTTTAACTCTTTGTAAATGTGCGCCTAACAAGCCAATATTAATGACTAATTAGGCACACATTAATTATTTCAATTCAATCAAAATTGGCTTAAGATTTCGCTGCTTACCATCTGGTCCAACGGCTCTAATCTTATCAACCAAGATTCTATCTCCTTTTTTAGATCTTCTAATTCTTTCGCTAAATGCCGAAGGAATCGAAGCTCCACTTTGAGACTTCATATATGCTTCACCTTTTCTAGGCGCTAACACAAATCGATATCCTGTTACTCTGTACTTCAAACCTTCAAAGGCGAACTCTGGTCCCATTCCTGCACGTACAGTACGGTGAATAGAAACTGCGGCTCTTGCCATTGACGTACCACTTTCAACAGTACCCCATTTTGCTTCAGGCTTTGGAAGTTGCTTTACACGATATTCCATCTGTCCCATTCTACGGGTTGTTCCGTCACTCATTGTAGCAGAAGCCACAATCGTTGCTTTACCTTTTTTGGTAACACGAGCAACCCAATCCTTGCCACTTCTTTTGATAGATCCACCAGACATAGTCGCACGAACTCCAGAAGGATTCACACCAGGAACCCCAACAGAGATAGGATTATCAACACCGATATACAAAACATTCATTTTGGTAGCCGATATTGTCGCACCACCTTGGAATACTTGATACTCCCCTTTAAAAGGGTATGTTTTATCACCTTCTGCTGTTTTAACTTTCACAACACCGCTGTACTCGAAGCTACCAGGGCTTCCGCCTCTAGCAACGTAGTAGTGCTTACCATTCTCTTCTACAAGTTCAGAACCACCTTTTTCAAGGATGTATTCATCATTCTCACTACCAGAAGTAATCGCAGCTAAGAAAATCTCAGCTCTGTATTCGTCTCCTGACATTACAACACCGCCACCTGACACTGGAGCAACAACTGGTACGAAACCATCTACTTTTACAACTGTAGTTTTTCCTTGATTAAGAACGTCTAATACAGCTCCCTGAGTAGCTCTAGCGTCACTTTGCATTTTAGTAAGCATCGTTACAACACCAGCTAATGGGCTATGTTCTAAGTATTTAGCTGACCAAGAAGGATACTTTTTTGCTTCCTTTTCAGTCAATACTGTATTCAATTGACAAGCATCGTCAACCGCTTTCATTTGCTTAGGATCAATCGTAAGCCCTTTTGCAGTGTCTTGTTTCAAAACACCAACAAGCTTTTCTCTTGTGCCCATCACTTTTTCTTCAAGCTCTTGACCTTTCCAGCCTTTTTTCTTGGCTCCATCAGCATTGTCGACCATGAAGTAATTCGCGTGAACCTCCATATTGTCCATTCCGGTTAATTCTGCTTCATAAGCGGCACCTTCTTCTCCATCATCAAAATCCTGACGACCGCCAGTTTTTTCGATAAGATCCGTTTTAATACCCTCAATGTAGCTTACGAATTCATCCGTAATTGTTTGTGCTTCTACAGCCTTGTTATAATAAGGCTTTAGTTTAGGGTCGTTACCCGCTTGTTCAGCGAAGCCTTCCATTTGACCCTTGATTTTACCATCCAAATTCTCAGATGCTTTGTTGAAAGACACTTCCATCAAATGGAAGGACTTTAAGATTTCTTTAGATACGTTTAGTGCCAGAAGCGCTGTTAACACGAGATACATCATGTTAATCATTTTCTGACGTGGACTTAATTTACCACCTGCCATAATTCTTTTTAATTTTTAGTTGAACAAAAAAAATGTTAAGGTAAATTAACTATTTGGTCGCATCGCGTTTAACATACCGCCATAGATGCCATTCAAGTTCTGAATGTTTTTATCAAAATCAGCAAGGTTATTGTTCACTGATGAGATTGTTGTTGTTGAAGCTCTGAATGCTTCTGTAGAATCTGCTAAGCTGTCAAGTGCTTCGATAGCTCTTGTATAAGAAGTACTCATTGCACCTAGGTTAGTACTCGCTTTAGCAATATTTTCTGCATATTCTTTGGTCGCAACAGTTGCGCCAGTCAAGTCAGCCATGTTACCAACGTTGTCGCTCAATGAACGTAATCCAGTTCCTAATCCTTCGATCAATTCTGGTCCAACTTTAGCTTCAGAAAGCATCTTGTCTAATTCCTGAGAAACTGACTCTGAACTACCACCTTTACCGTCGCCGTCCATACCAGCTAATTCAGGATAAACAAGTGTCCAATCCAATTCTTCGTGTACTGGTTCGAACGCTGAAATTGCGAAAATAAATACCTCTGTACCCATCCCCGCGATTAGCATGATGTCTGCGCCTTTCCAGTGCATAATTTTAAATAGTGCACCAAGGATAACGATAGCGGCACCAAGGCCGTACGCCATTGCTAATAATTTCTTTCCTTGCTTACTTTCAAATACATTTTGACTCATTTTTTTACTACTTTTTTGAATGTTTAACTTTTAGACTTTTAATTGTTTATTCTTTGGTTGGTTTGGTATATGTCTTTGATTACTTGGTATCTAACGCTGATCTTCCGATGTACGTTTGAACACATCTAAATCCAATAGATGATTTACAAGTATCTTGATATTCGTATGTTCTAGAACCGTTCTGAATGAAGTAAGCAATGTCCTTCCAAGATCCACCTCTTACTACTTTTCTCGACAAGCTTAGGTAATCTTCACCATCTTGCTCCTCTACCGCATCGTAACGATAATCTGGGTTCAAGTCATGAGAAAACTGCATTGTTGATTCGGTATACGTATTGATTGTCCACTCGGCAACATTACCCGCCATGTTATACAATCCATAATCATTTGGGAAATAAGAATCGGCACGCACTGGATATAATCCACCGTCGTCCATATAATTTCCTCTGTTTGGTTTAAAATTAGCTAAGAAACAACCTTTACTGTTTCTAGTGTAAGGTCCACCCCAAGGGTACATGTTGTTATCACGACCTCCTCTTGCTGCATATTCCCACTCAAATTCAGTTGGAAGTCTCCAGTGCTCAGTCATAGGCATTTGTACCTCATCCCAGTGATGTTGCATGATTCGAGTTCTCCAATCGCAAAACGCATTGGCTTGGTGCCAGTTTACCCCTACTACCGGATAGTCGTCATATTTTGGGTGATAGAAATATACGCGAACCATAGGGTCGTTGTGTGAGAAGGCAAAATCTCTAATCCAAACTAAAGTATCCGGATAGATCTTAACTTTCTTTTTCTTGATAAACACACTTCTATCAAATCGCTCGTTGTAATAATCTCTTGAATTTGCTGCAGCAACATAATCTTGCCATTGGTATTCATAGGTTAATTTACGAATATCAATTTGACGTGCATGGTTATAACGCTGATTAACACGGTAATACATGTCAGATAATTCTTCAGCATCTTCCTCGTAATCGATTTCTTGATCGTAATCAATTACTTCATACGTCTCTTCAGGATTTTCAATCTCTTTAACGTACTCTAAAGTGATTGCAGCAATTGAATCAACAACATAATTGACGAATTGACGATACTCGTTATTTGTTATTTCAGTTTCATCCATCCACATAGAGTGAATTGACACTTGTTTGTTAGGAGCAATGTAGCTTCTAAAAATATCTTGATCACTTTGACCAGAGTGGTAAGTTCCTGTAGGAATATAAACCGTACCATATGGCTGAGGATGGAACCAAGGTCGTCTACCTTGAACACCTGTCAACTCCCAATCTGTACTGCTCATACAGCTTGTTAGTCCCATTACGATTAGCAAAAATGATATTTTAAAAATGTTCTTCATACCGTCGCTGTTTTAACGAATCCACAATAATAATTTGATAATTTCAACAAAACAAGGTTTTTGTTTTTGAAAATCAGGGTTATAACGCTGACACAAAGATGATTATTGTCTGAAAATTTTAGATTTTTTGATTACAGCTCTCGAGCTGACTTTTTATAGGTTTTCGGCGCAGGCTCTCCTGGCTTAAATTGGAAGCAGTAACTCGCATAAATTTCATGAGTTCCGTTCGAAACCGATTGAATTTTACTCGCCGTGATGTCATAGCTATAGCCAAATTGCATTGGCCCATTCACATAACCCAACAACAACGTGATTGCGTCTATTGTCCCCCACTGTCTGTAACCTATTCCTCCTCTGTATGTTTGATTATTTAAAATCGTAACATTTAAATCTATTTGAGGCTTGGAGTTGTACTTAACTAAAACTGCTGGTTCAAGCACATTGGCACCTGAGCCTAACGGAACATTTGCTCCAGTATGGAAGAATATGTGTTGATCGAGCTCATAAAGGTTACCTGAAGTACCGCTTGCCGATAAATCATAAGTAGAACCATTTAAGTGAGATAGTGATGCTCCAACATAGAAGTCTTCAATGCTTCCACCCAATCTGTTTTGCTTGTAAAAAACGCCAAAACCTAAATCTAGCTTAGAATCGCTGATATTTCCACTTCCACCTCCTGCAGGTATTCTTGGATCTCCTGGATCTCTTGGTCTCCATTTAGGATCTATATAACCAAACTGTGTAAAACCAACTTCAACACCGATCGACAACCTTGCAAAATTCCCTTGAATTGGCAAGAAGTATGCGCCTTGAGCTTTAAAAGACGTAGTCTTCATAAATCCAAGTTGGTCATCAAAAATTGATACTCCAGCAGCTGCTATAGCAGTTTGGCGATTCTTGTTTCCTAAAATCTGCCCCCCCATATTAAAGTTGTATGTTTTTGGTGCAACGTTTTCGATCAACTCGCCTCCTTCTAATGGTTCACCTGTTGTGCGGTCAATCCAAGTTTGGTCGTCATAACCTAACCACTGCCTGTGAGCCACCGCATTGGCACAGATGTAATCGTTTTTTTCACCTACCGTAGCAGGGTTGTATGCTTGCTTTACAAACTTAAAGTGTGAGTAGTATGGATCTTGCTGAGCCTGAGCAGAATACGCTGCAAAAATGAGCGATCCACATATCAAGGTTTGGAGTAAAGTCTTACGCATATTCATTCGGTATTGGCACAAATTAAAGTTAAAGTAACCTATAAATCAACTCCTTGACGGTGTTAATTTAAAAAAGGTTGGGTACATATCCACAATTACATACTCCAGCTTTACTTAATGACTAATAACCTATGCTAAATGTTGCAGGAGTGAATGTCTGAATGTTTGAAGGATTGAATGTTTGAATGATTGAAGGATAGAAGGATCATTCTCAATTCTCAATTATCAATTAAATGCTATGCGTTCAAATCCAGGTACGACAAAAAACAACTTTAAAACCGGCCAATCAGCTTCAAATTAAGCCGTCGCCCAGTTAAATAATTAGGCACCCCGTATAAGTTATTGTTTAAATCCTTTACCCAAAAATAGGACGCCACATTATTGACCTGTAAGATGTTAAACACCTCAATACTAGCCCATAATGACTGAAAAGGCCCACCATTTTTTGAAGATGCGGTAAACTTTGCAATTTCCTTACTAAAGCCAATATCCACTCGTCGATATGCCGGTAGATTATATGTTTCGTTATACCTAAATGGACCATTGAAGTAGTAAGGCATTTTTGAACCAATCACCAGGTTGAGTTGCATTTTAAACGTTGTATCCGTTGGCAACTCGTCTTGAAACAATATCGAAAAATTTACACGTTGGTCTGTAGGTCTTTTTATAAATCCTGTTTCTTGACTCAAACCATTTTCGTCTATGTAGCTAATATTTTCTTTGGTTGATAGTAGCGACAAATTAATCCATGATTCTAAGCCAGCAATAAATTCGCCATTAACACGTGTGTCAAAACCCATCGCGTATCCTTCGCTTGAGTTCACAGCGTCGTACCTGAGTTTTACATTATTAATGGTATAGGGCACAAGGTTGGTCATGTGCTTATAATACACCTCATTGATCAATCTAAATGGTCGATTCCATGCTGTGAACAAGACATCACTTCCTACCACGAAATGAATCGACTCTTGCGCTTGAAGTTGTTTGTTTAGTTGCCCCCTACTGTTTCTTAGTTCTCGGTAAAAAGGCGGCTGCCCGTAAGCACCAAAAGAAGCCGTGATTATCCAATCCTTTTTCTTAAGCGAATCGTAAATTGTCCTGGCGCGGCGATAGTCTAAGCCAACAGTATCAATCAAAGACATTTCATAAAAACTTTGATTGATGTTAGATTTAAGCACGTCGTTGTGTTTTTTATTTGGTTCAATGGAGAACTGTAGTCTTGGAGATATTAACATTTGGTTGTTTAAACTCCAATAGTGTGATCGTACTCCAATGTTTAGTCTGACATCACGCTTTTTATTTAAAAGTATGTTGTCTTGAACATAGCTTAATAACCTTGTGCTGTTCAGCTCGTTGGTTGCGTTAATAAAATCATCTAATCGTATTTCATTTTGAGGGTATTGATTTGCATTTAATCGATATCCTGAGGAATCGTTATAATTCCATTCTCGAAGTCCGTCGATAATGCCTTCTGTTTGATGTTTTACGCCAATTTCAAGTTGATGCCTTCCTCGTTTAATTCGTGTTAATGCTTTTATGCTCGAAACGTCAATGCTTAATTGGTTTCGTGCATGATTAATAAAATAACCGAACCCCAAAACTGACTTTGCTTCGGCAAAATTGTCAGAGCCCAAGTTGTTTTCGAGTTCTTCTAATCTATAGGCACCTTCAATGGTAAAGTGTTCTCTTTCTCTACTGTTATAATTACTAGCGATTATCTTAAACGCTGTTGAGTCATTCAGCTTGTAATCAAGGGTTGCGGCATTTAACCATGTCTGGTAGTCGATGCGTTCGGCTCCACCAAAACCAACAAACAATCGAACCGCTTGCTGAACAGTGCCAAAGTTAGTTTCACGACTTTGAGGTTCAACTAGGTACTTGTTATTCGCATAAGTTGAATACCAGCTCAATTTGACTTTGGAGCTTACCTTGTACGTCATTAGTGTTTGAAAATCAACAAACTGAGGTCGATAATCTCCAGACACATCCAGCGATCCTAAAATATATTGGAGGCTGCGATACCTTGCACCCACCAAGTAGGTAAATCGGTCTCTTTTTTTACCAACATCCAAACGGTCTTGCACATGAACACTCGCACCAAGTAAACTCAATTCAGCACTTCCAGAAAAACTAGTTGGCTTATTGTATTCCACATCTAACACAGAGGACAGTTTATCGCCATATTTAGCGGCGAATCCACCTGACGAAAAACTAACGTTGTTGGTCATGTATGGATTTATAAAGCTTAAACCCTCTTGCTGACCACTTCTGGCTAGAAACGGTCGATAGACCTCTATGTCGTTTATATATATAAGGTTCTCGTCAAAATTTCCACCTCGTACATTATACGACGTACTTAGTTCGCTACGCTTTCTTACACCAAGAAACACTTTCGCCAAACCATCTTCAATCTGCATTTGTGGGAACTGCACGAGATCCTTTGGCTTCACTTCTATAATATCAATGTCTATCGACGGCTTTGTTTTGTCAGGAGGAGTCACATCGGTTGGATTTAGGATGTAACTCGACAATTGAAAGTTTAATTCAATGACCGAATTTGGTTTTGGTTTATTAATGCGTTTACTAACAGATTTGGAATAATACCGTACTTCAATTTTATGGTTTTTGTTAGACGTCAACGCGACGGTATAGCGTCCATTTCTATCTGTTTTAATGGTTGGTAAACCATTTACATACACAGGATAATCCCTTAATAAACTATCTTCATAATCGGTAACTACTCCAGTAACTGTGGCAACTTGACTTTGCCCGTAACTATACAACGAACCACATACAACAACACAAGTTAGGTAGAACAGGTAAAGCGATATGCGTGTGATTTTTTTAACCAACTGGAACTTTTAAGTCTGCAATTGTTTGTGTTGGGTTGTTCGATGAAAACACAGTACTTCCGGCAACAAGTACGTCAGCTCCAGCTGTAACAAGTTTACCATAATTGTCTAGGTTTACACCTCCGTCAATTTCGATGTGCAGTTCACGATTAGCTGCCTTTTTTAACGCCACTAAATCTTGTACTTTCTTGTACGTGTTTTCAATAAATTTTTGACCACCAAAGCCTGGATTAACGCTCATAATGGTAACCAAATCAATTTCGGAAATGCAGTCTTCTAATAGCGACACAGGTGTATGTGGATTTAACGCAACACCAGCTTGCATTCCTGCAGCTTTGATGGCTTGCAAGGTTCTATGTAAATGTGGACTCGCTTCATAATGAACCGTCAATACGTCGGCTCCTACATCTCGAAATTGTGTGATGTATTGCTCTGGTTTAACAATCATAAGGTGCACATCTAAAGGCTTTTTCGCCACCTTGTTAAGTGCCTTGATTACAGGAAACCCGAATGAGATATTAGGCACAAAAACACCGTCCATAACATCTACATGAAACCAATCTGCTAGGCTATTATTAATCATTTCAGCGTCGCGTTCTAGATTGTTAAAATCTGCTGAAAGAACTGAAGGGGCAACTAAGTGACTCATTACTTTATTTTTATCTGATGTATTACTTGCTGTCCGATGTATTGATTCACCTTCTCAACGATAGTTTGTTCGTGATAGTATAAATCATTTTTTAACGGAGCAGAAGATAGTTCTAGGTACAATGTTTTTTTATGAATGGAAAGCCGTGAAGTATTTTTAGCGATTGTCTTTCCCATTAACACTTCCCACTCATTTCTAACGCGGGTTTCCACCAACTTATCAGAAAGATGATACGAATCCATCATGCTGAATATCAAGTCTTTAAGAGATTTTTCCTCGCTCATTCATTTTGCTTTTCTTACGGGCTTTCAATATTAAAGAATTTTTTTTCCGAAGTCACTTCTTTCAGTTTGGATTTCATTCTTTCTGCACTGGTATCTGTAATAAATATTTGACCATAGGCCGAACTCGATATTAAGTTCAATAATCGACCTGATCTGCTGTCGTCAATTTTCTCAAAAACATCGTCAAGAAGTAAAACGGGATCGTACTTTATTTTGGATTTCATGTATGCATAAGCTGCCAATTTGAGTGCAATGGTTGCCGACTTTATTTGACCTTGTGAGCCAAACTTTTTAACCGATACGTCATTCAGCACTACCTTCAAATCCGATTTATGAATTCCTGCTGTTGTGCGTTGTGCCATCAAGTCTTGATTTAAACTCATTTTTAGACAGGTCTCGGCATCATATTCATGCAACGACGACTCTAAGCTAGCCGACAAGGTTTCTTCCTCCAAAACCAAAGAACTATATACGTTGAACAACGGTTCTTGGAGTTCTTCAACGAAAGTTTTTCTCGTTGTATGGATCTGGTTCATTAACGGTATCAACTGCGCATCGATAGCTTCTAAGGTTAACATATCACGATGTTGATTGATATAGAACTGTTTCAACAATTCGTTGCGACTTTCGAGCAGTTTATTGTGTTTCAATAGGGCCACCAAAAAGTCATGATTGGTGTAGCCGATTGCTTTATCTATGTACTTTCGACGTTCATCGCTATTGCCCGTTAACAACGAGATGTCGCCTGGGGTAATCATTACAGCTGGCAAATAACCAACGTAGTCTGATAGTCTTTGAATTGCTGCACCATTTCGCTTGAGACCTTTCTTGCCCACTGGCTGCAAGCCAATACTTAAAGTTGTAGATGAATCGCCAGAATCGACAACACCTTCAATTAATGAAAAATTGGTGTCAAACTGAATGCTGTTTAAGTCCGTTCTTGTAAAATATGATTTGCCATTACATAAGTAATGCAGGCCATCTAAGACGTTGGTTTTGCCGGCGCCATTCTTACCGTGAAAACAGTTGATTCCAGGGCAAAATTCAAAATCCGATTTCTCGTGATTTTTAAACTGTGTCAACCTTAATTTTTGGATGTACATTGTTATGCGGAAATCGTATTTTTGCAGCCGGAAAAAATGCTTTAAAAAGCATTTTACTTCCTATCAACTATTATGGCAAAAGTAAAATTTACAAAAGAGATTTATACCAAATGGTTTAAGCAAATGATGCTTATTCGTCGTTTCGAAGAAAAATCGGCTCAACTTTATGGTCAGCAAAAGATTCGTGGGTTTTGTCATTTATACATCGGACAAGAGGCTGTAATTGCAGGTTGCATGACGGCATTAGGGGAAAACGATAAGCTTATAACGGCATACCGTGATCATGGTCATGCATTGGCAGCAGGTATTCCTGCCAATGAAGTTATGGCTGAACTTTATGGAAAAGTAACGGGATGCACCAAAGGGAAAGGTGGTAGCATGCACATGTTTAGCAAAGAACATAATTTCTTTGGTGGTCATGGAATTGTTGGGGGCCAAATTCCACTTGGGGCTGGAATCGCGCTAGCCGATCAGTATAACGGAACAAAAGATGTTACGGTGTGTTTCATGGGAGACGGAGCCGTAAGACAAGGTGCCCTTCATGAAGCATTTAACATGGCCATGTTATGGAAGTTGCCTGTAATATTTGTTGTAGAAAACAACGAATATGCTATGGGGACGTCAGTGGAACGAACTACCAACGTATTAGACATTCATAAAATTGGATTGGCCTACGACATGCCTAATTACCAGATTGACGGTATGAAGTGTGAAGATGTTTATGAAGCTATTGCAGATGCCGCAAAACGTGCGCGTAAAGGAGATGGCCCTACATTCTTAGAGATCAAAACATATCGATACAGAGGTCATTCGATGTCTGATCCAGCTAAATACAGAACGAAGGAAGAAGTTCAGAAATACAAATCAATCGACCCTATAGAGGTAGTTGGCAAGACCATGATATCAAAAAAATGGGTAACGCAAGCCGACCTCGACAAAATGGAAGATGCAATAAACATCGAGGTTAACGAAAGCGTAGAATTCGCAGAGGCTTCACCTTATCCGGATGCAAGTGAATTGTATACGGATGTGTATGAAGAAGACTACCCATTTATTGTAGAATAACTGTTGAACAAAAATCATATTTAACACCTATAATTGCAGAAATTTTTAAAGCGATGAGTAACGAAGAAAATAATACCGAAGAAGTTGTTGAAAATAAACCATTTTCGGTACTCGGATATATCGAGGACAATTCGAAAAACTTAATGTACGCAGGTATTGCGTTATTAGTAGTTGCAGCTGGGTTTTGGTATTACACTTCTATATATACACCTAAAAGAAACGCGGCAGCAAATGACGAGTTATTTAGAGCTGAGAAATTCTACGAGCAAGATTCACTTGACTTAGCACTTAACGGTGATGGTGGTGAAGTATTAGGCTTACAAGATGTTGCTGAAGAATTTGGAAATACGCCAGCAGGTGAACGCGCAGCATATCTAGCAGCAAGTGCTTTATTAAACAAAGGTTCTTATGAAGAGGCTTTAGAATATATCCAACAAGTGTCGTTCGACGACGAAATGGTTGCACCTTTAGCAATGTGTCTTGAAGGAGATTGCCATGTGCAAATGGATAATTTTGAAGATGGTGTTTCAAATTACTTGAAAGCAGCCAATTTAAGAGATAACACTTTTACTACGCCATATGCGTTAATGAAGGCAGCAAAAGTGCAAATGCATATTGAAGATTGGGATGGTGCATTAGAATCACTTCAACGTGTCAAGAAAGATTACAAGCTTACGCAGTACGCTGCAAACATCGAGAAAGAAATTGCTCGAGTTGAGGCTGCTATAAAGTAAATCACATGTCTTCTAAAGACAAAAACCTATCTGAATTTTCAGGGAAACTTCCTACACTTCCAAACGCGAAGATTGGTATTGTTGTTTCTGAGTGGAACGAAGCCGTAACAGGTGCTTTATTATCTGGAGCACTCAAAGTACTGGTCGAGGCGGGAATACCGGAATCTAATATCAAAACTATACAGGTTCCTGGTAGTTATGAGTTGATATTAGGAAGTCAGAAACTTGCTCAGATCGAAGATATAGATGCAGTCATATCAATTGGCTGTGTCATTCAAGGTGAAACACGTCATTTCGATTTCATTTGTCAGGCAGTAGCCACCGGCATAAGTGATGTAAACTTAAAGTTTGACAAGCCAGTCATATTTGGTGTACTTACAACAGACAACCAACAACAAGCCCTAGATCGCGCTGGTGGGAAACACGGCAACAAAGGGGAAGAAGCTGCGTATACGGCTTTGAGAATGGTTGAGGGAGTGATTATTTAATGTCGGAATGTCGGAAGGATTGAATGTCTGAATGATTGAGGGATTGAAGGATCATTTTCAATTCTCAACTATCAATTATCAATTACCCAGCTTCTTGTAAATTCTAAAACAACCCGTGAACCTCAGCATCGATCTTGCTGATAATCTTACCTAAATCTTCTTGACTTGTTTCGAATTCTAAATCATCAACGTCGATGATAAGTAGTTTGCCATCCGTATACGTTGATATCCAAGCCTCGTATCGCTCATTTAAACGTTTAAGGTAGTCAAGGCGGATAGAGTCTTCATACTCTCGGCCTCTTTTTTGAATACGATTTACTAGTGCAGAAATGCTTGCTCTCAGATAAATCATCAAGTCAGGTGGCTCAAGCATTGACTTAATACTAGAGAACAACGCTTGGTATGTATCAAAATCACGTGTACTCATTAAACCCATCGCGTGAAGGTTGGGTGCAAATATGTACGCGTCTTCGTAGATTGTTCGATCCTGGATTACCGTTTCGCCGCGAGAGCGGATGTTTTGTACGCCATTGAATCTGGTATTGAGGAAAAACACCTGAAGATTGAAAGACCAACGTTGCATATCTTCATAAAAGTCAGAGATATACGGATTGTTATCTAACGATTCAAAATGTGGTTCCCAGTTGTAATGTTTGGCAAGTAAATTTGTTAACGTTGACTTTCCTGCTCCGATGTTCCCGGCTATTGCAATGTGCATTTTCCTTCTCTGTTGACTTTAATGTGACTTTATTACTCCGTTCAAAGCTATTTAATAAAACCTTCTAAAACCAATAATTTCCCTTACTTCTTTTAAGGTCGCTTCTGCACTTGATTTTGCCTTTTCGGCACCCGCTTGAGTAACTTGCTGCAGGTAGCTTTTATCTTCTTTAATATCTTGAATACGTTCTCTTATCGGTGATATGAATTTTAATACATCTTCAGACAGCTGTTTCTTAAAGTCACCATAGCGAATTTCACATTTGTTGTACAACGCATCAAAATGATCCACTGTGTCTGTAGATGAAACCAGAGACATGATATCGAACAGATTCTGAATGGCTTCTGGTTTTTCTTGATTCATGGTTTCTGGGCCAGAATCAGTAACCGCACGCATAATTTTCTTGTGGGTGACTTTTTCTTCGTCATCAAAAAATATAGCATCTCCTTCCCCACCACTTTTGCTCATCTTACCATTGTTGGTCAATCCAGGTACCTTTACTAACTTTCCTGTTCTGCTGTATGCTTCAGGTTCGTTAAAACATTGAACACCATACATATGGTTAAATCTTTTGGCAAAATCTCTGGTCATCTCTAGATGCTGTTCTTGGTCTTTTCCGACAGGAACTACATCAGCTTTATGTATCAAAATATCTACTGCCATTAACACAGGGTATGTCAGCAATCCTGCATTTACATTATTGCGCTGCGTTTTCACCTTTTCTTTAAAAGACGCTGACCGCTCTAGCTCTCCCAAATACGCGTTCATGTTCATGTACGTATATAGCTCCGAAATTTGCGGAACATCGCTTTGGACAAACAGTGTACATTTTTCAGGGTCTAAGCCCATGGCCAAATACTCCGCCAACACTTGGTGCACATTACTATGTAAATCTGCTGGTGTTGGATGAGTGGTGAGTGAATGAATGTCAGCAATAAAAAAGAAAGCATTATGTGTTTCTTGCATTTGCAAAAAACTTTTAACGGCTCCAAAGTAATTACCCAAGTGTAACTTCCCTGTAGGTCGAATTCCGCTTACAACTGTCTTCATAACTGAGATTTTTCAGTGGCAAAAATACGACTTAGGTATAACCTAAAAGAATATGTGAATAAAAGCTATGCGATTTTAAATCAGACCCAAACTCCTCGCTTTTGAAACAAGTTCAGCAAGCCGACTAACCCCAAGTTTTACGTTCAAATTTCTTCTGTGAGAATTAACGGTATGTTTACTGATGAAAAGTTGCTCAGCAATAGAATCTGTGGTCATCCCTTTGGCAATTAGTTCTAAAATACCTAACTCACGTTTTGATAGATTGATCTTCTTTCCGTCTACCTCAACGCTGGGCTTAAAATCATTAACTATGGCTTCGAGTATTTCGGTTCCAAAATATTGCTGACCGCTAATGACAGACTCCAATGCAGTTTGCAAAATATCGAAGTCGGTATTTTTTAAGAGATAGCCATCAGCTCCAAGCTGCACAATGTTTTTAATGGATTTTACATCGTTGTGCATGGTTAACACAATAACCTTTGTATTGCTGTTGCTGCCTTTAATGCGTTGTGTGAGCTCCATGCCAGACATTTCAGGCATAGATAGATCCGTTAACACAATATCTACGTCATTATATTCTAAGAAGGTTAAAGCGTCTTTAGGGTTTGTAAACCCTCTTAGCACCGTTACACCTTCAATTTTTTCGAGCAGAATACTCAAGCCGTCTAAAACGATTTGGTGATCATCCACTAAAATTAGTTACTTATTTGGTTTGGCCACTTGGTTATGTTTTTTTTATGTAACTATTGGAAATTCTAAGATGACTGTAGTACCCGATTTTTCGTTACTGTCTATAGTAAAGCTCCCTCCTACGGTTTCAATACGTTTTCGAATATTGGGTATACCTAGCCCATGAGAGCGTTCAATATTTTCTTTATCAAAGCCGGATCCATTGTCTTCAACAATTAACCTAACTTTTCCATTCTCTTTTATCAAATGTACATCTATGATATCTGCAACGCCATGCTTTAGTGCGTTACTGACCAGTTCTTGTAAAATACGGTACAACACAATTTCTTGCTGACCTGAGAGTCGTTCGTCCATACCATGGGCAAATAGATTTATTTTAATCTTCCCGCTCGCCTCAATGGCCTTAATGAGATGCTCAATCGCATGCATCAAGCCGAATTTTGCTAAAGCTCCAGAGGCTAAATCGTGTGATATTTTTCGAACTTCAGATGCGGCTTCGTCAATTAATTTTTTTAGAACATCAAAACGAACTTTGGCAGATTCCTGTTTTTTCCCAAAGTGCTCTTCCATAGAACTAAAGTTAAGCTTAACCGCACTTAAGATACTGCCTAACCTATCATGCAACTCCGTTGCTATTCGGGTTCGTTCGTTAGATTGAGACTCGAGCATGATATCAATGTTTTGAATCTCTTGCGTCTTCAACATAGCGTCCACTTTTGGCGGTAAATCTGGCGATCTCGGATAGCTAATTTTCTGCTTTGGAATAACGACCAGATGATGAACAAGCTTATTAAACCGAGAACAACAGAGATAAAAATGATGAGCCGCTGGCTACCTTCCCTCGCCTGTATTTGGTTCAGTAATCTCAAGTTTTCTGCCTCCTTTTCAGCTATTTGATATTTGACTTCAAACTCCTCAAACGATTGTAAATGCGCCTGCTTTTTATTGTCTTTTACTTTCTCTACGTAGCGTTCATAAGCGTCTCCAACAATATCCGCTGGTTTGTTTTGATCACGCAAACTAATCGCTATGGCACCCAACGTAATTTCTTCTACGTCGCTTAAATCATAACGTTTAGACAATTGTAAAGCTGAATCCAAAAATGAAGATGAAAGTTCTGGGTTTTCTTGCTGCAAATCTTGTCCATAGTTCAAATAGATGGTGGCTAAAGAAACGTGTAGTTCTGCGCTACGAGCAAGACTTAAGGCTTTATTTAAGTAATACGTGCCGGTGTCTTTCGACCCAAAATCTCTGTTAAACAAACCATAGTTATTATATAGTGTAACAAGAAACCCACTGTTACTGGACTGCTTTGCATGATAGATAGCCTTTGCAAATCGCTCGTTGGCTACATCATATCGCTCGTGTTGAATATGGCAAATCGCACAGTTTGTTGCTGCTTTTGCCATCAACTCGTATTCGTTTTGCGTACTTAGCATACTATAGGCACTGTCGCAATACAACCGTGCTTTTTCAAAATTTCGCGTGCACATATATGCTGTGCTTATGCTACTAAAAGATTTGCCGATGAGTGTTGTATCCTTTAACGTATAACTGATACTTAAGGCACTTCTAAACATCCAGATAGAACTATCGCAGGTACCTCTTTCGTAATACACGCGGCCCAACACCAATTGGGCTCGAGCTTGGCTCCTTAAATCATTATTTAATTCGGCTTGGTTTAAAACTGACTCACTTAATAATTTAGCTGAATCAAGGTCGACTTTTAAATATTTTCTGGCTACGTCGTTTATCGAATCTAGGTGGGTCAGAACTAGTTTGCCTGGTTCGCTTTCTGTTTGAACACATCCATGTGTACAAACGAGCATGACAAACAACATTGCCATCCAAATAGTAGCCTTTAAGTTCAAATACACACGCTCTTGCAGCACAGTCACTTTTAAAACTGCAATATATTATTTAGAAGGTATAGAAGGGTAAAAAAGAGAGACAAGGAAGCTATTCCAATAGCACTGACTAGTCACATATGACTACAATACGAACGCGCCATTTTTATGTGTATTGTAACAACCCAAATCAGAGTTAACATATTTCATATTGGACGCATTTAAAGAGTCTAGATTGTCTAATACATCTTGAAAGGTGTTGGCAGTTTTTGTGGCATATTCAAAATCTAAAGCACCAGAACTAATATTTAAATGTTTCATCGCTCGTGGGTTAAAACCTAGCGACAAGACAGCAGCCTTGGTTATTACATTTTGTTTCTCAAACTTACTAGTTGCAACAGACGTTTTCTCGATTTGGCCTTTGGTTTCACAATCACTTACCAGAAAAAACACGCGGTCATCGGCATCAAAAACAGACAAACATTCAATCAAATCTTGTTTTGTAAAAACCTCATTACCAGACAACAACAACGACTTATTGCGCCTTCTTCGCTTAAACGGATTAAAACGACTACGTTCTACATAAGACAAGCCAGAAATACTAATAAAATATAAACCATTGCTTCTCGTATTTTCTTTTAACTCTAACAACTGTTGTTTGATATGCTTGGCTCCAATCGGTGTTTTTGAGCTTAAGACTAATTCAGAATCATATCCCTTTTGTTTGGCAAACAGATGGAAGTAATCGGCATCTTTTTCTCCATCAAATTGTACCTCATCACTCAAAGTATTGGTGATTCCAAAATGTACAGCAGTTTTATTTGGCCATTTTTCTTGACTCATTTCCGTGGTTGTAGTAAATCTAGGTACTGATTTCTATTTCAGAAATCAACGATTGTTTAACGCAAAACACGATTTATTACAAATAGAAAACATCACCACTTGTAGTGAATTTATAGATATGGTAAAATATCAGTTGAATTTATACCTCTTCGAATTGCTGACTCATCAGAAGTTTATAGTAAGCTCCTTTTTGGTCAACCAACTGGTCATGCGATCCTTTTTCTAGCACTTTTCCTTTCTCTAAAACAAGAATCGTATCTGCATTGCGGATCGTACTTAATCTGTGGGCAATCACAATAGATGTACGTCCATGCATAAGCTTCGTTATGGCTTCTTGTATTAGTGCCTCGGTTTCAGAGTCAACAGACGAAGTAGCTTCATCTAGGATTAGAATTTTGGGATTGAAAGCCAATGCGCGTGCGAAAGAAATTAACTGGCGTTGCCCAACCGATAAAGAACTTCCACGTTCCATAACATTGTAGTCGTACCCACCTTCCATACGTTGTATAAAATCATGAGCCCCAATCTGTTTTGCCGCTTCCAACATGTCGGTGTTAGAGATGCGATCTTCAACCAATCGAATGTTTTCTTCTACCGTACCCGAAAACAAAAACACATCTTGCAGAACAAATGCAATTTGGCTTCTTAAGCTCGCCAACTCCCACTTTTTTATATCTACATCATCCACGCTAATCACCCCAGACTGATAATCGTAAAACTTAGTCAATAAGTTTACCAAAGTTGACTTACCTGAACCGGTGGCGCCTACGATTGCCAGTGTTTTCCCAGGCTCTACATCAAATGAAATGTTATGTATTATTTGCTCTTCGGGTATATAGCCAAAAGAAACATTGTCGAATTTAACGTTTCCTATTACTTCAGCTTGATGCGTTCCGTTTTCCTCGATATACGTTGGATCATCAATTAGTGCAAATATTCTTTCTGAAGCGACCATGCCCATCTGCATTGTGTTAAACCTATCTGCAATCATTCTGATAGGTCTAAAAAACATGTTTAAGTACAAAATGAAGGATACCATCACACCCGGCGTAATGCTTCCACTAAGTGCATTCCGTGACCCGTACCAAACCATTAACCCAATAGATGTGGCGGTTATAATTTCAACAATCGGAAAGAAAATAGCATAGTGAAAAATTGATTTCTTATTGGCTTCAAGATGCAGTCGATTGATTTCTTTAAACTTCTTTATTTCCGCCGCCTCGCGGTTAAAAATTTGCACTACACTCATTCCTGTTATGTGCTCCTGAACAAATGAATTTAAGCGGGATATCTGTGTACGCACTTGCTGAAATGCGCTTTTTACGCCTTTGCGAAACTGATTGGACGCATAGATCAACAACGGCAATACGGCTAAACATATTAAGGTCAGTTTCCAATCGGTGTAAAACATCAAAAATGTTATCACAAACAAGGTTAGAAAATCACCAGAAATGGTTATGATGCCTTGAGAAAAGATATTGGCAACTGTTTCAATATCTGAAACGCTTCTTGTAACCATGGTTCCAATTGGCGTTTTGTCGTAGAATTTCACCTTTAGGCTGGTTAAGTGTTTAAACACACGTACCCGCAACGCGCTTATGACCTCTTGGCCCAACCAATTGGTTAAATAGGTATTCACAAACATGATTAATGTTTGCAAAATGAGTAGGCTAATTAATAAGATTAACATACGCGTTAACCCTTCCAGGTCGCCATTGGCAATATACTTATCCAATGAAAGACGAATCAATACCGGCTGTAACGGCATTAAAACCGCTAAAGAAATGGTAGTGAACACAGCAATCAACCCATATTTTTTATATGGTGTTGCTAACAAAACAATACGTCTCAACAACTTGAGATCGAACGCATTGCCCGTTTTATCATTACTGTTAGTACTCACTTAATTTAAATTTTCTTCCAGTCAGTTTTATTGTACGCAACATGTTCTAAAAACAAGCCTTGTGCAGGAACCGAATACCCTGCCCGCTGTCTATTCTGAGAAACGATTATATCTTCAAACTCCTGAAGTGATATTTTGTTTTCTCCAACTTCTAATAAAGTCCCAACAATGGCCCTCACCATATTTCGTAAAAAGCGATTTGCCGTTATGGTTAAAACCAACATCGACTTGTCTTGGGTCCATTCTGCTTGTGTTACGTCACAAATATTCGTTTTATTTTGTGTATGGCTTTTACAAAACGCACCAAACTCTTTATGGGTCTTAAGTATAGTGCAAGCTTTGTTCATTAAATCAACGTCTAAACCTCGGTAAAAGACCATCGAATAACTTCGGCCAAATGGATCTTTGACCTTCGAAATGTGATACTTGTATGTTCTTGCCGTTGCGGCAAATCTTGCGTTAAAATTATCTGGCACATGGTAAATAGCGTCTATTCCAATATCTTTTGGTAAAACATTATTCAACCTAAATACGAAATCATCCGACAACTCACCATCGTAATCAAAATGGGCAATAAAGTGTTTGGCGTGTACACCAGTATCTGTTCTCCCACAACCTGTAATGGCGGTTTTTTTTCGGAGAAGTTTGTGCAACCCCTCCTGAATTACTTCTTGAACCGTTACGACATTGTTTTGAAATTGCCAACCGTGGTAATTCCCACCGTCATATTTGAGTTCTAACGCAATGCGCATTTGATTTAAAGCTTTTCGAAAATAACAGCTTTACCCTGACCAACACCAACACACATGGTTGCTAAACCGTAACGTACATCGCGTTTTTGCATTTCATGCAGCAACGTTGTAGATATACGTGCACCACTGGCACCTAATGGATGGCCTATGGCTATGGATCCACCATTAACATTAACAATATCCATGTTTACGTCTAACTCACGTGCGCAGGCAATAGCTTGAGCCGCAAATGCCTCGTTCAATTCAATTAAACCAATGTCTTGCATGGTTAAACCAGCACGTTTCAGTGCTTTTTGTGTTGCCGATACCGGACCTATACCCATTATGTCTGGGTGTACGCCTGTTTCAGCTTCTGCAACAACCCTTGCGATAGGCTTTAAATTCATAGATTTGACCGCTTCTTCGGAAGCCATCAACAACATCGCAGCCCCATCATTAATTCCAGATGAATTACCGGCTGTTACCGTTCCTCCTTGACGGAAAGCAGGCCTTAAAGTCGATAATTTTTCAATGGAGCTTAATCTTGGATGCTCGTCTTTATTAAAGATAATCGGGTCTTTTTTACGTTGAGGAATAGACACCTCAGTAAGTTCTTCTTTAAACTTGCCAGCTTTGTGGGCGGTATCATATTTAACTTGAGTTTCGTGTGAGAATCTATCTTGAGCCTCTCTTGTAATTTTCCAACGTTCAGCAACGTTTTCGGCTGTTTCGCCCATCGCAAATGGATGGTATTCTTTAGCCAGTTTGGGGTTTGTGAATCTCCACCCAATCGACGTATCGTATATTTCTGGTTTGCGGGAAAAAGCAGTTTCTGCTTTTGCCATAACAAAAGGTGCTCGGGTCATGCTTTCTACACCACCGGCCAAATACAAATCACCATAGCCAACCATTAAACTTTTAGCCGCATCACCAATGGCTTGCAATCCGCTTGCGCAAAGTCTGTTAACAGTAACACCCGGTACCGTAATCGGAAGACCAGCCATTAATACCGCCATTCGCGCCACGTCGCGATTGTCTTCACCTGCTTGATTTGCAGCCCCCATTATTACATCCTCAACGCGACTAAAATCTACCGACGCATTACGGTTTACAATGGATTTAATTACAATGGCCGCCAAGTCGTCTGGGCGAATACTGGCTAAACTACCTCCAAATTTTCCGACTGGTGTGCGAACCGCATCAATGACGTAAGCTGTTTTCATATTGCAATTTTTGAGGGTGCAAAGGTATTGATAATGGCTTAATTTTGTCCATATGATTCAACGATTGCAAAGCCTCTATTTGATAGCCATAACCATAATAAGTAGTTTACTTCTTTTTGGTGATATCCCTTTCTATGCTGAAACTGGCAAACCCAGTGTAACTAATGAAAGCACTGGTGATACAACAGCTTATGCTACCACTACCATCACGGTAGACTACAATTCTACAGATACAGAAGAAGGTAAAATCGGGACGAACCATACAATTATTTACTTCCTTGGAGGTATTGCATTGCTTTCTTTAATCACCATATTTTTATTTAAAAAGAGAAAACTACAACAGCGGTTAGTCTTTGGGATAATAGCCATGAATGTAGTGGTGCTTGTTTCGATGTATTTACTCAGTTTTGGTAACGCCTATACCGATATAGATACCCAACAGGCTGTATTGAATGGTGCCGGAATACCTTTGGCTATTTTCGTTTTTGCACTCTTGGCCTATCACAGGATTGGTAAAGATGAAAAACTCGTACGTTCATTAGATCGTATTCGTTAGTGCAAAACTTATTACACATACAAAACCTAAACATATCCTTCCCATCTGAAAGGGGTTCAGAACAGGTAGTGAACGACTTTAGCTTGACCTTACAACCAGGTCAAATTATCGGCATTGTTGGCGAATCTGGTTCCGGCAAAAGTGTTAGTGTTTTGAGCCTTACTCGACTCATTTCGAATGCTATTTGTACTGCCGATAAAATGTCTTTCACCTCAGAAAATGGGTTTGAATTAGACCTTTTACATTCGGATGATGCCCATTTAGAAACCATCCGTGGTAATGAAATATCATATATATTTCAAGAGCCTATGACCGCCCTACATCCGCTATTTACATGCGGACAGCAGGTAGTTGAAGCAATAATGCAACATCAGCCAAGTAGTAAAAATAAAGCCAAGAAAAAGGCACTTGACTTGCTTGTAGAAATGCAACTTCCGGAGCCCGAAAAACTATTTAAGCGTTATCCTCACCAACTGTCGGGCGGGCAAAGACAGCGAGTAATGATTGCCATAGCGCTAGCCAACGACCCATCAATTCTTATCGCTGATGAACCAACAACGGCACTCGACAGTGTGTTGCAGAAAGCCTTAACTCAGCATATGGTGGAAAGCTGTAAAAAACGGAACACAGGACTCGTATTAATCTCCCATGATTTACAATTGGTAAAGGATTTTACCGACGAAATTATCGTTATGTATAAGGGAGACATCATAGAAACGGGTTCCACAGCTCAGGTGGTTAACAATCCGCAGAGTGTATATACCAAAAGCTTGTTACAATGTCAGCCGAAATTTTCAAACCGGTCTACAGTCTTACCAACCATTCACGAACTTGCCGACTATATAGACGGAGCGTTTGTTGCTAAACCATTTAAAAATCAGAGCTTTACATTCCAAAAAATCGATGAAGCTCCCTACATTGAAATCCAAAACATATCTAAATCGTTTCCGAATGGCAAAACGGTAACAAAAGCGTTAAGCGATGTAAGTTTTGCTATACACAAAGGGGAAACATTAGGATTAATTGGGGAATCGGGTTGCGGGAAATCAACACTTTCTAAAATAATCATACAACTACTGGAGGCAGACAGTGGGAATATCACTTTTCAAGGCAAGCCAGCAAACACAGATCGGAAAGCGTTTGCAAAAAAAGTGCAAATGATTTTTCAAGATCCTTATGCTTCGCTTAATCCGGCCATGAAGGTTGGTGATATAATTTCGGAACCAATTCGGGTTCATAAGCTTGCTCAAGGCAAACAAGCAATACAAGAAAAAGTACATGCGCTTTTACTGGAAGTTGGGCTGCAAGAGAAGGATTATGCTAAATATCCGCATGAGTTTTCTGGTGGGCAACGACAACGTGTAAGCATTGCACGTGCATTAGCTGTAGAACCAGATTTAATTATATGCGACGAGTCGGTATCTGCTTTGGATATATCCGTACAGGCTCAAATACTTAATTTGTTTAACCAGCTTAAGGTGAATAGACAGTTAACCTATATGTTTATCAGCCATGACTTAAACGTGGTCAGTTACATCTGCGACCGAATTGTTGTGATGCAGGAAGGCAAAGTTGTTGAACTCAGTGATACAGAGTCGCTTGTTAAAAATCCAAAAGAAAAGTATACCAAAAAGTTGCTGCACGCTTAGGTGGCTTTTTACAATGAACAAATTCTAAGTTCAGCTGTCTAATAGATAGTCAACTATCTCTAGAAGACGTTTTTATTCCTAGAGAACCTTATTGACATCAGGGCACTACAATGCTAACCCTACATTACCAAACCATTAAACCTTACCTAACCATTCACACCTTCAGATTAACCTCTGAAAATCACTTAACTTCGCAACGATTTGAAAAAGAAGAAAAAAATAAACAAATCCGGGCCAAAAAAACTACCCGGTAAATACAGACAATTACTTGATTTTTTTCGCGGAAACCCTCGAAAATCATACAACTACAAACAAATTACGCATCAGCTCGGGCTAACATCCAATGAACAAAAAGATGATGTGATAAAGATTCTCCAGGTTATGGAGAAGGAAGAAATTATCGAAGCCATTGATAGAGGCAAGTACCGTTACATACCTGACTATAGCCTATTTACGGGCATAGTTGAATTTACCCAACGCGGCGCAGCCTTTGTACTGGTTGATGAACTTGATGAAGACATATACATCAGTAAGTCGTTAACTGGCATGGCCTTAAACGGTGATACGGTAACCGTTGAGTTAATCAGACAGAAGAAAGGAAGCAGACTTGAAGGGAAAATAATTGAGGTTGTTGATCGAGCTCGAACTCAGTTTGTTGGTACCGTTCAGCGGATGAAAAAATTCGCTTTTGTCATTCCTGATAACAGTAGAATACACGTTGATTTTTTCGTATCCATGGAGGATATGAACAAAGCTAAAGATGGAGACAAGGTGTTGGTAGATCTTATTGATTGGCCACTTAGCACACCTAACCCATACGGTAGAGTTGCCAAAATATTAGGTAAAGCAGGCGAGCACAATACCGAAATGCACGCCATTGTTGCTGAGTTTGGATTTAAAACCGAATTTGAGCAGAATGTTTTGGATGATGCCGAAGGCTTCCCAGATAAAATATCGAAAGAAGAAATACAAAAGCGTAAGGATTTACGTGACACCCTAACCATTACAATCGACCCAGTTGATGCCAAAGACTTTGACGATGCCATTTCTTATAAGAAACTGGAAAATGGCAACCACGAAATTGGCGTGCATATTGCAGATGTGAGTCATTATGTAAGACCAAACTCTGCATTAGATGACGAAGCATTTGATCGTGCGACTTCTGTATACTTGGTTGACCGTACGATTCCGATGTTACCCGAGCGTATTTCCAACCATTTATGTTCTTTAAAACCCAATGTTGACCGATTGGCTTTTGCCGTCATTTTTGAATTGAACAACAATGCCGACATCGTGAACTACTGGGTGGGCAAAACTGTGATTCACTCTGATAGACGATTTAGCTATGAAGAAGCACAAGAAGTTATTGAAGGGAAATCGAAAGAGCTTAAAACAGAAATCCAACAATTAAATACACTTGCACACAAACTGCGGAACCAACGTTATAAAAATGGAGCGATATCTTTTGAAAGCGATGAGTTTCGATTTGTTTTAGACGATCAAGGCAAGCCCATTGAAGTCATTAAAAAGGTACGTGTGGATGCACACAAAATGATAGAGGATTACATGTTATTGGCTAATAAAACAATTGCCAAGCACGTATATACCAAGATAAAAAAGGTGCTACCCTACAGGGTTCATGACTCGCCCAATATCGAAAAAATGGCCTTCTTCATTCAAACAGCAAAAAAATTCGGCTATCTAATCGATACAAAAAGTAACGAATCAATTAGCGCTACAATCAATAACATGGTAGAAAAGTCGGAAGGGAAAGTGGAAGCAAATATTCTCCACCCGTTGGCGATAAGAAGTATGGAAAAAGCGGTGTATACCACAAAGGATACCTACCACTTTGGCTTAAACTTTAGTTACTATACGCACTTTACCAGCCCGATACGACGCTACCCTGACCTAATTGTGCATCGTTTACTTTTTGATTATTTGAATAACAAGTCCGCCCCAAAAGTTGATGATATTGAGAAGGCATGTAAGCATAGTTCACAAATGGAACAAAAAGCTACTCAAGCCGAAAGAGCTTCTTCGAAATACAAACAGATAGAGTATTTATCAGAATACGTTGGTGAAGTATTTGACGGTGTCATTTCAGGAGTAACCGAATGGGGAATTTTTGTTGAACTGAAAGACAACCATTGTGAAGGAATGGTTCGGATTAGCGATATGAAGGGCGACTTCTACGAATTTTACGAAAAAGATTTGTCTGTTGTAGGCCGCCGAACAGGTAAAAGATTGACGTTTGGAGACGATGTGAAGATTCGTATCAAGAAAACAAATATGAACAAACGTACGGCAGACTTTAGCTTGATTCTAAGATGACGACCTATACAAACTTCCTAAAGCAATATCTGGACTATGTGCAAGACAACCCTTTTAAAGGAGCACCAGATGAACTATATGACCCTGCGAATTACATCTTACAATTAGGTGGCAAACGCGTAAGACCCTTGTTGGTATTACTGGGGTACAATCTTATTGCTAACGATGTAACTAAGGCACTTCCATTAGCCAATGCGGTTGAAGTGTTTCACAATTTCACGTTGATGCACGACGACATTATGGATAATGCCGACGTTAGAAGAGGAGAGCCAACGGTTCATGTTAAGTGGAACCCCAACATTGCTATATTAAGTGGAGACTTGATGTTGGTGAAAGCATACCAAGTTTTAAATAATCTAAACACTGATTTAGAAACAAAAAACCAGATTATCGATGGTTTTGGTAAAATGGCAGAAGCCGTTTGTGTTGGGCAGCAGTTTGACATGAATTTTGAGACACAAGAATCTGTAACCGAATCAGATTACCTCTCCATGATTGAAGGCAAAACCTCCGTATTGTTAGCTTATAGCTTAGAAGCTGGCGGACAATTGGCTGGAGCCGAAAAAATGATTACCGATGCCCTGTACCAATATGGCTTAAATATCGGCTTGGCGTTTCAGGTAATGGACGACTACTTAGATACGTTCGGAGATCAGGCAAGTTTTGGTAAACGCATTGGAGGTGATATCCTGGAAAACAAAAAGACCCTTTTATGGATTGAAGCAAGAAAACGCGCAAATCCCAATCAATTGAAGACGTTAAACCAATGGTATGAACAAACTATTGACAGTCAGGAAAAAATTGATGCGGTAACCTTACTATTTAGAACGTTGGAGGTCGACAAATATGCCGAACACATAATGAATCAGTTTTCAGTAAAGGCGTCTAAATACCTTGATTTAATTCGAGAGCATCACAATACAGAAATGATAGAATCGCTTGCATCAGATTTGATGAAGCGCAGTAAATAGTACAGTTTGAGTCAGCCTTTCATTTTTATTGAACACCACAGCAAGAACCCCTTTTTCAATCTTGCTGCAGAATCTTACTTATTACATGAGTTTGATGAAAACATAATCTTCCTTTATGTTAACGAACCTGCAGTAGTAGTTGGCAAACATCAGAACGCATTTGAAGAATGTCAGGTGGAATACTGCAAAGAAAACGGCATCCATGTAGCACGCAGACTAAGTGGCGGCGGTACTGTTTTTCATGGCCCAGGTAATCTTAATTTTTGTTTCATAAAAAATGGCACCGATGCGTCAAAATTGATTGACTTCAAGAGGCACCTAGAACCGGTCATTCAATTTCTTCATTCTATCGGAATACCAGCCGAGTACAGTGGCCGAAATGACATTTTAGTTGATGGATATAAAATATCTGGAAATGCCGAACATGTTTACAGTAAAAAGAAACGTGTTATTCATCATGGCACTTTGCTGTATGATGCAGACCTTGACTCTCTTCGATCCTCAATCGCACCAAAAGACCATATTACATTCGAAACACATGCGGTAAAATCCGTAAGAAGTAAGGTCAAAAATATAACGGCTTTTCTCATACAACCCTTTGATTTTAAATCTTTTAACGATCAGTTACGCCGTTTTTTGAGTGCGCACTATGCGGCAAATACGTACAAACTAAACACGGCTGATTTGGACGCGATTAACGCATTGATTGATACAAAGTTTGGAACCTGGGATTGGAACCTCGGGTATTCTCCAAAATTTACGTCAATTGTAAATCTATCAGATCAGGATAGTTTAAAATTGACCGTCCAGAAAGGTATAATTACGTCTGCGTCTAGCGCTTCTCAACAAGATAGCATTACATCACTGCTGATTGGTAAACCATTTACCAAGGAAACATTTGCCTTAACAGGCTTCGATGTGGTGATTTAAAACTGAGACTGCAAGCCAATATGCACGCCTGAATAGGTAAATGCATCATCTGCATTGAAGTTGATTTGTTGGCCTATAAGGATTCCGCAACTTATGTAATAAGGCTTTTTGACTGACGGGCGAATTTCGGCCGAAACGGTGGATTCAAACCTCAATCTAGGTGTGTACTCGGCACGGAACCATTCAAAAGTTAGTTCGCCGTCATACTGCTTAACTTCAGACAAAACAGATTCACCTTCCACGAGCCTATTTAACTTACCCGTATAGGAAGATTTTTGTATTCCTGCCCGAAGCGGAATTAATGTTCCGGTACTTAACGATGTATTTACGGAAAAGTGGTCATTTAAAATGATGCGATAAAAAGCATATGGGCTAACGTTTAGGTAATCGTTTAATTCTGAATAGGCGTCCGCTTGAAAGGCGTACGTTCGTCTTACCGTTCCTGTTTTTTGATTGACTACCGTTTCTTCTTCTAGATTTTCTTTTGTTCCTATAAACAAAGTGCGATGTTGAAACTGGCCCGCCACTTTAGCGCCTAGGTACAATTCTCTTCTAAGGTTTTTGGACTGCTTTATGCGTCTTAGCCCTTGCATATCGTAGTTACGTATTTGCCTTGAGTTAGAATACCATTTACCGTTTGAATACATACCAAAATCAATAGGTTCGGACACTATTTGATGTATATATTCTGCTGAGTTTGTGGCAACATTCTCGGTTGTATAGCTTCCATATCCCATGCCAACTTCCGTTCGATTATTTCTCATTTGACCGAACAGCTGAGTTGCGGTCAGCAAGAATAAACAGGTTAGTTGAAGCTTCATATTATGCAAATGGATACTTTTGAAACGGTAATTCTGAAAATTAATTATTTCTTGCATTAGGATATGACAAAAGCACAGAAAGTTGAGGAAATAATATCAATTTTAGACGAACTATTTCCAAACCCTCCAATTCCCTTACAACATAAAGACGCATATACCCTGCTAATCGCTGTATTGCTTTCAGCGCAATGTACAGATGAGCGTGTAAACCAAATTACACCAAAATTATTTGAGCGGGCCAACAACCCATACGATATGGTGAAGTTGAGCGTGGAAGAGATAAGAGAAATCATCAAGCCTTGTGGACTGTCTCCTATGAAATCGAAGGGCATATACGGCTTGAGTCAAATGATTATTGAATTTCACGATGGTAAAGTTCCGGCGTCATTTGAAGCCCTAGAAGCTATGCCTGCCGTGGGTCATAAAACCGCTTCTGTAGTGATGTCTCAGGCATTTGGCGTCCCTGCTTTTCCTGTTGATACACATATACACCGTCTTGCATATAGATGGGGATTAAGCACAGGAAAAAACGTTGAACAGACAGAAAAAGACCTTAAGCGTTTGATACCCAAGGAGATTTGGAATGACATCCATTTGCAGATTATCTATTTCGGGCGGGCGTATTGTCCGGCGCGAGGTCACAACATTTCAGCCTGTCCTATATGCCGTATTCACGGTCGAAAAAACATGAAACGGTAGATCAAAAAAATCTTTGAGAAACACAGTTAATTGCAAACCTCTTCTATCTTTGAGTGTTATAAATATTATGAAAAAAGTAATACTCATTTCCCTTTTCGGTTTACTCATAGCAGCTTGTAATCCAAGTTCCAATTCAGGTTCTGAATCTAGCAAAACTGAAGAAACAACTGTAGATAGTGTTCAATTTTACGAATACCAACGTGCCTTCACAAAGCTCACATGGACGGCGTATAAAACAACAGCCAAAGTTGGTGTAAGTGGTTCGTTCGATGAATTTAATGTTAACCCAGGGGTTAGCTACGGCACTGTAACAGCATTGCTGGACCAACTTGAGTTTTCTATACCCGTCTCTACAACGAATTCACAAAACGAAGAAAGGGATGGTAAAATCGCCGCAACGTTTTTTGGATCTATGATGAACACCGAAAACATTACAGGGAAGTTCACCAGTGTTGCTGGAAACGACACAAGCGGTTCTATTCGAATAGAAATCTCTATGAACGACATTGCCTACGAAGTTGACGGAGCATACGCTGTAGAAGGAAATAAAGTAACCATCAACACAAGTATTCACTTGGGTGATTGGAAAGCAGAACCAAGCGTAAGCGCTTTAAATAAGGTGTGTGATGATTTACATAAAGGCGAAGATGGAATTTCTAAGCTTTGGCCAGAAGTTGATATTGTGATTGAAACAAGCCTGAAGCCAGTTTCAAACGCATCTTAAGGGTTATAGTAGCGCATCTAAACCTAGCCCTTCTCTAATGACATACGGTACTTTTTCCGTGCAGTCTACCACTGTACTCCCTTGATTGCGCCCAACTCCACCATCAACTACGTAATGTACTTGATGTTTCCACACCTCATAAATCTCAGAAGGATCAGTGATGTAGTCTAGTATTTCATCTTCGGAGTGAATTGAACTCGATACGATTGGGTTGCCAAGTTCGACAACTAGGGCATGTACTATCTCAGAATCTGGTACACGAATTCCGACAGTTCTTTTATTTGATTTGAAGCGTTTAGACACCTCGTTGGTTGCTGTTAAAATAAAGGTGTATGGTCCAGGCAACACCCTTTTCATCAGTTTAAAGACAGGATTTGACAGTGGCTTACAGTACGTAGCTAAATCTGTTAAGTCCTTACACAATAAAGATAAATTGGCTTTGTTTGGCTTTTTACCAAGAAGTTTACACAACGTATCAATAGATTTCTTGTTGTATAAATCACAGGATACGGCATATATCGTATCTGTTGGGATAATGACAATTTTACCGTCTTTGTATGCTTCAGCAAGTTGCTTTATACGCCTTTTATCAGGCGTTTCTTGATGAAGTTCTACGAATTCGGCTGGCATATATGATTAAGCTAACACCTCAGAAACAGCATCTGCTGCCTCTTGAAGTAGGATGGCAGAGCGCACTTCTAACCCACTTTCGTCGATTATTTTTTTAGCTTCTACTGCGTTAGTTCCTTGTAGTCTTACAATAATAGGTACAGGAATGTTTCCAATATTTTGATATGCATCCACAACACCTTGCGCAACTCTGTCACACCTAACGATTCCGCCAAAAATGTTGATTAAAATCGCCTTCACATTTGGATCTTTCAAGATAATACGGAAACCTGCTTCAACTGTTTCAGCGCTTGCTGTTCCTCCAACATCCAAAAAGTTAGCTGGCTCTCCCCCACTAAGTTTGATAATATCCATGGTAGCCATTGCTAAACCTGCACCGTTTACCATGCAACCCACGTTTCCGTCTAAGTTTACATAGTTTAAGTTAAATTTCTTAGCCTCAACTTCAGTAGGATCTTCTTCGCTCTCATCTCTTAAAGCAGCATGATCTTTATGTCTGTAAAGCGCGTTATCGTCTAAATCAACTTTTGCATCTACTGCTATGATTTTGTCGTCGGATGTTTTTAACACAGGGTTAATTTCAAACATTGACGAATCTGTGTCTACATAAGCATTGTATAGTGCATTAACGAATTTCACCATGCCTTTCATAGCTACACCAGTTAAGCCCAGGTTGAATGCAATTTTACGTGCCTGAAATGGAAGCAATCCTGTAGCAGGATTAATCCATTCTTTCCATATTTTTTCTGGATGCGTCTCTGCAACCTCTTCTATGTCCATTCCACCTTCAGTGGTATAAATGATTACATTTTTACCTAAAGCTCTGTCAAGTAAAACGCTCATGTAATATTCCTTTGGTTCTGATGCTCCTGGATAATACACATCCTGAGCAATTAGAACTTTATTCACTTTCTTGCCTTCAGGTCCGGTTTGAGGCGTAACCAATTGCATGCCCAATATGTCATTAACGCGCTGTTTTGCTTCGTCCATATCTTTGGCAAGCTTAACTCCGCCACCTTTTCCACGACCACCAGCATGGATTTGTGCTTTAACTACAACCCAATCTGTTCCGGTGTCTTCTTTTAATTGCTTTACGCTTGACTCAGTCAATGCATTATCGTCAACGACAACACCTTCTTGAATGGCAACTCCGTAAGATTTAAGAATTTGTTTTGCTTGATACTCGTGAATATTCATGCTTTCTAATTTGACGGCAAAAATAAGATTTATACCTCCTGTAAGACGTTAATTTTAATACTTTTTTCAACGTTCAGTTCACTTCAATTTTCCCATATTGGGAGCATTTTGTCTTATATGTGGAAATATGACATTTAAAACGTTGTTTTTAAGGTGTTGTTTTCTACTTTTGTTCCGATGAAAATTACTACTACTACTATAACTATGCTCCTATGCTATGCCTTTTCTTTCGGGCAAAGCATACCCAAAGCAGCCTCCGCGAACTGGCAGAGTCTGGCAAGTCATCAAAAAATTCAACAAAAAAATGTAATCAATATCAAGCGGTTAGGCGCTGATATAACTGGGGAAACCCCTTGCGACAAGTTTGTTAAACTAGCAATCGAAAACTCTCGACAAACTGGTGCCATCATATACTTCCCAAAAGGAATCTATTTACTCCATGAGTCGATTGAACTTAAGTCAGATCAATACCTCGCAGGAGACGGTAGTAATCAAACGATATTAAAATTTGACCTTGGTGGAAGTGGACATTTAATTTATTCACGTGGGAACACATTTGCCAAATGGACAGAAGTGTTGCAGCAAGCGCATAAGGATGAACTAACAGTAGTAAGTAAAAATGAATATTTGTCTGCAGGCGATATGGTACGTATACGCATCATCGATAAAACAAGAACAACCTCGGAATGGGCAAATGGGTCAATCGGCCAGATGACCAAGGTACGATCCATAACAGACGGGATTATTGAATTGGAAGACCCTTTAAGGCTTGACCTCGATTCTATTTACCAACCTCAACTCATCAAAGTAAACCCGCAAAGCAACTTAGGCGTACTTAATATGAAAATCGTACGCTTAGACCAAACGGCAGGTCAAACAGACAACATTCGCTTTGAATACACAGAAAATGCATTAGTTAGCGGCGTGCATTCCGATTCGTGTAACTACGCCCATGTAAACAACATATATAGCTATAAAAATCGTGTGGAAGGATCATACTTCACCAATGCATTTAATCACGGCGGTGGAGGAAAAGCATATGGTGTAGTATTGGCGTTTACTTCAGGACAATGTGTTGTCGAAAACAACATTTTTAAAAGACTACGACATTCTATACTCTTCCAAGCCGGCTCTAACGGAAACATAGTGGGTTACAATTATTCGCACGACGCATACTGGACCGGTGTTTTTAGTCCATCTGATTTTAGCGGTGACGTGGTGATGCATGGCAACTACCCTTTCCTAAACTTAATTGAAGGCAACATCATTCAAAACCTAGTTATTGACAACTCTCATGGTATAAACGGACCGGGAAATGTTTTTCTACGCAACCGAATACAAAATGCTGGAATATTTATGAATTGCAGCCCAGCAACAGACAATCAAGCCTTTATTGGCAATGAAATTACCGGGACTGGTACATCTTCAAATGGATTGGTTCCTTTCCCAAAAGGGCTGTATTCATTGTGTGGTCGCGGGCATTATGAATATGCGAATAACCAAAACGGTAAAATGATTCCGTCTGGAGTGAGTAGTTTAATCTCCTCTTTATATTTCAGTAAAGAACCGTTCTTTTTACAAAACAGCAATTTCCCACCGATTGGATATCCAAACACAACTAAACAAAGTACGATACCTGCACTGGTTAGGTCTGAAAGTGCTAAAAAAACAGTTGACTACCCATTTGATGTAGACCTAGGGCCTAAATTCAATCAAATGAACGTACGCAAAATAGATCTTGGGATACTGGTGACTTGGCAAACAAATCTGATAAGTGAATGTGAACAGTACACCGTTCACCGTCAAGAAGACAACAAAGAGCCTAAGCAAATTGCGGTTATCCAATGCGACAACAATTCAGGCACAGCGTACAATCACAAGGATTATCACTACAACACAAAGTCCACTTTTGTTAAGTATTATGTGGTTTATCACGATTATTTTGGAGAAAAAGTTGTGTCTAATGAGGTACAAATTCAGCTTAACGGAGGCAACGTTGGTGTACGCACCGACGGACAAGGAACACTTTTCTTCCCACGTGCTGTTACTGCCTGTAAGGTGTTAGACCTAAGCGGAAACATCGTACATACGCAGAGCGTTTCACATAAAATTGAAGAATTGCCCGACCACATCACCAATGGAGTTTATGTTGTGGAGTACAGCGGAAACCGTATACACAATCGGAGTAAAATTCAAGTGGTGCGTTAAATTACTTCTGGGCTTTTTTATACAACCAACCCGCAACAAACATAAACGCGATGTTGGGCGTCCATATAGCCACTACCGGGTGCATAGCCCCTTTACTTCCAATTGAACTAAAGAATTGTATTACAAACAGGTAGAAAAAACTGATTAATATACCCTTAGCTAAGTTTTTACCAACCCCTCTCCTCACTTTCGCAGACGACACACAGACGCCTATAAACGTAAGTATTAGCATAGAAAACGGGCTTGCATAACGTCTTTGTTTTTCAGTTTTATAAAAGAAAGCATCCGAGGTACCCCGCATTTTTTCTAATGCAATGTACTTGTCTAGCTCATCCATATTGAATGACTGCACGTCTTCTTGTCTTCTAAAAAAATCTTCTGGATCAAAGGGTACCATGGTATCTAAATATGCTCCCGAATGAAGTTTCTCTTTACCATTGGGCAAAAACTCACGGATGCGATAATTCGAAATTCTCCAGGTTTCGTTCTCCTCATTCCACCGAATTTTATCACCAAAAAGTCTTGATTTCAATCGACCATCTTCCACATGCTCGAGCTGTATCTTATATCCAAAACTATCTAGATAGTTGTAGTTCTGAAGCGACATAATCATACCAGGTCGAATCTGTTGTTTAATGTTCTTTTTGTAATTGTTCTCTAAGTTTCGGGTGTACCTGTTCTCAAATTCTACACGCTTCTTGTCTGACCTGGGAATAATCCAGGCATTGAGTGAAAATGAAAATGCCCCAATAATCAGTGCCGACAACATATACGGCCTTAAGAATCTCAAATAGGAAACACCTCCTGATAAAATAGCAACCACTTCAGATTTGTCTGCCATTTTGGAAGTAAAAAAGATAACCGTAATGAAGACAAATATTGGACTGAACAGATTGAGTAAGAATGGTATAAAATTGAAATAGTAGTCAAATACAATTTCACCGAATGGTGTTTGCTTCTCTACAAAATCATCAATTTTTTCAGCGACATCAAAGACAATAATGATTACAGTAAAAAGCCCCAACGTGAGCACAAAACTCAGAAGGAATTTTTTAATGATGTACCAATCTATCTTTTTGATCATGGTTTAATCCATTTTATTCTTCGCCGTCTTTAATGCAGCTAAGAACATGGCAGAAAGGGTATCGCATTCTTTTACCAAAGGTGAGATAATTTCTGGTTTATTTAGGATTCCATCGTCGATAATAAGCTGTAGCCAAAAACCACAACCATTGCAGCTATCTACGGCACGGCTCAATCTTTCAACAAAAACTTCACCGAGTTGACCTACCATCAAACCTCTAGTTTTGACGCCTAAATCGGATGCATGTCGCACCAATTCAACACGTGCAAAGGCAGCCATCTGTTGGTCGTGTGGCAACACCATTGCTACTTTTAAACACGCTTTGGCGAGTGTATTGGTTTTGTTATAAATTGCTTGTGGATCCATATTACAACCTTGTTGTTACTCTTTTTACCATGTCATTTTTCCAAGAAGCAAAATCCCCCTCTATAATGTGTTTTCTTGCTTCTCTAACGAGCCACAAATAAAATGACAAATTATGTGTACTCGCTATTTGTCCGGCCAAATACTCTTTACTTATCGTTAAGTGACGCAAGTATGCTTTCGAATAGTTTGGTGTAATTTGTTCGTCAACAGCCGATAGGTCATTGGCCCAACGTTGGTTTTTAATATTGATGATACCGTCTTTGGTAAACAGCTGACCGTTTCTTGCATTGCGGGTTGGCATAACGCAATCAAACATGTCTATACCTAAACTGATGCATTCCAAGATGTTAGCCGGCGTGCCAACACCCATTAAATAACGTGGTTTATCTTTAGGCAAAATACCACAAACAAGGTCGGTCATCGCATACATGTCTTCATGTGGCTCGCCAACACTTAATCCGCCAATCGCATAACCATCAGCTGTTTTGCTGGCAATGTATTCCGCACTTTGCTTTCGTAATTCGGGGTACACACTTCCTTGGACTATTGGAAAAAGACTTTGCTCTTTTCCGTACTTCGGTTCCGTTTTGTCCATTTGGTCAAAACATCGGTCTAACCACCTATGGGTCATACGCATGGAATTTGCGGCATACTCAAATTCGCAAGGATACGGCGTACATTCATCAAACGCCATGATGATGTCTGCACCAATACTGCGCTGCGTGTCGATCACGTTTTCTGGGGTAAACAAGTGCTTAGACCCATCAATATGACTTTTAAACACAACACCTTCCTCTTTGATTTTACGTTGATCTGAGATGCTATACACCTGATAACCACCACTATCTGTTAAGATATTACGGTCCCAATTCATAAAACCGTGAAGCCCTCCGGCTTTCTCAAGTAATTCTACGCCTGGACGTAAGAAAAGGTGATAGGTATTTCCTAATATTATTGGGGCATCAATGTGCTCCTTTAGTAGTTCTTGGCTAACCGTTTTTACGGTACCTTGGGTACCCACAGGCATAAAAATAGGTGTTTCTATATCACCATGTGGGGCCTTTAATATTCCAGCCCTAGCGCCAGATGCGCCATCCTTTTGAATGAGATTAAAATCCATGTACGATTATCCTTCGAAGTGAAGGAAAAACTGAATTAATTTTGGGGACATCCGAGACAATGAGGATGAATAAATAAAAGAATCTGGAACCATCGAATTGCCCAATCCATTACTGATTCTAATTTCAGGTGAAAACTTGAAGAACTCATAATATAAATCAAGCCCTGCGCCAAAGTCATAACTAAAGGTGGCAGGATACAAGGCAACAATTGGTTTTGTATTGCTTCTTTCCGTATCAATATCGGATGCAAAGTCGTACCGATAAGTTACTCCACCAACCCAATAGAAACGTTTATTGTGGTTTCGTTTCGACTTATATTTCATTTGGAAAGGAATTTCCATGTAAGTCGAATTGACTTTAGCTGTCTGGATATCTCCACCTCTAAAATTATACATCAAATGACGTTCGACGAATTGAATATTCACCATCGTTCTAAAATCCCAGTATTCAGCCACTTTCAAGTTCATAATACCACCAACACCAAAACCAGGAAAACTATTGGTATTAATGGTTTGTATGGTATCGTTGTCCATAAAATCACTGGCTGTATTGTACTTGAGCTTTCCATAATTACCAATTATAGAAAAGCCAAAGTGAATTCGATGTAGGTCGTACGTCGGGTTGATTTCCTGTCCTTTCACCAAAGGACCGAACATCAACATTAATCCCAACATCAACCACTTGGTCATCATATTTCTATTTTGTTCCTTCATACACTGATGTTATCCCAAAAGTCAAACGACTAAAACTTGTATTCTGGTACCCACATTTCGATAAAATATCAATAAAGTGCTGACCTTCAGGAAAGTGTTTAACCGATTCGGGAAGATACACATACGCTTCTTGGCTTCCAGAAAATAATTTACCCCATAAAGGAAGTATGTATTTAGAATAGAACGTAAAGAATTGTTTGATTGGAAAAGCAGATGGCTTAGAGAACTCCAGAACCACCAACTTGCCTCCTGGCCGCAACACGCGTTTCATCTCGTTTAATCCACGCTCTAGGTTTTCATAGTTACGCACACCAAAACCCACGGTAATAGCATCAAAATGGTTGTCTTCAAAAGGCAAATCCTCACTATCACCCTGCATTAAGGTGATATTATCAAAGCCCTTTTTCTTAAGCTTAGTCCGTCCCACGCCAAGCATGTTTTCCGACAAATCAATACCAACTACCTCGTCCGGATTGAGTTTTAATGCCGCAATAGCCAAATCTGCCGTACCAGTGGCCACATCCAAAACCTTTTTAGGCTGAATGTCTTTCAACCTTGCGATTGCCTTTCTGCGCCACACATGGTCGATGCCCATTGAAAGGAAATGATTTAAGAAATCGTACTTATGCGAGATACTGTCGAACATTTTTTCGACTTGTTCTCTCTTTGAGCCTTCTGCACTATAGGGCTTAACTTCTGTTTTTGTTGACTCCAATTGCTATAGTCTTTATGAAAAAATTAAGTTTGCAAATATCCGTCATGACAATCAAATCAGCAAAGTTTATCAAATCTTACGCAACCATCGAAAAGATGGAAACTTCAGACAAGCCTGAATTTGCCTTTATCGGTCGATCCAATGTCGGAAAGTCGAGTTTAATCAATATGCTGGCCAATCAAAAAAGTTTGGCTAAAACAAGCAGCAAACCCGGTAAAACTCAACTAATAAACGAATTTAACATCAATAATGTTTGGACGTTAATTGACTTGCCAGGGTATGGTTTTGCAAAAGTGAACGACCGCAAAAAAGCACGGTTTAGCGCCATGATTATGGACTACCTAGAGAACCGTAAAAATCTTTATTCTGCATTTGTTCTTGTTGATGCCCGCCTTAAACCGCAAAGAATAGATCTCGAATTTGTAGAATGGTGCGGTGTAAAGCAGGTTCCTTTTCAAATTATTTTCACTAAAACTGATAAAATCAAAAAAACTCAGCTTGCCGAAAACGTTGGATTGTTTGAAGCAGCCATGTATAAGCAAGGATGGGAAGACCTTCCGAATAGATTTATAACCAGCAGTAAAAATGGCGCTGGGAAAGATGAGATACTTGACTTTATTGAAGGCCTAGTTAAATCTTAAATTGATAATTGATAATTGATAATTGATAATCGTTATCACTAAAATAGAACAGAAACTAATAATAACCTTCAATGTCAGAAGAAATACTAGATAATGATGAAATAAAAGCGGCCAAAAATCGTACATGGAAATGGTTACGTGCATTAGAAATTATTGGATTCGTATTGCTCCTCGTTGGTATAGGTTTCAAATACATGCACTATGCCGGTGCTGACATAATCACCTTATTCGCTGTGCTGGTTCTGGTTATCGTTTACCTTGCATTGTTTGCCCCTTTAATAAGTGCGCAAAAGTCTAATAAAACGATACTCGGATTTTCAATATTTGCTGGGTTCACATTAGCGACTACCTTAATTGGCATTTTATTTAAGTTTTTCCTTTGGTCAGGCGCCGACAACATTGTAATCGTAGGATATGCATCCGTCTTATTTGGATTGATTTTCATCTGGATTAAAATGAAGGGGGAAAACCCAGAGTTAAACGCTAACAAAGCTATTTATAGGCTTTGGGGGTTCGGCCTTATAGCTATTGCCTTATTCCATGTGAACGCCCGCAAACTATTTGACTTCAATCACAACTACCGTGCGAGTGAAAATCTTTTAGACGCTTTTGAAAACACCTATACTTATCCAGATAACTCAGCCATGAATGATCGGTACATGGAATTGCGCAGACAGCACTTTGATTCGATTAATGCTATCGATTGGCCTGAGACCCCAATTGACTAGCATACAATTATGTTTAAAACACGTTAACAACGGCGAGTAAATAATCGAGACTTTTGTTTTACAAATGGAAGTAGACATAGCTTTAATTCTTTTCGTGGCATTTGCAGTTACAGCATGTATACAACTGTGCTACTATTGGGGCATATTTAGTCGCACCTTGGCGAAGGTCACCAAGCCAGACGGACCAGTTCAATCGGCGTCTGTTATCATTTGTGCACGAAACAATAGAAGCTTTCTTGAAGCAAACCTACCTGCAGTTTTAAGCCAAGACCATCCAGATTTTGAGGTAATCGTTGTCAACGATGGAAGTACAGATGGCACAATTGACTTTTTAGACAACCTAGAACGTGAACACAACAAATTAAAAGTGTTACACCTCGATATTGATGAACGATTCCATAGAGGAAAGAAGTTTGCTCAAACCATCGGAATAAAAGCCGCTAAACACGACGTATTGGTGTTTACCGATGCGGATTGCAAGCCCGCCTCGAGCCAATGGCTAAAAATGATGTCTCAGTCTATGACCAAAGACAAGTCGATTGTTTTAGGTGTTGGAAATTACCAGAGAAAATTATCCTTAACCAACTGGATAATCCAACTAGAAACTTTTCATAGCTTGTTACTGTACATCAATTTCTCATTAGCCAAAAAAACATATATGGGTGTTGGTCGAAACCTTTCGTACAGAAGAGAGCTCTTCTTCTCTGTTAAAGGGTTTGCCAGTCATCAACATTTGCTTTCTGGGGATGACGACTTGTTCGTTAATGAAACAGCCACTAAGACAAATACGGCTGTTTGTTTGGCCTCTGATGGGTTTACGATTTCTGAACCCAAGATGAATTTGAGCCAATGGATGAGGCAGAAAAAACGCCATTACAGCACCGGAAAAATGTACAAATTCAAACACCGATTTGCGCTCGGACTTTATGCCTTTAGCCTGTTATTCTATTATATCCTAGGTGTTCTGACCATAGTTGACCAATCGTTTTTGATACCAGCTTTGGGTATTGTTGGATTTCGATTTATAACACAAGCCATAATTCTCTTCCGCAACATGAAAGTTTTTGGATACCTGAAGTATTATTGGGTATTTCCGTTTCTAGACATCGGTATATTATTGATACATATTTTTGTTGGAGTGAGGGGTTATTTTTCAAAACCATTACGTTGGAACTACTAAAACAATATTTCCCTAATCTATCTGAAACCCAACTCAAGCAGTTTGGGATGTTAGAAAAGCAGTACCAGGAATGGAACGCTCAAATAAATGTAATATCCAGAAAGGATATTGATCAGTTTGTAACACGCCATTTATTGCACTCACTGTCTATAGGCCTATTCACCACCTTTAAGCCTAATGGCAAGGTTTTAGATGTAGGAACTGGAGGAGGATTCCCAGGTGTGCCGTTAGCCATTCTTTTTCCAGACGTTCAATTTCACTTGGTCGATAGCATCGGTAAGAAGATTAAAGTGGTTAAAGCTGTTACAGAAGCAATCGGACTGACAAACCTAACCAGCCAGCAAGCGCGGGCAGAAGAAGTAAAGGGTCAGTTTGATTATGTTGTGTCTAGAGCGGTTACACGGTTAGAGCCATTTTACCAATGGATAGAGAAAAAAATTGATTTTAGTAAGTTCACCAATTCTGGTTTGTATGCCCTTAAAGGGGGAGACCTTAAACAAGAAATTCAGAATTTCGAACATGCATTTAAACAAGCGCATGTCACAACGTACAACCTCACAGATAAATTAGAAGGGGAATTTTTCGAAACGAAAAAGATCGTATTCGTCAATTAATTTCAATAGACTGCACTCCACTTTTATACGGGAGTTTTAACACCGTTGGTCTTTCAACGTTACTGATATCAAAGCAAATGTCAAATTCAAAATATGCCTGACACGATTGTTCTTCAATAAACAGCTTAGCGTTTTGTTGAGGTGGCATTGATTTCGATTTCGCTTCGTCAATCACAAACCGGAAGTTTCTTTGAAAATTGCACCCACTCACTCCTATTGAAAGGGTTAAAGCATTTCCAACAATCTTATAATCATTTACTAAACAACCTGAATTAGGCACGTCAGAATAGCGTGTAGTACGTAGAATTTCTGCTTTAGGGCAACTAGCCTCTATCGACACATCATCATCCGAATTTACTTTACATGACTGCATGGAAGAAACAAGAAGAATGATTAGCACTGCGTGTTTCATCATCGCATTAGCTGAACTGTCCCGGCTTTTTGATACTGTTCGCCTGCGCTATCGGAGTACTTTACAAGATACATGTAGACACCTGATTGAGAGTCTTTTTGTTTATAGGTTCCATCCCACCCTTCTGCTTGATCTTCGGTAACAAATATCTGCTCACCCCAGCGATTAAAAATACTTAGGTGATAGTCTTTTACCGCTACAGTAACAGGATTGAAACTCTCATTCAACCCATCCTTATTTGGACTAAAAGCAGTAGGAACATACACATTCGGACTAAAGAAAAAACACACCTCATTACTCCAAGATGTTTTGTTCTGTCCATTTAACTCTGTCGCTTTTACACGGAAACACTGTCTATAATCTTGACTTGACCCTGGCACTGTTATTTGCTCTCCAAGGTTAACGCGCATAAATAAGTCTAAACTTCTGTCTTCATTTTTACTTCTGTATAAGTCGTAATAATCAACGCCGTTTTCCCATCCAAAATACTCTGTAAAATCCAAGTTTAAAGAGAAATCATTGGGGTCTTGATCGCCTGTAAGAAGAATACTTCTATGTACCTCAGACAAGACAACATTACCACACAAATCAGTCGTTTTTATGCGTATTTCAAACGGATATTCATCCGTGTTTAAGTTGTTTTCTGTAAAGTTGGTATAAAATTCTTGACCCACAGGATTCCACACAACGTCAACACCATACGTGCGCCGTTCAACTTCAAAAGGCCCTGATGTAAGATCATCATTTAACAAGCGCCACTCACTATGGATTCTATCATCTGGAAAGCCAACAGATATCCTATCTAGATCTAACTCAATATTGTTGATGTATACGGGCAAGGTTAATGTATCTCCAATGCAGCCAAATTCAGAAACTTCAACTACAGAAACAGAACCATAACCAGAACTATTCCAGTCTACCAAAATCGTATTTCCATTGGTTGGCGCAAAGCTGCCATTGGTTACTTGCCAATTGTATGTCGAATTAGGGTACCCCGACACCGTGTAAGGACTTTGGTATACATCAGGAAAACAATGTATGAACTTTCCTTGAATTGAGTCAGCTATAGGCTTAGGATGCACAATGACTATAGTGTCAATCGTTTGGCCAGGACAGGAGTCTTTCGACATCTCGGTAACCGACATTGTAAATGATCCTGCGTTTGGCCAAGTCACCTGTATTTGGTTAGACCCTTGCCCTTTAATCGCATTTGTGTTGCCGTTTACTTCCCACAAATAGGTGGAACCTGTGAATCCATTTACCGTATAGGTGCGTTCTAAATCACCTTGACAAAAATCAAATTCACCTTCGATTTCATCTGCCGTTGGTATTGGATTAATAACAACAGTAATGGATTGTATTGGACTTAAGCATGTGCGATTATTCACCGCATCAAAGGCTTTTTGTTGAACGGCTACGTTGCCAATTCCAGTGGCCCCCCAATCTACCCGAATATTATCTGAAGAATCCCCTAATACTTGATTTCCGCCGGTAATAAACCAATTGTAACTTGAACCATTCGAAGCCACAACACTATACAGCACATTTGCATCAAACTCACAAACTGTTGTATCTCCAGTTGGTTTATAACCGGTGAGTATATACGTTTTCTCAACAGGTATAGCAATGGGATCGCTAACACACCCCCATTTATCCGTTTCTGTTATGGTTATTGACCCAATACCTGGATTACCCCAATTCACTGCAATATTTGCAGAATTTCCACCACTTATTTGACTTCCTCCTGCAACAAACCAGTTGTACACCGAACCAGAAGCTCCTTGTGCTGTATAGGCAATGTTTTGTGCATTAGGACATACCGACATCGGCCCTTGCAAACCAGGCACAGGTTTGCGTACGTTCACATAAAACCTACCCGTATCACTTCTACAACCTTCTGTATTTGTTTCTATTATCGCTAATTCAAAATCTCCAATTTGATTCCAGGTATAATTTATCGAGTTAACCGTTCCACCATTAATGGTGCCATCAGGCATCAGCCATCTATATCTAGAGCCGGGGGTTGAAGGCGTGTTATAGGTCACATTTGTCTCGCCAAGGCAAACAGTATCCTTACCTGAAACAACTGGTGTTTGTGGTGATGGAATTAACTCTACGGTGTAATCTACCGTATCTCCTGCACACCCATATTGACTAATTTCAACCATCCTAATTGTGGCGTTTCCACTCCCATTGAACGTAACGGTTACATTTTCGTTTGTTGAGTCACCGATTATTGTTCCATTGTCTACAGTCCACCAAAAACTGCTGTTTGGCTTAGGGTCTACTGCATCAAAAATGTATTCGTAACTCTTCGTGGCGCATACTTTTTGTGGCCCAAAAATTTCGTCTGAACCAACAAACTTGTTTACCTTAATTTCGATATTGTAATTGTCGTATTTAGGTGGGCAACCATCATCTTGAGCAGAAATTGTTACCACATAGGGTTTGTCGCGTGCTTGGTCACAAGACGGCGTCCAACAAAATTCGGTTTCAACACTTCCCAAAGCTTTTCGAGTAAGCATCGTTGCCAAAGGAGCGGTTACCCCGTTTTCTCCAGTTAAAATATCCCCGCTTCCATAAACGGTAACCGACTGTGTCGGGTTTATATCTGAATCTCGTCCTCTTACATCAAAACAGAGTCGTTCGCCAGCTTCTATTTCAAAATACTTGCCTCCATCGTTTGAGGCCACAGGTTTTTTATTTGGCGGACAATCAAGAACCAGTATCTGCATGTCTAATCGAACTCGACTGAACAAAACCCCGTTCCTATACTCCTCTACCTCAATGGCTATTACAAAGCTTCCTATTTCGCGAGACAACAAAGTGGTTAACCCACTTGCTAAATCAACGGTAGCTATCCCACCAGCGCCAAACGGTCTATTGTTGTGGTATCCAACCCGATATTCAACTTCTTCAATTGGTAAGCTTAATTTAGATGGTGGTGTAGGTTTAGACGAATTTTGTCCGATATCCCCACCCTGAAACGGTCTAACCATCCTATATACCAATGAGTCTCCATCAGGGTCAATCGCTCTATTCAAAAACGTATTGGTATCGTTGTTACACATGTATGGACTTGGCACGCCACTGAAAAATGGACTGCTGTTTTCTAAAGCTGGATTTGGGATGAAGCAATAATACGTTTGACCTTGATCAGGCTCTCCACCAGTACCTAAGGTTAGGTTATTCTGAATATTACGGCAGCAACGAACGAAATATACATGATATCCCTGTGCGTAAGGCTCTAGGGTAACGACACGCTCGTAATAACCCATTTGAATTTTTTTGTCGGAATAATAATCACATTCCTCACTTCCTGGTGGTTTAACCAATTGACGTGTTAAGATTCGTGCCTTAACCAATTGATTCCGGTCTCGTTCGGTATTGTTTAAGTAGATGCCGATCTCGATTTCATCATCAAAATCAACGGTACTTTGCTCAACGTCTCTAAACAAAGTAAGTGACAACAAGAAGGTTTTGTCGTTGTTCGCCTCCGTTCTTAGAAACTTGTAACTCATATACCCACCAACTAAGTGTGTTGCTTTCGTTTGACTAATGCCAATAACAGAAAGCAGCATAGTTAACAGGGCAATATGTTTAGTTATGAGTTTCAATAGTTTATCCGGATAATACAAAGTACAACAAATTCAACGATTTAATGTTATTGCAAACCCCCTTTATCTTGTAAAATAGACGTCAAATCCTGCAGTTTTGTTGTTTCGAACCGTGTAACTTTTGCATCACTTTTGTTCGGGTTTGGCGTGATGAATATATTTTGCATGCCTAAAGCCTCTCCAAATTCCATGTCGGAAATAGAATCTCCCACCATTACAGATTTATTAAAATCTATAACCGGAAAGTCTTTTTTTGCTTCTAAGCCCATAAAAGGCAATGGCTTACGACAGTTCAGAATTTCATCTTTTAGCTTAGGACAATAGTAAACTTTGTCTATTCGACCACCCTTCAATTCTATTTCTGCGATCATTTTATTATGGATGTTGTTCAAGTCAGCATCAGACATCAAACCTTTACCAATTCCTTGTTGGTTTGTGACAACGACAATTGTGCCAAACCATGCACTGCACTGCGCTATCGTTTCTGGTACATGATCAAGAAACTGAAACTCGTCCCAGCTTTTCACATAATCATCAACTAATCTCTTATTGATTACACCGTCACGGTCTAGAAACAGTGTCCAAGATTTATCTATAATTAGTTTATTTTCCAAAGTATGTATTTGCTTTATGGTAATCGTCAGGAATGCCTATATCTATAAAATAACCGTCTGATTTGAAGCCTTCTAACTTTATTTGACCAACCATTTTTTCCATAAAATCTACCTCCATCGAAAAGTTACCGGCCTGTGTGTTGTTTAGAAACAATGCTTTATTAAGGGCATATATTCCTCCATTAATCCAGCCGGTCTTCAAGGCTTCCGATTTTTCAGAAAACCCAATAATTTCCGACTGATTTAACTCTACCATGCCATATCGATTGACCCTATCCATCTGTTTTAACGCAATCGTCATGCCATTTTTATTTTGGATGTGCTCAATAACAAATTGATCGATGTTCACGTCGAAATAGGTATCACCATTGCAGATTAATAGTGTCTCTGATGTACACGCTTCTGCCGCTAAACGGATGCCCCCACCTGTACCAAGTGGCTCTTTTTCAATGATATAGTCTAAATTTAGGTGCTTATATTTTGTGCCGAAATAGCTTTCAATTACCTCATGTTTATATCCAACAGAAAGTTTAACCTCTGTAATGTCGAAACTACAGAGTTGGTTCAGCAAATAGGTCAGAAAGGGTTTGTTGGCCACAGGTGCCATAGGTTTTGGAATATCCGTAATCACCGATTTCAATCGGGTGCCCATTCCTCCAGCTAGTATAATGGCATGTGTTGACATCAATTGATAGTATAACTATAGAGACCTGACATGGCAAATTCGTAAGGGGTAACTTTAATATCCAGTTCTGAAATCGCTTTAATCACATCAAACCGTGTATTGTTCGGACAGTAAAAGAACATAAAACCTCCTCCTCCTGCACCAGAAATTTTACCGCCGATAGCACCAGCGTTTATGGCCGTTTGATACATCTTTTCAATGTCGGGATTTGTAATCCCTTCAGCCATTAACTTTTTGTACTCCCAACCAACGTTAAGAATATTGCCAATTTTGTCTAATTCTCCTTTCAACAAAGCTTCCTTCATTTTTACGCTTTGTTCTTTCACTTTTAAGGTGGCATCAATCTGATTTTTTTCTTGTTGATTGATTGCTTTGGCCTGTTTGTCTATTATGGTTGCCGACTCACGACTAGTGCCGGTATAAAACAGCACCACATTATGTTGTAACTCATTGACATACTTAGCTTTAACTCGGAGTGGATTTACAATGACCTTATCATCTTTGTAAAACTCCATAAAGTTAAACCCACCGAAGGTTGCAGCATATTGATCTTGCCTCCCTCCTGCTAAACCTAAATCGATTCGTTCTATTTCGTACGCCAAATGTGCGATGTCATATTCACCCAACGGCAACTTCAACCAATGCGCGAAGGCGCCAATAATGGCAACAACTAATGTTGACGACGAACCTAGCCCAGACCCTGGAGGGGCGTCTACATAGGTTTGAAGTGTGAACGACAAAGGTTCCTCTAGATAGTCTTTTGCGATACGGTTGTAAACCCCTTTAAGCAAATCTAGGGTTCCATCCAACGGTAATGTTTTAGCGGAGTTAAATGCTTGGTTTTTGCCTTGGTCTAAGGCTTGTAATTCAATTTTATTCGAATTATTTGGGATAATTGTTGCGTGCGCATACAAATTAATTGTGGCATTTAAGATGCTTCCTCCATATATATCGGCAAATGGGCTTACGTCTGTTCCGCCACCTGCTAAACCAATGCGCAAAGGCGCTTTGCTTCTAATAATCATCGCTCAAATATAATTGGCTGTGGGGCAAATTAAGGAATAAGATTTACCGAATGCTATCGGTAACGTCAAATAAACGATACGGATAATCCCAATCAGAATAATACGCACGATCAGGCTCTAGTTTATAGTTGCCATCAAAGTACTTATTCATCACTACTTTAAAAGAATTAATCGGGCTAATGGTATCGTACAACATCGAATAATCTTGATCAGGAAAGTAGTAGGCATTAATAATAGAGAATCGCTCTTTAAAGTCGTTATTCTCGTATCCATGGTGGTTACGTAACTCTGAACAACTGCCATGATCACCTTGTAAAATGATGATTGGTGGCACTTCTGAATCTGCTATTATTTTATCGATTAGATGGATAAGCTTTTTGTTTACAAACTGAAGCTGCTCGATATATCCTCTTTTGTAATAGCTATTGTCTGTGTTAGAATCGAGTGGCAACCAAATGTTATAGTTATGGCCCGGTTGAACTGGGCTCCCATCCTTGTCGAATAAGAACGGTTGATGAGGAGCTAATACATGACCGTGCACATAATACGGTGTATTTTTCTCAGGAATAGTTTCCATTACACGAAACGCTTCTAAAATCTTTCTTCTGTGAAAATCTTCAGGAGAATCGGTTACAATTGGCTTTCTTCGATTAAAGGCTCTGATTACAGACATGTTAATCAGCTCGTTTTGGTACAAGCTAAACTTTGTTCCTGGTGTTTGATGAAATACATCAGCATCCTTCAGGTAAACAACTTCAAACATCGAAGCGTCAAATGATATGGATTTATATCCTTGTCCGCGTAAAATGTTTAAAACCCTATTGTTGTTCAGCACATCGGCCATTGGCCATCTACTTTTATGGTCTTCTCCCAATACATCAATAACAGAATCTAGATAAGACATATTTAGGGCTGACGGAATCGACAGAACCGTTTGTCCGTAATTTGATATAGCGCTGTCAGCAACATAAAACCCTTTGTTTTTTAGATAGTCCGTGAACTCGGAGTTATCAAAATCAAAATATTCTTTTAGCACACCATTGCTGGTATACGCATCCATAACTAAATAATAAATCGTAGGACGAACTTCCTGAATTTTGGTATCACCGGTTTGTTCTTCTTGTGTGAATGTGGCTTCTCCGGTATTATTCGCTTTGCGAGCAAAATCGACAATGCCATACACACTAAAAGCAAGTAATAGAAAGGAAACAAAATTCAATAAAGAATTAAGCTTAAACAGCTTGCCTTTCGCTTTAAATAACCTCCATGAGGTTAATGTAATTAACGCTAAACTCGACCATTTATAAAAGTTGTGATCCCATCTAATATTTTTTGGGTAGAAAGGAATCTCCCAACTATAACAATGCTCATAGTAGGGCCCAAAACTCAAAGCTAGAAGCATTATCAGCGATGTTAACACCCCTGCTTTTACCCAAGACTTGAAAAAAAATTTCAACAACACCGTTAGCACAATGGTTACACCGAGTATGAACAACAGTGGTGTTACGACATCTGCAAAGCGCACAATTTCAATGTTTTGAGAATACAAAAACACTGGAGGAAATGCGGCGAAGAAAATGCTATGCCAAGGTTTGTTTTTAAACATTACCGTTTAGACTTCAATAAGTATAAGGTACGCAAGGAATCTCCAACTTGCTGTTTTTTAACGATGTCGAAGTATTGCGTGAATGCTTTTTCAAAACCCTCAATATGATACGATACAAAGATATCTTCACGTGTTGCCAATAGGATTTTCACTTGTGAATCTTCCTTTGGTACAAATTCGATAATCACATGGTTACCCAATCGTGAAAGGTAATCTGCCACCTTTTCTAAAGGCACATTGTTGCTAATCGCAATGTGATGAATAATAGCCAGAGCCATTACGACATCTGCCTTCCCTCGCTGCTCGAGGCTATCTCTTTCTTCATGAGCCCAACCAATACCTGTACTTGGGTTGGTGAGGTCTAACTGAAGGGGCAACATTGGAATGTTGTCTTGCTTAACACGACGATAGTTTTTTTCAACCGCAATAGGATCTATATCAAAAGCAACTGTTTCAATGCCTTTTAACGCTGCGATAGAGCTAAAGGTTCCGTCGTTAGCGCCTAAATCCCAAACAGTAGATGGTTTGGCTTCTTCAATATAGGCTGCAACTAAGCTTTTCTTTTCGTCAAAGCTCGAGTCCGAATAGTTTGTAAACGTGTAGTATTCCCCCCATTCTGTTCCTTTAGGGTTCCATTTCAAACTTTTAACAGCGTTTACTAAGTTGTCGATCAATCCTAGCATGGCCATTTTCGACACACCTTTACCCGCTTTTTGATTGGTTTGTTTGCCCGCATACTTCTGTTGCGTTTTGGCATGCCAATGAATGTGGGTAGCTAAAGAAAATTTAAACTTCGACTTTCTAGGTAATAGAGCTGAAGCCAAATCCAATGGAATGCCATCAATATTGGAACTTAGTAAATCTAAGGTTCTTATGTCTGTCATTGACGCCAGTGCAATAGGCGCTAAAAAATGTTGACAGAACTGTTTATATGCTACCCAAGGTTTGCCCTCTTCGTAAACCTCAAAAGACAAGGTATCGATAAAGACTGGTTTACCACTAACAAATTGAACATTGTAAGCAGAAGAATCTTTTAACGACATCCCTTTCTTTAATGCGGCTTTCTGAATATACAGGGTTAATAAAGCAGCATCTTTAAGTTGACCAAAAGACCATTCGTAAGGATACGAAATAAACGGTAAACGTTCTGGTTTAATGGTTTTGTATGCATCTGCGTACACATTGTCTACCTCCTGATGTGGGATCAGAAATTTTTTCTTGACTAAGGTGTCGTATAAACCTGAGGAGTGCATTAAGTCAAATTCCTCGGCACCAATTTGGTTGATTTGTCGGAGTATCTCTCCTTGAGAAGATGTAAAGATGAAGCCTGCCGGATCTCTAAACGACGCGTTTAATTTATTCATCGTCAGAATCTTCTAAAGAATCATCCTCGGTTGAAGAATTGCCTTTAAAAAAGTTCACAATTTTTGCCCAATACAATTTGATGGCATACAGACTGCCCAAAATACCGGCGATTAACATTTGCAAAATGTAACTTCCTGACCCTGGATCTAAGTACGCGAACGCTGAGTTGGTGAAGCTTAGAACGAATACGAGCAGGAGTAATGTGCTTTTTGATTTCATACCTATTTCTTGCTGCAAAAGTAGAAAAAAAGGGGAACATTATTTTTAATTGAAAAACTTTGGTTCTTGATAATAAAGAATACTAATTTTGCACACCTTTTGGCGAGGTAGCTCAGACGGTTAGAGCGCAGGATTCATAACCCTGAGGTCGGCAGTTCGATTCTGCTCCTCGCTACCAAAGCGGAATATGTGAGTTTATCTTCACTATTCCGCTTTTCCTTTTCTACGGATTTCCCCGTTATATCTAGGATACAGCGCACCGCTGGGTTCAAACCAAAAGTTCGATAACTGTTATTTTCAGGATCAAGCCAAATTCCGCTTGGGTAGACCGCTTTAAGCAACTTTGATCTTTCTGTTGATTTTGATAACTGCCAGGTTTTCTGAAGTTTAGACATCAAATCAGTGGCCTGCTTGATTACCTGATCAGGGTTCGATAATGAAATTCCACATTTGTCGATTTCTTCTAATATTGCCACCAATTCTTCTCTATATTTAGCAGCGTACTTATCAAATAAGTCTTTGGTAATTTCTCCTATCACAAATCGCTCTTCTAGTACTTCTATCCTCTTCTCCAGTTTTGTTTTGTTACTGCGATACTGTTTTAGCCCATCACCAGAGTCTTCTTTTAAGCTTTCGAGCTTTCTTTTGAGCTGTTCTTGGATGGGTGTAACGTATTTTGCATCTATCTGAAGATTGGAAAGCGTCTGTTCCCAGTTTCGGTTTAACACCTTAGCACTTCTATTGACTTTACAACCTTTCGTATTGCACTTGTAGTAATATAACTTCTTCGGTCGCACAAAGTAACCCGTCATTGGTTTGCTGCACTTTGAGCAATGCATGTGCCTCTTTAAGGGTAGATGATCCAACATTTTTGATTTTGGCTTTTTGGCAGGTCTGATTTGAAGCATGCCATTCAGCTTCAAGAACTCATTACGTGTGATGAGTCCTTCATGATTGCCCTTTACAATCTCTCCATTTAATGCCTGATGGGCCATGAAACCGCAATAAAATACGTTTCTACATAACTCAGATAATCTTTTATGACTCACCTTTAGACCTCTTGTTGACAGCCACTTACTAATTTCAGTAAATTCGTAGTTGTACTTAATCTTTCTTCTAAATGCTGCTGCCAGCAATCTACCTTCTTTTGTGATGACTATTTTCTTTTGTCCACCTTCTGTGATCTTCTTGTACCCTAAGGGTGGTTTGGTAACCCAATGTCCTTGTAATAGCTTTTCACGGGTGCCCGCCATGGACTTTAAGCGCCTTTGCTGATTCTCATATTGTGAGAACATAAAGTAAATTCCCTGTTGCAATTCCCCAGCAGCTGTAGAGGCGTCTACAGGTTGGGTTACAGATATAATCTCAGTACCTATCTTTCTGAGTTGTTCTGAAATGTAAATAGCATTGGGACCACTTCTTGAAAAGCGATCCATCGAGTATACCACAATGGCATCTACCTTATGTCTTTTGACAAAGGCAATCATTTGTTTGAACTGAACCCGTTCATCACTCTTGGCGCTTTCATAAGTACCGCCAAATTCCCCTATTATCTGCAAATCATTGTTCATTGCAAATTGCTTGATGTGCTTTGCTTGCGTAAAGAGACTCTGATTGTTATCGGCCTGTTCCTTGGTCGATACACGGGTATACATGACCGCTGTAATGGCCTTCCCTTTGTTGTTCTTTTGCCCTTTGGCAAAGACTGCCAATTGTTGATCTACATGCTGCATTATTCTTTTATTTCAATGTTTCAATAAGCACCTCACTCATCAACTCAATAAATCGAAGCGCTTGTTCTAATTCCTTCTCACTTAGTTTTTCAAATCCGCTATAGGTTTTTAATTCTTGTATTGTAAGTCCTTGTTTTGACTTTTCTGACATAACTCAATTGGAGTATGCCCATTAGCGGTGTTTCCGTTTCTAATGAACCCGTATTTAATTGGCTTGAGTTCTTCAATGCCTTGTCATTACTGCATCTACACCTCTTTTTGTCCATTAATTTCCATTTAAAAATCAATTAATCCGAGTTTATTATCAATTAATCTGAATTAATTATCAATTAATCCGAGTTTATTATCAATTAATCTGAATTAATTATCAATTAATTTCCATTTAATTTATGGACCCGTTTTCGGTCTTGGTATTCGAAAGATACCGTTTTACCGTCATTGGTTTTCATAGACAATTGAACGTGTTTTTTATGCCGAAAACGATCTAAAACTTTACTCATTTCATTTTCGGGTACAACCCCTTTATAGGTATACACCAAATCTGCGTGTTGGTCTTTGGGGTCAAAAATTATTCTAAGTTCGGATAGCGTTCCCTGCCGCATGGCTTGTAAAACTTCCATTTCAACTTGGGTAACCAGGGCCATATTACCAACTTTATCTTCTAGTTTTTTTGTCGATACCAGCACCAGAATGTACTTTTTGAGTGGAAGCACCAAGATGGACTCCGCATCGTGCTCGGACAAGTAATTGGCCAATGTCTCGTCTTGCGTTTCTGAAGTATAATCAACTCGACCATCTGGCCTAATCAGTAGCGTGTGATCCATTGCACGGAACAATACGTTCAAGCTAAGTGATAGGAGCAATGGGATTTGAAAAGCCTCAAGGAAATCTTTTATTGAATTTGAATCCGACTCGAAACCACTTTCTAGGCCTTCAATTATCTCTTGGTGATTGTCGAACATCTTTTTAAGCTGTGCTCGCAATACCTTGGTTATCTTTCCTTTTTTATCAAACAAATCCGCCGTAGCAAACCCTTCGAAGGACTCAAATAGCGAAGCGCGTACTTTGACAATCTGCTTTAAAGAAAAGTTAAACGCACGCAAGTCTTTAATTATCTGTACCCAGATAAATTGAAACACGTTCAGTTTTACCCATGAGCCATCCTCTATTTCAGGGATTAACCCATTTGATCGCCAATGGGTAAACACCCGTGAACTAACGCCTATGTCATTAATGGTAAACTTTTCCTCACCCAACTGTTCCACGAGTCTACGGCTTGTGTAAGGACTAGGATCAGATAGATATGATTCAAGGGGCTTGAACTCCATAAAGCGAATATACAAATAATATTACGCGTTAGTAATATATAAAACTAG
>JAIBDD010000037.1 GCA_024679565.1 Bacteroidota bacterium | reverse complement strand
GGTTTGGGCACCATGCACGCCAGGCCAGGATGATAGGAGTACGTGCCATGAGAACAATCTTTCGTGCTGCGCTAATTTCATCGGCGGCCATCTTTATAACTTGGAGCCAGGCATCGGCTGTGGAGCTGTGGCATATCAAGTGTTTCAACCCACGTGGTCAAACACTGGCTATTAAGGCACTCGACTCCGGGGGAATGACCTTTGATGTAAAGGCTATCGAAGCCGAGAACTCGGCGTTGCTAGACGTCAAGATGGTTCACCCCGACACGGGAGACACAATACCGGTAAAGGTCTTGTGTCTCCCGTGTCGGGGTGAACCATCTTGACGAAATGCACGAGCTCTTCCGCCTAACGAATCATTCTTTTCATACACATCAACTGAATATCCAGCTTGTGCTAAATAGCACGCTGCAGATAAAGAAGAAAACCCAGAACCAATTATTTGTACGTTTTTCATTTTGTTTAAGCAAATCAACGAATACTTAAACAAAAAAGCAAGAGAAAGCTACATTTTGTTTATCATTTCGCCCAAATCGTTAAACGATGACACATTTTTGATATCCAAATCTCTGTCCTTTACATTGCGACCGGTTACCCAAAAGACATCATCACGACCTTCTAGCAAGTTACGTGAAAAATAATCAAGATATCTTTCAATCTCCTCAGAAACAGGCTTAACAGTGAAGTAACTAATAAAAGTAATTTTTTTACAAACCAATTGTACAGCACTAAGATTATCCAACGGAACGCTTTGCCCAAGGTATATTACATGACAACCGCGTAATAGTAATTCGTATTGCATATAAAGCAACCCCAACTCATGAATTTCATTATCTGGTAGAAACAGCACGTAAACAGAATCGTCCGTTTTAGGCACCGTTTGCTGCACACGTTCGATACTAATTTGAAGCTTCTGCTTAATAAGGTTGGTTATGAAGTGTTCATGCGCAGGTGTTATACTGTCACTCTGCCAATGGATCCCAATTTGATGTAAAAGCGGAACAAATACCTCTAAGAACACATGACGAAAAGAAAACTCTGCAATCAGGCGATTAAACGTTTGTTCAAAGTGATTCTGATCAAAGTTTAACATGGATAAGACCAAGGCATCCATATACCCAGAATGGTCTCCCCCTTTAGAGATTTGGTCAATAACTGCCTGACCAAGATCTGCCTCATCAAGCTGCGCTATTTTGGATATTTTATATCCGTTTTTATAGAGTAAGGTTACATTGAGTAACTTTTTCAAACTATCCGCATTGTACAATCGGATGTTCGAATCCGTACGATTCGGATTTAATACACTGTACCGCTTTTCCCACATACGAATGGTGTGGGCTTTAATACCTGAAAGATTTTCAAGATCCTTAATTGTAAAGCTTGATGCTATATTGTTCAACTTTAAATACCTTTAGTTAAACAAAAATAACACATTAAATCTAAAAAGGTTGTTTAATGTTTTGAGATAATCGTTTTACAGTAACAATGTGACCAAAAATAACAACAGGTACAATAATACCAGGCAGCCAAACAAATGGGAAGTGAAGGATGCCAGTGTTAGGCGTTTCAAACGACAACAATTGGAATGGACTTGGCACAGAAAAAATTCCGGTAATCACTACTTGACAAACCAATAAAAGACAAATCCAATTCCAAACCAACAAACCACGTTTACCTATTAGTCCTTTTTTAAAACCAAAATAGGCCACAAATGGTGCGGTCAAACCCGCAACTATGTCAAAGTTACGACCACTAAAAGTCATCGATTCTGGTACTAATTGATAAAGGAATAAATAGTACAGAACCACTTCAACCCCAACTCGGACTGTGTGCAAGTAGGAATAGGTTTGTAAATTAAAACTATTGATAAGCCTTTGACCTGACTTTGTCACAAACGCTAACACAATACATACTACACTAGGTAAAAGGATAAACATGATACGCGGTGGCATGGCGTCTTTGGCTAAAAAGAACCCTCTTTGGCTAAGCACTGCCTGCACAAGTGCCAACCCCAAAACAATAAGGGTTGCTCCTTTATTCTTGTTCGACGCTCGGTAAAACATAGCTATGGTATAAACCGTAAGCCCAATAAAACCTAAGCTGATATAAAAAGGTACCAATTCCATAAATCAATAATCAACGATTAAACAATAGTCGGAAGTAGAAACGTGGGTCTCTAAATTTCTTCCGCAAGTCTACATTCTCGAACATCGAAGTTAAAAGTATTTTAAACTCTTTGCTCTTAGTGCCTTTGTTGGCTACAAAGTTGAATAACCAGGGGTACTTCACCATTTTCTGAAGTTTATGGCTCATATTCAATTCTGGCCACAGATGGTGGTAAACCTTATCTGTATACGACTGCAAACGAGCGCTTGAGAAGTCATCATGTAAGACCGCTTCTACAATTACGTCACTAGCATATTTGGCGCTAATCATCGCATTACCAATACCCTCACCAGTAAATGGGTCTATTATGGATGCCGCATCACCACAGAAAAGCAACCGATCAAAACTTAACTGTCGTTTTTTAGAACCTAAGGGTAAGCCCCAACCTTTAACCGATTCAAGAGGTTTTGCGTTTTTAAATCTCTTGCTAATCAACGGATGCTCCTTGACAATCTTATTCATCAACGCTTTCAAGTTGACTTTATCTTTCGACACGCTTGCACTTAACATGCCTATCCCAACATTAACGCGGCCATTGGTCATTGGGAAAATCCAGAAATAACCTGGCAATACGTCGTTAATGAAGTGTAATTCGATATACCCTTCATCACTTAATCCTTCAACGCCTTGGTAGTATTGTCTCAATCCAGCACAATAGTGGTTTAGCTCCATCTCAATGCCATGATCCTTAGCTAAATCTGAACGTACGACAGAACAATCAACGACTATATCTGGCGTAAAAGATTGCTCATCATCTATTTCTACAAACACCTTATATGGCGTAATATGGGTGGATTTCACCTCTGAGCCAAACATTGCGGTGCAATACGCGCTGTTGGTATTTTCCACCAACAAGTTATCAAAGTCGCTTCGGGTTGCGATAAACCCAGGCGCTTGTTTTTGATTCGTTTTATCTGTTGTAAATGGAATGTCTAACCGTTTGCCATTAGGAGCAACAAAGGTGATACCCCAGCTTGGCAAGTACTCTTGTTTCTTAGAAACTATTTGATCTACCACATCAGGTTTAACCCGGTTAAGGGCATATACTACCTTGCCACTCAACGCATCTCCACAAATTTTATCACGAGGAAATGTAGCCTTATCAATCAACACATGGTCAATCTTGTTTTTGGTTAAGCCCATAGAAAGCGTCGAACCCGCGGGGCCAGCTCCTATGATAGCAACTTTTACATGTTTTGATTTTGGCAACCTGTGTGAAGTTCAGGCAAAGTTGTCAAAAAAACATAGATAAGGAAGTACTAATTTAATTTAATCAGCTTGCCAACATTACTTTGGCTTTCGGTGTACAACTGAACGACATAAATTCCGTTAGTGAGCGACGACAAATCAACCAATTTTGTTGGGTTAATGAGTTGATTATAGACCACTTGACCATGCAAATTAACCAACACCAATGTAGCAGATTGGTCTTTTATACCGTCAAATTGAACCATCCCAGTAGTTGGATTTGGGAATATTTTTAATGGTTTGGCACGTTTGATCTTTGAAACACCCACGTTACACCCTCCTGCCCCCATAGCTATATGAAAACCACCACGTTCTGTGCCAGCCACCATATCGATCTTTCCATCGTTGTTTAAATCACCAAAGGTGGGTTTTACGAAAGCACCAAAATTATAATCGTAACAGGTGTTGCCTCCAGATAGGTAAAAGGGATCTTCTTCAACAATTTTAAAGGCCTTTAAGTTGGTCCGTCTTATGTCTCGATAGATTGTCAGTTTACCTCTTTCATCACCTAATACAAATTCAGGGTCGCCATTTCCATCAAGATCAAGAATTACTGGTGTTGCGTAATTTATGTTCTTAAACACGGTTGTATCAAAAAACTCATCTCTATCTGGGTCATACCAAGTTTCAAGTCTCCAAAATCCAGGGAGGATTCCACCCATTGTGTCTTGTTGTTTTACAAAATCAGGTACGTCTGTTGTTGATTTGTTTTTATAATACGTCGTACTACCTGCATACGAGCCAACTGCTAAATCGATATAATCATCTCCGTCGATATCTGCTAGGTAAGGGGTCGATGCGTTATCAAGCTGAATGCCATATGTGTTATCAGACAACTTGGTTGCACTAGCCGTACTGCCGGTTCCTGTAATGTTATACAGGCTTAAGCTACCGTTCAATCTACCAACAAGCAACTCCGGATTACCGTCTCTATTTAAATCTCCTAAACACGGAGACAGTCTGCGTATAGAGTCTTTCTTTAAACCTAAATAATCTTCATTTTTTAGCTGAAATACTGCTTTGTTTTTATCGCCAATATTCTCGTAATAGACCAAGTAATCCGCCAACTCCTTCGTAATCCCATAATCCCCGTTGGTGGCTAAGATCAAGTCCAAATCACCGTCTTTATCCATGTCATACAATAATGGAGAGGTGTGTCCGCCGTGGTCAACCATCTGACGGTCTAAAAACATGGAATCTTGTAAATCAAAAACCGGTTGGTCGTTTTTACCCTTATTTTCATAATACAAAATTCGATTGGCCTCCCGGAAAGTGTAACTGGCTTTTGAGAAAGCATTAACGGCCACGATTAAATCTTTTATACCATCGCCGTTAACATCTTGAAAATACCCTGCAGGGAATACATCTGTTACGGCTCTTACAGAATTACTCGGAAACAAAGAATCGTTTGCAACCATAGAGTCGATTTTTAATGAATAGTCAACCTTACCATTAATGATTAGATTTAAATTACTCAACCCTGCATTTCCCATTACCAAGTCCATATCCGAATCACCATCATTGTCAAACAGCAATAAAGACGAACCGCCAGCATGTTTTTTCTTGTGCCGGTACACCTTATGAAAACAAAAAGGGTCTCTTTCGAACAAGATCTCATTCGATCCATCAAATTCCTGAAAATCACCCCAACACTGATCTGCTATTTCAAAATCAATTGAATCGAGGGGCTTACCGTACTCGGCAGAATTATTTAAGAATAATGTTATACCGTAGCCCAAGGTTTGTAGGGTCATAAAGTCGATATCCCCGTCCCCGTCTACATCTTCAATGGCTGGAATGTTTGTTCGGTCGCAATACAGGTCGTTTGTATCTAAAGGTGCTTCTCCAAAATTATATGCCCGTAAATCAGCGTCCCGAACTTCAAACATGGCATGTGGGTCACCGCTTTTAGTAATATTTTTATACAGCGCTATCGCGTCCGTGTCTTCATCGAAAAACCACAGGTCGGGCTTACCATCGGCATTGTAATCCTTAAACACTACCCAAGTAGTGAATCTACTTGGATAAATTTGATCGTACTTTGGTTCGTAGGTAAAGTTGCCACTTCCATCATTGATTAAAGAAAGCACCTTCCCGCCATTTCTGTCGAACACGAACAAGTCCATAACGTCGTCGTTATCAATATCTACGTTATAAAACTGTGGCTGGTTTAATCCTCCCAAATTCCCCAACGTCAAGGTAACGCCGTTCTTGTCTTTTACCTCGATGTTGTTTACGACCTCAAATGATATGGATTGACCGTAGGCCAAACAAGAGGTTAGTACGAGAGAAAGTATGACTGTTACGGTACGCATAATACTGGTTTATTGATAGACTCTTTATGGTTTAATTTAGCTGCACAATATACAGTAGATTTAAAATTTGAATGTCGTAAGGATATCAAATGTTATTAAAATTACTTCTTTTGTATTAACAATAACAGCATGACCGTTCAAGAGTTTTACCCCATATTCCTGAAAGCCAACCAGCGCTTTAGTACAGACACAAGAGGCATTAAGGAAGGAGATATCTTTTTTGCGTTAAAAGGAGATAATTTTAACGGTAACACCTATGCAGGCCAAGCTTTGGAAGAAGGTGCCACTTATGCTGTAGTTGACGAAAACATCGATTTAAAACATAAAAACGTTGTTCGTGTAGATGACGTTTTAGTGTTTATGCAGGAACTCGCACAACATCACCGTGGACAATTCGACATTCCGATTATTGCGATAGCAGGAAGCAATGGTAAAACAACGACTAAGGAGTTGCTAATTGGTGTGTTGTCTAGCACGTACCAAGTGCACGCTACTTCAGGCAATTTTAACAATCATATCGGTGTACCTATCACACTATTATCGATGCCGCTCGACACCGAAATCGGATTGATAGAAATTGGTACAAACAGCTTTGGGGAAATAGCCTTCTTATCTAATCTCCTAGAGCCAAATTACGGTTTGATCACCAACATTGGGAAGGAGCACCTAGAGGGTTTTGGTGATCTAGAAGGCGTTGCTAGAGAAGAAAGTGAATTATACAATTACTTGGTAAAGCATGATGGCTTTGCCTTCGTCAACGCCGATGATGTGTACTTAAATCGAATGGCGCATCGCATAAAAAGAAAACGTTCTTATTCTCTAGAAGATAAGCAAGCCAAATGTTACGTCGAAATCGTAGACGTAGCACCAGAAATTGAATTGTTATACAAGGGATCTTGCATCCATGCCCATTTAAGTGGTAAACACAATGCGCAAAATATCGCAGCTACTATTGCGGTGGCTAGCTATTTTAGAATTCGTGGTAAAAAATTACAAGACGGCATTTTAGCTTTTCGCTCTACCAATAATCGATCTGAATTAAGAGAGATTGGTACAAACAACTTTATGCTGGATGCCTACAACGCAAATCCGAGTAGCATGTTAGCCGCAATTGAAACATTTAAATCACTAAAGGCAGATAACAAAGTCATTTTACTTGGCGATATGTTTGAGATTGGCACCCACGCAGACCAAGAGCATCGAGAGGTGTTAAACGCAGCATTAGATATCGATTGTACCGTTATGGTTGCTGGTAAACAGTTCTCGAAGGTTGCGAAAGGGACTGATGCCGTTGCTTTTAAAACCACTGATCAATTAGTCGATCATCTTGAAAAAGAACGCATTACCAAAACATGGTTTTTGATTAAAGGCTCACGTGGTATGCGAATGGAAAAAGCCATGGAGGCTTTTGTATCCTAATCGTTTGTGATTCACTTATAATGTTCGCCTGTAATTTCTAATCAGAATGGCTCCAAGATTTTTATGTGGCGGTAAGTAATCTTGAAATCGCTCTTTTGCCTGTGTGTTTTGACCAATTTTTCCTTCAACAGCTGGCCAAAGTAATTCCCAATTAAGATCCTCCCCTTTACGGATTGTTTCACAGATCGTAAATATCAATTCGTTATTGACATACAACGTTCCGACCTGTTTACTACTGATTATCTGAGCATTAGGTGCATAATCAAGCACCTTACTAATGTTGTTATATCCACCGCACGAACCTAAAATTACCAAATCAGAATTTGGTGTAATCGTTTCAATAGTAATGTTTGCATAATAACTATGGCCTCGATGCACTACCACATCAGGGAAGCGTTTGGTTCGCTTAAATAATGCCTGTAGTTCTTCTTGTCCATCGTATTCGTCTCTCGCTTTATTGGCATAGAGTTTTACCCTTTTACCCCCAGTCGATTCGATAATGACATAATGTCCCAAATCATTAATTTTCCAACCAGGACGTCGGAAACGGGCGATAAAAGTCGCGTAACTTGACCAACCATCCTCATCGTCAAAGAAAAAGTGCTGCTGAACATGCGACCCATCTTTTAACGTTGCGGCATTCCTAACATTAGATAGGCCTTTGACATCGGCAACCAATGATTCTGCTCCATCATCTATCTGCAATAGCGACAGAAGCAAGCCATATAGCTTTTTAGCGGCTGTGTTGGTCCACTTTACCTGTTGGTACTCCTTGGTTAACGCATTTTCAAATAAGCTTTTGGTTTCATCATCCGAAATACTGCCGTACGTGTCAGCTACGGCGACTGCTTGTTCTAACGGGTTTAGTTCGTTTTCTAAACCACCGATAAAGGCGTTAAACAACGAACGTTTCTCCCATAAACTCATTTTGTTTAGAAAAGTGGGAAGCTCATTATACGCTGCACACATTTTTATAAATGTTCGATACTGATTACGACCCAAATTGTGCAAAAACTCATATGACGACTCTTCGGTCATTCGCTCCATTAACCGTTTAAACAGCCCCAAAAAAGTAGACGTATATACTTCATCTTCGCCATACACCATTAGGGTATATAGCTCCTGAGCACTCATATTGCTTGTATCGCACAGTTTAAATCGAATTGCATCAGACTCTTCGTGCAACTCGTTTAAGATCCTAACCTTTTTAGTAGCCAAGTAAATTAGTTCGTCATCAACCGAATAAGCACCTAAAAGATCCTGTTTTGTTCGCAGTTTTAACAAATGATTGAAAGTGGCTTCTTTGTTTTTACCAAGGTCATGCGCTTCATTGGTCGTTAATCGATAATTTTTAATGTCGTCTAAGAAAATATAAGCCTTTGAGTTACTGCCTACTTTTCTAAAAATCTCCATCATTAGGTCAATGGTAGGCTTACCGTTAACCTGGCTCATATCAATAAACACAGGATTTGACGTTCCCATATAAAAGCTAACGTGCGCTGGTGCAGTCAAACACAACTCTTCTAAAACTGAAGCTCCGTAAGGTTGAAAAGCAAAATCACCATAGTGCTTCAGAACAGCACTTGGGTATTGCCGTGCGCCCAACTTTAAAATATCTTCGGCATACTTTTTATCATCGAAAAATGGAATAACGTTTAAACTCGTTTTAAGATCGCTTTTTAGAATCACCTTTATCCTGTTTAATTCTATAATCTCTTGTATCCGAATGATAAGATTAAAATAAGCTTGATACGTTGTATATAGATGGTAGTTCGACTTATTTACTTTCTCTAAAATGTGAACAAGATCATTTAACCTTCTTTTTTTATCTAACTCACTGTAATTGATGTTGTTATTGATGTTCTTTTGAATATCGTCAACCGTTCTTACATACAATTTCGTCGCCTCAAAAGTTTGGAGAGGAGACAACAATCTAATGGTATCATTTTCTATACCATCATACCTATCTATGCGTATTTGATTACCATCAACAGCCTTATTGGCTCTAGCAACAATATCTACTTGCCCAACCGACACCAATGGCATCAACAACATAGACCATAAGACCATTCTTTTACCCATGTAAATTTGGCTTAGCTGCTTCCCACAATATAACTCCAGCACAAACAGATATGTTTAACGAGTGTTTTGTACCTAACTGAGGGATTTCAAGAATACTGTCTGACATATCGATTACTTCTTGTGAAACACCATCAACTTCGTTGCCAAGTATTATGGCATACTTTGCTGAAGGCTTAAAATTAAACTCATCTAAAGGTACAGCGTTCTCTGTTTGCTCAACAGATAAAATTTCATAACCTTTTGATTTTAAATCATTTATTACGGTTTTCGTATCTGCATGATGAGTCCAATCGACTGATTGTTCGGCGCCAATAGCAGATTTCGTTATGTCACGATGTGGCGGTTTAGCTGTTATACCACAGAGGTACAAATGCTCTAATCTAAAGGCATCTGATGTCCTAAAAACAGAACCAACGTTCAACATGCTACGGACGTTATCTAACACAACACAGAGGGGAAGTTTCTGTGCAATTTTAAATTCATCCACAGTCAGCCTATTAAGCTCTATATTTTTTAATTTGCGATGCATTTAATTTCTTCATTCAAGTGGCAAAAGTAAAACAGGATAGCGAAACTCCATTAATGCGTCAATACGCGCAAATTAAGGTGAAATACCCTGGAGCTATGGTCCTTTTTAGGGTAGGCGACTTTTATGAAACATTTAATGAAGATGCGGTAAAAGCATCAGAGATACTAGACATCGTGCTTACCAAGCGTGCCAATGGCAAGGCAAGTCACGTCCAGCTCGCAGGTTTTCCACATCACGCGTTAGACACTTACCTACCTAAATTGGTAAGGGCAGGCCAACGTGTAGCCATTTGTGACCAGCTCGAAGAACCTCAAAAAGGAAAGAAATTAGTCAAACGTGGCGTCACAGAACTGGTTACACCAGGTGTAACGTACAACGACAAAGTACTTGAATCGCGGCAGAGCAATTATTTGGCTGCCGTAACCTTTGACAAAAACGTATTAGGTGCAGCTTTTCTTGATATCTCAACCGGCGAATTTATGGTTGCAGAAGGAAGTTCTGATTTCATCGAAAAGTTGATACAGAACCTTAATCCATCTGAAATTCTATATGCTAAACCACAACGTAAAAAGTTTGAATCTGTATTTGGCAAAAACCACCATGTCTATAGTTTAGATGATTGGATATTTACCTACGACTTTGGACACGACCGGCTGATTCAACACTTTCAAACAGCTAATTTGAAAGGATTTGGAATAGAAAATCAAATGTTATCGATTGCGGCTGCAGGTGCGTGTTTACATTATTTAGAACAAACGCACCACACGTTTGTAGACCACATTACGTCCATTAGCCGGCTTGAAGAAGACACGTATGTTTGGATGGATAATTTCACGGTTAGAAATCTTGAAATTGTTTACCCCAACCATGCCAATGGGAAAAGCCTTTTGCAAATTCTCGACCAAACAAGTACCCCGATGGGTGGTCGGTTAATCAAGAAGTGGCTTGTTTTACCCTTAAAATCTTTAACTCAAATTGAATTGAGACATCGGGTTGTTGAGTTCTTTGTCAACAACAATTCACTGGCTCAAACCTTCACTTCGCATCTAAAGCAAATAGGAGACCTAGAACGTCTTATTTCGAAAGTAGCTGTACAGCGGGTAAACCCGCGAGAATTGGTTCAATTGAAAAAATCATTGACGGCAGTTTCTACCTTACGTGATGAAGGTATTGCCGCTGGTCATGATGATTTGGTTCATCTTATGAATCAAATCGTTCCTTGCACCGAATTGGTTGATCGTATTGATGCCGAAATAGCAGAAAATCCGCCCATGTTGGTGAACAAAGGAGGTGTATTTGCTGATGGTGTAAACGACGACTTGGATGAATTAAGAAAACTTGCCTTCTCTGGTAAAGATTACCTCGTTCAGCTGCAACAACGTGAGATTGAAAAGACAGGCATCACCTCTCTTAAAATTGCTTTCAACAACGTTTTTGGGTACTACATTGAGGTAAAAAACACACATAAAGACAAGGTTCCTGAAGAGTGGATACGCAAACAGACCCTAGTAAACGCCGAGCGATACATCACACAAGAACTCAAAGAGTATGAGCAGAAAATACTCACTGCTGAAGAAAAGATTCTTGCTATTGAGACAGAACTTTACAAAGACTTTGTTGAGTCCATACAACAGTACGTGGGTAGTATTCAACTCAATGCCCGTGTCATTGCACAAATGGACTGTTTGATTTCGTTTGGACTGATTTCGTTTGCAAACGACTACTGTAAACCGTTGATAGACGAAACAAAAACCTTGGCCCTCGTTGGGTGCCGGCATCCCGTTATTGAACATCAACTGCCGCATGGAGAATCGTATATTCCTAACGACCTGATGTTGAACGCTGAAACGCAGCAGCTCATAATACTCACAGGTCCGAATATGTCGGGTAAAAGTGCCTTATTAAGACAAACGGCGTTGGCCGTGGTGTTGGCACAAATTGGATGTTTTGTTCCCGCAAAGCATGCACAGATTGGTTTGGTAGACAAAATATACACGCGAGTTGGCGCTTCTGATAACATCAGTCAAGGTGAAAGTACCTTTATGGTTGAAATGACTGAAACCGCCAGTATACTGAATAACATTTCGGAGCGAAGTTTGATTCTATTAGACGAGATTGGTCGAGGTACGAGCACATATGATGGTGTTTCGTTAGCATGGGCGATTGCTGAGTTTATTGCAAACCATCCATCTAAACCAAAAACATTGTTTGCTACGCACTACCATGAGCTTAATGAGCTGGAAGTGAAAAACGAATCGGTGGTGAATTATCATGTAACCACCAAAGAAATAGGTAAGAAAGTACTATTCTTAAGAAAGATAGAAAAAGGCGGAAGCGAGCATAGTTTCGGTATTCATGTGGCACGTATGGCGGGTGTGCCTAAGCCTGTGTTAAAACGAGCAGATCAAATATTGGCTCAATTGGAGAAAGAAAGGACACATTTAAGTGGCCGAGACAGCATGAAACAGTTGCCACCAAACGATTATCAGTTAAACTTGTTCTCTATAGACGACCCAAAACTCAAAGCACTCAGTGAAGAGCTTAACCAGCTTGACACCAATACCCTTACTCCTATCGAAGCGTTATTAAAATTGAATGAGATTAAGAAGATTCTGGAAGAATAAGGCAGCACTGCTGGTCGTTTTGTTAACATCAACATTGGCTTACGGTCAAAATAGTTGGGTTTACTTTTCTGATAAATGTACGCCATTCGCTACTTTGGACGATGACGTTTGCACCACTTATGTTGAGACTTTAGAGCAACAAGGTGTTACTGTTATTGGCACGTCGAAATGGTTTAACGCAGCCTGTGTTTCTGGATATCCATCGGTTTTACAAGCGCTCAACTTTGTTGATAGTATTGTTCCTCTAAAAGCATACAAAACCACAACGTACGCCATAAATCAAACCCAAGAAACGTTTAATTATGGCAATAGCGACTGGCAACTTCAAATGGTGGGGTTAGATACTTTCCATAAGCTTGGGTATACCGGTAAAGATGTTACGATTGCCTTATTTGATGGCGGATTTTACAAAGCAGATACCGTCCATGCCTTTGACTCTTTGTGGCGTCAAGGAAGAATTAAAGGGTATTGGGATTTTATAACCGAGGATACCAGTATTTTCTGGGAATATGACGGACACGGCAAATACGTATTGTCTATCGTTGGCGCCAACTGGCCTGACTCTATGATGGGAGCAGCCCCAGATGCCAACTTTTTACTCGCCCGAACTGAAGATGTTACTTCTGAAAAAAGAGTTGAAGAGTACGCTTGGGTAAAAGCAATGGAATGGGCCGCAGACTTAAACGTTGACATCATACACTCCTCTTTGGGATATTCCGTTTTCGACACCCTACAAGGAGACTACACCTATGCAGATATGGATGGAGAGTCCACCATTATTACGCGGGCTACAGACATCGCCTTTTCTAAAGGGATATTCGTCACCAATAGTGCCGGTAATGAAGGTGATGACGATTGGCACTATATAACAGCACCATGTGATGGTAAACATGTTTTGTGTGTTGGCGCTGTAGACTCAAATCAACAGCACGCGCCTTTTTCATCGTACGGCCCATCGGCCGACGGTCGGGTTAAGCCAGATGTGGTTGCCATGGGACAAGGCGTTACCTATATCAACAATCAAGCAACCTTAAGAACGGGAAGCGGTACATCGTTTTCAGGACCTATCATTGCCGGATTTGTGGCATGTTTGAAGCAAGCCTGGCCATCGTTAACAAATCAGCAAATCTATGACGCCGTAATTCAAAGTGCCGACCGTTACACAAACCCAGACACGGCATATGGCTATGGACTTCCAAACATCCTGGTCGCAGATTCTCTTTTGTCTGTTTTTTCTTCCTCTGTAGGGCTTGAAAAGGATTTAGTTGGCGTTTACCCTAACCCTGCTTCAAAAAACGTAACGATTACCGGAGCACGAAACATGGTTCATGTCGAAATTGTGGATTATATGGGTCGAGTGATAAGGGAGATAAACGTTAAACCAACATCAACGTTTGAAATAGATTGCAGTAATTCTGTTGCTGGTATGTATCTCCTTAAAGTTAAATTCCAAAACGGCAGTGTTTCAAGCAAAAAGATTCTAATCGAATAGCTTACAATTCTGTTGGATTGACTCCAAAGAATGACTTAAAACATTTCGAGAAGTAACTCAAACTCGTAAAGCCGGCTTTGGCTGATATTTCGGAAAGGTTGCCATAACCTAGGTCTATTAAGTCTCTACTCCTTTTTAAACGATATTCTCTAATAAACTGACTAACAGACTTGTTACATATGCGCTTTAACTTCTTTTGCAAGGCCGAAGTGCTAATCGATAAACCAGAAGCCAAGTTGACCATGCCAAAATTGGGATTGCTAATTTCTCCTTCAATTATCAACTTAACACTTTTAATAAAACGATCATCTTGGGATTCCACGGCAATCTTTGCAGGTTCATTCTGTATGGTTTGAATTAACTTCTTTCTGGTATCAACGGTATTTCTAATCTTCAAAACCAACTCCTCCATCCGAAAAGGCTTTGTTAAGTAATCGTCCGCCCCAAATTCAAGTCCTTCCAAACGCGCTTCAAACCCAGCCTTTGCTGTTAGAAAAATAACTGGAACGAGCTGTGTTAATTCGTTGTATTTCAAATCCTTAAGCATTTCAAATCCATCTTTTATGGGCATCATAATGTCTGATATAACAATATCTGGAAGGGATTTTTTTATTAACTCGAATCCCGCTTGCCCATCGTTGGCGGTTTCGACTGTATACCCTTTTACGCTCAATACGTCTGATAATGTTTGTCTCAGATTTGCTTCATCCTCTACAATGATTACTTTGGTATTTGTCATTATGGTTTTTATGATTTCTAACGGTTAGAACCCAAAGTTACAATTTTGATTGAGTCACATATGTTGTATGTGAAGAATAAACTGTTAATTCGAAAGTAATAGGTCAATTTATGAAATCGTCTAACACCGTTTTAGTCATAGAAGATGAAAAACAGGTTCGCGAGAGCATTGTCGATATTCTAATGCTCAAAGGTTATGAAACCATTGAGGCAGCAGATGGTACAACAGGGTTTGAACTCGCAAAAAAACATATTCCTGATGTGGTGTTGTGCGACATCATGATGCCGTTTATGAATGGTTTTGAAACGATCTCGAAGTTTAAAGGCAACTCCTTGACCAAGTACATAAAGTTTATTTTTTTAACAGCTAAGACAGAGGAGGAAAATAGGCAACTCGGTTTAGACCTTGGTGCTACGGCCTATATCACCAAACCGTTTACAGTTGAAGAACTGCTTTCAGCCATTGAATCATAAACTAACGACTTAGTTTATATCCTAACGTTACGGTAAACGTCGTTTTTTTACCCATGGTACTTTGCACAGAAACGACACCACCGTTTAGATCCAGGTAGTCTTTTACAATAGCTAAGCCAAGGCCCGTACCTGAGATGTCGCCCACATTTGAGCATCGATAAAATGTTTGAAACAGCCCATCCATTTCACTTTGGGGAATTCCAATTCCATAATCTGTTACTTCAATTTTACAGTGTTCACCCTTAAAATGAATGTTGACCTCGGGGTTTGCGGATCTTGAATATTTAAAGGCGTTTGTCAGTAAGTTTTCGAAAGCATGATTAAGTGTACGTTGGTCAAATACAAACAGCTTATGATTGCCATGAATATGAAGCTCAACAAAGCGTCCGTCTGTTTGAATGTCTTCACACATTTGGGCAGCGCGTTTAATACAGGTGACCACATCATTCTCTTGATAGTCGACTGAAACCTGATTGGATGAAAATTTCCCTAATATGAGCACATCATCCATTAAATCCGTCATCCGTTTAACTTCACTCTCTATGCGTTTTTCTGCTTTATTGAAGAGCTCATCGTCCATAGTTTTATCGGATTCGTTCAACATTGATATGAGTTCAACATTACTTTGAATCACCGATAACGGCGTTCTAAACTGATGCGAAGCGGTGGCGACAAATCTCGATTTTAATTCCCCTAATTCTTTTTCCGTTTTCAGCGCTATTTCTAAATCCTCTTTGGTCTGCTGAAGCTCTAGGGTTCTGGTTTTCACCTCAGCTTCTAATGTTTTGGTAAATGAATCTCTCAATCGATCTGCTTCTACCCTATCCGTAACATCCATCACCATGCCTACCATTCGTGAAACATGACCATCTTTCATCTGAAATTGAGCAATGGTTTGGATAAACTTTTTCTTGCCTGAAGGTAATACGATATCAAAAAGTAATTCCATTTCAGTTTTACTTTTGATGGCTGCATCCAGTTTTTTTTAACGTGTCTTCTTTCGTTTCAGGATTTAATGAATCTACGAACATCTCTGCGTAATTCAATTGATCACCGTATTTCTGTTCATATAGTCCATAAATCGTTTCGTCACAAACAATTTTTCCTGTTACCAGATTCCAATCAAAAACACCAATATTACCCGCCCGAACTGCCATATTCAAGCGCTCTTGACTTCGTCGTAATAATTCGCTTCTGTTGTAGTCTTTCGTTACATCTTGAGCCGTGCCAATCGTTCGATAACACCGTCCATTAGAATCGAAGATAGACTCCATTGCAATACGGATATATTTCACTATGCCCCCGGATGTTAAAATCCGATGATCGATATAAAAGGGTTTTTGTGTATGAAAATGATTGATAATGTTTTGTTTGACAATATCAAGGTCTTGTTTGTACACTGAATTCCAAAAATGTTTGGCATTCAAGGATGTACCTTCAGGAAATCCAAATATATGTATCAACTCTTTAGAACAATAGTACTGATCCGATGCATAATCATATTCAAAACGGCCTAGTTTAGCAATTTTCTGTGCTTGTTCCAACTGCTCTTGTTTGACCAAAACATCTTTCATGTTTTTATGACGTTCTATGGCATATGAAAACGTTTTTTCTAATACATGTTCATTATAATCGCCTTTTAGTAAATAATCTTGTACACCAATTTTTATCGCACTTATGGCTAGGTTTTTATCCATAAAGCCTGTAAGCGCTAGAACGGGTATATCATTATTTTGAGCTAAAATTTTCTCAATTGACTTTAAACCTCTAGAATCGGGTAAACTTAAATCAACCAAAACAAGATCAAAGGTCCTATTATTTAATGCGTCTAACCCTTCCGACAAGGTGGGTTTAACCTCAATATCAATTTGTTTTGGAATGTGCTTTACAAACTCTCGTAAGATATATGCATCATCTGCATTATCTTCAATATACAATATGGTTAAAACCTCAAACATGTTTCGCTGGTAATTGAGCTGTACGAAACCAAAAACTTTTAATGTCTCCTATAGTATTATAAAGCGAAATAGCATCAGCTGGCTTGGTTATAAAGGCATTCGCTTGTGCCTTATAACAACTGGCTATATCTTCTGCCGAACTTGATGTGGTGAGCACAATTATGGGCAAATGGCAGAAATCTGCATGACCTTTTATGTCTTGCAACACTTCTATTCCGTTCCTTCTGGGTAGATTTAAATCGAGGAGTATGAGGTCAGGAGTTATTACGTTTACAAACTCTTTCTTTTTGAAGACATAATTGATTGCTTCTTCACCATTTCTAACCACCGCCACACTATCTGCCATTTCATGCTTTGTCAAAACGTCTTTCATGATGATAATGTCATCATGATTATCCTCAACCATCAAAATATGCACACTGCTATTCATTCATTTGATTTTTAGGAAGACTAAAAGTAAATGTTGACCCACTACCAATTTTTGATTCAAACCATATTTCACCGTTGTGAATATTTACTATTTTTTGGACAATGGCTAGCCCTATTCCTCTACCGGAGTAGTCATCACTGGTATGTAAGCGTTGAAATATCTGAAAAATTCGTTTTTGGAACTTTTTGTCTATGCCAATCCCATTGTCCTTTATCGCTATGTGATATTCGTCGGTATGCTCAACAAAACTGATGTCGACTTTTGGTGTAACAGAAGGCTTTTGAAATTTTATCGCGTTACTGAGCAGGTTTAAAAAGACTCTTTGAACCTGTCCAACATCCGCCTGCACTGAGGGCAAATCACTTGGCACATTAATTTCTGCCTTGTTTTGCTTAATGGTTAAACTTAAATCGTCTAGTACTGTGGCAATAACATCTGACAAATCAACTTCGGTATATGCTAACTGTTTTTGATCAACTCGGCTAAATGAAAGCAAATCGGTAATGAGTGTTCGCATACGTTTCGATGCTTCATAAGCCCGTTTGATATATTCATTAGACTTTTCGTCTATATGGTCTTTAGCATTCATTTGCACAAGTTGCAAATAACTCATTATTACGCGTAGCGGTTCCTGCAAATCATGGGAAGCTAAATAGGCAAAACGCTTTAACTCGTCGTTTGAATTTGTTAGTTGCTCTAAAGACCGACTAAGCTTTTTATTGGTATTGTCAATTTCCGAAAGGTCCAATACGGTTGACCATATATTGTCTATGCCATTCATGTCCTGGATAACCTGGCCATGCAGTAATACAGGAAACCGATAACGATCCTTATGAATGTATTCCTTTTTGTAGGGCCCATACTTGCCCTTTGTTTGTAAAGACTCCAGCTGTATTTTCTCTTGATTCTCGTATTCTTGAGGCGTTAAATCCCAATACGACAATTCATTTAATTCGTCTTTGGTATATCCAGTAAGTCGTTCAAATTCTGGATTCATTTCGATAAACGTGCCACCCATATCATTTCGTGCAATACCGATGGGCGCCACATTTAAAAAAGCTTGTAGCTGATGCTAACTATTTAATAATCGGGAATAGGCCTCTTTGGTTTTCAGATTATCAGGTTGTGCTTTAGACTGCGCTGCCTCCAGTTGAGATTCTAATTCAACAATACGTTGCTTGTACGTTTCAATAGAACGCTCCAACTCCAGTATATTATTCCCTTCTGCTCGCATAATAGCAATAAACCAAAGCAATCAATGTGGCAGTGTCTCCAAAAGTATATTCATGCTGCCGATTGTCGAACTTGGTTAATTTGGACACCACCTATACTCAAATATGCAAATTATATTTCAGTATGCATTGTGTTTTTTTCGACAGCTGTTGATTAAAATTCTCTTAATGAAGGTTTTACAACATATATCAATTCAGTATACCAAATATGTAAATTGTACAGTTGTGGCTTCGCAACCAATCATGACAATTCATTCCAAATTTAGGATAATCATGACAATTCCGAAGTGAGAAATTCACTTAATCAAAGCCGACTCTTTTTAGTTAAAAAATTCATAAAAAACATTGTTTCATACTTCCAAGAATTTATATCTTTGCGCACCTCAAAAAAACGAGGTTGTTCTTTAAACATATGCGAAAGTAGCTCAGCTGGTAGAGCATCACCTTGCCAAGGTGGGGGTCGCGAGTTCGAATCTCGTCTTTCGCTCAAAAAAAGGGGACTTTGTCCCTTTTTTCGTGTAACAAAAGCGGTTGATTACTTGACTGCTTCCTCTTTAGTGAGGAAAGTGTTGCCAAGCCCGGGTGGTGGAATTGGTAGACACGCAGGACTTAAAATCCTGTGACCATTGCGGTCGTGCCGGTTCGACCCCGGCTCCGGGTACATTTTTTCCACAAGCGAATTCCTCGCAAGTTTTTTTTCAATAAAATTTTTTTGATATCCTAATATAGAATATATTTGCAATG
>JAIBDD010000049.1 GCA_024679565.1 Bacteroidota bacterium | reverse complement strand
CGTGCTGACCACACCTGATGACTGTGCTACGGTGTTTGAAAAAGAAAAACAAATAATGGAAAAAAGTACAGCTGTTAGCCGAGCTAGGTAAAATGATTTCATAATACTACTTAAATTTTGCGACTTGAATTTTTCAAATCTCAAATCCAAAAGTAAACAAATTTGATGTTTATTAAGCTGCTAAAGACTTAAATGTAGCAAACCAGTTAATGCGACAGAACCCTAAAAACTCTATTCTTTTAATACCAGCAATTTACAAAAAACAATAATTGTATTTGCTAAACGTTACCAAAGGGATGAATCCAAGAAAAATAATATTGATAACGTGCTTAATTTTATCAGCTAATCAATTGAAAGCTCAGATACTTAAATCCGAAATGCTATCTGCTGGTATTTCACACCAAATAGGTTTAAGTAATAACACTTTTTCTCAAACAGGCCCAAAAATGAGTCTTTCGCATCTAAGGTATGCTGTAAATACTGGTGTGCTTTTTTCGAATGATAAAGACTTCTCTACTTTTTTTATAAATGGAGAGTTTAACGTATTAGCTTGGCACCATGCCTACGTTGCACATCGTTTTACTCCTGTATTAGGAGCTCAATTGGAGCGAACAAGCCGAGAAAACACAAAAAGTTTCACTATTCTTCCTAAAATTGGGATTAAAGGTAGTTATGACCGCTTTATTTTTGATATCTCTTACTTGCAGAATAGAACCAGAAACCAATTACAAGCGGGGCTATCTTATGTTATTTGGATTGGACCAAATTGTACTATGAAAAGAGTAAAAGAATTCAATCCTTCTTGGGAGAGTCAGTTAAATTTCTGAAGTATAAGAAACGCCATATAAAATGTTCACTCGGACTCTGCAAAGCAGAAATTTATTGTAAAAACAAAGAGTAACATTGGACAGTGTCTTAAGGGCATTAAGTCTATTAGTTTTAAAAATTAGCAGCTATCAACTTAAGATATTGATAGCTTGGTATATAGAGGGATATGTGTAGGAATTGGAGAATATTGAGGAAAGACTCGAAGAGTTGGAACCAAAGCAAAGAATAGAGCTTTTGATTAAACTGATGCCTTATGTTTTCCCAAAACTTGAAACCATTTCACATGCAACTAATGAACCGCTACAATGGGAGTTTGAATAGTAGAAAAACCCAGTGGGTTATTTGAGTTATTATCCGACAGAATCGGTCTTTGAACTATATTGTTTTGTAAATCTTAGTTTAAAGTAAACAGCTTGAAGAATTATTGATTTTGGATATCTGTGACGGTTGAACATTGAAGTCGTTTTTAATTTCAAATCTAAAGATATAGTAAATTGCCCTAGTTAATGCAACAGAACCCAAAAGAAACAATATGAAAAAATTAATCCTAATTACAACCCTTTTAATTGCTAGTGCAAGCGTTAAAGCCCAGTTAATATATTCTGTAGATGCTGATTACAAAGCGGATGTTAAAGTTTATGTTGTGGACGCAGCATATAAAGCTGATCTTTTGGTTTACAAAGTTGATGCAGCATATATGGCTGAAGATAACAATGGTAGATGGTTTTTTACAGATGCAGCTCACAAGGCAAAAAAGAAAATATATTTCGTGGATGCAGCTTATAAAGCAGATTTGAAAATCTTCTTCGTAGATGCAAGCTACAAAGCACAGTGGAAGGAAAGTTCTAAAAAGCATTTAATGTACTAAAGTTGAAATAACAATTTAATTAGTGCATAGCACCTTACAGGGCTAATATGCATGGCTAACCAACCTAAACGTTACCCAACATTTTATAGCCGGGCCTTTGTACCGTCAAAAAAGTTCGATAACGTTCTGATTCCCCCTACTAGCTTTTATTAGCTAAACGAAATTCCCTGGCTGTACCAAGCTGGGGTTTTTTGTTTTAAGAATTCGGGACATTGTAAAGTATTCGTATCTGTCAGGTGACGGAACCCTTCCCAATAACATCGCTACTGCTCCCATCTATACTGCAAGAATTGACCCATCACTCACGTGAAGATTAAATACTAAAATTGTTGCTCCTTTAACCATTCCTCAAGCTTTGTCGTGAGTGATTCTAGCGTTTTTGAGCTCAGTGTTTCACTGAACTCTTTTTGGTCTTTCGACCACACTAATCGTAATTCTATTTTCTTGTCCTTTGTGGAATAGAGCCCGGTAATAGCAATTGATCCTGGATATTGTTCTACTGGAAAGTAGAGGTATTTTTCACCGGAATTTTGGCTCAAAATGAGGTTCATTTTTTTCGAAAGCCCTAGGTCATCCCGTATAGTGCTAGAGTTCAATATCATTGCATTAACAAAAACAGGTTTCGGATCAGCGAGTGTTATCAGTCTCTGGTCATCCTCTGTGATTATGCCGACCGGGAAAGACCCTCCAGAGGAAAAGAGGCATTGAGGTTCCTGTATCGCGCCTATGTCTTTTGCGAGCTCTGGAACACGTTCACGGGCATACATCATCACTGACTGGACATCCACTTCCCCCTCCTTTTGCAAAGCTGCACCTCGCATAGCCTCAAGAACCGCATACGTTAAAACTCCTTGACCGTAAACACTCGACTCATAACTCACTGCATCTGCAGCACACCCTGAAAGGACATACATTCCAGTTCGATCTCTCATACGGTCGATCGCTTTAATCTGACTGGCTCGTATCCCTTTTTGTTGGCTCATATTATCCACGGCTTTCCCTGCTCCACATGCATCGATCACCATAAACTGTTTTTGCGCTTTGACTTTGTTTATCAAACGAATCCAGTCACTACCAGACAAAGAGAAATTTGTCGTCTGTCCATCTTCAATAAGATCCCCTATTTTCATAGATGTTGCTTCCTCCGTCAGAAAATGAAACTCACCGTTGACCTCCTTATCAGCAACACCGTGGCCACTCAGATAAACGAAAACAACATCTTCAGGACCTGCAAGCGAGGTTATTGTATCGAATACTGCTGTTATCTTAGATTTCATGGGAGCCATACCCGTATCAGATGATAGAATGCGCAAGTATGTATTCTCTTGTCCGAACAAATTTCCCGCTGCTAAATCTATAGCGCGTAGTATGGTCTTTGCATCTTTGCCAGGAAAAGTCAGGTTCATACTTGAGTCTTTATACGCACTTACACCAACCACAACACCAAAGAACTTGGGCACAATTGAATCCAATAATTGAGCAGAAGTTGATGTAGTCCTCCCTCCTTTGCTCCTCATTGTTTCAGCCGCATTCATACAATAAACAGTGAAGGTGTTGCTACCAGAGCCAAGTACGCTACTGTCGATTTTCCAGTTAACCCATTGTTCAGTGGCTGTTTCATCAAAGTCCTTTGTGCGTATATCATACGCTAATTCTTTATTGTTGACGTATAGACTGATTGGTCCATATCCGCCTTCGCGTCGCTCCACCTTGACTAACACCGAATCGTTGGATATTTTAAGGTCTGTAATGGAAGGGTGAAGACCAATCGTTTGTATCGTATTTCGCTGGTTGTTGACCGATGGATTAAGTCGGAGATCCCATAATCCAGGAACCCAGAATTCTTTTTTCAATTGATTAAAGCTGACCACTTCCCCATTTATAATCCAATGGAGGAGCGACATGGCTTCATCCGTCGCGTCGAAATACCCATTTGGGTCAGTAATTAACCACTGATTGGGACTTCCATCAAAAAAATACTGGGTTAGCAATAGTTCCCCATTTTGTACATCCCAAAATCGAGTAGCCCCATCCTCTCCTGAAGTAACTAGCACCTTGTCATCGGGGCTGAACGATGCCTCTGTAATACCTGTAAAATGACCCGTAATCTGTTTTGATATTTTAGTGCTATCTGCAATGGTTCCATTATTTCTGGACATTGAACGAAATGAGAACTTGCCCGAGGGACTGAATTTCACTAGTGGGCAGTCGCTTGTATAACCATTGAATATTATACTATCGACATGTTCAATCGGCCACTTGCCTCCATTGATATTTTCGTACAATTTACGCCAATCGACTGCATAGACATTCAATCCACTAATGATGGAATCACCGTTTTTAGAGAAATGAACATTGCAAGGGTTTTCTTCATACCAGGCCAGAACCATTTGCTCTGAATACATATTGTACAACATAATGGCTCCACTGAGATTGTCATAAGCAAGAAGAAAGTCTTCCGACGGGTGGACATCCATTCCATCCCAATCATCTTGTGGTAGGTTAAAGTCAATTGCTCGCTCAGATATGACCCTGTGAATTCCTGGGGCGTACTTATACAGCGTACTCGATGAACTCAATACAACCAACTCCTTGGTTTCAAGTATAAATTCACCCTCAATTGGAATTCCGTTTTGACATTTAAATGTACCTATTTCACCCATTTGGGTTAATTCAAATATGCTTACCACGCTATCCGAAGTTCCGAAGGCTAGGTAGCTGTTATCCGGACTTAATCTTGCGAATTCAATATATCCGTCAGTAATCGGAAATTCACCTTTCAAAGTCAGGTTTCCCAAGTCGTAGACCCTAACAGGTTCTTGATAATACGAGTATACCAACAATAAGCTGCCATCTTCACTAAAACTGAAGTCACTCGTACGGTTAGATTCATCAAATGTGGCAATAAGTTTACCCGTTTTAAGGTCTTGAACTAGAACATTATAGGTGTAGTGTGCCCCTCGAAAATATTGGTCACTGGAAAGCGTCACAAGGTATTCCCCTGTAGGTGATATCTTACTTCGTACTGTAGCCTCGGCATGATTACGAAGCTCCCTTTGGGTCCTCCAAGAATCGCCGGCAAATAATTTAAGTACTGTCCCATCGCATGATACCAACCACCTTCCCGAGTCCGCTATTTTCGGTCTTTGAAAACGATTGACGTGTAAATTTTTATATCGTTGCAGAATTTTTTTGTTTTTGAATTCCTTTCCAGAAAATAGGTACAAGTCTGACGTAGTCGACACCAAGATTTCATTGTTGATTTGGTTGAATTCGCATGCTATGGCCAACTCATGGTCCTCAAACTCATATCGGTAAATCATTTTTCTGGAATAAACCTCATGCACTTGCAGACTGTAATCGTTACCAACCGAAGCCAAAAACTGGCCATCACCCGAAAACGAAACGTCATTAATTCTGCCATTAATATGGGGTGTAAAATCGGATTGGATATTACCATTTAATAGGTCTATCACCTCTATTCCATACTGTGCGTCGTCGCCATTTTTCTCAAATCGATTCCCCAAGGCAACTCGTTTACTATTTCGACTAAATCGAATAAGATCAGTGCTCCCATTTACCGTGAATATTTCGGTGTTTTGTAATAAATCCCAAAATTTCACCTTCCCACCAGTAACGAAAGCCAGTTTGGCACCGTAAGGATCTATTTCATAAGTCGAGTTGACATTAAAACCTGGAATCTCCTTCTGTTCCCAATTCTCCCTCAGACGTTTTTTTTTGTAAATTCTGCTCTGATCATCAAAAATGAGTATACTCCCGTCGTCAGTGCTCACGACTATTTCTTTTATAGACCCTGAAAAGGTATGGAGCGTATCTATTTTGTCAAATTGGATATGGTACAGTAGTAAATTATTCCTGCTTGAAATGAGAATTTCCTCCGAATCCACTGACCATTTAAACCCGGAAACATCCCCAAACCCCTTAACCACAGCAGTACTTTGGACATGCCAGACATAAAGATTATGGTTCATATCCAAAGAAGCTAGGTACATTTCGTCCTGATTGAATTCTTCCTTTTTAATGACTGGAACGGTATGACCCGAAGGTAGCGCCAATCGAATTGTTTGCGCAAAACCTGAATACATTAAACAGAGCAAAAGAAATATTGCTACAACATATTTCGCTCTATTATAAATTATCATTCGTACGGACAACGATTTCGACATAGTAAACAATAATTCAAATTTACTAAAGTTAAGATTCTGTTAAAGACTGTTGCTTCACTATGTGGATTCTTGAGAAAGTTCGATATAAGGCTGCTTCCCTCTACCAAAGCACTTCCAATTTGCACAAAAAACTGGTCCTTCATTGGGAAAAATGTACGCATGAAAGTATGGAGCCTAATATAGTTTAGTTCCAAGCCATGTTATTGACGAATGCTTAAAACTTTTTCCTATTTTTACCTCTTATTATAGTCCTTATTCAATGTCAAAACGCATAATTCTCTCGATTTTTCTAGCCATATTTACTTCACTTTGCTACGCACAGGAGGTCTATTTCCAAGGGCAAAACGAGTATAAATCAGCATTAACCTACGGAGAAGTATACAAGGATGGCAAGATCCATCAAACCTTTAAAAATTCTCGTGATCCATATCCTCTAGAACCCGGAAACCGTACCATTTATAGGGAACAGTACTTTTATAAAGGTATGCTCATCACTCCTTTTGTCACTTCAGACACCCTCTATGTATACGGGATTGATACATCGATGAAGATAGCAAAAACTTACAAAGTTTATATTGGGGCCGACAGTCTAGGAACCAGATTCACGCAAGCGTACACCTACCATAATTTTGTAATTTTAGAATCGACCAACGGTGGTAAGCGCAATTATGGTGCTGTTTCTGTAATCAATTTTGAGACTGGCAGCGTCAAGAGAATCTACGATTATGAATCGAATAAAAACTATCGTAAATACGTAGTTGAAGGCGCATTTATCACCTTACCAAGTCTTTTGTACAATATCGAGAGTGATTCAAGCACCCTTGGGTCATATGCTTTAACCGGCGAAAAAAGTTCCGGCAACATGTTCCATGGTGTAACCTATCCAAATGTGAATGCCGGCTATGTCAATAAAGCATGCTATGATTCCTTTTCAGTTTTAGAGTATGGTAGAAATGGGAATATCAACTATAAGAGAGTTGGAAGTGAAGATTGTGAAGGGTTCCTAAGTGGAAATTTTCCTCGACCAATGATTGCAGCCTTTGATGATCGTTTCGTGGTATTTGAAAAAGGAGTCTATTATTTCTATAAAGCGACTTGTGGCGCTTCCGGCACCTGGCATAGTGAACGGTATGCCATCACAACATCCCAGTGGGTAAATCTCACACGTACCCCCATTGTGGTACCTTATGACTCTTCCCATTTTTACTTATACCAATTCAGAGATCGTGAGGCATCGTTTTGGTCCTATGAAAAAGGTCTTATTAGAAGCTATAAATTCCCTGAAACTATGAATGCAGGCACAATTGATTTACTGGCACCAATTGGTCAAAGAGATACCCTTGTGCAAGCTAATGTGTCAAGAAACAGCCTTGTTCTTGTTGACACTACGAATAAGCAGGTCGTTCCCAAAGGGACTCAAAGCACTTGGCCGGAAAAGGACCCTATTCAATTGTTATTCTATCCAGATATAAAGCTTATTGTCAGTGTGAATAGTTTGGGTCGCTGCATGTTTTATGAATATAACAATAATTCTGTCAACATTTTTGGTTCAGGCATTGATGGCATTGCTCTTGGTCGATATGGTGGTAATTTCAAGTACGTTCTAAACAACGAGATTACCAATTATAGCTTGAGTACATTGACATCTACCTCAACTGGGAAAAAAGCAAATTTCCCTTTTTCGAGCTTGGTCGACATCCATATCACTCAGAAGGGAGAAAGTTATTTGCTTTTCGATGCTGGAGGAGACGATAATTTTGGAGGAATTTTAAGATTTATCGCCTCTAAAGATTCCTTTGAAGTGATAACTCAATTTAAAGGTGGATTTGAAGTAGAGAGGGCCATGAGATTATCGGTTAGCGATAGCACCATTTCAATTACTGCTAAGAGTGGTGGTGGACTAAACTCTGGAGGTAGTGTATGGACCCTAAGTTTGACGAACAAAGCTCTCACTAAAATATATTATACCCCAGGTTCTTCAGCCGAAGTACATGGAAATGCAATAAAGCTCGATAGCTTGTTATATTACGTGAGCAAAAAACCAGTAATTGGTCACTACAACTCAGATTTCGTATTACATCAGGCAAATCTATACAGTCAGGTGGCGAAAGAGATCCCATTAGACTATATAACCTTGAACAGGACTTTGAGAAGTTTTCAATCTGTTTACAAGGAAGAATGTAAGGATCCTTCAGGATTAAAAGTGAGTAGCATTACGCCTTCGACGGTGCAGATTGACTGGACGACAGTGACCAATGCAATCAAATATTACGTAAAATACAAACCTATTGGCGGTGGCACCTGGAGTACTGATTCAACGTCAACAAATTCCATCAATTTGTCAGCGCTCCAAGACTCAACTACCTATACTTATGAGGTTAGAAGCCGATGTTCATCAGAGTTGAGTGATTGGACAAAAGGTGGCAACTTTACTACTGATAAAACAAGCTCTGTAAATAAATTTGAAGCAACATACAATCTAATAATTAAGCCTAATCCAAATAGAGGTTCATTTGAAATAGAAGGACATGCGACATGGTCAAAAGGTTTTACTTTAAAAGTACTAGACCTTCGAGGTAAAGTAGTTTATTCCGAACACGATAGGTCAGTTGTAGGAGAATTCAAAAGGGTAATCAATTTGGAAAGACCTATATCAGGAATCTATTACTTGCAGATTGCAAATGATCGTGGCATTAGTAACAGAAAGATTATCATTCTCTGAAGTCCCGTTGCGTGATATACTTTTTTTGGTAATTTTAGATTGTTTTAATTGGGCATGTATTGAGAAAATCTTAATATCTGCAATCATACTCCAATTGAGAAGAAAGAGGTCAAAAGTTCGATAACGTTCTGATTCCCCCTACACCATTAAACCCTACAAGTGTTTGATTTTCAAATGTTTGTAGGGTTTTTTATTGGGGTCTAGAAACACATAGGAAACATTAAACCCATTTTTTGAGCTACTAGATTGAAGTAAAGAAGCTATTTGCGTTTGGCGAT
>JAIBDD010000039.1 GCA_024679565.1 Bacteroidota bacterium | reverse complement strand
TCTAAATAGATATTTTGGCCTAAATAGGTGAAATATCATGCTTTGAATTAACAATTGAAATTTGAGAATTGAAAATGTGAGTCAGATGATTACCTGTCAAGGAATGACGAATTTTGGGATTCTCAAGGAGGGGAATTTATCATCGACTTAAAGTGTCTAAATAATCTGTTATTCGGCTTACCTCATCTGGTTCAAAAATGGGGTCGAAATATTTGATGTAGCTATTCAGTTCTTTAAGTTGCTTTACTTCTACATACTTGAATTTCTCCTTGGGTTTGTTGTTAATCATCACAACTAAGCTTCTTATGGGTATTTGCTTCGCACCCCAGTGATGTTTTTTTAGCCGAAACCTTGATTCGCTGGACTCGCTATTCAGCAGTACAAATAAAGCATAACTTGTCCTCCTAACTTGTTGGATAGGAGATCTCATCGAATAACTATGTATGGATTTTTGACTCCAGTTTTTCGTTTCAATTATAAATATGCCAGCTGAGGTTATTAAGAGGTGGTCAATTTGAATACTATGAATCCTCTGCTTCAGTTTTTTGTTGTACAGTGGTTTCTCGAAATCAACAGCATAATCATTAATCAAGACATGATTTTCAGACAATTTTGTCAATTCATCTACGACCTTACTTTCACCAACTGCTCCTGCTATTAAAGCATACATACCGTCTATCAATCGTTTGGTGCTGTTTAGTTTGCCAAGTTCAGCCGAATTACGATTATTAATGAATTGGGTTTTGTTCGTTTCGTAGTCAGACAAACGACGCTCGGTATCTGTAAGGTTTTGAGTTACCGATTCCGTATTTTTTTCGACAATGCGTTTGAAATTATTTTCAAGTTTCGTCTTTCGGTATTTCGTATAAAAATACTGGACCAGGTGAAATGCTTCTACCCATAGATTTGGTTTTTGCTCACGAAGATGGCTAAGCTTTTGTTCAAGTTTGTCTATGGTGCTAGTTAATTTATTTGATTCTTCTTTATTGAGCCTGTTAAACAATTCTTGAAGGGAATTTCTGTCAGTGATAAGGGCCTCTATTTCACTTTCAATCTCATATTTAATCCGTGTGTTTATTTGGCTGCGTTCGTGGTCGTAGTTTTTTAAAAATCTATTGATGTCTGCAATAGAATTAAACTGTGTAACCCCATGTTCAGCAAGTGTAACTTTAATTCGCTTTAATGACTCTATTTGACCTTTGACGATAGTCATGTAATTTGTAGGTCTTGATTGTGATATTTAATACGATTCAATTTCATAGTGATAAAATTGCTTTTACACACCCAAATCTAACAATCTTCTAATTAAGCACCTGTATTCAAAAAGATGCATGGGTCTAGTGGTCGAACAATTCAAGCCTTGCCAACCAATTAAAAATTAAACAGTAAACAGTAAAAATTTAAAAACTCCTTCCAATAGAAACCCGACTCACATTACTCCTCAGCACATTGTTATCATACGTCCAAGCCAGATCGTAGCGTACAAAGTAGCCGAAGATAGAAGTACGTAAGCCAAAGCCGCCTGAGTAGACGATAGGGTTACGGGCATTGAAAATGGTGATGGTTAACCGGCCATCTTCTAATGTGGTGATGTTCGATACGTTGGTTTTTTCTTTGGGTGATTTGCCATACCATGCGGTACCTACATCGGCAAAGCCGATTACCCAAAGGTTTTGTAACAAGGCGTTTTTTATCGGGCGCTTGCCGAAGTACGAATACATCGGTACCCACAGTTCGGTGTTCACAAAGCCAAAGGTGTTGCCTGATCGAGTGTTTAAGTTGAAGTTGCGTACGCCGTAAACGGGTTTTACAAACGAGGCGTTTTCAATGTTTATGCGGCTATCTGTTACCGTTGGTCTGTATTGATTGCGGTTGCCACCCAAAACAAATATGGTATTGGCACCTCCGGTAGAATTACCAAGCGACACTTGGCTGTTCCACAAGATATCGCGTTGTAGTTTTTTACCATATTGCGCATGTAAGGTGTTTATAAAACTCGACTTGCCGGTCGATACATTTTGTCGGAATGCGGTGTTGACGTCAATCAATAAACCACGCTGTAACACCTTGCGGTGCGCCATTTGGGTAGAGTAACGCAGCCGCAACCCTTGCTCCAAATTCAATTGCTTTCTGTTGCGCAACACCAAGAAGCTTTCATCCTGAATAATGGGGGTGAAGTGGTCGTATTGGCTGTGCTGGTTAAACTGCAACGATAAGTTGGAGTTAAACTGCTTGGTGATTTCAGTGCGCAAAGCACGCATCCTACGTTTACCCAAGTCTAGGTTTTGGTTATACCGGGTTTGCTCGGCCATCAACGTAAAACTCTTGCGCAGTTTGCCAAGGCGGTTTACATACTTCAGTTGATATTGGAAAACACTGAAGTTAAAAGTCGTCCGCATTTTACCCTCAATCAAGTGGTTTTTAAATTGGTCTTCCAATTGCACGCCACCTACCAGTCCCATTCTATTGGTTAACTGATTGATAGGGTCATACTCCGCGCCAAAGGCATCGGTCAAAAAGTTGTCGTTGTTAATTTGGCTAATCAGTTTGGTGGCCCTTAAATTATTGGCATGCTTGGGCACCTTGCTAAAGGTATAGTCTATCGTTTTTAACTTCTGTTCCGATATGGCATCTAACGAATCTACATTGTCGGGCACCGGAAATGGCGATTGGAAATAGACTTTTTGTGCTTGATTTTGATACGCACTGTCCAGCAGTATCGGATTGTTTTTTGAGGCATTGATCACCTTTTCGGCAATGTTTTGAAGAATCTTCGTTTTTGACGGATACAACACCGCACCAAAATTCTCGCTACTGTCGATAGCGGTGATATGGGTAAACAAGTATCCATTGTGCAATACCATTTCCATTACATGCGTTCTGTCGGCGTTAATTTGTTGCTCGATGATGCTGGTTTGGTAATTACTTAAGGCAAAAGTTTGTTGGTCGAGTTTGTAGGCATAGGCATTGCGTATACCGTTTTCGGTAGATAGATAGCTGAGGTATTTGGCGTTAAGCTTTACCGGATTCTCTTCATTTTTATCGGCACTGTTGGTTACGTTATTGATGCTCAGTACTTCTGCGCCATTCCGAAACAAATAGAAAATATCGGTTTGCCACTCCTTCATTAAAGGTTGGGTGGTGTTTTGGTATAGGGTACGGGTGAAGTAGATGTTACCATTGGCATCAAAATGCGGATGTTTGTCATCGCTTTTCGACTGTGTTAATGCCGTGGTGCTCGATTGGTTTTTGTTGATTAAGTATAGCGACGATTTACCTGATATGGTTGCCGACACAATGATTTCTCCGGTTTTGGGGTAATAGTCAAAACCAGATACAAAGTCAAAACTATCAAACTCATGAACGGTGTGCAGGTCTGTCTTTTTGTTGTACAACAGTAGCTTCGGGGTTTGGTCGTTAGACAACACAAACAAGGCGTCTTCGTTTTTCCATTTCAGTAAAAACTCATGATCATAATGGAGCTGACCATCATAGGCGCTGTAGTGGTCGTAAATCAGTGTGCGTTCGCGCGTTTCACGATTGTACAGTTCAATTTTATTCTTTCCAGCTTGCCAATACGCGGTGGCAACCACCTGGGCGTTGGGCGACAAGGCAGAACCAAAATAATAGGCAACGGTAGGGTTAATCGCATTAAGCTCTGGGTCTTGGGGGATGCGTCGTTTTAACTCAAGGCTATACACGGCCTGGTTGGCCGTAAACCATTCGGTATACAGTTGTTTGGATGTTTTACCAACCACAAAGTACAAGGCCGTTTCAACCTTTCTGGTTAACCGCACCAAATACAATATGCGCTGTATGGCATCCGAGTTTTTGGTGTCGTCGATATACAACCACATGTTGTGGCCTACCAAGCGTTGTTTGTTGTACGACAATTGATTGTACGATTTAAAGCGCTGGTTGTTAAACGCGTCGCGCAGCAGATTGTCGGTGTCGGTATCCCATCCAACGGCTAAGTATTGTACTAGTCCGTCGTGAAACCAAACCGGCAAATGCAACATGGCTGCGTATTTGATGCGTTCTTGCACCGTTCCGCCATATAACATTTCTAATAGCAAGTTCTCTGCTATGCCAACAGATATCTGGTTCATCAAATCTGGTATTTCGCCATTGATGTACACATGTACGTCGTTGTTTTGGATGTTGGTAATGCCACCCGTGTTTAATGGTTCTGGGTTGTTTTGCAGGGCATAGGTCGCGTTAAGTTTCGCACCAGAGGCATGCACGTAGATGTTGATTTTACCACTTAACCGGTAACCAATCTTTTCTTCGATTTGATTAAGCTTATGAATAGAGGCCGGTAATATAGATTTGGCCAATCGGGTAGAACTGTCAACAAAATAGAAATTGAAATGATCGGATTCAAGAAGCCACCAATCTTGGCTTTCTACTGCAACGCGCTGATTTCCTAAGTTTTGTCCGTAAATTTTGGATGCACTCAGCAGGCAAAGTAAACAAATCAATTTTCCCAGTCGCATTGTATCAAAATAACGAAAAAATGTTGAAAGTGTTACGCTTAGCCATGTATTAAATTGGTAAAAGGATTTGCGTACGATACATTTGCGATATGATTAAGCAAGACACGTATTTTACGGATTTAGAAGATAAATATGGCGCACACAATTACAAACCATTACCAGTTGTAATTGATAGAGGAGAAGGCGTTCATGTTTGGGATGTGAATGGAAAACAGTACTACGATTTTCTTTCTGCCTACAGTGCATTGAATCAAGGTCATTGCCATCCAAGAATCATCCAAGCTTTAAAAGATCAGGCCGATAAATTAACGCTAACGAGTCGTGCTTTTTACAATAGCGTACTTGGCGAATGTGAAAAATACATCACCGGAATATTCGGTTACGATAAAGTACTGATGATGAACTCTGGTGTTGAGGCTGTTGAAACGGCCATCAAGCTTTGCCGTAAATGGGCGTATGAAGTAAAGAAGCTTCCTGAAGGCCAAGCGAAAATCATTGTGGTAACAGAAAACTTTCATGGCAGAACGTTAGGCGTTGTTTCGTTTTCGAACGATCCAGATAGTTACGATGGATACGGACCCTTTCTTCCAGGATTTGAGTTAATTCCATATAATGACCTAAGCGCTATGGAGCAAGCCATCAAGCAGCCAAACGTTGCTGGTGTTATGATAGAGCCTATTCAAGGTGAAGCAGGTGTCATTGTGCCAGACGAAGGATACCTAGAAAGCATTAGCAAATGGTGTAAAGAGTCAAATGTTTTGTTTATCGCCGACGAGGTACAAACCGGTATTGCTCGAACAGGTAAGATGTTGGCTACCGATCATGAAGATTGCAGACCAGATATTATTGTATTGGGTAAGGCATTATCTGGTGGCGTGTTGCCCGTGTCGGCAGTTTTAGCCGATGATGAAATTATGCTCACCATCAAGCCAGGTCAGCACGGTTCTACGTACGGAGGTAACCCGTTATCGTGTGCCGTGGCTATGGAAGCCCTTAAGGTTGTTGAAGACGAAGGACTGGTTGAAAACGCACGGCGATTAGGTGAATTATTTAGAGAACGCATGCGCGCGATAAAGTCTCCTTTAGTTACTGCGGTAAGAGGCAAAGGGCTATTAAACGCAATCGATATTACTCCGTTTGGTGATGGTAAAACCGCCTACGACGTTTGTTTACTGTTGCGCGATAACGGATTACTTGCCAAGCAAACGCACGTACATACCATCCGATTTGCACCTCCTTTGGTAATTACCGAAGAGCAAATACACGAATGTGCCGACATCATCGAATCCACGATTATGGGTCTTCAATAAGGCTTGTTATCCAACAACAATACTGTTGTAATTGAGATTGGACTTCTCGGGTTACGTTGCTTTATGCTGTCGCAGAGGAGTTCTTGTTTGAATCTCCCGCGCAGTTTTTGGCGGAGTTACCGCATTTGTATATTCGTACCTGAGAGCTGCTCAATCAAAATCCGTTAAACAACGCAAACGATTACCCGTTTGACTGGGCCGATTTTGAAGCTTACCGCGGCAAACCAATTACCTACTAAGAGACAGATTACGTGAACATAAGAAAAGGAACAGCAGACGATATACCGGCACTATTTGCCTTAATTCAAGAACTCGCCATCTTTGAGAAAGAGCCCGATGCGGTGGTGGTTACAGAAGAGGAATTACGAGCCGATGGTTTTGGTCCAAACCCATTGTTTGGCTTTTTTGTGGCGGAAGTAGACGGACAGATTGTCGCCATTTCGCATTACTACTATAGATACAGCACCTGGAAAGGCAAGTGTTTGTATTTGGAAGATTTGATCGTTACTGAATCGCATAGAGGAAAGGGCATAGGTAAGGCATTGTTTCAAACCACCTTAGACAAAGCCAAGGCCGATGGGTGCCGTAAAATGAACTGGCAGGTGTTGGATTGGAACACACCAGCCATTGAGTTCTACAAAGACTTTAATGCGGGTTTAGACGGGGAATGGATAAACGGGTATCTAGACTTGTAAATGAACGTCCTGAAAACACCTCGACTTGATCTTCGAAAATTTGAAACAGATGATGCTTCATTTTTTTATGAGATGAACAGCAATCCAGAAGTAATTCGATACACAGGTGATTCAAATTTTGAAAGTGTAGCTGATGCCAGACAGTTTATCGAAAACTATGACCACTATTCGAAACACGGGTATGGCAGATGGACGGTTGTGTTGCGTCAAACCGGAGAACCTATTGGGTTTTGCGGACTAAAAAATCACCCAGACGAAGGCTATATTGATTTGGGGTATCGCTTTGTACAAAAACATTGGAGACAAGGTTATACCACAGAGGCGGCACAAGCTTGCGTGTATTATGGTTTCCATCATCTAGGGCTCAACGAGATCGTTGGTCGCACGGCAGAAGACAATCGGGGGTCAATACGTGTATTAGAAAAAATTGGGATGAAGTTTTGGAAGCATGCGCCCTGTGAAGGCATCGAAAATTCGGTCTATTATAAAATAACCAAGACATAAAAAAAGCCGCATCCTATAAGGAAGCGGCTTCAATTTTTTTATTGCAATTATTAAGAAGTTGCAGCGTATACAGACTCTTTCTTGTAATGCTTTACAAGTAAGTAGTAAAATATAGCGCGGTATTTATTTCTGTTTGAAGAACCCATTTGCTCACATACTGCGTCGCATGCTGCAGCTAATTTATCTCCGTCACCTAAACCAAGTTTCTTCTTTAAGAAGTTGTTTTGAACAGTTTCCATTTCGCTACCTTGAGTACACGAAACAGTACTTGCATCTTTGTTGTAAATAGAAGGGCCTAAGCCTTTGGCTACCGCGGTTAATAACGCGTCGTCATACTTGATTCCCATTTTGTCCATTGATGCCTTGTAAGTTGACATTGCTTCGTCGAATTTGCTCATTGCTTTGTATTATTTAATGTTAAAGATGTTTCTGAAAGTTAAACAATTTCCGTACCATTTACCTAGATGTAGTGGGCAAAGTGGACAAACTGTGGGTCAAAAACCAACTTAACTAGTTAGATGATTTGTTCTGTAGAATTTTTTCTAACTGCTCTTCAGCGGTTAGCCCAACAAGTTCGTTGTCTATCATCGACTTAGCTGTTGCTGCCTGCGAACTTTCAGGGTACTGGCTCATGATGAGGTTTAACACCGACTTTGCTTCATCAATATCGCCGTTCTTTTCCAGTTTGTCGGCATATACCATCATCACAGAAGGACCTATGGTAGACGCTGGATACTTCGTATGAAACACCGACAATGCATCGATGGATGCTTGCATGCCTTGGGTTTGTTCCAAAATGGCAGCGTGCTTGAAGTAATACACGTCGTTTCCATCTATATCGTCGTCTTGGGCAAGGGCGAGTAATGCTTCACTTAACGAACGCATGTCTGTTACGCTCAGCATGGTATTTTGTTGAACACTTTCAAAAGCTTCTACCGCTACTTTATAATTCCCCTCCTTAAGCTCAGCCTTAGCAACAACAAGCGCAATGTCGTTGGCGTTTTTATCCTCAGGATATTGAGATAGGTATTGGTTGGCATATTTTTTAGCCAAAGCCGTTGAATCTACCATCAAATAGAAAAAACTGATGTTTTCGAGGTACGCCTTACTAACACTATCTGTAGGATAGGCATCCACATAGGAAGCTTGTAGGTTGGCTAATTCTGCTCTGCCTTGTCCAGACTGATTCTCGCTCAACTCAGTGGTTAAGTTTTCAATCTTACTCAGTAAATCTGTTTTTGGGTTGCCACAGCTTGATAGCAAGAATAGGCCTATCACCAAATAGTAGGTATATGATCTCATGTGTGTTTTAATAATTACCAATGCTAAGCATAACCAGCGTGCATGCTTCTATGCATTCAATTCCTTTTTTCTCTAATCGCTGGCAGAGCTCATCATTTTCGGCACCTGGGTTAAATACCACTCGATTTGGTTCTAAGGCAAATAAATATTGATAGTATTCGGTTTGATGTCGTGCACCCAAATACATTGTAACGGTATCGATGTCGTCATACATTTTTGGTGACTTATCGATTTCTTGTCCATTGATTTCACCATCTTTAATCCCCAATAATTCAACCGGGTGTTTGTAATGCATTAACTCTGTTGCTGCACGATTAGAATATCGCTCTGTATTAGGACTTGCACCCAATACCAATGTTTTTTTTGCTGTGCTCATTATATACCTGTGTAATTAAATGGAGTTATTTCCTTCATCTCGGTTTTAATCGAATCTTCGATCTCTAATGTGTCGATAAAGGCATGCATACTTGACTGATTAATTACGTCGTTTGTACGGGTCAATCCTTTCAGTGTCTCGTAAGGGTTTGGATATCCTTCACGTCGCAATATGGTTTGGATAGCTTCTGCAACAACGGCCCAGTTGTTTTCTAAGTCGGCTTTGATTTTATCTTCATTGAGTAACAGCTTGCCAACACCTTTTAATATCGATTGAAAGGCAATCATCATATGGCTCAATGGCACGCCTACGTTTCGTAGTACCGTAGAGTCTGTTAAATCTCGCTGCAATCTACTTACAGGTAGTTTTTCGCTTAAGTGGTTTAACGTCGCATTGGCAAAGCCTAAATTACCTTCTGCATTTTCGAAATCAATTGGATTTACCTTATGTGGCATTGCAGACGAGCCCACTTCATTTTTAGCGATTTTCTGCTTGAAGTAGTCCATGCTGATGTACGTCCATATGTCTCGACAAAAATCAATAAGGATAACGTTGATACGGCGCATACAATCAAATTTTGCCGCTAAGTTGTCGTAGTGTTCTATTTGTGTTGTTGGTGCTGATCGTTGTAAGCCTAATGACTCAACAAACGCGTCACCAAAATCTGACCAGCTTAACTCTGGGTAGGCAACGGCATGAGCGTTAAAGTTTCCGGTAGCACCGCCAAATTTTGCAGGCCATTTGATTTGATTCAATTGATCGAGTTGTTCTTCAATTCGCGCAACAAATACATAAAACTCTTTCCCCAATCTTGTTGGAGATGCCGGCTGGCCGTGTGTTCGAGCCAGTAAAGATATGTCTTTGTATTCCTCTGCTTTGGTCGCAATAGTTTCTACAACTTGTTTTATCATGGGTAACACCACTTCATCGGTACTCACTTTAAGCGAATATGGTATGGAGGTATTGTTGATGTCTTGCGAGGTTAACCCGAAATGGACAAACTCTTTGATGTCAGACAAGCCAAGCGTATCTAATTTCTCTTTAACAAAGTATTCTACTGCCTTTACATCATGGTTGGTCACTTTTTCGGTGTCCTTAATTTGTTGTGCATCAGATTCCGAAAAATTAGAAACAATTTTACGTAGTTCGGCAATGGTATATTTGTCTAATAACGGCTGCAGTTTAGTAATACCCGTGCGTCCCATGGCAATGAGGTATTCCACCTCAATCATCACTCGGTATTTTATAAGACCAAATTCTGAGAGGTGAGGTGCTAAATCTTGTGTTTTAGATCTGTAACGTCCGTCTATCGGACTAATCGCGTTTAAACTGCTTAATGGCATAGGGTAATTGTGTGGTGCAAATTTAATGTTTAGTGTATTTATTTTGTTTTATTTCTTGGTTAGTCTCGGGGCTTGCCAGCCCCAAACCTTGGCTTTCATTTTTTCCTGAACTCTAATAAGTCCTTATTTCTTCGATTAGGGCTTCCGCCCTATAACCCGATGTTGTTTTCTTCTTGAACTCTATAAGAGCTATTTCTTTGCTTAGGCTTATCAGCCTATAACCGATTTCCATTTTTGAGACCAAAAACGAAACAAAAAGTCTTCCCAAAAATATGCTCCCTAACACAGGCCATCGCGTCCCCCGCATTTTTGGTGGGCCAAGGCTCATTGATTCATGCATTATTTAAGATGACCTTTGAAGTTTTCTGTAGAAATCAACATTCAGCAATTAAAAATTAAAAATTTCGCAAGGCGGCGCAGCCGCATTGCGGCTACTTCTTCTCCGGATACAATACAGAAATCACCACGTTCTCACCGATGTATTTATTTGCGGCAGTTTTGATGTCTTCGGCTGTAACTGCTTCAATAGCATCACCAGTATTTAGCATATCGGTTAAAGGTTGGTTGTAATAAATCAAGTTGTGTATTTGGTTGATCCAATACCGGTTCTTCTTCATGTTCTCTTTTAGCTCTAGCTTTTGCGCCTCTTTGATTTTATCCAGTTCTTTTTGATCTGGACCGTTCGCCAACAACTTGTCCAATTCTTCTAAAGCCGCTTTTTTTAGTTTGTCCACGTTTTCTGGACCGCAAGGGAACGATATTCTAAATAGGTACGTGCCATTTGGATATTTAGACGCATAGCCTGAAGCCCCAACGCCATATACACCGCTTTCTCCTTCACGTAAATTTTCAACCAGTTTGATGGTTAATATTTCACCCGCACACTTTAAGTAATACGCTTGTTTAGCATCATATGGTGCATCTGTTCTGTACGAAATCTCTACAGAACTCTTGGGGTCTGCTCCTCGGTAAAAGTTCAGCTCTTGCTTCCCATCCAATTTCTCGTAGTCATGTTTTACAAATTTTTCAGTTTCTCCTGTCGAGGGTAAACCGGCCAAGTATTTGGTACACATTTGCTCGAGTTGCGCTTCGTCTATTGACCCAACAAAAATGAATGTAAAGTCGCCGGCATTTGCAAACCGTTGCGTGAACAGTGAATATGCCTTGTCAAAATCCTGAGTAGCATATTCATCAGCCGTAGGGAAGGTGTTGGTATACCTTGGATTGTTTTTGGAAAGCACTTTAATCTTTTCGTTCATATACCAATATTGCGGCGTGTTTAACAGATTGCCATAAAACGCTACCTGTTTGTCGACATATGCTTTATACGCCTCTTCGTCTTTGTTTAACGCCGTAAAGTTTAGGTAGATCAGTTGGAACATTTCTTCCACGTCGCTGTTTACCGTTCGGCCATTGAAACCTTCATAATTGCTGCCAACAAATGGAGTCACTGAAGCACGTTTGCCTGCCATAACCTTGGCCATGTCGTTTTTGCTAAAGCCATTTAGTCCTCCTTGGGTGATACCACTCATAGCCAGCTTTACACTGTTGTACTGGTCGTGCGATGTAATAAGCGATGAGCCACCTGGGCTATATGCTTTCATCATGATTTGATTGTCTTTAAAGTCCGTTTTTTTGTAGTACACGGTAATCCCGTTAGACAAAACGAGCTTTGTCATGTCCATGGCTTCCAGTTTCTCTGTAGACTTTATAGAGCCCATTTTCGGCGAGTTGGTCATAAGAGATTTAGCTGTAATGCCTTCTGAGTACGGCTCAAGTTTCAGTGCTTTTACGTCTTTTAGGATGTCCAATATCTCCTCTTTAGATGCGTATGTATTGTCTTCACTTTCTGGACTTGTGAAAATCACTACACGATTGTCGTCATGAATAAACTGCTTGATTAAAGCGTTTACTTCATCAACGGTTATGCCATCAGCTAGGGCATTGTAGGCTTCGTATTCCCACGAGATGCCTGGTATTGATTCACCTTCCAAAAAGTGACTCACGTATTCCCAAACGATTCTACCCGATTCGGTTTTGTCTCGGTCTTTGTATTGTTGGTTAATCATAGACTTGAGCTTCATTTTGGCGCGTTCAAACTCTGATTCTAAAAAGCCAAACCGTAGCACACGTTCATTTTCTATGACCAGTGTTTCAAATGCCCGCACCTGATTTTTAGTGTCGGTCATGGCAAAAGACTGGTAAGATTGTTTGTTTCGGCTATAGCCACTTCCATGATACGAATAACCATAGTTGTAGGGTGGATTTGGGTTGTTGGCAATTTCGCTAAGCCTTGCGTTTATCATATTGTTAAACAACGCTTTTATCAAGCCCTTGCGGTAATCCCCAATCGTATTGCCTTTTTTAGGATTTCCTTTGTCTTTGTATATGAGTTGAACCTGGGTAAATGAGGCTTCTTTGTCGTGCTCAACAGCTACAAAGGTTTCGTCATGATCGGGTACAAAATACTCTTGACGCATTTTGTAATTTTTCGGGTTTACATAGCTGCCAAAATGGTCTTTAATTTTTTGCTCCATTTCAGCCACATCAATATCGCCTACTACAATAACAGACATCAAGTTTGGACGGTACCATTGGGTGTAGAAGTCTTTTAGTTCTGAATGATCAAAATTTTCTAATACAGATTTCAGCCCGATGGGTAAACGATCGGCATAATGCGAATTGTACATCAATAAAGGAAGATAATTGTCCATCATACGCTTATCAGCACCAAGACCAAGGCGTAACTCTTCTAACACCACACCACGTTCTTTGTCTACTTCTTCAGGCGTTAGTAAGTTGTTAAAGGCCCAATCCTCCAAAATGTCAAAACCCTTTTCTACTTTTTCACTGTCATCGCTAGGGATGGGTAATATGTATACCGTTTCGTCAAAACTTGTATAGGCGTTTAAATGCTGTCCAAACTTTACCCCAATGCTTTGTAGGTAATCCACCAATTCGTTGTGCTGAAAATTTTTGGTGCCATTAAAGTTCATGTGCTCCATAAAATGCGCTAGCCCACGTTGTTTATCTGTTTCCAGAATCGAACCAGCGTTTACCACCAATCGCAACTCTACCTTGTTTTCTGGTTTCTTGTTGTGTTGGATATAATAGGTAAGCCCATTGTCTAATTTTCCAATGGTGACGTCTTTGTTGACAGGCATTTTGCTGTCGAGTTTGCTAAAATCCTGCGCACTGGATAAAAGACTGGAAACAAGAAATAAAACTATTGCGGTATACTTCATAATGATTTTGTTAGCTGAGGTTGTTAGGCTGAGCCAAATATAATTGAATAAGTTGAAGTCGAAGTCGATGGAATAATTTGTGCGCTGTGCTTTTGGCGGTTGGTTGTTGGCAGATCGTTGAGCCAGGCCCAACAGAAATGCGGGCCGGCGGCGGGGTGAATCAAGAATGCCTTAGAAAATCAATAAAAGTGCTTGCATTTGTCTGCCGAAGGTCGACACTCTTTTATTAGATTTTCTTGGAATTCGAGAGAGCGGGTGGAAGCATATTTCTGTTAAGACTTTTTGTTTCGTTTTTGGTATCAAAAATGAAAATCGGTTATAGGCTGATAAGCCTAAGCGACAAAAAAACTGAAAATTTCAAATTGAAAATCCTGTAAGAAGATAAAGATTCTTCGCTTTGTCGTACCTCCAAACCTCCGAATAGCGTGGTGGTGGAAACCTAATACCTAAAGCCTAATCACTGTCCACTAATAATCCGAGTCCAATTCATTCTCTCTGTTGGTATCTAAACGCAACAACAAGAAAAGAAGTACGGTAAACGAAATCAAACTAGAACCACCATAACTAAAGAAGGGGAGAGGGATACCAATAACTGGCGCCAGGTTAATGGTCATGGCGATGTTGATCAGAAAGTGGAAGAAAAGCACGCTTAACACGCAATACGCATACACCCGGCTATACTTGCTTCTTTGACGCTCTGCGAGCATCGATATCCTTAAAAATAGCAGAACGAAGATGATAATAACCACGGTGCTACCAACCCAACCAAATTCTTCACCAATAGAGGTAAAAATAAAATCGGTGTGTTGCTCTGGTACAAAATCACCTTTGGTTTGTGTGCCTTGCAAATATCCTTTACCCCAAAATCCACCAGATCCAATGGCGATTTTGGATTGATTTACGTTATAACCCAATCCTTGCGGATCTTCCAGCAAACCTAACATCACCAAGATTCGTTTTTGCTGATGCTCTTGTAATACGTTCGAAAAGCCAAAGTCTACGGCTTTGGTAAAACCGATACAGGCCAATATCACCAGCCAAAATATTTTAAGCTGCCGTGTGTTGGTATAAATAAACGCGGTGATGATGCCACCCAAAATGATGAGTGCGGCAATCATGGCAATGAAGCCAAAGGCAAAGGTCAATACACTTAATATGACCGCTATGATGCCTATCACCAAAATGCTGCCCGACAGTCCTTCGCGGTACAACACCATGATAAAAGAAAAGAAAACCAATCCTGAACCTGCATCACCCTGTAAAACGATAAGCGCGATAGGCAGTAAAATGATACCGGCTGTAATCAACTGATAGCGCAAGCTCTTCATGTCGGTATCGATGTCACTCACATAGCGTGAAAGGGCAAGTGCTACACCCAGTTTGGCAAACTCAGCGGGTTGTAGCCTAAAGCTACCAATGGCAAACCACGAACGGGCCCCATTCACTTCTTTTCCAAAAAATATGACCAGAAACAAAAGGAGCATCCAGGCAATAAAAAAGGTGTACGAGAAAGCCTCAAAGAAGCGCACATCCATAAGAAATAAAACGGCGCCAAGGGTGATAGAGATGGCAATCCAAATAATTTGTTTTCCGTATTTGGTCGAAAAATCGAAGCTAAAATTGTCGGAGCCATGCGAGGAAGAGTAAATGGCCAGAAAACCACAGAATACAAGTAACAGGTATAACAAAACTGTTATCCCATCTACCCGTGATTGTCCGTATATCTTCTCGCTCATTCTATTTTTTAGGTATTTCGGTTTCCATCATCTTTTTTTCCAACTCTGGTCTTTGGCTCACCGTATCGCGGTTAATGTATTTTTCAATCATCAAGGTGCAAATGGGTGCTGCCCAGGTCGATCCATATCCTGCATTTTCGACAACCGTTGCAATCGCAATTTTAGGGTTGTCCTTCGGTGCAAAAGCAATAAAGATACTGTGGTTTTCGCCATGTGGGTTTTGAACCGTTCCTGTTTTACCACAAATGTCGATGCCTGGTATTTGCACATAAGCACCCGTTCCGTTGGTCAGTACGTTGCGCATACCATCTACCACTGTAGTAAAGTGTTGGTTGTCGATACCCACTTCATGTTTTGTGGTAAAAGCTTCTGGCACGTTATCGCTTCGGATAAAGTGTGGCGTATAGAAGTATCCACGATTGGCTACCATGGCCGAAATGTTGGCCATCTGCATTGGGGTCAACAACAATTCACCTTGCCCTATCGACATCGAAATGATACGGACATAGTTCCATTTATTTTGGCCATGAATTTTATGGAAGTAATTGGCATTTGGCACGTTTCCAGCTTTCTCGCCACTAATATCCGTTCCCAGTTTGTTGCCCAATCCCATTCGGTTTAAATAGCTTTTCCAATTGTTATAGCCTTCTTCAATATTTTCGAATCGGTCTTGGTGTAATATCTCTCGGTAGGTATTACAGTAAAAGGCATTACACGATGTTTGAATCGCATAGGTCACATTTGGCCGCGGTGCATGCGCATGGCATCGTACCGTTAATCCCCCAATATGAAAGCCGCCGTTACACGAATACCTTGTGTTTGGCGTAATGGCACCTTCTTGTAAGCCAATAAGCGACATCACCACTTTAAAGGTACTTCCTGGCGGGTACATCGATGTGGTTGCCCGATTAATTAATGGTTTGTCGGGGTGTGTTGCCAGCTTCGAGTAGTTTTTGCCCAGGTTTTTAATCGCAAACATATCTGGCTTGTAACCCGGTGAAGTCACCATGGCCAATATCTCGCCTGTGGCCGGTTCAATGGCAACAATGCTGCCCGTTTTACCGGCGATAAGTTTTTCGCCATATTCTTGGATTAATACATCCAAACTTACTTTAAGCTCGGTACCTACGGTTGCTTTGGTGTCGTCGGCTCCATCATTGTAATGTTCCTTAAGCTTGCCGGTATTGTCTTTTAGGTATAACTGTTTGCCTTTTGCACCGCGAAGCAATGATTCGTAATATCGCTCCAGGCCACTCTTGCCAATGTTTTCTCCAATGTCGTAATATTCTTCATCGTCGCGCTCCAATTCGTATCGCGATATCTCGGCAACATACCCAAGTGTGTGTGCGGCAATGTTGTGTTTGTATTTTCTATCGGACCGAGCCTCCATCGAAAACTGCGGAAATTTGAAAAGTCCTTCTTGTATGCGGGCAAAGTCTTGCGTAGAAATGTTTTTGATGAACAACCCTTTTTGGTTGAATCGAGAAGCACGTGCCGTTTTAAGTTTTTCGGTCACTTCTTCTGGTGTCATTTTTACCAACCTACAAAAGTCGTCCATCTCGAACTCCTTTTTGTTAAAGGGGAAATGCACCACCAAATCGTGCGCATCTTCATTAAACACAATGATTTCTCCGTTTCGATCGGTTATTAGTCCGCGGTCAGGAAATTCGATAACGGCACGTATAGATAACCGGGCCGATTTTTCTGCGTATTTGTCGCTAAGTACTTGAAGGTAAAACAGCTTGGAGATCAAAATCAGGGCAAATACCACAATCGCAAAACGAATTATGGCACTACGGTTCTGATTATGAGTCATTTGCGGTCTCTCGATTAAACGTAAATAGGAATAGCAAAATTAAGAAAATCGCCAAGCTTGAGCTGTAGGCAATCTTAAATAATGTGCTACCAAAGTTACTAAAACTGAAGTTTTCCATCAGAAATAATATTGTATGGAAAACGGTTGTAAAAATGGAAACGTAAATAATGAACCATCCCGTATCTGCGGTACTAAAATTTGGTCGAATTCCGGTACTCAACCATTCTTTATCCACTACCGTATTGAAATAGGCGTAACGCAAAAACATAATAAACACGGCCGTAAACGATTGAAGACCGGGCGTATACGAAAAACTGTCTATCACAAACCCCAGGGCAAAGGCAAGCAAGTAGCCAATCCAATGTTTCAGGTTAATGGGTAAGGTGAGCAGCAGAATAATGTACAGTTGTGGAAACATGTACTGATTCAGGTTTAAGTTATTAATTACCAAAACCTGTATCGCCAAAATGACAATCGCCGAAAGCACAAAACGTATCCAATCTCTAGTTTGCATCTATATAGGGTGCTTCGAGTGTTTTGAGTTCTTTGCCAAATTTATTCTTGATGATATATACCTCACTAAGCTGCGACATATCTGTCGCCAGATCAACGTCAATTTCTAAATATTTTCCTTCATCGGATTGTTCTACCGATTCAATACTCCCAATTTTTATATGCTCAGGAAAGTAATGCCCATACTCGGTGGTGGTTACTTCTTGGCCCACTTTAAT
>JAIBDD010000025.1 GCA_024679565.1 Bacteroidota bacterium | reverse complement strand
TTTTGCATGGCATTCAAATTGTATTCAAGAACAAAAGGATAGAGCTATATATGTTGGTGAAATAATGACAATGCAAGAGGTTGTTGACTTAGGTGAAAAGGGAGTCAATGTATTCCAAACAATAAAAAAGGGAACCAACACAAACTAAACTGAATTAAAACCCAGTCTATCCAAACTGTTAATCTAATTGGCTATTACATAATTTCACACTGTAATCTTTTTTATTACGTTCTGCCAAATCCTTTTCAGAACGGATGATAAAATGGTTGAAATAGTAACAACGATGAATGAAGTTCAATTTAAGGATGTAGAAGAGTTAGAAGTGGTCTTTACGACCTTAGTTAGGGAAGAATCAAAAAACCGTATACAGAACCGTACGCAATAGACATAAAAAAGACCTAACTACTTGGTAATTAGGTCTTGTTTGTGATCCAGCTGGGACTCGAACCCAGGACCACCTCCTTAAAAGGGAGATGCTCTACCAACTGAGCTACTGAATCATCCAATCAACAGTTATGGGCGAAACCAATTCCGTTTTTTGAGGGTGCAAAAATAGATTTTTTAACAATCAAAACAACATACCTTAAGATTTTTTAAATCTTTTTTTGATACGTGATGTGTTGCTTGATTTCAACTGCCCCAATTGAGTCCAAAAGTTGCAACATTCTTGGGTTAAAATCTCCAATCCAGGCCAACTCACTTGTTTTTAAATGTTTGTCTGTTTTAAAAAGCTCAAATACTTTCATCATCATGCCAGAGGTGATACCTAAACCCTGATGAGTGGGGACCACACCAAACACCAAACCTCTAATCTTTGTTATAGGAATGCGCGATTTGAAGTACAAGAATTTTAATTTTCCAAACCAATTCAGATTACCATTAAGGTATTTAAAGATCTCGTTTACTTCGATTATGCTTACGTAAAACGCCACCGGTTTATCTTTATCGTAGGTAAACCAAATCAAATCTTCTCGCATCACAGGTTTTAAAGACTTCATTAGTTTTAAAACCTTCTCTTTAGACAATGCGACGAAGTGTTCGTGCTGCTTCCAGGCGGCATTATATACAGCGGCAAAGTCAGCCGTGTATTTGTGTAAGTTTCGTTTATCTATATGCCTGATAGTTAAATTGGGGTTGTTGTCAACCTTTTTAGCGAGTACGGATATTTTTTTTTCATTAAAACGATCTGGTGAAATCTCTTGCGTTGACTGACGTATCATTATTTCGAAACCGAAAGACTTGAAAAAGTCTTCGTAATACGGCGGGTTGTAATTCTCTTGATAGCTCGGTTTTTTGAAACCTTTTACCATCAATCCCCAAAATTTGTCGCGTTCACCGCAATTGACCGGTGCCTCAACAATGGGAAGACCCTTGGATTGTAACCATTGTATGCCGATATCAAATAACTGATGTGCGCCCTCTTGATTATTGACGCATTCGAAAAAACCAAGCCCACCTTTGTTTCCTTTGTTAACAAAGGCAGCAATTCTGCCAACAGCCTGGTTGTTGTTAAATAGCAACCATAGTCCTACTTCATTATGCATTTTATTGTCCCACAAAATTCTTTGAATTTCTTGTCGAATGTGTGGAACGTATTCTGGGTCATCCGTGTATATGTGCTTTGGAACATCTAAAAATGCTCGAAACAGTTTGCTGCTATCAACTTTTACAATTTGCATAAAATGTCTAACGTTTTTTGAATCGTTGACGACATGATTTGCTCGGGGTTAGAGGCAAATTCACCAGAAAGACGATTTGCCATAATAGCATTGATAGATATGGACTTGTGGCCTAACAATTTGCAGAGCCCGTAGATTCCCGCAGTTTCCATTTCGATATTGGTAATACGCTGACCTTTTACCTGCAGGTCGCCTACTTCTGCGATAATGTCTGCCGACGGAGATAGCCTAAGTTTCCTATTTTGTGGCGAGTAGAACCCTCCTGTGGTTAATGTTACGCCTGAAGTAAATGTATTTGAAAATTTATCAACTAAGGTCGCATCTGCTTCAAATACGTAAGGCTTGATGGGCAAATTTGTAAAAGCCAATTCGTTTAACCAGGCGGATTCTTTTGGTGATGGGTCTGGTAGCTTATACCATGCAAATAGCGATTCTAGCCCAATGGCGATTTCTGTAGCAATTACAGTTCCAATTGGTACCTCATTATTCATACTGCCAGAGGTGCCAATTCTCACAATGGTTAACGATGTATATTCAGTTTTTAAGGTTCTTGATTTTAGGTCGATATTGAAAAGGGCATCCAGTTCGTTGAGTACAATGTCAATATTGTCTGTCCCCATTCCTGTACTCAAACAGGTTATTGCCTTTCCTTTATATGTGCCCGTATGTATTACGAATTCTCGATTTGATTTGATGACCTCGATATCATCAAAATATTGACTGACTATTTTAACTCGGTTTGGGTCGCCTACGGTAATGATTGTTTTGGCGATGTCCTCTGGCAACACAGCCAAATGGTAGACGGAACCGTCAGGGTTAAGTATTAATTCAGATTCTTGCAATTCTTAAAATGTAATAGTACTACTTTTGCGGCAAATAAACACGTTTCGATGAACTCAATAAAAACGCCAAAGGAGAACATTATTTTAGTCCCAACGGATTTGTCAACTGCATCAACGCATGCGATGGACCATGCTGTGGGAATTGCTGAGCTATTTGACAACCAAATAACATTGTTATATGTTGTTGAGGAAGGTTTCTTTAAATCCATTTTTAGTGGAGGTATGGAGAAGGCTGTGATGGTAGATACAATCAATGCAAAATTGTTGGAAAAAGCGGAAGCGATTAAAGCGAATCACCCAAACCTGACCATCAATACGTTGGTTCGCGAGGGTAAAGTGTACAAGCAAATTATAGAAGTATCTCAAACTTATGCATGTGATAGCATTGTTATGGGTTTTAGCGGAGCAAGCGGAATGGAGAGGTTTATGGGAAGTACAACTACCCGTGTACTGAAAAGTTCTGAAGTGCCAGTTGTAATCGTAAAAGATGTTCGTTCGAATATCAAATATGAGAAAATTGTACTACCTATTGATTTAACTAAAGAGTCACGTCAGAAGGTGGATTGGGCAATTCATATGGCTAAGCAATACAATTCAGAAATTCATGTAATCATGGAAATTGAGAAGGATGAGTTTTTGGCGAAAAGGTTAAAAGCAAGCTTGAAGCAAGTAGAAAATATTCTGGCGAAAAACGGAGTAAAGTATACTTCCAAAATATTGGATGACATAGAATATCCTGAACATTTCGGCAAAGATGTTGTGCAGTATTCAGAAGAAATATCTGCAGATTTAATCATGATTATGACACAAAAGGAAACTGGTGTACAAGACTATTTAAGAATAGGCTCGTTTGCACGTCATATCATCCATGAGTCGAAAAATACGCCTGTAATGGGCATTAAGCCAAAACAAACAGTTACCTATTGGGCAACGGAGTCATTCGCTTAATAGATAATTGATTCTGATTGGTCGACATTCAAGACGAAATCATTGAATGTGAAAAAAAACCCAACAGATTTGCAGGATTGAAACATGAAGAGATTCTTTAAAATTTTTCTGATTATCGTATTTGCTGGCTTGTTCCTGCTAACGTTTTATTACTTATTCAATAAAGGGAAGTCGGTACCAGTTGAGTACACTACAGAGCAAGCATTCGTATCGTCAATTGTTAAAAAGACAGTTGCCACAGGTTCTGTTGTTCCACGTAACGAAATTGAAATCAAGCCTCAATTGAGTGGTATTATTTCTGAACTATACGTCGAAGCGGGTAAGGAGATAAAGTATGGAGACTTGATTGCCAAGATTAAGGTGATTCCGAATATGTCGAACCTTAACAATGCGGAAAATCGGGTTAATCGCTCCAAAATATCATTGGATAATGCCAAGAAAGATTTTAATCGTAACAAACCATTGTTTGACGAAGGAGTGATTTCTCAACAAGAGTTTCAGCGATTCACGTTAGCCTTAGATAATGCAAAAGAAGAAGTATCTGCAGCTTCAGATAATCTTCGCATTGTGAGAGACGGGGTATCTTCTAAATCTGGTAAAGCATCAAACACCTTAGTTCGGTCAACTATTGCAGGAACAATACTTGACGTGCCAGTGGAAGTTGGTAACTCTGTAATTGAGGCCAACAACTTTAATGCAGGTACTACCATCGCTTTTGTAGCGGATATGGATAAAATGGTGTTTGAGGGAAAAGTAGATGAGTCGGAGGTTGGAAAACTGAAACTTGGAATGGACTTAATCTTAACCTTGGGTGCCATCGAAGATCAAAAGATACCTGCAACACTAGAATACATTTCTCCTAAAGGCGTTGATGAACAAGGCGCTATTCAGTTCGAAATTAAGGCGGCAATTACCAATACAGAAAACGTATTTATTAGAGCCGGATACAGTGCCAATGCGGATATTGTTTTGGAGAGTAAAGACAGTATTCTTGTAATTTCAGAATCTCTGCTGCAGTTCGATAAGGCGAAAAATCCTTTTGTAGAAGTTGAAACCGGAAATCAACAATTCGAAAAACAGGACGTTACTTTAGGTATATCAGATGGACTATTCGTAGAAGTCTTAGATGGTGTTACCGCAGAAGACAAAATTAAATCCAAGCCAAAGGAAGCGGGTAAGCCGGCAGCTTCAGCACCAGGTAAGAAGAATAGACGCGGTAAACGCTAATTCGGTTCTTCTCTACCCAAGAATATCCCTTTTATTGGAAAGCTATCTTTAATCGATAGGTCAGTATCTGCCGTAAGCAGATTTAGGTCTGGCTGTCCTGCATCTACCCATGCCGTATACCATAGAGAGCCCACACACCATATGCTTGAACGCATGCGTCGCTCTACCATATTATTTAGCGCCTTATGATATGCGCTGCTGTACTTTTTAGACTGCGTTCGAACGGTTTGTTGACCGCGTTGCTCGTAGGCGTATAAAAGGTCGTCACGAATCGATTGTTGAGTCAACTTGTCAAACATTAAAACAGAATCTACAGCCGCATAGGATTCTTCGAATTTGTCCCAAACAACATTTTCAATATCAAACAGATACGTCGCCTTCCCAACAAACAAGTCATAGTTGTCGCTAAATAACTCGGGTAATCGAGATTCCCAGAATCCATGGATTCCGTGTTGGTCGGTAAACTGTCCGTTGTAGTTATGAGTGCTATGAAGCGGAACGTGAAGATCGCCTACGTAATGTCCTAGGTCTGCACTGAGCTTTATGATAGCGGTATAGTCTTTTGCCATAAATGCTTTGGTCAGCCACCATTTGACACGGATGACGTGCCATGGAACAATGCCGTGCTTTATTAATGTATCAATACCAAACAGTGCAATTGCACTGTCGTATTGTCGTGGAATAGTGTCTAACGGTGTTGCGGATTCATAAAAGTCGGCATCAAGATAATGCCTAGGGGCTTCATCCTCACTAATGTATCTGCGTTTATCAGCCTGGACCGCTAATGTGGTAATTTGTGAAATATTCGCTTTGTAAAAGGCAAACATCTCGGCAGGAAGCGTAAATACGGCCGCGTGATTTATGGTTTTATGTCCAAAGAAACCCCAGCTATTGGCTCTGGTTGGTTGTGTAATAATGAGAGAAAGGAGTAAGGCAATCCGATACATGCGATAAACATAGTATCAAATTTGTGGTGAATGACTGCTGACCCTCTTGGCGTGCTTGTCGAATAACCGAACGCTATTCTATTTGCCTTCTTCCTCTTTTGGCTTGAAGGTAAACCTTACCGAAGGATGCTGTTGGCGCTGCATTTCTTCAAGCGCTCTTTTTTCGTTTTCCATGTCGATCCACCACTGAGGCAGTTCGTCTTCTTCTTCAAATGGGTCTGGATCGTCTTGTGGGCCAAGTTTACGATATAAAAAGGCTATTCCGATTCCTGATAGGGCGCCAAATAAATGCCCTTCCCATGAAATATTCATGTCTTTTACCCAGCTATATTGTGGGAACAATCCCCAAATCATACTGCCATACATAAATACGAGGATAAACGCGACAGCAGTTAGGTGTTTGTTTTTACGAATAAATCCGGACGTCATTAAGAAGGCGACCATACCATAGACCAACCCACTGGCGCCAATATGAACGGTGCGTTCTTGTCCGAGCAACCATATGCCTAATCCGCTAATCAACCAGATTCCAATAAATATGCGCCAGCTTTTGGCTTTAAAAAAGTGAAAAATGAATGAAGCGGAAACCAGAAACGGAATGGTATTGGAAAATAAGTGGGTGAAGTCACCATGTAATAAAGGCATTGCTGCGATTCCTATTAGTCCAGCTATTTCGCCTGGGCGGACACCTAAATTGTTTAGGTTTAATAAATACGCTTCGTTGGTAAAGAAAACTAGCCAAAAGAAAACCACAAACACAGATGGCCACAAAATGTCGTCAACGATTTGGGTAATGAATTTAAGCATTTAGTTATTTTGAATTCGAGCTAGTCCAACCATCACTTTCTGCAATGTTAGACAGCATATTATTAATAACATCTAGCGTTGGAGGATGTTCACCTCGCACAGATACTTTCTTTTTGACGTCTTTGAAATTGAAATGAAAGATGACACTCGGAAGGTCGGTAACCTGAGTAGGGTAGCTGTCTTGAAAGCTATTCCAGTCGTATGTGGCCAGTTGTCTGAAAAGATCTTTGGTCTCTTGCTCTGTCAATTGTTTTGAGAAGCTTCCAATTTTGTCTGTAAATCGCTCCCCTTCAAATGTGGCTAACCCATTACCGTTTATAGTCATTTGGTAAATAGGGCAAGTGCCAAAGCATGCCGTTTTAGACAAAACGATGCTTGCTGATTCGGGTACTTGGTTGCGTTTTTTGCAGGCGGAACCTGTGAGCAATACAAGCCCCAACAATAGTGTGCTGAGGCGTATCATATTTAGCTTTTGGTTAAATCGATTACAACAACACCTGGTTTGCTTTTTTGGTCAAACTTAAAGAAGGTGTCGTTCATGGTTAAATTCGCTTGAAAGCTTTTGATACTGTACGTAGCATTAACGCCGTTTTTGTTCAAAACAGACATGTTTACAACCTTGTGAGACGCTTTGTCGATGTCTAATTTAACCTTAAAGTATGGTTTTGATTTGTTAATCGGAGTCAGCTCTATTTTCTGAATCTTTTTGCCTCCAACTAATGTTTCACCCACATATTTGGAGTTGAAGCCTTTTCGGTAAATAGTAAAAATCTCTGAGGGGTTAATATCTTGTGCATTGGCATCAAACTTTGTGATCTGTACTTCGTTTTCTTCTTTGAAATACGTCCACATCGTTTTACCATCACAGTAAATTTCTTGATCTGAAAGTGTAATCTTAAATTTCTTGCCTTTCAAGTATAACGTGCCGTTCTGCTTAATTTTTGACTTGGTTTGCGAATTGTTAATCGTAATAGAAAAACCAGCTTTTATGGTTTTGTATGTTTGATAGGTCGCACTTACTTTACCTAAAATTCTATTGGCAGTAGCATCTTGGGCAGTCAAGTGCTGTGAGCCAACAATAAAAAGTACAATTAACGAAAGTGTTATAGTGATGTTTTTTCTCATTTCAATTCTTTTGTGCCAATTAGAGTAAGGTCGAATTCACCTTACCAAATAAAACAGGTGCAAAGTTAAGCTTCGTTGTTCAAATACTGTTCCAAAGCGTACTCATCTGGCAAAAGAACTTGTCTGGCTTTACTTCCTTCGAAAGAGCCGACGATATTGGCACGTTCCAATTGATCAATAATTCTACCTGCACGGTTGTAGCCAATCTTAAGTCTACGCTGTAATAGCGACGTACTGCCTTGTTGATGTTGCACGACAATACGCGCAGCATCCTCAAACAAAGCATCTTTGTCATCGTCGTCAAGCGCGTCCGCATTACCTGACGAATCTTCCTGAACTTCTGGCAGCATATAGGCAGATGAATATCCTCGTTGCTCGCCAATAAACGAAGTTATGATCTCTACTTCAGGTGTATCTACAAATGGACATTGTAGTCTAATAATGTCGCTACCGTTGGAGTAAAGCATATCTCCTTTACCTATCAATTGGTCTGCGCCATTTCCATCTAAAATGGTTCTTGAATCAATTTTTGACGTTACCCTAAAAGCAATACGGGCGGGGAAATTTGCTTTAATCGTTCCTGTAATAATGTTAACCGATGGCCGCTGTGTTGCCAAAACTAGATGAATGCCTATTGCCCGTGCAAGTTGCGCTAAACGTGCAATAGGGTGTTCAACCTCTTTGCCAGATGTCATGATTAAATCTGCCACTTCGTCAACAACTACTACGATGTAAGGTAAAAACCGATGACCTTCATTTGGGTTTAACTTACGTTTCTGAAACTTTGTGTTGTACTCCTTAATGTTACGCACCATTGCGTCTTGTAACAGCGCATATCTATTGTCCATTTCAATACAAAGACTATTGAGCGTTTGTACAACCAATTTGTTATCGGTAATGATAGCGTCTCCTTCGCCAGGGATCTTTGCGAGGTAGTGTCTTTCTATTCTTTGGTATAAGGTAAGTTCAACTTTTTTCGGATCAACCAGAACGAATTTTAATTCGGCTGGGTGTTTTTTGTACATCAAGGAAACCAAAAGTGCATTCAATCCTACCGATTTTCCTTGACCTGTGGCACCAGCCATTAATAGGTGGGGCATTCTGGCCAAATCAGCGATATATACTTCGTTGCTAATGGTTTTACCTAAACATACGGGAAGGTCGTGTTTGGATTCCTGAAAGCGTTTGCTGGCAATCCCTGAACGCATTGATACAATTTCAGGTGATTGATTGGGTACCTCAATACCAATGGTGCCTTTTCCGGGTATCGGAGCTATAATCCTAATTCCAAGAGCGGCTAAGCTTAATGCAATATCATCTTCCAGGTTCTTTATCTTGGATATTTTAACTCCCGGCGCAGGAACAATTTCAAATAGCGTAACAGTAGGTCCTATAGTTGCCTTGATTTGTGAGATTTCTATTTTGTAGTTCCTTAACGTCTCTACAATCAAATCTTTACTTCGTTTAAGGTCGCTTTCACTAACTTCTACCTTGCGGTCAGCATATTCGTTTAAGAAAGTGATGTTCGGGAATTTATAACCAGACAAGTCTAGGGTTGGGTCATATTCGGTATCAATACCTTGTCTGCCTATCTCTTTAGCACTTAATTCTTCCTCTTCTTTGGTCTCTTCGATGGTTAAATCAAGATCCGGGTCTTCTTTTTTTACAGCCTCTTTTGGGGGTTTTACTATTTCAAAATCATCTTTTAAATGATCCTCAGGCTTGGGAGTTTCCTCCTTTGGCTCAGGTTCAATGTCTAGATCAATGTTGTCTTTCGTGAAAAGTGTTTCGGTTGGAGCACTATATTCCAGGTCTGCGTCGTCATTGTTGATTCCAGTTTTGGATGCCATGCGTTTGTCTTTGGCTTTTTTTATTTTCCCTCCAAACCAGTCGTATAGGTCAATGTCGAAATTCCAAATTAAAACACTGGCTAAATATGCCAGCAATATCAATATGACACCAAAGGCACCAACCATGGAGGCCAACCATTGGTATAAATCGTAACCAAATCCACCTGCTAAACTTGGATACAATTGATGGAAAATTAACCCAATAAACAAGCTAAAAAAGGAAATAATCAAGACCGTGTATTTCAGGGCTACATAGATGTTGAACGACTTCGAATTGGTGTATATTCTTAAGCCGATAACGGCAACTAAATACGGTAAAGTGAAGGCGGTTAACCCAAACCCATAATGCATTAAATGGTAGGCGAGTTTGGCTCCTACAATACTCATCCAATTTTTAGTGCTACCGTGATTGTTTCTAAAATATTCGGCACTTCCGGATACCGCACTGTCATCTACTTTCCAGGTAAACAGGAACGAAAGGAAGGATAGAAACATGAAAACGGCAAACAGGCAAATTACCCCACCAACTATTTTTCTAGTACGTGGATCACGCAACAACAAGTGGTCTGCAGGCGATACCCCAGACTTGGTTTTCTTGCTCTTCCGTTTTTTTGTAACCTGTTTTTTAGCCATTCACCTCAATTATCCGTAACACACAAAAATAAACGGCGATTGAGCCAATCAATTGTGCTGTGCCGGCTTTAAGGTGTGGAAAATCAATATATACGGTAGGTTTCACCCTCTTTCGCTATAAAGCTTTCACGAAATTGAGCCCTAGATTCTTCAAGATGGTCGTCGGTGTTGTGGTAACGAGACGAGAAATGTCCAATAAGTAGCTGATTTACAGATGCTTTTTGTGCAAACATGCCTGCTTGTTCGGCAGTGCTGTGTTTTGTTTTTATTGCCCTGTCTATTAAATTATGCAAGTAGGTGGCTTCGTGGTAAACTGTGTGACAACGGGCAAAAGCAGGAGCAAGGTCGGGCCTATAGATAGTGTCTGTGATGTACCCATAACAAATGGGTTTGGATGGAGGAAGGGTAAGTACATCATTTTTAATATGATTTCCATTTTCATCCATATAATCAAGTCCGTTTTGTAGGTCGGCAAATGCATGATGCGGAATCTGATGTTTTTTGCAAGATTCAATATCTATGTGCCTTAAAGCAACAGCTTGTTCAACGATATAAGCAAAGCAACTAATACGGTGCGAGACAGGTATGTACGTAATATTTAAACGTGGTGTATCGATGGTTCCGGTGGATTCTTCTTCTAATTCAATAAACTCAACATCGAATGTTTGGTGAGCAGAACTGGTTTCAACATAAACGCCATAAAATCGTTTAAGGCCAGTTGGTGCAACTATGGTGAGTTTTGATTTGCGTCCATTCAGGGCCATGGTGTTTAATAGACCCATTAAACCTAAAAAATGGTCACCGTGCAGATGAGAAATCAGTATGTGTGAGATCTTCTGATAATTAATTCTATTGGTGATCAGGCGTTTTTGAGTGCCTTCCCCGCAATCAAATAAAATTTGGTCTTGGTCCAATTTGAAATGCTGACCACTTTGATTTCTTGTCTTAGTTGGTGCGGCAGAATTATTACCCAAAATTGTAAGTTCGGCGAACATGGCACAAGGTTACAAGAATTGATGAGTTTAGGCAATTTCAAAAAAACATTTCTAAATAAAGGAATTATTCAATATTTGTAGCCTATGGGTAAAACAGCATTAATTACAGGAGCTACATCTGGAATTGGAAAGGCAACTGCACAATTGTTATCAGAGAATAAATTTGATTTGATTATTACGGGTAGGAGGGAAGACCGTTTAAAGACCGTTGCTTCCGAGTTGGAAACCCAATATGGGGTAAATGTTAAATCGTTATGCTTCGATGTGAGAGACTACGATGCTGTTACGCGCAACATAGAAGCGCTCCAGTTAAAAAACCGACAGATTGATGTATTGGTCAACAATGCGGGATTGGCCAGTGGTTTAGATAAACTACAAGATGGGGACGTTGAAGATTGGAATAAAATGATTGATACCAACGTGAAAGGTTTACTCTATATGAGTCGGCAAGTAATTCCAATGATGATAAAACAAGGTCGTGGTCATATTGTAAATATTGGCTCCATTGCGGGTAAAGAAGTTTACCCAAATGGAAATGTGTATTGTGGAACGAAACACATGGTTGATGCACTGAATAAAAGCATGCGAAGAGAATTAGCCGAACATGGTATAAAAGTATCTGCTGTAAATCCTGGAGCTGTTGAGACAGAATTTAGCGTTGTACGTATGCATGGAAATGAAGAAAAAGCCAAAAAGGTGTACGATGGTTTTGAAAACTTAGTAGCGCATGATATCGCCGACGCGGTGTTGTATGTGGTTACACGACCTGAACACGTCAATATCAACGATTTGATTATAATGCCTAAGGCACAGCCTGCGGCAGGAAATATTATCAGAGATAAAGGTTACTAGTAACCTACTGCACCCGTAAGTGCAAGGTCACGACTGTGCATAACCATCACTGGAGCTTTACTGTTATTTACGATGTCTTGCGCATAAGATCCCATGATGAAACTTTTGCTTTCAGTGTCAGCCATTATCATGACTAACCCAGCACGTATTTCTTTAGAATATTCCAATATGTTATTTGGAACTTCACCACCAAATTGTGTTTTATAGGTGGTTTGAATACCACGTTCGTGTAAATATTTTTCCGTCTGTCGGCCGTATGCGTTTAATTTAGACTGTACCGTTTTGTCTGTTCCTTTGGTCACAGAGTATATGTGCACAGTGGCGCCGTATGCCTTTGCCATCATTGCTGCGTATGGTACTTTTTGGCGTGTTGTTTCTTCATTGTCTAACGGAAGTAAAATGTCCGTTAATGCTTCTGACTTGGTTGTTTCTAAGATGGTAATAACCGGACAGTTCGCCGCACTTGCAACTCTAAACGCGTTACTTCCAATCCAAAATGGTTGCCACCCACTGCTTCCGTGAGTTCCAATGATTACCATGTCGGCTCCAAGCTCTCGTTCGCTGATAGATATTTCGTTGTAAACCTTTCCGGTTCTCATCACGAATTCAATATCAATATCCAATCTATTTCCAACTTCTAAAACAGCTTGTTGAATCTCGGTGGGGTCAGCTTTTCCCTCCTGGAAAACATACAACGCATGCAATTTTGCATCAAACCGTTTAGCGGTATCTGCTGCTTTTTCCAAGGCAATTTTTGCCGATTTTGAGTTGTCGAACCCGACTAGAATGTTGTTAATCTGAAAATCCATATGCACTATAACTACTTGGTAACGAATATACTAAATAGCGCCTAAAAAACAATCCATATTTTAAAGTTAGATTGCTTTTTTATAAGCAAAATTACTCTTGCTCTTGACTGATAGACAGTTAGTTAACGTGATTAAGCTTCTGTGTAAGAACCATATACACTGCTTACGAATGGTCCATTTAGAAAAGCTTCTTTGTCAATATCAGTTTGATAAATAACCCCTGATTTTTCTTGAGTCAACAGGTAATATGCCATTTCGCAAAGTGCCGAAGCCGTTGTAGATTGTATTGCGCGCAGCGTTTGGTTGCCTATCTGCATAGGAAGAATTTTTAACGACTTTTCGTAGCTACGTAAAAATCCTTGGTTGTCTTTACCCATTACCGAAGCGTAAATGATTACGACGTCTTCGTCAACAATTGGAATTTTGTCTAACATGATTTGTGTTAGCTTATCAATTCTATTTTCAGAGATGGGAAGCTTGTTTAACGTTTTTTCTACCCATTTATAATGGCCCGGGTACCGCAATGTTTTATAATGAATGTTGGTGATTTTGTCAGCTAAAGCGGCAGGTATATTGGCCGCGCCACCGGATGTGAAATTATCTTCATAAACAATACCATCTATGGTGATTAAATTTCTACCAGATAAGGCAGGCACTAATACCCGTTTGTTGTTGCGAACAATGATGGCATCTTTAACATACTCCGTAGCCACACCAACAGGACTCCATGTGAATGCGTAATGGTGTGGAGCGAGTGCATTTTTCGATAATGCACCAACCTTCATTTGCATTTTTTTAACCTGATTTCCTCCAAAATCTCGCACGAAATTGTCATAGAGTTTTAGGGCCAAGATGTTTATATAACCCGGAGCTAAACCAGTTTGTAAGACAAAACCTGTGCGTGCATCCTTTGCTAGAGCAGCAATTTCTTCAGTCTCTTTAACATATTCAGTTAAGTTGGCATAATGTGCGTTCCGCTCAAGTGCTAAACGTGCCATTTTTGGTGCAAAACTACCAGGTAGGCAGTCTAATAATACGTCACACTGCGTTAATACCTCTTTGAGTTTTTCGTCTGAGGTGGTAGACATTTCAAAGGTTTCAACCTGCGTTGTAGGGTTTCCTTTCTTTACCCAATCGAGGCAATCCGTGAGCTGAGCCTTCTGGATATCCCCAATAATAATTCGAGCGTTTAAAGATTTGTTGGTCTCCAATAATAAAGCTGCTGCTCGACCAATTCCCCCCGCCCCCGCAATAAATATTGTACCGTCAATCATGTTGTGTTTTTTATGCTTTTTGTTCCTACTAAGGTATTGGTTTTCTCATATATTGTAGTCCTATTTCTGGCAACTTTTAAAGGATTTATGCACAACATCCGGTGAACGAATCTTGACAGGTATTTTTATTGTAATTGTGAAGTGCCAATATCATATTCAACAAGTATCTTCGCCAAGCCAAAAAATGAACAAAAAAATATGAAAATATTTGTTACTGGAGCAGACGGTTTGTTGGGGAACAATATGGTTAGACTGCTTCTTGATAAAGGGTATTCCGTTAAGGTTTTTATCCAAACAGGAAAAGATTTGGGCTACCTAAAAGGCTTGAACATAGAAGTGAGTCATGGAGACTTGCTGAATTATGAAGAACTGCACCAAGCTATGGAAGGCGCAGACGTCGTAATCAATGCTGCTGCAGTTACTGATACCTGGCCAAACAAAGGAGGGTTGTATTGGAAGGTAAATGTAGACGGAGTTCGAAACGTAATTAATGCAGTAAAATCGTTGCAGATTAAAAGACTTGTACATGTGGGTACTGCCAATTCGTTTGGCCCTGGTGATGCGAGCAATCCTGGAACCGAGTTAAACCCATTTGACGGTGAAAAATATGGTTTGGATTATATCACTTCGAAATACAAGGCTCAGGAAATGATCTTGAAAGAATGTCGTGAAAACAAATTGCCGGCCTTAATCGTGAATCCAACGTTTATGATTGGGCCCTATGACGTTAAGCCTAGTTCAGGTAAAATGATTATTTCTGTGATTCAAGGGAAAGTGCCAGGCTATTCGCCTGGAGGTAGAAACTTCGTTTATGTGAAAGATGTTGCACAAGCCATCGTCAATTCTGTTGAAAAAGGTAGGGTCGGGGAGTGTTATTTGGCTGCTGGTGTGAACCTTACCTACAAAGATATGTTTGCTAAAATCGCTAATATTTTTGAAGTGAAACCACCAACGTTGGGCATACCAGGTTTTGCTGTGTTGATTTATGGTGGCATCCTGTCGATGATCGGAAAAATCACAAAGAAGGAACAAGTTATTAGTTATCCGCTTGCGCTCATATCAAATGAGTTTCACTATTACAGCAACGCCAAAGCTGTTGAGGAGTTGGATATGCCAAAAACCGATATCGAGTTTGCTATTAAGGAAGCAGTTGCGTGGTTCAAAGAAGAAAAATATCTATAGAGTTAGTATGAAAGATTTCTTTAAAGACAAGGTAGTATGTATTACTGGATCTAGTCAAGGTATTGGGAAAGCGACCGCACAATTGTTAGGAGACTATGGCGCAAAAATTGTCATTAACGGTAGGAATCCGGAGAAGCTTCAAGCGGCATATGATGAATTAGTCTCGAAGGGTGTTAATTGTTTTCAAGTGGTCGCAGACGTATCAAAACCAGAAGATTGTGAAAGCCTCATTTCAGCTATTAGCAAAGAATTTGGTCGGTTAGATGTATTAATCAATAATGCCGGAATTGCGAGCCATGGGAAGATCGAGGAGTCTACACCTGAAAACTGGGCTAGTGTGGTTAACATCAACACGATGGGAACCATTAATACGACATATTTTGCCATTCCTTTACTTAAACAATCGAAAGGTAGTGTCATTATCATTAGTAGTATGGCTGCTAAAGTTGGAGTTCCTGGGCACTCTGGGTACTCTGTTTCGAAGATGGCCCTTACGGCATATGCCAAAGCCATGCAAGTAGAACTGGAGAATCAAATACATTGTGGGCTAATTTATGTTGGTTTTACTGCGAATGAGACAGAAAAAACAATACTCAAACCTGATGGTTCGTACGAAAAACTAAAAGAGCGTCAAGGTTTAAAACTGGCAAGTAGAGAAGATGTTGCGCAAAAAATTGCTTCGGTGATTTATCTTAGGAAGAAGGAGGTTACCCTAACCTTTTTAGGGAAACTTCAGCATGTAATACTCAAATTTGCCCCTGGAATTGTCTACAAGCTTTTGAAAAAAAGTTTTAAAGACTATGATGATATGTACGCATAGGATGCTTTGGTAGAAAAATCCAATTAATTTTATACCGTGTTAGAAAACTTGAAACTTGAAAATATTTTAGTTCTTGATATCGAAACGGTACCAGCTGCGCCAAATTATAATTCTCTTGATGATCGCTGGAAGTCCCTTTGGGATCGCAAAGCGAAGTTTTTGATAAAGGAGGACCAAACGCCAGATGAAGTGTATGATAGAGCAGGGATTTATGCCGAGTTCGGTAGGGTAGTCTGTATCTCTGTCGGTGTGTTTTATCACCAAGGTGAAGAGCTACAGTTCAAGATAAAAAGTTTTTATGGCCACGATGAGGAAGCGTTATTGGCAGACTTTTGCAACTTGCTCAATACAAATTTTACTTCACCACAAAAGGCTTTATGCGGTCATAATGGAAAAGAATTTGACTTCCCATTCTTAGCCAGGCGAATTTTAACAAATGGGTTGAAACTGCCTTACTTGTTAAACACAGCGGGCAAAAAACCTTGGGAAGTAAACCATGTTGACACGATGCAGCTGTGGAAGTTTGGTGATTTCAAAAGCTATACATCTTTAGACTTGTTGGCCGCTTTGTTTGATATTCCAACGCCTAAAGATGATATCGACGGCAGCATGGTTCATGCGGTTTATTATCAAGACAATGACCTAGAACGTATTCGAGTTTATTGTCAAAAAGACATCGTAACGCTAGCAAATGTTGTTCTTCGATTTAAAGGAATGAACTTGCTTGAAGACGCAAATATTCACATCTCAAACTAAAAGAATGGCGAAAGGAAAACACCAAACTAAGCAACAGTGGAGCGAATACAGCTTGATAGATTGTGGTGATGGTAGAAAGCTTGAAAGATTTGGTTCCGTTGTTTTAATCAGACCTGAACCAGCAGCCATTTGGAGTCCGAAATTTGAAGCTAAAGAGTGGGAAAAAAGAGCCCATGCCGAATGTATTCAATTGGCAAATAACAAGGCAGAATGGAAGTTCTCAAAAGACTTCAATAAAACATGGAATGTGAGTTACCCTTTACGTGGCAAGCCAATCAGTTTTAATCTGCAACTTACTAGATTTAAGCATGTTGGGCTGTTTCCTGAACATTTCCTTAATTGGAATTACATATATGACAGCGTTAAAAAAATAGGTCCTTCCGCCAAAGTGTTGAACTTATTCGCCTATACAGGTGGTGCGTCGTTGGCTGCTAAAGCAGCAGGTGCTGATGTTGTGCACGTCGATAGTATTAAGCAAGTGATATCTTGGGCGAAATCAAATATGGTTTCATCTAACTTAAATGATATCCGATGGGTAGTAGAAGACGCACTAAAGTTTGTAGCCCGTGAGCATAAACGTGGCAATATCTATCAAGGCGTTATTCTTGATCCTCCGGCCTATGGTCTAGGAGCTAAAGGGGAACGTTGGAGGCTTGAAGATTCAATAAAGGAATTGATGCAAATGGTGAATGGTGTGCTCGATAAACGCAATCATTTTGTTGTGTTAAATACCTATTCTCCTGGATTTACTCCGTTGGTGGTTGAGAACGTAATGAAGTCGACAATACACAAATCAAAGCATCATTCAGCCAAAGAGTTGTTTTTGCTTAGTGAAACAGGCTACAAAATGCCTACTGGGGTGACAGGAATAGCGACGTCCGCCTAATTTAAATTTAACACTGGTAGGACGTTAAAATGACCTTTTACGTTTATCTTTGTTCGTTGTGACAAAAAAGACTTTTCTACTTCTTTTTCTTGCTGTATGCTGCCTCACATTAAAGGCACAGCCGCCTAGCGTTCACGCTAGCAGTGTCACGGCAAGTGACGTCTATTGCAATGTTGCAACAATTTCTTGGAGTGCCGGAAACGGCGACAATCGAGTTGTCTTTATCCAAGAAGGTAATGCTGTGGATACATTTCCGACTGATAATCAATCATATACAGCTGTTACGGCATTTGGGTCGGGAACCAAATTGAAAAATTGTTATACGGTGTTTAGTGGCAGTGGGACGTCTGTTACGGTTACTGGGTTAAAAAAATCAACTTCATACCACATTGCTGTTTTTGAGTTCAACGACAACTCAGGAAGTTACGAATATTATACTAGTGCTGGATTCGGCGTAGAGGATTTCAAAACCGAGAACATTACGGCGAATTTTACCATTGATGACAAATATCAATGTTTGGGTGGCAACAGTTTTACATTTACAAATGCATCGAGCAATACCCTTGGAATTAACCCTGCAAGTATGACGTATACCTGGGACTATGGAGATAAATCTTCTACCACTTCAGGTCAGAATGCAAGTTATTCCTACTCCACGGGTGGAATATTTCAAGTTATTTTAACGGCAGAAACGGTTGGCTGTAAGACAGACACAGCAATATCTGACACGGTAGTTGTACCTTGGGTGATAGACTTTAAATTAGATACAACCATTTCAGGGAATGATAGCGTTCAATGCTTTGGTAGTAACTATTTCGAATTCAAAAACATGTCACTTCCTCCTGATAAACCTATATATGGCTTATATGATAGAACAAGAAGTTTTTGGACTACGTCATACGGAGGAACAGGTTCTGCATTCGACTATGAGTTTGGAACTGCAACGCCAGGAAGCATAACGGTTAAGTTGGTGATGGGACGACAAGTTCGTGCTGGCCGAGAATACTGTTTCGACAGTTTTGAGAAGGTTTATATTGTGTTGCCTCCAGTTATTGATGAATCGAAAGTAAACATCAGCGATTCTATATTATGCTTAAGTGAGAACGAGTTTACCTTTAGTCATTCAGGAGCTAATGTGGCTACCACCAAATGGTATTTTGGTGATGGCGATAGTTCAAGCAGTAACCCAGCTACGCATTCTTATCTTGCGTCTGGTAACTATGAGATTATATGTGAAGTAGTGGATGTTAATGGATGTACTGGGCGTATTGTCGACTCTGTAGGGATTGTAGAAACCCCCGACAATTATTTTACCGGCTTAAAAGCCACATACTGTGAAGGCGACCCAATTGTTGATTTGAAACCCAATTTAAGCGGTGGAGAGTTTAAAGGTGGTAATGTCAGCTCAACCGATTCAACATTTACACCAGGTGCGCCTGGTACCTATACGGTAGGTTATATTTTTAGTGTGGGAAGTTGTAAAGATACTTTTACTCAAGTGACCGAGGTACTTGAAAAGCCATTTTTCAGTATTGGTATTGATACCATTATTTGTCCTAATACAACAATCAATTTAACGGTTGATTCTGCGGGATTAAATTATCAATGGGATGACGGATCTGGATTGCAAAACAGAATTGTTAGCCAACCAGGTACGTATTGGGTAATTGGAGAACGTAATACGTGTACGTTTGCCGATACGGTAGAGATTCGTGGTGTAAAGCTGCCAGAATTGGAGTTAGGCAATGACACATCGATTTGTGGTGGAGAATTTCTGACCTATGATATTCGTGCAGACGCGGGCAACATTGTGTGGAGTGATGGGAGTACCGAAGGCTTTAGCCGTACCATTACACAATCTGGGTTTTACAAGGCTACCATAACACACCCATGTGGAGTGATTAGTGATTCTATCAACGTTGACATATTGCCTACCGCATGTGCTATATTTATACCCAATGCCATTTCTCCGAATTCTGATAATCTAAATGAGGTGTTTTACCCATCTGGATTGTTCCAATTTATTAGCATGCAAATTTGGAATGAATACGGAGAGAAACTTTTCGAATCTTTCGAAGAAGGTAAAGGATGGGACGGCACTGTGAACGGTGTAGTTTCGCCTGGAGGAACGTATTATTTCTTAATTCGTTACCAGCTTCCAGAAAATGGAAGTTACGTTAATAAGTCGGCCAAAGGCCCCTTATTTTTAATGCGCTAATAGGCTATAGCAGATAGTTTACCCCTATAGATATCCCGAACTGATACATTCGAAATTGCACGTTGTCATCTTGTGCAGTAACCAATAAAGGGTAGTTAAACGCCGGTTGTACCGAGAAAATAGAATGTTCGTCCAATTTATATTCAAAGCGAGCGCCTAAGTTTAAGGCTAAATTGGCTTTAACAGATTCGTAGTCGCTTGAAATTATAAATCGATCATTACCATCTACCGACCAGCCATTCAGTGATACGGCCATGTCATCACGCAATAAAAAGTCAAAATCTAAGCCTCCGGCAAAGTAGAACTGCATCTTGTTATTGAACACTTGTTTGGTGAAGGCTTTTTGGTATATCACTGGTACAGAAATGTATCGATACTTATGGTAGAAATAAGCATCCTTTGATAATACGGTTTGTGACAAGTCCTCGATTCGGCCTATTTTCGGATGTACGGTATCATGAAATTGATAATCTGTTTGCGTACGAGTAAAACTCACGCCTTTAAAGTTAACGCCAATTTGAATCGCGGAATATTTATTCAGTCCTACAATTAATTTAACCCCACCCGACCAATTCTGTCGTGGTCCGTCTATGCCTTTCAATGAATCAAGAAAGTCTTCTGTACCTGTTGTTCCAAGCGTCATGTGTCTATAACCAATTGCCGGTGTGACAAACCCTTCAATATGAACTTGTGCCATTATTTGGTTACTAAAAACCATTAAAACGAGGAGGATGAAACTATTTTTCACTGTTGTATTTGACTTTTTGTGATATTAATAAATCTGATGTACAAAAATATGGAGGCTAAAATTAAAGCCAATGTTAATGCTATCCACACCCCTGTCATTGCCAGTTGCGTATGAATACCTAACCAATAGGCGAGGGGCAAGGCAACGGCCCAGTATACAACCAAGGTAATATAGGATGGGATTTTAGTGTCGTTCATGCCTCTCAGTAGCCCTAAACTTACAGCCTGAATACCATCAAAGAACTGAAAGAATGCCGCCAAAATCATCAGCTCACTGGCAATTATAACTACTTCGTTGTTTTCTGCGAAAAGGCGAACCATAGGTATTCTAAATAAGACAAAAATCAGTGCGGAAATGGCCATAAAAATAGAGACCAATAAGAAAGTATTTCGGCCAATGTCCAGCGTTTTTTGATACTTTTTTTGTGCCCAGGTTTCTCCTGTTTTAATCATTCCTGCAACACTGATACCGCTAGCAAACATGTAGGTGAATGCGGCCAATTGAATGGCAACCGTATGTGCGGCTAATTCATGTTCGCCAATCCATCCAGCAATGATGGCAGCACCTGCAAAAGCAGAGACTTCAAAAAAGAACTGACCGCCACTTGGAATGCCTAATGCCAACAATGTGTTAATATGCTTCTTGTAGATCTTCGTTTTAAAAGTCTTCCAGTAAAAAACAATCTTATGATGGTATACACAATAGAGTAACATGAATAACGCCATGAAGCTGCGACTCACAAATGTTGCGTAACCGGCTCCTGTTAATCCATATTTGGCCGAACCTAAATTTCCAAAAATGAATACCCAATTGAGGAAAATATTTAGAACAAGTGCCAGTAACGTGGCATACATCGCTGCCTTGGTAAGGTTGTGTCCATCTGAAACCGATTTAAACGTCAGGTATAAAAACATCGGCCACGAGCTATAAATCAATAATTTGAGGTAGGGTAAAGCCGCGTTGGTCACCGTGTCTGTTTGGTCAAAAATCCCGAAGTTGTGATACACTATCAATAGAACGACAAATGTGAAAATGGATACGAGTACATTTATAAGTAAAGACGCACCAATGAGGTTTTCTGTCTCAGCTTCTTTTTGCGTTTGTTCAGCTGCAATGTTTGCCGAGAACACCATTAACACACCAATCCCAAATATCGTTACAATAAAATACACCGTATTTGATATACCTGCCGCAGCCAACGGTACATAACCTAAGCTGCCAACCATGGCATTATCAATCAACCCCATCAATACCAGTCCTACGTTCCCTGCTACCACAGGAGCACCTAGTTTTAATAAGGATGCAATTATTTTAGGATTGTAATATCTGTTATTTGGCACGGGGCAAAAGTATATTTGTTTGGTGAAGAAATTAGTAGTTTTAACAGGCGCGGGGATAAGTGCTGAAAGTGGTATAAAAACTTTTCGGGATGCTGGCGGATTTTGGGAAGGTTATGACGTCATGGAGGTTGCTAGTCCAGAAGGCTGGCATAAAAACCCAGCATTGGTGTTAGACTTTTATAATCAACGACGTCGTAACATTTTAGACGCAAAGCCTAACGAAGCACATAAGCTTTTAGCAGCATTAGAAAACCGTTACGACGTTCACATAATAACCCAAAACATTGACGACTTGCACGAAAGAGCTGGAAGCAAAAATATTATCCATTTACATGGGGAAATACTCAAATCACGCAGCACCGTTGATGACAATTTGGTTTTTGATATGACTTCAGACCGCATAAAACTGGGCGATTTATGTCCTCTGGGTAGTCAGCTGCGTCCACATATTGTCTGGTTTGGCGAATCTGTGCCTCTCATCGAAGAAGCGGCGATTCATGTTGTGGAGGCTGACTTATTGTTGGTTGTTGGTACAAGTATGGAAGTGTATCCCGCCGCTGGTCTGTCGCAAATGGCACCGCAAGGTTGTCCGGTGTATTTAATAGACCCAAATCCGAGTCATAGTGCAGGTAGTTTGTTTACTCAAATTGTAGACGTGGCCAGTATTGGGTTGAAAACTTGGATTGAGGATTTCGAAATCTAATTCCACAAAAGCATTAATCTGTTTAACCTTCTGATATATTTGTTCTTCATAACAAATAGAATGGAAGAGTACGTAGATAAAATTAAGTCGGTAATTGTTGATTTTAGCCCGAAGGTATTAGCTGCTTTGGCGATATTAATTTTCGGTTGGATTGCAATAAGTTTTATAACAAGTTTAGTAAGACGAATTTTTAAAAAACGCAAGTTAGACGAATCACTGTCTAAGTTTTTAAGTAGTCTTATTGGTTGGGCGCTTAAAGTGCTGCTAATTGTTACTGTTGCATCTAAGTTAGGCCTTGAAACGACATCGTTTGCCGCTATTATTGGTGCAGCCGGCTTGGCTATTGGTTTAGCATTACAAGGTGCTTTAAGCAATTTTGCTGGAGGAGCATTGATAATACTGTTTAAGCCTTTTAAAGTTGGTGACCTGATTGAGGCTCAAGGTCATTTGGGCGTTGTGCAAGACATTCAGATCTTCACAACTGTGATAAACTCACCTACAAATAAAAAGGTGATAATCCCAAATGGTGCGTTATCAAATGGTTCGATTACCAACTATACGGCCGAAGGTAAATTACGTGTCGATTTGACAGTTGGCGTAGGGTATGACGAAGACATCAAAAAAACAAAGGAAGTGTTAATGGCGGCTATCGTTGCGACCGATAAGGTGTTAAAGGACCCAGCTCCTACTGTAGATGTTTCTGAGTTAGCCGATAGTTCTGTAAACTTTGCCGTTCGACCTTGGGCTACTCCACAAGATTATTGGGATGTATACTTCAAATCTTTAGAAAACTGTAAGCTTGCGTTAGATGCTGCTGGTATCGAAATTCCATACCCACATCAAGTGGAAATCCACAAAGAAGGATAGGTTTATTTCTTACGCTGTATTTAACCCTTCAAAAAAGAATTACACAAAAAAAAGCGGAACCATTAGGTCCCGCTTTTAAGTAGTGTGTTATAGTTGTTACTTGACTTCTTCGAAGTCTACGTCTTCAACATTGTCTGTTTCTGCACCTGCGTCTGCAGTTCCGTTGTCACCAGGATTTGGCTGGTCACCACCGGCTGCGCCTTCTGCTTGTTGTGCATTGTATAAGTCTTGTGAAGCAGCTTCCCAAGCTTTATTCAAGCTCTCCATGTTCGATTCGATTCCAGCGTCATCTTTGTCAGCAACTGCTTTTTTCAAAGCTTCTTTTGCCTCTTCGATAGCGGTCTTCTTATCTTCAGGAATTTTGTCGCCGTATTCTTTCAACTGCTTCTCAGTGGTAAATACCAATGTGTCGGCTTGATTGAATTTTTCAACGGCTTCTTTCGCTGCTTTATCTGCTTCAGCATTTGCTTCAGCTTCTTTCTTCATTCTTTCGATTTCGTCATCACTCAATCCGCTTGATGCTTCAATTCGAATTTTTTGTTCTTTACCTGTACCTTGGTCTTTTGCGCTTACGTTCAAAATACCGTTAGCATCGATATCGAATGTTACTTCAATTTTAGGCACCCCACGCTGAGCTGGTGGCAAATCAGATAAATGGAATCTTCCAATTGTCTTATTGTCTTTAGCCATCGAACGCTCACCTTGTAAAACATGAATTTCTACAGATGGGTGATTGTCAGACGCTGTTGAGAATACATCTGATTTCTTAGTAGGAATTGTAGTATTCGCATCTATTAACTTGGTCATTACATTACCCATGGTTTCGATACCAAGTGATAATGGTGTTACGTCTAACAATAAAACGTCTTTAACCTCACCAGTTAATACACCACCCTGAATCGCAGCTCCAATAGCAACAACCTCATCTGGGTTAACCCCTTTTGAAGGTTTCTTGCCGAAGAATTTTTCAACTTCTTCCTGGATGCGAGGGATACGTGTAGATCCACCAACTAAGATAACTTCATCGATTTCGCTTGCGCTTAATCCAGAATCTTTAATGGCTGCTTTACATGGCTCTAAGCTTCGACGAATTAAGTCGTCAGCTATTTGCTCAAACTTTGATCGAGATAATTTACGAACCAAGTGCTTTGGCACACCGTCAACTGGCATAATGTATGGCAAGTTGATTTCAGTTTCTGTGCTACTAGATAATTCAATTTTAGCTTTCTCTGCAGCTTCTTTCAAACGTTGTAATGCCATTGGGTCTTTTCTAAGATCAATGTTTTCGTCGCTTAAAAATTCTTCAGCCAACCAGTCGATGATAACTTGATCAAAGTCGTCACCACCTAGGCGTGTATCACCGTTGGTAGATTTTACTTCAAAAACGCCATCACCCAATTCTAAGATTGAAATATCAAATGTTCCACCTCCAAGGTCATAAACCGCAATGGTCATGTCCTTGTCGCGTTTGTCTAATCCATAAGCCAATGCTGCTGCCGTTGGTTCGTTAACAATACGTTCAACTTTTAAACCAGCAATTTCTCCAGCTTCTTTAGTTGCCTGACGTTGTGAGTCGTTAAAGTATGCTGGTACGGTAATTACCGCACGACTTACTTCACTTCCTAAATAGTCTTCTGCAGTTTTCTTCATTTTTTGAAGCACAATTGCAGATATTTCTTGTGGTGTGTATTTACGATCACCAATCTCTACACGTGGTGTATCGTTGTCTCCTTTTACTACTTTGTAAGATACTTTAGTTAATGCATCCTCGATCTCAGAATACTTCGAGCCCATAAATCGCTTTATCGACATCACTGTGTTTTCTGGATTGGTAATGGCTTGACGTTTAGCAGGATCACCTACTTTTCGTTCTCCATTTCCATTGTCTAAAAATCCAACAATCGATGGCGTAGTTCTACGTCCTTCACTGTTAGGAATAACAACAGGTTCGTTACCTTCCATCACTGCTACGCACGAGTTGGTGGTTCCTAAATCTATTCCTATTACTTTACTCATATTTTGGGTTTTTAATTCAATGTTTGCAATTGAAGTGCCAATTATTGAATCGAGTAAAAATTGAAGGATATGTCTTGATGAATACGAATAAATTGCTCGTATACTGCTGTATGTCAGTTAATTGTGCAAAAAAAGATAATAATTGGTAAAATGTGACAAATAGTCACTAGGGTCTGACAAAGTTGAGGTCAGTTGTCCGGTCAGACGAAATTAGGCGGTTCATCATTGGGTCATCAATCTTAATAGTTGGCAAGGATTTGATGTTTAACGACGAGAAAATCCCAAGGCCATCAGAAATATTGGTGAATTCGGGTTTTTTCTGAACGATGCCTATACTTGGTTGATTTACTTCAACATACGTGTACATGTCTTCACCGGCTGCGTATAAAAAGAAACCCATGTTTAGGGGTTTGCGTTCAACATCTGGATTAGCTTCAAGTGCTGAATTTAAGAAGTCATAAAATAAGTAGCTGCGCACGTTTGTTTGCTGCTCTTCATATCCTCTTAATCGTATGGTTTCTTTTCGTTTGAAAACGTGCCAATCAACACTGTCAGTTTTTACATTGCTTGGATCAGCTTTGTCGTATTCTTGATATCGGAATCGGATAACACAATCATACATTTTGGCTTGAGGAGCTTCACGGTATATAATATATATGTAGCGGTTGGTGTCGTCGTCAATGTTAAATCTTGGGTCTTGTTCTCGAAGTGGTGACAAAATTTCAGAGTCGCCAACCATGTTTGCTTTTGACCGATATATTTTGTTGCTTTTGTTATTTACCACAACCAATTCATAACTATACAAATTAGCAAAGTCGGTAGCCTTAATATCGTAGTTGGTACGGTATAAAATGTTAGGTGTTTGCGCAAAAACGCCAGGTTCTTTCTCCAAACCGATGGTGTCACCATTAACTTTTGCAAAATTGATGGTGTTCCCTTCAATTCCATTTCTAGTTTCAACTAAACTAACCGTTAAATCCTCGAAGTATATACTATCCGCAACCCCACCATAACTAATTGCATCACCCTCTTGGTTCAGATATGCCCGATTGATTCGGATATAGTTTTCAGTAGCAGATGGATTTAGAAGGCCATAAATTACCGGTATTTCTTTCCAGTCAGCGGTTACATCTAACGAGTTATCGCAGCCGTTGAACAGAATGACCAATAAACCAATAATACCAAGTTTACTTAAACGTTTTGTTGTGTATAGAACCATTAAATCAATTCAATTAGCTTTGCACTAAAGCCGTCGGCAAATATGAAATATTTAAGCCTTATAATACTGTTATTCTTGTCAAAATTTACGAACGGGCAAAACAGTCCTCGTGTTTACACCACGTTCGAAAATGTTGCCGTTTTTGACGATTTCAGTTATGTGGATTCAAGATGGGATCAGAAAAATTCCAGTGCCGAACGACTAATAATTTCTGAGAACAAGTACAGAGTTGAACGTATTAAAGAATCTTATTTTACCGTTTCTTTGGCCAAAGACGTACCCGACGTTAAAGACTTTGAAATTATTACATCTATTGAGCTAGAAAAAAACAAAGCCAATAAAATGGCAAGTGGCGGGTTAATCCTAAAAGCACAGCAATCTGGTAATGGAGCTTTGATTTTGGAAATTAATGCCAAGAGCCAATACCGTTTTCGGGTAATGAAAAATGGGGTGTTTAATTCACTTTTTGCCGATAAGAACGATGGGTGGATAAAGTCGGCGAACCTCAGAAAGAAAGGGGTGAATGAAATAAGAATCGCTACAAAGGGAAATGAATACGATTTATACATCAATAATGTTTTTGAAAGATCACTTATTGAAACCGCTTTTAAATCAGGACGAGTAGGTTTTTACGCCGATGCACGCAGCACGATTACCGCCCATGTTTTTATCCTTAAGATTAACGGTAAACTAGAATCTGTTAAAGTCGACAAGAAAGAAGAAAAGCCTATAGAAAATGATTCAAAAGACGACACCTACACACAATTGGTAAAGGTGTTTAAGGATAAGATAGACAAACAACAGGCACAGATTGGACGATTAACCGAGGACCTTAATGTGTGCAAGGCTAATTTAACTTTAGACACTAGTTCGGCGAGTACGGTAAAAGTGTTAAACAAAGAAAACAAGCAGCAACTCGACCGGATAGCAACGCTTGAGCAAGAAGTAGAAGAAATGCAAAAGCGGTTGTCTTATCTAGAATCGATGAAAGAAGACATCGAGAGCCAGACCAATGGCGATATCATATTACATTTAACTAAATTGTTGTCTGATCAAAAGGCGGAGAACAATGCATTGAAAAAGGATAAACTTGAACTTCAGAAAGAAGTAAGTGAATTAAGAAGACGCAATTAAATTTAAATGGCTTCAAACAACTACAAAAAAGTAACGACACATGCGTTGTTGGAAATGAAACAACGTGGAGAAAAGATAAGTATGTTAACCGCATACGATTATTCATTTGCGAAAATTATTGACGACGCCAATATCGATGTCATTCTTGTGGGAGACTCTGCAAGTAATGTTATGGCAGGGCATATTTCGACATTGCCCATAACGTTAGATCAAATGATATACCATGCACAGTCTGTTATACGGGCTATTGATCGGGCACTGGTTGTTGTTGATTTACCTTTTGGATCATACCAGGGTAACAGTAAAGAGGCATTAAATAGTGCTATTCGCATTATGAAAGAATCGGGTGCACATGCTGTGAAGTTAGAAGGAGGAGAAGAAGTGCTTGAATCTGTAACCCGGATTCTATCGGCAGGAATTCCGGTAATGGGTCACTTAGGATTAACACCTCAAAGCATCTTTAAATTTGGTACGTACACGGTACGGGCTAAAGAAGAAGCTGAGGCTGCTAAACTAAGAAAAGACGCGAAGTTGCTCGAAGACGCAGGATGTTTCGGTATTGTATTAGAGAAAATACCAGCAGAATTAGCAAGTGAAGTAACTAAATCAGTGGATATACCTGTGATAGGCATTGGTGCCGGAGCAGGTGTAGATGGTCAAGTTTTGGTGCTGCATGATTTAATTGGCTTAACCAAGGAATTCAATCCACGTTTCTTACGTCGTTATTTAAATCTATACGACGATGTTAAAGGAGCTGTCCAAAATTACATCGCTGACGTAAAAAGCAAGGACTTTCCGAACGAGGAAGAGCAGTATTGATAATTTTAAATGTTTAATTCTTAATTTTTAATTGGGAATTCAGGGTTAATTGTTCCGATGAATCACAGTTGGTGCTCAAGAGCTGAGAATATAGAAAATAGACACCTAAAAATTGAGTTTGAGGTTGAAAAAATCCTTCAATCCTCCAGACATTCAGTCCTTCCGACATTCAGACATTCAGACATTCAATCCTTCAGACATTCAGTAATTCCGACATTCAAACATTAAACATTAAAAATTAAGAATTAAACATTTCGGCCGTAGGCCGAAACAGACTACCAGCTTCCACCAGCACCACCGCCACCAAAGCTGCCGCCTCCGAATCCGCCGAAGCCACCTCCGCCGCCGGTAAAACCGCCACCGCCACCACCGATGTAACCCCCAGCACCTGGACCTATAATCCAACCACCTGAGCGATTGCGATAGGTTCTGCCGTTGTTACTTCCAAACGATGAAAAGATGATGAGTATAATGATGACTAATACGATGATAAGCCAAGTAGGAAATCCATTGTCGGGTTTTGTTCCACCCGTGTATTCTCCAGCAGCATAAAGGATGAGTTGGTCAACGGCCTTGTCAACTCCTTCATAAAAACTCACGTTTCTAAAATTTGGTTTAAGAATATAATCAACTACTCTACCTGCGTATGCATCTGTAATTCGATGCTCTAAGCCTCTGCCAACTTGAATGAACATTTTCCGGTCTTTAACAGCAACATAAATAAGAATACCGTTATTGTTTTCGTCTCCACCAACGCCCCAAGCTTTGGCCATTTTGTTGGAATAGGTAAATACGTCTTCCCCTTCCAAACTTTCATCCATACAAATGGCAATTTGGTTGCTGGTTGAATCGTCGTAATTACGCAGCTTTTCGCAAAGACGGTTCTCTTGTGCATCCGACAATACTTTAGCAAAATCTTGGACGAACACACATTGCCCGGTATTGGGTTTCGGTACGTCCTTGGCCATAGCACAGAACGCTAGTACACAAAATAGAACGGTAATGCCGTTACGCACCATAACTGATATCATTAGTTAATTCGTTGCCTTTAGAGTCATCCGCTGGAAAGAAAGTTTGAAGCTGTTCGCCAGCACTTTGAATTCCAGCGATAATGCCGTTGGTAATGTCATTCTGTTTAAAATAGGCAGACATTTTATCTTTGGTTGTTTCCCAAAAATCAGCCGGCACCTTTTCGTCTATACCCGCATCACCTATGATGCTAAAACAGTGGTCTCTGAGCGCAACATAAATCAATACCCCATTACGCAAGGCAGTGTTATTCATTTCTAAATGATAGAACAGATTTTGAGCTTTAAAGATTGGATTTCCTTTGCAATATTCGTCTATGTGCACACGGATTTCTCCAGAGCACATTTCTTCCGCTTCTGCGATTGCAGCTAAAATCTGTTTCTCTTTTTTTGTTGAGAAAGGTCTCCAGGCCATTAAGCTATTTTGAGCGATTTAAAGCATCGTCCATGTCAGGCGCGTTTTCGCTTCCTGGGTTAGACTTGAACAATGGTTTTTCGTCGAAACCTAACATTCCGCTGTATAAGCCATTAGGTAATCGCTTAATTTTAATGTTGTAATTGGTTGCAGCTTCGTTGTAATCCACACGTGCAGAGGCAATGCGATTTTCAATGCCTTCATATTGGTGCTGGAAGTCGCGATAGGCTTGTACGGCTTGTAGTTCAGGGTAACGCTCTACCACCAACATCAATTTACTTAAAGAACCTTTCAATTGTGCTTGTGCTTGTTCGAACTGAGCTAAATTTTCAGCAGTTAAATTATCGGCTGAAATATTAATACCAGTAGCTTTTGCTCTGGCTTCAATTACTGCCGTTAATGTTTCTTGTTCAAAATCTGCAGCATTCTTCACGATGGAGGCAAGTCCTTGAACTTTGTCGGCACGTGCTTGATAAGCAGTTTCAACATCGGCCCACTTTTGGTCAACCTTTTTTCCAGAGGTTAGCATGCCGTTATAACTCATTGCAATCCAAATCACCGCAGCTATCGCGATGATGATCCACATCTTATTTTTACCCATTTATTTAGTTATTAGTTAATACAAGTATACAATTTATGCCTTGAATTAGTCTTCAAGTGAAATACCTAGCGACTCTTGAATCTGGTATCTGTTGCGTTCGCGGGCAGATCGACTAATCAATTCGCCTAAGAATCCTGCAACGAATAATTGAACGCCTATAATCATGGCAAGTATGCCAAGATAGAACAAAGGTCGCTCAGTCATCTCATATTCCTTCCAAACTAGCCTAGCAATCGACAAATACGAAGCAATAGCAAATCCGCCTAAGAAACTCAGGCCACCCAAGCTTCCGAAAAGGTGCATTGGCCGCTTACCAAATTTGCCAACAAACATGATGGAAAGTAAATCCAACGGGCCGTAAATAAATCTACTTAAACCGAACTTGGTTGTACCGAATTTGCGAGCCTGGTGCTGTACCACTTTTTCTCCGATGTTGCCAAAGCCAGCCCACTTAGCGATTACTGGAATGTAGCGGTGCATTTCGCCGTACACCTCAATATTTTTAACTACTTCAACATTGTAGGCTTTTAGGCCGCAGTTCATATCATGCAGCTTTACGCCCGACATTTTACTGGTTACGTAGTTATATAGTTTTGTAGGAATCGTTTTAGTGATTGGGTCGTACCGTTTCTTTTTCCAGCCCGAAACGATATCATATCCACCCTCCATAATCATGTTGTATAAATCTGGAATTTCTTCTGGTGAATCTTGTAAATCAGCATCCATGGTAATTACAACATTTCCATCTGCGTATTTGAAACCTTCATTAAGCGCCGCAGATTTACCGTAGTTGCGTCTAAATTTAATGGCTTTAATATGGCTATTACTTTCCATTAAATTTTTTACGACTTTCCATGAAGTATCAGAACTCCCGTCGTCGATAAAAACAATTTCGTAACTATAATTATTGGCAACCATTACACGAGAAATCCAGGCTGTTAATTCAGGCAGCGACTCTTCCTCATTAAATAATGGTATAACAATAGAAACGTTGTTCATAGATAGTGTATTAGTAGCTTATTTGGTGTGTGCCATTTATTGTCAGAACACATTTGCCGATGAGTTCGGTTTTAAACAGTGGGTTGTTTTCCGATTTCGACAAGTTCGATGATTTGTCAAATGTCCATTTGGCAGCCGGGTTGCCTACCCATAAATTGGCGGCACTGCCTTTTGCAATGGTGTTTGTCGGTAAACCAAGCAACCTTCTAGGGGTAAGCGCTGTGCGTTCGACAAATGTTTCCAAATCAATAGTTTCGGCTAACGCTTTGTTGTACAGTGCATAGAAACTCTGCAGCCCGTTTATGCCAAATTCGGCGTAATCAAATTCAACCTGTTTGTTCTCGATATTTTGAGGATTGTGGTCAGAAACGATAGCGTCGATGGTGCCATCTATCAACCCTTTGACCAGCGCTTTGCGGTCTTTCTCCCCTCTAAATGGAGGCGTTACTTTAAAATTAGTATCGTAGGAAAGAATGGCATTGTCTGTGTACACCAGGTGCCAGATACTCACATCGCAGGTAATTTTTATTCCAGCTTTTTTTGCTTTTCGAATTAAATCTACAGATTTTGCTGATGAGATATGACTGAAGTGCATGGAAGCATCGGCATAAGCAGCAATGTCAATTTCTTTTTTGATTTGGCTCGTTTCGGCTAAATCTGGTTGTTGTTTTAAACCTGTATGAATGGTTACGGCGCTTTCGTTAACAGATGCACCAATTGCTAAATCGGCATCAAGCGCATGGCTCATTATTAAACCACCGACTTGCTTTCCGTATAGCAACGCTCTGGTTAATGTGCCTGACGACTGATAACCGTTATCTCCGTTGCTAAAGCCTACAGCCCCTGCTTGCCTCATATCGTACATTTCTGTGATATCTTGACCCACCATGTCGACTGTGGTAGCGCCAATGGGTAACAAATCTGGGAGCACTTGTGCTCCGATTTGTTTGATATATTCTATTTGAGATTTGTTTTGAACTACCGGGTCTGTCCCTGGTTGTATCGCCAAAGAAGTGAAACCACTAGCTGCCGCTGCAGCAGCACCCGACCGAATATCTTCTTGATGCTCGTATCCTGGATCTTTAAGCTGGCAGCGCAAATCGCACATTCCTGGCATAACAAAACTTCCTTTTGCATCGAATACTGTCTTAGCCTCTTTGCTTAGTGGTTTTTTAGAAATTTTTGTAACGACACCTTTTTCGATTAAAATGTCTACTGTTTGGCGATTGAGATCACTGGAAGGGTCAATTATTGTGCCCCGAGTAATGAGTATAGTGTTGTCAGACAATTGTCCCATTTTTATTGTTTGACCGTGGTCGGCCAAAATCTCAACAAAAGTATCTCAATTGCCAAGAAAATCAATGCAAGAATGATACATGCTTTCCAAAATTGTTTGCCAAATCGATATTGTGAAACAGTTTCGGTGACATAAGTTGCTGGATTATCCATCATATCCACCTTGATATTTGGGAATAAAGCGGCAACATCTTCGTTGGATAAAAATGTGTTTTTAGACTCCGATCGATCGTAGTTAAAAGCCACAACTTGCAGTAAAGTATCGGTTGTTTGTAGTGAAATATTACCTGATTGTAATTGCTCGAAACCTGCATCAATAAAAGGCGAAGCGCCAATCGTATTAATAACTGGCATCCATTCGGTCTCACCATCAATTAAATTTAGCTCCCCTTGTAATCGACGTGATTCAGGTACGGCTTTAAAAATGTTTCGGTTGCTAATGGTATTGGATAAAGGATAATCTACCGACCGGTTCATTGCCATCTTAATAACTGTCGGAACAAATAGCCCGTGTTTAGGAAAATTACTCCATTTATCATCTAAAGGGCAAGCCAAAACGTATGCATGTCCGGTGCCAATTTTACTTTCAGACAAAAACACGTCACGATTCTCGAGGGCCATTAAGGCATAATGTGCTGTACTTTCAACATTCAGCCGATAATATTTTTGAATAGATGGGTAGTTAGGATTGTCCGGAATTTTCTTAAAAACTTGATCAAAAAGTGGGTTTTGCAAATCAAGTGTTCCGACCTTGGTATTCAGGTCAATTTTTTGCTCAATTTTAGGTAGCCCCAATACCTTGCTTAAATCCCCTAGCTGTGCCTGAGTAGAAACGGAAGAGGGTATAACCAATATGCTCCCACCAGAACTCACGTAATCAGAAACGGCAGCTACTAAACCAGAGCTAAGCGTGGTTACTTCATTTAAAATGACCAAATCTGTAGTTTCCAGTGCAGACAAGTCGATGTTTCCTGCAATTTGATTAGAGAGCAAGTAGTATGGGTCAGGCCCAAACAACCTGTTTAAATAGATATTTGGTTGAACACCGTTTACCACCATTACGTTAAGACTTGGTTTTACATTAAAACTCAAGAAATACGTATCGTCAAAAATGATTGGATTGTCTTCAATACTAACTTCAATTCGCTGCCATCCTGAGGTTTTGACTGTAAATCCAACCTCAATAGAAACCATGTTGTTCCCCGAAACATCGAATCCGGTGACAGACTTCTTTTCACCGTTCACCAGTAACGCTAAACTACCACCATTCAGGGCATCATCACCATTATTGGAAATACGAACGACTAAGTTAATGGGTGTGTTAAGTTGAACCACAGGCGACTCAATCCAAGCCGTATCTATGCTTATGTTGTTGTTTTTTATTGGTTGAGTAGGAGATAGGGTAACCAGCGTACTGCTGTCAGATAAGTCACTAGTTGCCGTAGAGTTTTGACCCTGGAAATCAGAAAAGAGATACAGGTGTTTTTTTGCTGCACCATTGTTAACCAAGCTCTGATTCAGCAAATCAATAACGTCCACAACAGGTTTTGTGGTTTTGTCAATATCAATATTGTCGACCAGAGAAATAGCGTCTTTCTGATTTACTGGTAGTCGGCCTATAGAGGTATTACTATTCACAAGAAATCGGTCGGTTGGTAAATAGGACTTGATTAACTCCCTTGCTTTCGACTTCGCTTCCTCAATTAGTGGACCTTGCTTCCCGTCATTGTCCATGCTGAATGAATTGTCGATATAGATGCCAACGATTTCGTCACTCTGGCTAACTTCTTGATTGTCGATAGGGATGTAGGGTTGTGCAAAGGCAAATACCAAAAATGCTAATGCCAGTAATCTTGCTAATAAAACCAGAAAGTTTCTAAGCTTCTTAATCGACTGTGTTTGCTTTTGAACGTTTTTTAGAAATCGAACGTTTGGAAACAATACTTTTTTGTATCTCCTAAAATGGAACAGATGCACAATGATTGGCACCAAAAGAAGCAATAACGCCCATAAAAAATTAGGATAAACAAAACTCATATAAAGGTATACGAAATGATCTGGTTTTTATTTTCGCAAATGTATACTCTTATGGTTGAATTGAATGACGATTGCCAGTTAACGATTAACAATGATCAATTAACGATTAGCAGCGTTCAATCATTAATTATGAATCGTCAATTATAAATTAACAGTGTTCGCTTAATTTGCACCCATGATATACGCCGAGGACGTCACGATAGAATCTGTCTTTTTACACCACATTGGAAACAAGAGCTTAGAGGAAGGCTGCAAGTTTTCTGAAGAACCTTTGTTGATGGACGATAAGGTGGAAGTAGCCTTAAAGACTTATTTCTTTGAGTCCTTTAACGATAAGGAATTGTATCACTTAGATCACGATGTAGACATCAAACTAAATGAGATTTATAGTTATGTAGGTCAAATTTTTAGTGGCGAAAGCACATTGAAAGAACAAGCGAACAACATTGCGCGGCATTTGTATCGTTGCAGTGATCATCCGAATATCAAACCGGGGGAGTTGTGTATTGCCTTACTAAGAGATTGTCAGATTGAAGGACAGGTGCTCGACGCAGTGGGTATATTCAAAGCCGAAAATAAAGACACCTTTCTTAAAGTCATCGCTCGAAAAAATCAGTTTGAAGTGGAGAGTGATGAAGGAATAAACGTTGGGAAATTGGACAAAGGCTGCCTCATTTTTAATACCGATGAAGAAGAAGGTTATTTGGTAACCGTTGTAGATCAAACCAATAAAGGGGTAGAGGCTCGTTTTTGGTCAGATGATTTTTTACATTTAAAACATCGAAGAGATATTTACTTCAATACCAATAACGTATTGGAAGCCTGCAAGTCATTCGTGTCGGAAGCGTTGCCGGAGGAATATACAATGGAAAAGGCTGATCAAATTGATCTGCTAAATAAGTCAATTGGATATTTTAAGGACAATGAACGTTTCGTTCAAGAGGAATTTGAAGGTGCGGTGTTTAAAGATCCAGATGTAATACAGTCGTTCCAAAGTTTTAACACCCAATTTGCGGATGAACGTGATATGGATATGCCGCAGTCGTTCGAAATTTCAAAAGACGCTGTAAAAAAGAAATCACGTGTGTTTAAAAGTGTGATTAAACTTGATAAAAACTTCCATGTGTACGTCCACGGGAACCGAGATTTTATTGAGCGTGGTACAGATCCGGATGGTAGGAAGTTTTATAAGCTCTATTACGATAACGAGCAGTAGTTTGTTTTGATGATTCTTCTCCTTCGTTAAGGCTTATCAGTCCGCCGGCTGGCGAGCAGGCTCTTTTCGTCGATTAGGGCTTATCAGCCTTCTAATGTTCCTCGCTTAGGTTTATCAACCTATAACCGATTTTCATTTTTGAGACCAAAAACGAAACAAAAAGTCTTCCCAAAAATATGCTCCCCAACACAGGCCAACGCGTCCTCCGCATTTTTGGTGGGCTAGTGCTCTTGTTCGTCGTCAGGTAGATATTGCAACGATGCGAAGTGTGTGCGGCCAAAAATAATTGGCGTTGTGCGAAGGCGGGTTTTGGTGGCCTAGATGAGGTGGAGGGTTGAGCGTGCCAAAACGAAGGGCTTATTATTTTTAAGGCTTTTCTTGTTTCGTTCTTTTTGCCTAAAAAGAATGAAATCGGGTTACAGGGCAGAAGCCCTAAACAAAGAAAAGGCTCTCTTAGAGTTCAAGGAAAAAATGAAAGCCGGGTTATAGGGGTGGCAACTCCTAAAGAACATTAAATTTGCGACTTATTTAAACTGTATGTCTTTAATCACTGCACTAAAAATACCTACCAAATTTGTCAGACTAAAAAAGCACTTTGGTAATAAGGCGTTTACACTTTTAGACGTTGGTTCAGGTAATAAATCTGCAACAGATTTTAAGACATATTTTCCAAACGGGACGTATCATGGGGTAGATATGGTTAAAGACTATAACTACACGGAAGAGGATTTTGGAAAAATGGAGGCGTTTTATGAAATGGACCTCACCAAACTCGATTACTCGGCTATTCCCGATAATCATTTTGATGCCATTTTAATGGCGCATATCATTGAGCATTTGCATAATGGAGATAAAGTGTTAGAGCAATTGGAGCCAAAACTGAAATCAGGTGGAGTGATTTACATAGAATATCCAGGTGAAAAGAGTACGACATTGCCAAGCCGAAAAGGGACATTAAATTTTTACGATGATGATACCCATGTGCGTGTGTATTCTGTTCCAGAAGTGTCGAAAGTGTTAGAAGGGGTTGGGTTTGAGATAAAAGCAGGAGGGCTTCGTCGCAGCTATAGAAACATATTCATGATGCCTATTAAGTTCATTCATAACCGTGTGAAGTATGGTTATATTATGGCGAGTGTTTTTTGGGACTGGTATGGTTTTGCCGAATTCGTTTGGGCCGAGAAGAAGTAATGTAAAAATCCATATTGGTAGGCAATTATGTCACCTGGTTTAAGTCATAATCATTGGTGTTTTTAAGATTCAAAAAGCATCATTTTGTTTCTTAAAAAACAATAACTTTGCACACTGTAAAAATCTTAGAAAGTAAAAGTCATGGTTAGCGCGAAAGGCAATAAAAAAATTGAAGATTTATTAGCATCGGTTAGAAAGAAGTTTAACGGAGAAGAAATAATCGAAGCTTTAAAAGAAATTCGAGAAATCGCACGGGAAGAGAAAAACCCAGCATTGGTGAAGATTTGCCGTTTGTGTTATACGTACATCGAAGAGAATGAAAACTTTGACATCAATTTTGGGGATGAAGAGGAAGAGTTAGGTATGACTGACTTAGAATACTTGTTGGAGTTGATGTTACAATCTGAACGTGAAGTAAACCTTCAAGAAATTAGAGAGATCAGAGATTTATTGACCACTGAACTTTACGGATAGTATTTGAAATACGTCTATTCCATACTGGCCTTAGTTTTGACAAGTGTTGTTTCATTTTGTCAGAATGAAGCGCCAGAAATTCCACCTAAACTTATTCCTGATTACCACTTTAACTTAAGTTATACGGCTGTAAGTAATACGGATATTCAGCATGCCGAAATTGGGTTGAACAAAGATTTGTTTACGCTAATGTCGAACAAATTACGCCTTGGTTTAGGTCTACGTGCCGGTATTCAAGACAATCAAAACATTAGTTTTACTTCGGCACATAGTGCAATCAAAGGCAATTCAAATCATCACGATACGTTGTTTCATAGCCGTGTTCAGTCTGCGGCATTCAACCTCTATTTTAACGGTGAGTATCATTTGTCTAAACATGTCGCTTTTGGTTTAAACCTTGATTTGTTAGGGATAACCACTGGCTTGCCAACAGACGCCACATACAACCCCGGTAGTACTTCTCAAGAGTATGGCTATTATGCAGTTGAAGATGTGGAGTCGGTTCCAACATCGGCCAATGCCTTTAGTTTTGGCGACTCAAAAGGCGGATTAAATACACAGTTGTATGTAAAGTTGGCGCTTTCAAGAAAAGTAGCGTTACGAGCAGGAGTTTCTTATCTGTTTCAAGAGTTTTCTACAGAATTGGGATATGGTGCATTTAAATCATACCGATACGAATACAATACAATTGGTTATCATGTGGGATTCACATTTAATCGATTTAACGAAAAATAAATGACAAACGATCAGTTAGTTGAGTTAAAAGGCAGAATCAAGGCCTTGGGGAGGTATCTTTGACATACCCCAGAAAACCGCTATCATAGCACAAAAAGAAGTTGAATCACAGGACCCAACGTTCTGGGATGATCCTAAAAAAGCCGAAGCCCATTTACGGGCGACGAATAAAATTAAAATCTGGACAGACAGTTTTAGTCAAATCGAAAGCTTTGCTGACGACCTTGAAGTTTTAGCCGAGTTTAAAGCGATGGGCGAGGTGGAAGATGCGGAGGTGGATGCGCAATACGACAAAACAATCAAAGCGTTAGAAGACCTCGAGTTTAAGAACATGATGAGCGATGAGGAAGACCAACTCAACGCTGTGATTGAAATAAATGCTGGAGCTGGAGGGACTGAAAGTAATGACTGGGCTCAAATGCTACAGCGTATGTACTTGATGTGGGCTGAACGAAATGGCTATAAAACTGAGTTATTGGATCAGGTTGATGGCGACGTTGCTGGAATTAAATCATGCAGTATCGAGGTGTCTGGCGAATTCGTATATGGTTATTTAAAAGGCGAAAATGGGGTTCATCGGTTGGTGAGAATCTCTCCGTTTAATGCACAGGGCAAAAGACAAACATCATTCGCCTCTGTATATGTTTACCCATTAGTTGATGACACAATTGAGATTGTTGTGAATCCGGCTGACATATCTTGGGATACCTTTAGAAGTAGTGGTAAAGGTGGGCAAAACGTCAACAAAGTAGAGACGGCGGTACGTTTACGTCACGCACCTTCCGAATTAGTCATAGAATGCCAACAAGCACGGTCACAACTGCAAAACAAAGACATGGCAATGAAGATGTTAAAGTCACAATTGTATGAGCTTGAACTGCGTAAGAAAAATGAAGCACGTGCAGAGGTGGAGTCGGATAAGATGAAGATAGAGTGGGGGAGTCAGATTAGAAACTATGTGATGCAACCTTATAAATTGGTGAAAGATGTGCGTACGAGTTACGAAACTAGTAACGTGCAAGGCGTGATGGATGGAGACCTAAATGAATTCTTTAAGGCGTTTTTGTTGAAGAGTAGTGGGAAAGGGGATTAATTGAGAATGGAGAATTGAAAGTTGATAATGCTGTCTAAGCGTGAATCATTTTTTTCTTTGCTTAGGACTTCCGCCCTATAACCCGATTTCATTCTTTTTAGGCAAAAAGAACGAAACAAGAAAAGCCTTAAAAATAATAAGCCCTTCGTTTTGGCACGCTCAACCCTCCACCTCATCTAGGCCACCAAAACCCTAACCGCACATCGCCGATTATTTTTGACCACCCGCGCTTCGTATCATTGCAATATGTACCTGACGCAGTAGTCGAGCATTGGCCCACCAAAAATGCGGGGGAAGCGCTGGCCAGTGTTAGGGTGCATATTTTTGGGAAGACTTTTTGTTTCGTTTTTGGTCTCAAAAATGAAAATCGGTTATAGGTTGATAAACCTAA
>JAIBDD010000019.1 GCA_024679565.1 Bacteroidota bacterium | reverse complement strand
TTTTGCATGGCATTCAAATTGTATTCAAGAACAAAAGGATAGAGCTATATATGTTGGTGAAATAATGACAATGCAAGAGGTTGTTGACTTAGGTGAAAAGGGAGTCAATGTATTCCAAACAATAAAAAAGGGAACCAACACGAACTAAACTGAATTAAAACCCAGTCTAGCCAAACTGTTAATCTAATTGGCTATTAAATAATTTCACACTGCAATCTTTTTTATTACGTTCTGCCAAATCCTTTTCAGAACGGATGATAAAATGGTTGCAATAGTAACAACGATGAATGAAGTTCAATTTAAGGATATAGAAGAGTTAGAAGTGGTCTTTACGACCTTAGTTAGGGAAGACTCAAAAAACCGTATACAGAAACGTATACAAATCGAATAAAAAAAGCCTAACTGCTTGACACTTAGGCTTTAGTTGTGATCCAATCAGGACTCGAACCTGAAACCTGCTGCTTAGAAGGCAGCTGCTCTATCCAGTTGAGCTATTGGACCAATAGGTCTAAAATATGTCGGGGTGGCAGGATTCGAACCTGCGACCTCCTGCTCCCAAAGCAGGCGCGATAACCGGGCTACGCTACACCCCGAAGTGGTGTCGACCTTAACCATTCTTCAACAAAAAACTTGTCTCAGACAGTCAAAATCTAATTGCGGTGAGGGCGGGATTCGAACCCGCGGTACCCTTTAGAGGTACGGCAGTTTAGCAAACTACTGGTTTAAGCCACTCACCCACCTCACCGAATGGGTCGGCAAAATTACCCTTTTTTTTAAATTATCATTTGTTTTTTGAGTTTTTCGTAAAAAAAATACTTGCATCAAAATTTGTCACTGTATTCTAAAGGTTTTTTATAAAATTTGAGCCAAGTCTATGACACTACCAACCCCTAAAAATTATCAGTTTGTAGAAATCAAAACGTATGGTTCTACAGAATGGTTAGCCGATAATAAAAAGAAGTATCGTTCCGTATTCGACAAAGCCGAAGTTGGCTATGTTTACTGCGAGTTCCAGTTTATTAACCTTCAATACAAGAAGGATGATTGGCCGTTAAAATTGAATCTAAAATGTATTGATGAAAACAAAAAAGAGATCTGTGACCTCAACTGCGACCGATCTGTTTCAATCAATGCACAAAACCTTTTTATCCGTGAAGGTTGGGGAACAAGAAATTCAGGGGGATTTTGGAAAAAAGGCACCTACAAATGGGAAGCCTGGGTAGACGGTGAACTCATTGCAGAAAAAAACTTCTATGTTCAAGATTTTGGCATCGTATCCGGACTTGGGCAGCCTTATTTCAAGATTGATTCAATTAAATTTTATGAAGGCCCTGATGCAAACGTTTTGATCGACAGCCGTCGATACTATCGCACATTCCATCATCAATTTACACGATACATTTGGGCTGAGCTCAAAGCAGATAATCTAATCCAAGATGTAAAATATTGGACCTGCGAGCTCACCTTTAATTTTAGAACGAGTGGTAACTTATTAAAAGGCACCGTTACTAAATTGTTTTTTGTATATCCTCAAGAACCCACTTTCGTATTGACGGTTGGTTGGGGATCAGACATTATTGGTACTTGGGGCAAGGGCAGCTATTACATGGATATCCTTTTCCAAGACAAACTACTTGCCAGTAAAAACTTCAACATTGGTGACGATTACATCGAGGCATCAGAATCTGATTTCACCATTGTTCGCCAGGTAGATGAACTGAAGATTTCGGACACACCAAAAAACAAGAACACCCCAGTCGTTTCTGACAAGCCGGCTATAGTCTCTAAAAAAGCCGAGAAAGATGTAATGGCTGAAATGAATGACCTTATTGGCTTGCAAGAGGTTAAAGATCGTATCAAAGAATACAGTAATTATCTGCAGTTTATCTCTTTACGCAAAGAGAAAGGTATTGAAGAAAACGAACCGCTAAATATTCATTCCGTGTTCCGAGGCAACCCTGGAACAGGAAAAACGACCGTAGCTCGAAAGCTTGGCAAGATTTACAAAAACTTGGGCTTATTATCAAAAGGGCATGTACATGAAGTGGATCGAGCAGACTTGGTTGCAGAGTTTATCGGACAAACTGCCCCAAAAACAAAAGCAGCCATAAAAAAAGCCAAAGGTGGCATTCTGTTTATTGATGAAGCCTATGCCCTAGCACGTAAGGATGATGATGCCAAAGATTTTGGTAAAGAAGCCATCGAAATACTTCTGAAGGAAATGACAGACGAAGACGACATGGCTGTTATCGCAGCAGGTTACCCTGACGAGATGGATAACTTCATAAACTCCAATCCTGGTTTAAAATCTAGATTTAACGTTGTTTTTGATTTTGCCGACTACATCCCTCAAGAATTGCTTCAAATTGCGGAATACTCTGCAGATAAAAGAGGCATCTCTTTTGAAGAGAAAGCCAAAGAAGAACTATATAAAAAATTGGTTGATGCCTATCGTGAACGTGATCGATTTTTTGGGAATGCCCGCCTTGTCAACTCATTGGTTGATGAGTGCAAAATGAATTTAGGGTTACGTGTGATGGCCGTAAAAAATCCAGAATCACTGAGCATGGACGATCTGTCAACCATTACTGTAGAGGATGTCGACAAATTATCTATATCCAAACCAGATGCTGTTGCAGACATACCCATCGACGAAGATTTGTTGCGTGAGTCGGTTGCAAAACTAGAACTGATGATGGGCCTTGAATCTGTAAAGAATGAAATTAAGGACCTAATCAAACTTGTACGCTTTTACAAAGAAACTGGTAAGGACTTTAGAAATACATTCTCACTGCATGCCGTGTTTACGGGTAACCCTGGTACAGGTAAAACCACTGTTGCTAGAATATTAACCCAAATTTACAAAGCCTTAGGTATCATTGAACGTGGCAATTTGGTGGAATGCGATAGACAATCGTTGGTAGGTGGCTATGTAGGCCAAACCGCAATAAAAACAGGTGAGGTAATAGACAGAGCCATGGGTGGCGTACTGTTTATTGATGAAGCATACTCCCTAACAGAAGGTGGAAATTCCGATTATGGCAAAGAAGCCATCGAGATTATTCTAAAACGAATGGAAGACTATCGTGGCAACTTCATCGTTATCGCGGCAGGTTACACCGACAACATGCGGCGTTTTATTGAGTCGAATCCGGGCTTAAAATCACGATTTGACCGTACGTTCACCTTTGAAGATTTCGAACCAAATGACCTTTACGCAATTGCCCTCAATCAGTTTTCTGAACATATTCTTACCCCCGATAAAGGTGCTAAAACCATGTTAGCCCAAATGATGCAGGTTATGTTTGATAGCCGAGACAAATATTTTGGGAATGGTCGTGCCGTAAGAAAAATTGTTGAAGAAGCCGTGCGCAACCAACATTTACGGATGAGTGGCATCACAAACGCCAAACGAACCAAAAAAATGGTTACGACATTAACCACTGCAGACTTAGAGACTATTACACTCGCCGATGAAGTAAAAAAACTGGCACGTAACGAAATAGGATTCAAAATGAACTAACCATGAAAAAAACCATCCAAACTACCATCATTCTATTAACGTTTGCGGCCAATGCAATGGCCCAAGACACGCTAGAACTCAGCAATTATTTTATAGCGGCAAACCTTTCTAGCTTGGTTCAAAAAAGCAGTCAGCCATCATTGGTTTTTACTTATAATTTTAAGACAAATAATTTCGCAAGGTTACAAGTAGGATTCAGCAACTCTTCAGGAAATTTAGATACCGATTTAGATGCAAAAAATTCACAAAACAATTCTTTAGCTGGAGACACTACAATTAAAAACAGTCCTTACAGCAATAACGATTTGAGGCTCCGGGCTGGGTATTACAGAACAAAGGAAATGGACAATCGGTTTAGCTTCTACTATGGCATGGATTTCATATTCGAACGCGAATCTGATTTTCATGAACTCAATTTGGAGACCAAAAGAGTGTTCTCACAGCAACAAACTCAATTTTTTGTTACAAGAGAAAAAATAACAACAACTACAACGGGTTTCGGTGTTGCCCCGATGTTTGGCATACAATACCAAGTGAATAGACGTATTCAAGTTGGATATGAAATGCACGTTTCGGTTGTTTCAAGTAATTTCACTCAAGACGTTAACCGATCAACACTACAAACCTCGTCCTTTGACCCTAGAATCTTTGAAACTACGGTAACAGGCACTCGAAAATGGAATGAAATTGCCAATACGTTTAATCCCGTAAGTGGCTTATACCTGTCTTTTAGGTTGTAAGCTGACCGTTAATAAACACCGCGTCTATTACGTTTTCACCAAATTGATAAGGAACCGCACTAAGGGTTTTCACTTGTTGTGATACAATCACATTTGCTTTCTTACCAACTGCGATACTTCCTACCTCGTTTTCGATTCCGAGCGAACAGGCTGCGTTAACAGTCAAAGCGTTTAAGGCTTCTGATGGCAACATCTGCATATAAATACACGCCAGGCTCATCACAAAGCTCAGGTTGCCCGTTGGAGACGAACCTGGATTATAATCACTGGCCAACACAAACGGCACATTCGCCTCAATCAATCGTCGGGCATCTGTATAGGGTATTTTTATAAAGAAAGAACACGCAGGTAATCCTACAGCATACATAGACGAGTTGGATAATACTTCTACATCCGCATCCGATAAAACTTCAAGATGTTCAACACTTATGGCATTGTTTTCAGCTGCCATTTGTATTGCCCCAAAACTTTCAAACTGATTGACATGCAATCGTGCACGAATACCCACTTGGTTACCTGCCTGAACTATACGTTTGGTTTGTTCAACATTAAAATAACCTGCCTCACAAAAAGCATCAATGTAGTCGGCAAGACCTTCTTGAGCAATGGCGGGCAACATCACGTCAATTATATAATCCACGTAAGCTTCTGGCTTGTCTTTAAACTCGATTGGAAAGGCATGGGCGCCTAAAAAAGTTGCCTTAATCGGTATTGAATATGCCTGTTTTAAACGTTTCACAACCCGTAGCATTTTAACCTCAGCGTCAAGACTCAGCCCATAACCACTCTTTATTTCAATCGCTCCTGTCCCTAGTTTTATTAGTTTATCAAGTCTTGTTTTAGACTCACTAAATAGTTCGTCTTCCGACATGCTTCTTAATTTCTCGACAGAGTTGAGAATGCCACCGCCACGTTGAGCAATTTCTTGATAGGTAAGGCCTTTAATTCTATCTACAAACTCCCCCTCTCTATTTTGTGCATACACCAAATGGGTATGACAGTCGATATAGGTTGGATACACAATACCCCCTTGTACATCATAGGTCTCAGCTGATTCGCCTGCGGCATCAGACATTTTGCCGTATCCAACAATTCTATCTGCTTCAAAATCTAAATACGCATTTTCAATATTCTCGACTATAGCTAAATCCGAACCAATCTTAGGTGATAATCCTTCCGTTATGCCATATAGGTGACCAATATTAATTAAACGCGTGCGCCCCATGAATGTAAATTTTTCTTTTCTTCGTGTTAAGCGAAATTAGTCTTTTAAGTGAGTCCTATGGCGATAATCAAAACTTTTAAAGGTGTTACCCCATCAATTGATGTTGAAGCATTTATTGCAGAGAATGCCGTTGTTATTGGTGATGTGAAAATTGGCAAAATGGCATCGATTTGGTATGGAGCTGTTGTAAGAGGAGATTCTGACGCAATACGGATTGGCGACAGAACTAATGTGCAAGACAACGCGGTCATCCACGTTGACCCGGGTTATCCCGTATCGATTGGCGATGACTCTATCGTAGGTCATTTGGCTTTGGTTCATGGCGCAACCATCGATAACAATGTGTTGGTTGGTATGCATTCCACCATTTTGAATGGGGCTACAATTGGTGCTTATTCTATCATTGGGGCTAATGCCCTTGTTACGGCCAATACGGTAATTCCGCCTAAGTCACTTGTTTTAGGAAGTCCAGCAAAAGTTATAAAAACACTGTCGGACAAACAGATTGAGCATATAAATAAGAATGCGGAGGCCTACGTAAAACTAGGCCGGCTTTACCTCGAATCTGAAATATCAGCTTAGCATCACAACAATTATGTTATCCACTTATCATAAACAGTGGATAACTGCCGAGGACTTTGGCGTAATATTGACCTATCAAAGTCGCGGACGATATTACTATAGTGCGAAAAAAATAATTGTTCGTCAACGACAAGTTATTACGATGCTTAGGCATCCGTTAATAATTTATAGTTATTTTGGTTTAGTTATTAAAAACCGGAGCTTAGTCACTCCGGTTTTTTTATTGACTGCCTTAATCTAAGTATCAAGATTACTTATAGCAATTACTTGTCATTTTAGGTTACCAGATTTAACTTTGCACTAAATAAAAAACACAGTTATATGTCAGTATTAGTTGGAAAAAAAGCTCCTTCATTTGCAGCTCGAGCAGTAGTAAATGGTGAGGAAATCATTGAGAATTTCACTCTTGATCAATACCTAAAAGAGAAGTATGTAATATTCTTCTTTTACCCAAAAGACTTCACTTTCGTTTGCCCAACCGAGTTACACGCTTTTCAAGAAAAATTAGAAGAGTTTAGAGCTAAAGGATGCGAAATCGTAGCGTGTTCAACAGATACTGAAGAATCGCACTGGGGTTGGTTACAAATGGCTAAAGACCACGGTGGAATCCAAGGCATTACTTACCCAATAGTGGCAGATACTTCAAAGACTATTAGCATCAACTACGGTGTTTTATGGGGTGACTATGGTTACGACGAAAACGAGCAATTGGCCGCAACAGGACCAATGATTGCTTATAGAGGTTTATTTCTTATTGATAAAGAGGGTACAGTAAGACACCAATTGGTTAATGATTTACCATTGGGTAGAAACGTAAACGAAGCCATGCGTATGTTGGATTCTCTGATTCATCATGAAACACATGGTGAAGTTTGTCCTGCAAACTGGGAAGAAGGCAAAACAGCTATGAATGAGTCTCACGAAGATGTTGCTGATTACTTGGCGAAAAACTAAATAAACTCAATCAATAAAAAAGCCCAATGTCATTGACATTGGGCTTTTTTTGTTTCCTATTCGTAGAAACGACTAGTCTATACTCTTCCTTACTTTTTTAGTATAGTCGCGCAACGACTCTTTGAGTTCACGACCTGTAGACGCCATGTCTTCCTTTATCCAAATTGCGGCAATAACATGAGTCAATTGCTCCCCTTCGTCGGCACCTGGCACCTCTATCGCAGGTGTTTGTTCTTCTAAGATAGCTTCTTCAGCTGCTTGCAGATCAGGTAACGACATCTGTTCTACCAGTTTTTTAATTGATGGAATGTGCATTAGTTAAGTTGATTTAATAATCCTACAACGTTGTCTTCTTTATTTGTGGCAGAACCTGCAACTAGTTTTCCATTTTCGAAAACCGCAAAAAATGGAAGACTGTTTACACCAGCCTTTTTGCGTGCAACTTCATTTTCCTCTGCGTTTACATCAAGAAAAGTAACATCAGCAAACCTTTCGTCGTCCGACAATCGACGGAACTTTGGAGCGAATAATTTGCAGCTACCACACCAATTGGCGAAATACTTCACAATTACCTTTTTGTTTTGCGCTAGATGATTTTCAAAATCCGCGTCTGTTGCTACTTGTACACTCATAATTATTGAAACACAAATCTAGTCGAGTTGTTCGTACCTTGGCAATACCAAGTTTTTATAGGCTTATAATAGTTAATTATACTGCAGTTCTTTTCATGAGCAAGCTACTGTCTCCATAACTCAAGAAACGATACCCGTCGTCCTTCGCTGCAGTATATATTTTCATCCAATTGTCTCCTACCATTGCCGCAATAAGCAAAAGCAATGTAGACTTTGGTAAATGAAAGTTAGTAATCAAACCAACCACAGATTTTACATCGTAACCCGGCATTATCATTATACCCGACAAACCGACGATTTCGGCAACATCATGTTCCTCCATATAATCCAAAATATGTTGTAACGCAGCATTATAATCAGGCAACTCACCTGAGTACCCATATGGTTTGTGTTGCATCACATTAAACGGGTTCTCTGCATTATCTCTTAATTGAATCCCAACCCAATACAAGGTTTCCAAAGTGCGCAAACTAGTTGTACCTGTTGCAATGCGGGGTTTATCGGTAATTAAGCTCTTTATGGTTGATTTATTGACTTGATAATATTCTTCATGCATTGGGTGGTTCCAAACCAGGTCTTCTTCCACAGGTTTAAAAGTTCCTGCACCTACGTGTAGCGTCACTTCTTCTAGTGTCATCCTATTGGCCGTCAACCCACTTAAAATTTCTTTGGTAAAATGAAGGCCGGCGGTTGGTGCAGCAACAGCGCCTTCTTCCTTCGCATACACGGTTTGGTATCTACTTACGTCTGCTTCCTGTGCCTCACGTTTAATGTAGGGCGGTAACGGCATATTCCCCAACACTTCCAAAGCATCACAAAAAGGGATATGTTGAGACCACTGCATCTCGACGGTTCGTAGATCTTTGTTACGCAGGGTAAATGACATCCACAAATCATTGGCCTTTACTTCTATTGTTTCTCCTTCCTTCCAACGTTTGAGATTACCAATCATACACTTCCAGGTAACCGCTTCGTTTATCGCTTTTAGCCCTTGATCAACATTGTTGTAGGGAGCGATTGGATTGAGTAAAAACACCTGAATCAAAGCCCCTGTTGGCTTTGTAACGAATAACCGTGCAGGAATCACTTTGGTATTGTTAAAAACCAACTTCGCTCCCTCTGGCAACACCTCGCTGATATCACTAAAGTGTTTATGGGCAATTTGACCGTTTTTATAAAACAACAACTTAGACGAATCCCGCTCACTTACCGGTTTTTGAGCAATAAACTCTGGCGGAAGGTCGTAGTCAAAGTCAGATATACGGATGCGTTTGGGGTCGATCATATCAATTCATATTGTTTGCCAGGCAGTACGCGCACCACATGATCCATTTCCATTTCTAATAATTTGTATGCTAGCACGCTCGAATCCAATTGTGTTTTAAAAGAAAGCGTGTCGATTTCTAATGCACCATACACTTTCAAGGTGTCAAAGATACATTGCTCCTGAGGACCTAATGAAATAGGAAGTTGAAATTGTTTTTGTTTCTTTTTATCGACATCCCAATTAAGCAAATTGGCCACATCATAGCCACTTTCAATCAAGCTGGCACGATTCGTTTTAATGAGATTATTACATCCTACTGAGGCCGAGTCATTCACCCTGCCAGGCAGCGCCATCACCTCTCGATTGTTTTCAAACCCAAAATTGGCTGTAATCATTGAACCACCTTTGACCGGAGATTCAATAACAATAACGGCGTCAACCAATCCTGCAACAATTCTATTTCTTTTAGGGAAGTTTTCACGACACGGAATGGTTCCTGTTTGAAATTCCGTTAACCAGCCACCCTCGGACTCCAAAATCTGATTGGCCAGGTTAGTATTGTGTTGGGGATAAATGCGATCCAATCCATGGCCAAACACACTAACCGTTGGCAGCTTATAGGTAAGTGCTGCCTTGTGCGCACACGAATCAATTCCGTAGGCCAGGCCACTAATTATAGTTGGCTTATACACACTCATTTCTTCAATGATTCTTTTCGCTTCGTCCTTTCCGTGGGCTGACGCTTTTCTTGTTCCGACAACTGCTACCATACGACGGGCATTTAGCTCTGCTTGTCCTTTTTGAAATAGCATAACCGGTGCCGCATGAATGTGTTTTAAACGGAAAGGATAGGCTTGGTCGGTAAAAAAGTAACATGTAATACCATGTTTAGCAATGTAGTCGACCTCTGAATTGAGTAGATCAAAGTCGTTGAAATAATATACCGAATGGGCTATCTTTTCACCAATACCTGGAATTTTTTTTAATAGCGACAACTTTTCAGCAAATACAGCCTCTACTCCGCCACAGTAAGTGACTAGGTTTTTGGCCAATACCGTTCCTACGTTAGGAATCCTACTTAAAGCAAGTTTATAAATAAGTGAATCAGACATGTTGGTTTATGTCTGCAAAATTATAGCCCGTCTAGAACCTAATCCTTATCGCGAGAGGTTAACGAATTGAGCATTGTTTTACCAATAAGCCTGTCATACCCGTAAAATGCATCGGTGTGGTACAATAGGATTAAATAATCATTCTCCGTCTCTGAATGATTACCCTCCGTATATGCATATTCCACCGTGTTGTTTTTGCCTGGAATCACATAGTGATAATTATAATAACTCTGTTTGAGTTTTGTTGCGAGATAGTATGCATTTCGACCTGGCAGATAGGTCATCTTATATTTCTCGTTAATTCGCCAATCTGATAATTCACCATATACATATACATCACCTGCAGCAATCTTATTGGGAGATTCCAAGCTAAAATGCACCAATGTATAATCTCCGTTTTCTGAAACGTCATATCCATCTGTGTTTTGAATAACACGTTTCCCGTTGTAGTCTATCCAGTTTATATAGGTCTTACTACTTCTTAATTCTCCAACTTTAAGCACCACGTTAACCAGAGAGTCTGTAAATTTCTTTGCCACGTTTTGACTAAAGTTTCTAAGTGTTCTAATATCAAAGAACCTAAATTCCGTAACCCCGTTAAACAGATTTTCGTTTTCATAATTAAACTGCAGGATGTTGTTGTTCACAAACTGAGGCTTCAAGTTGTAAATGGCATTATTCCAACTGTTGTTTTGAAGAATCACCGCATTCACATCTAAGAAAGGATTCTGTATCAAATAGTCTTTGTACTCAACCTCAAAATCTACTTCTTGTTTGTAAAACCTGTCGCTTGGATTGGTTGCCGGCTTGACGGTTCCACTTACAGACGTTTGATTCTCAAAAATCATAAACCTTCTGGTTAACACCAGATCTTCCTCGTCGAAGTTTTTGTAAACGATTAGTACATAGTTACCTGATTTGGTGAGCGACATGTCTTGATTTGGAAACTCCAACGAATACTGAACATATTGCTGAAAAGTATTTGTTGAGAACGTAAAGTCCTCAATACTACCCATCGTGTTTCCTTCAAGATATTCGGTTTTTTGTAGGTTACTCGGTTTCCAATTAGCGTCGCAGTGAACAAAGGTATATTGGTAAAACTCATTGGATGCTTCCAATCGATCAAACTTCAACCGTAAAGCATTTGTGGCACCCAAATCCATAACCGCAATTGGGTTGTAACCGCCTAGGTTGGTGGAGAGAAGAACCGTTTCAACCAAACTGTCGTAGATATAGTTGTCGTACTTTAACTCACTTGCCGAAGTAAAACTCGACATTGATAGAATAATAAAACTTGAAAGTATAAATGATTTTGCTCCCATTCAATAAACTGTTGTAACCGACTATTACAAATAACGCTCCAAATTACGAATCATTATCCACCGTTATTCAGCACGCAATGCTTCAACAGGTTTAATACGTAAAGCTCTGTTGGCCGGAAGGAAACCAGACAAGCATCCAAAAAACACCAAAACGACCAAGGCTGCTACTGCTACACTGAACTGAACTTCAGGGTCTTTAAATGTTTCTTGCTCCATTGGTGACTGTGCAATTCCTTCTACCAACCAAATTCCTGCCATCAGCCCTGCATAACCCGCAATTAGCGATAAAACCAATGCTTCCATCACTATTTGTGTTATGATGTTTATTGGCCTTGCGCCTAAAGCACGCCGTATGCCAATTTCTTTTGTTCGTTCTTTCACAGAAACGAGCATAATATTACTTACACCGATAATGCCGGCCATCAACGTCATTAAACCAACAAACCATCCCACCCCTCTTACGGTCCAGAATGTCATTTGCATTGGGCCAAACATTTTTTTTGCATTGAACCCACCTATGCCTCTCGGATCATCTGGGTGTACTTTATACTTAACAGACAGTGCTTTTTTAATAGATTGCTCAACCAATTCTGCATCGGAGTCGTCAGTACATTCTACCGCCAACCAGTTGATATAATTAGATCCGTCAAAAGCTCTTTGATATGTGGCCATCGGAATTATTATCTGTTGATCGTCTCGATCGGCTTGTTCTGCTGCGGCTTGTGACCTATGGCAACCCACAACCATAAATTGTATTCCATTGATCGAGATGTATGCCCCAACTGGGTTTTTATCTTTGAACAAAACCTCCTTTACCCTTCTACCAATCGAGCATACTTTGCGTCCTTCAGCCTGGTCGGTTTCATTAATAAAACGGCCATCTACCTGTAACCACTGATAAATGTTTCGTACTTCCGGTATATCCCCTTGAACAGAGAACGCACCCGTTTCGTTCTTGTACTTTACGTTGTTCCCTTGTCCGTAACCACCAAGCTGTGCACGTGGTGCCACAATTTTAACTCCTTCAATATGTTCTCTTACAAAATCAGCATCTTCAATTTTTAATCGAATGCGTCGTCCTTCCGTAAAACCGGCATAAGCCATTGACGTGGATTGACCCCAAACAAACAAACTGTTTGAACTAAACCCTTTAAACATAGACTTGATTCCATTTTCAAGCCCCATGCTTAAGCCCATAATAATGATAAGCATAAAGATCCCCCAACTAACGCCAAAGGCAGTCAGAACAGAGCGTAAAACATTACGTCTTAAAGAATTATATATCTCTTTTAACAGTTCCAATTATTCAAAATTACATTTCCAAACAACTACTCATTTTATAGACAGACCAACACATAGGTTTCAAAGATTAACCTCGTTTCTTAATACCAAATGTTGCCCCTATTTGAACATTTACCTGCAAAAAGCCAAATTGTTGTTTGGCAATATCTTCCTTTATCTCTGTGGCCTGAATGTGTTGCATATTGATGTATCCACCCTTCACCTCGCTAATAATATTAAAATGGTTAAACAAGAGTACATGGAGTCCTAGTTTCCCATTAACCCCGTATCCTGCATTATGATACACGTTACGCCCTTGCCTATTTAATAAGGTCACATCAGTTCGAGGTCTTAACAAAGCAGGGCCAGCACCAACAACAGAGCTGATTCTAATCTTTGATTGCTTTAAGTTAAACCACTCATCGTGTCGGTTAAATTCAAGAAAAACATAATTCAGTCCATCTGTATGCTCGTACCGTAAAAAATGATATCCCAATTGGATGGAGTCATTATCGTACGTACCGTTATACCCCGAACCACGACGATTAATATCACCAGAGATTGTGGTTGTTTGATCGCGCACCATAACGTACTTCATGTGATCAAATCCACCTGCAATGCTGTAATGTTTGTTTACATAATACCCAACATTTAAGTTGGTTTGAGGCACCGACAGTTGTGTAATAAATAAATACTCTTTAAACCCAAATTTCGTTTGTCTGTCTTTGGCTGCTACTTTATCAAGGGTAAAATCATAATCTTTACCCGTCATTCTAATATCAGACTTGGTATACCATCCTCTGTTCCATCCCCAGTTTGCATACCACTTATTTGCTACATCAAGTCCGGTATTCTGGGCCTTCGCCAATCTTGGTAAACAGACCAAAGCCAATAGTACTCCAAGTGTTATTCCTTTCATTTTTATTGGTCGATTTTCTTTACCTCAATAATTTTATCACCGACGCCGATTTTGTTTACCACGGCCATCCCATCAGTCACATATCCAAAAATAGAATATCGCCCATCTAAAAATGGTGTAGGATTGTGTGTTATGAATATCTGCACGCCTTCTGTGTCCTTGCCACTTGATGCTAACCCAACTGCCCCAGTGGTATACGACAAATAATTACTGAACTCGCTGCGTTGAGTCCAATCTGGCGAACCCCAACCATCACCTCTGTAGCATCCAGCCTGGATAACGAAGTTTGGCACAACGCGATGGAAGAACTTGTCGTTGTAAAAATTCTCGTCAACCTTTTTCAAGAAATTGGATACTGATCCTGGTGCATCATCAACATTAAGCTTAATGAAAATACTACCTTCTGTGGTTATAATCTCAACCTCCTGATCACTTGGTATTTGTTTAACATATTGCCAATCTATTGGGTGATTATACGCAACACTTGGTTTTGTGTATGTAAGGCTGTCAATGGCTGCCAACGCTTTGCCCATATCGATATATGTTTCCATCTGACGAGGTAAAGCCAGTGAATCTTGATACTTCTGCAGCATTGGTTTCCAAAAAGCAGAAGGGTTTTTGATAATTTTATAACATGCTAAGCTTTGCAAAGCCATATCACGACTTGTCAAACAAGCTTCAACATATGGTTTAAGTTCTGGATAAGTCTCTATCGATCCAATGATATGCTGTTGATCCATAAATAATTCTGCAGCCGTCGTTCTTACGATTTGGTATCGATGAGTAAACGACCAACTCAACAAACTATCCAAAGCTTGTTTCGAGTCCAATGCCGTAGTTTTTAATTCATTCACTAAAGCATAAGGCTTATCAGCAAAGGAGGAATAGTTTGCCATAATTCCTGACCATGGCAACTCTATAACGGGTTCAAAATAATCAACATCCACAATGGTTCCTATCACCCGTTTAAGTTCTTTGTCATTTAACTTAGTATAGATAGCCTTAATGGTATCTGTGTAAGCTGATCTATAGTCGTGAGGCAGTCTTGCCAATGTCCAAGCTGCAAACAGTTTAGTTTCGTCAGACGAAAACGCATCAAAGTATCGAATACATTGTTCGGCATACTTGCTGCCATATTTTTTCTTGTATACCGACCTAAACATGCCTTTGGCGTGCCCCTCTCTTAATTGTGTAACAGTGGTATTAAACGAGTTAAAGTAATCCACTACGGATTGGTCAGCAGATTTACCCAGAGACTCCAAAATTGCTTTTCGCGAATCGGAAGATATCTCATTTTCTAAGGCCATAAAAAGCATCCCCACATTTGCGGAATCACGCATTTGGCCTATCGAATACGCTGCTGCCTTTCTAACCTCAGGCTTGGAATCGGTCAGCATGCTTTCGCGTAAAAACCGGACAGCAAAAGTATCTTGAATAGAAGCGAAAGCTAAAACCGCAGCCTCTCGATGATGAGTCTTCTTGGATTTCAGTAACGGAATTAACTTCCTGGTTTCCTGCCTGTCTTGAAGTTCATAAATTCTTTCCAGTTTGGGGTCACCAAACCTATTGATTGATACGACGGTAGCCTGCTTATTGCACCCAAAAAGTGTTAACAAGCTTAGCACAAAACCAAACGTCCTTTTTTTCATGAATTAGTGGAATGTTAAGACAGCCAAAACTACAATGATTAAACCTAATGGGAGTGTAATTTTTCCAAGCCTTTCTATCTTTTGTATAGCCTCACCGCCATCTTCTTTCTTAGCCTCTTTTGCAAAGCTTCCCATCGCTGATATTAAGCCTACAATTCCGATAACACAAACGAGTTTTGCTAGTAAGTAGTGATTCTGCATTAAGGTATCCCAGTAGGGAGTCATTAAATATCCACCACTCACAATAAGCAAGAACAAGCCAATGTGACTCATTTTTTGAATTGGAAGGGTTTTGACAAATAAGTCCTTCGCTTCACCCTTATCCATTTTTTTAGTAGATAATCCGAGAAATAAATACGCAAAACCTGTCCCCATTGAAAGCGCGAGTCCAACAAAATGGAGAATTAACATGAACGATCTCATACCTGTTTTTTAGGTAAAGGTAGGAAATTTCAATCTGCTCCTATGATTGTTGTTTGATGAGATTCAATGCACTACCTGCTCTGAACCATTCGATTTGTTGTTCGTTGTATGTGTGGTTCACATGAATCGAATCAGACGAGCCATCTTCGTGGTTGATCGCAACAGTCATGGTAGCACCTGGCTTAAACTCATCTAATGCAATATCGAAAGTATCTTTCTCTTGCACTAAATCGTAATCTGACGGATTGGCAAATGTTAGACCTAACATACCTTGTTTCTTTAAGTTCGTTTCATGGATACGGGCAAATGACTTTACAATCACAGCTCTTACTGCCAAGTGACGTGGTTCCATTGCAGCATGCTCTCGTGAAGAACCTTCACCGTAGTTTTCTTCACCAATCACTACTGAATAGTCTCCAGCGGCTTTTATCATTCTTGCCGTTTTAGGCACACTTCCGTATTCTCCAGAAATTGAATTATACACCTCATCTGCTTTACCGTTGAACGCATTGATAGCACCAATCAAGCAGTTGTTTGAAATATTATCTAAATGACCTCTATACGCTAGCCAAGGGCCAGCCATCGAGATGTGATCTGTTGTACACTTGCCTTTTGCTTTAATTAACAATTTGGCTCCTGTAATATTTTCACCGTCCCAAGGTGCAAATGGTTCTAGAAGTTGCAAACGTTTTGACTCCGGGCTAACAACAACGTTAATGCCTGACCCATCTTCCATCGGTGCTAAATATCCATTGTCTTCAACATCAAAACCTTGTGGTGGAAGTTCAAATCCAGTTGGCTCAGCCAAAAGAACTTCTTCGCCACTCGCTGTTTTTAGTTTGTCTGTTATGGGGTTAAAATCTAAACGCCCTGATATTGTTACGGCTGCAACCAATTCTGGCGAACCAACAAAGGCATGCGTATTGGGGTTACCATCGGCACGTTTACTAAAGTTTCTGTTAAACGAATGCACAATAGTGTTTTTTGGCTTGTCACTTGCGCCAGCACGCTCCCATTGTCCAATACAAGGCCCACAAGCATTCGTAAATATTTTCGCATTTAGGTCTTCAAATATGTTTAACAATCCATCTCTTTCGGCTGTAAACCTTACTTGTTCCGACCCTGGGTTAATTCCCAATTCTGCTTTCATTGGGATTCCTAAATCAACGGCTTGTTTGGCAACCGACGCCGCTCTTGACAAATCTTCGTAAGAAGAGTTTGTACATGAGCCAATCAGTCCCCACTCAACATCAAGAGGCCAATCGTTTTCTTGTGCTTTTTCGCCAAGTTCACCAACTGGTGTTGCTAAATCTGGAGTGAACGGTCCGTTTAAGTGTGGACGCAATTCCGATAAGTTGATTTCGATTACTTCATCGAAGTATTGTTCTGGATTTGCGTATACCTCTGCATCCCCAGTTAAGTGTTCTTTTACCTCATTTGCTGCATCTGCAACATCAGCTCTATCTGTCGCTCTTAAGTAGCGCTCCATGCTTTCGTCGTACCCAAATGTAGATGTAGTTGCGCCTATCTCAGCACCCATGTTACAAATCGTGTCTTTACCTGTGCAGGAAAGCGATTTTGCGCCTTCTCCAAAATATTCGACGATTGCACCCGTACCACCTTTTACTGTTAAAATACCGGCTACTTTTAAGATAACATCTTTTGGTGCCGTCCAACCATTTAACCTGCCAGTCAATTTTACACCAATCAACTTAGGAAATTTCAATTCCCAAGGCATTCCAGCCATAACGTCAACAGCATCAGCTCCACCAACACCGATAGCCACCATACCAAGGCCACCAGCATTTACTGTGTGAGAATCTGTACCAATCATCATTCCACCTGGGAAAGCGTAGTTCTCTAAAACTACTTGATGAATAATACCCGCCCCTGGTTTCCAAAAACCGATACCGTATTTGTTAGAAACCGACTCTAAAAAATTAAAGACTTCGTTACTTGTATTGAGTGCATTTTGCAAATCCACGTCGGCACCTACTTTTGCCTGAATTAGGTGGTCACAATGAACCGTAGTTGGCACCGCCACTTGCTTCTTCCCAGCTTGCATAAACTGAAGCAACGCCATTTGAGCTGTGGCATCTTGACAAGCAATTCTATCTGGAGCAAAATCGACGTACGACTTTCCTCTTGAAAAAGCATTTTCGGGTAAATTATCCCAAAGGTGAGCGTATAATATTTTTTCGCTTAGAGTAAGGGGTTTACCAGTTATCTCGCGCGCAGCTTTTACTCTGTTGCCGATCGTTGAATAAACTTTTTTGATGAGGTTGATGTCGAATGCCATGTGGTGTTTTTCTTAGAGGTGCAAATGTAGTAATTCAACAAAAATAGAAGGGACTATGTTTCAACTTTGTTACGCGTTAAACATAAAAAAGGCGGTACCGAAGCACCGCCAATTAAATAGTTGAGTAGTATTACCGTAGTATCTTATTTATTTCTTTGGCTCTTTCCATAACCATGGATTGCCCACTATAAAGTCTTCAACCTTTTTATTTGTTAATCGGTCAGACTCTTTATACGCTTCTTCTTGTGTTTTCACCAACTTGGTATACACGTAATTGTAACCCGCTTTGGTTAACAACACTTTTGTTTTTTCGCCATACTTCGTTTCGAGTTTTGCACGGTACCCTTTAACATTACTTTGGTTTTTAAACACACCCACTACCATATAGTATTCCCACTTGGTAGAGTTGTTTTCCATGTCTTTTATCTCAAGCTTATTGGCCGTAATAGGGTTGGCAGGTTTGATTTCACGTCCATATACATCCACTTTTGCACCGCTTGGTGTATTAGGCTCTAGATCAAGGGCATTGGGCACACCGTCTTGATCATCATCCGTTTGCTTAGGGTCTGCTAGTGCTACCCCCCACTTATCTACGTTTGCCCCTCTTGGCGAATCAATTTCTCTATCAATGCCATCAGGTACACCGTCGCCGTCTGTATCTATAGATCTTCCGTTTTTGTCTACGATTGCACCAATTGGTGTCTCCGTTTCTATATCTATACAATCTGTAATGCCATCTTTATCTGTATCTTTTGCAACACCATGTGCGTCAACAATACAATCAGATGCATCAGGGTTTTCTGCAATCCCGATATGTTGATAATGCGGCGTATTCGGCTGTAAGTCATACAGGTCTGCAACGCCATCTTTATCTGCATCTAGCGCTACACCATTGGCATCTACTTTTGCCCCTAGTGGTGTTTTTAGCTGCATGTCTCTACAATCTGAAACACCGTCCATATCAGTATCGATCGAAACACCAAGTTTATCCACCGGACAGTCTTTTGGTGAATTTGGCTCTCTGTCGTATAGATTGATAACGCCATCAGCGTCGTCGTCCATGGCTACACCAAAAGTATCTACTTGAGCACCTAATGGAGTATTGAGTTCTTGGTCTTTACAATTTGGCACACCGTCGATATCTCCGTCCAATGCAACACCATACAAATCAACCTCACAACCCTCTGGCGTGTTTGGCTGTCTGTCGACTCCATCGTAAACGCCATCCTTATCCGCATCCTTTTTATTCATGATGCCGTTAAATTTATACCCGATGGTTATCTCGTGAGAATTCGCACTCAATCGCTCGATTGGGCCAACACTGCGACCATAAGAATAACTTCCTACCAGCTTTGTAGCCAACACACCACCTGCAATAAAATTAGCGCCATAGTTGGTTCTGTATCCGCCTCCAATCCAAGCCATATCACCCCAGTTCAACATTAAGTTGAAGTCAGTTTGAGGGTCTATTTGATTCGCAAAGCGAACAACAACTTGAGGATCTAAATACAGTTTCTCTTTTTCAATTTCAATTCGATATCCAGCGTTCACCACATAGTGTCGCATAAATGAGTATACATAATCCGCTTGCGTCGTTTCATCCTGAAATCCATTTTGATTTGCAAACAATTGGTAAGACGAAATTCCTACGCTTAGTTTATCATGGTTTAAAGTAACACCAGCATTCGCATCCACATTCGATTGATCTTCAATATTGTTTATCAGTGTTATTTCAACTGGATTGGTTGCATTGACACGGTCGAACAATATTTTGTTTTGCTCGTACCCAATCGATAATCCAAAAGACAATTGTGTTTTTTCACTTAAAGGTAGTTTATACGAATAGGTACCAAAAATGCCAGATTTGCCAACAATATTGGTTACGTCATTCATAATCATCAAACCATAGCCAAGATTGGTATTGCCTACCATACCGTCAATGGATGCCACAAAGGTTTCTGGCGCGCCTTCTACATCAACCCATTGCAATCTGTTTAATAGATACAGGTTCGTCCCTTTATCTCCAGCATAGGCTGGATTAATCAAGTAATTATTGACATACATGTGGTTTACCAATGGAATCTGCTGTGCAGAAGAACTAAGTGTTAAACCGATAAATACTAACCCAGTAATTGTTTTTCTTAAATTCATTGTTATACCTATTACTTGTTTCTAACTACAGTGATTGCTCCTTTTAACACCTTGCCATTCTCTGGAAATTCGATGACATAGTAATACGTACCGTCCATCAAGAGGTGACCATTATAATTTGTTGCACCCCAATCATTTGAGTAGCTGTCTGTCGCATAAATTTCTCGACCCCACCTATCAAATATCGCTACGTGGTTATTCGGATAGTTTTCAAGATTTTGAACTATCCAAACGTCATTCTTTTGGTTACCATCTGGCGTAATTACATTGTTTGGTATTACACGATAATCTTCGATTACATTTACCCAAACAGAGTCTTTACTGGTGCATCCATAATAGTCGGTTCCTGTAACAACAAACTCTGTATTTTCTGTAACTGTTGCTATTGGATTCGCTATTGCTGTATTAGACAGAAACTCAGCTGGTCCCCACGAATAAGAAACGCATCCAGTTGCATGCAACTGAGCTCCGATTCCTAAACTACCTTCTATATCCCCGCCAATTTTTGGTTTGATCTCATCCAACACTAAATAATCTGCTGCATAAACACTTTTACAATTACTTCTTGTTGTAACCTCAAGTGAAATGCTATGATTACCTGCCGTAGTAAACAGCATTTCTGGATTCGCGATTTGTGCAATTTGTCCATTATCAAAACTCCATACATAATCAAGATCCGACGGACTTGAGTAAATCGTTAAGTCTTCAAACTTGACCGTAGCGTCTTTACAACCAGTCATTGGTGAAACTCCGTCTGTAATTCTGAAAAGTGCTTTAGGGGTTTCACCTATCGCCACACCTTTTGTCAATACATTTTTGCAACCCATGTTGGTTGTTGCCGTTAAGGTCACATAAAACTTCCCTGGTAATTGGAACACTTTGTCGAAAGATTGCTCTTGTGTGGTGAACCCATCAGAAAACACCCAATCAAGATTTGCTATACTACCTTGCTTTACTGTGGTTGTACTTACAAAATTCGAAAGTTGATCTTCACATAAATTTTTGGTATCAAACCCAACTACAGGTTCTGGATGAATGATTAACGATTCAATGGCAGAGTAGTCTAATGCACACAGCCCATTTTGGACAATGGCTCTATACGCCGTTGATTCAGTAAGTTTCTCGAACCAATAAAGATCTCCATCAAAGCCTAATGGCTCCCATGAACCATCCGTATTTTGTTTTTCCCAGTCTACCACTGTGCCTGTATAACCTACTAATTCCAACACGCCATTATTTGAATTCTCACAAACATCTCCGCCTCCTATAATCTTGCCCGGAACGGTCGCATCATAAATGATATGACGAACCATATTGCTATTGTCGGAAGAACAAACACCGCTTTTAACTTGCACACGATAGAATGCAGAAGCCCCGTTATTGTCGATACGGAGTTTGGTAGATGTTTCACCCAAATTTGACCATGGCCCTAAAGAACTTGCGCTTTTCTGCCAAGTAAATAAATCACCTGTGTAATCAATCAAATTGAATTCTGAGTACCCAACCCCTTTACACGCTTCTGTTGAACCGGTTAAAGTACCTCCAACTGATATTTTTGAAACACCAATCGTTATAGCATCTGTCGTATCTGGTGTACAAAACTTGTTCTGTACAATCGCACGGTATTTAACGGTTTCGGTAATGTTATAAAAGCTTTGACGATGTCCAGTATTGATCGCGGAAACCCATATTCCTGTGGTGGGCTCATATTTTTCCCAATCAAGAATATCCCCTTGATAATCTATGAGTTGAATCGTTCCAATATTTATGCCTTGACATACAACCGATTGATCAGACACCAATTTTCCAGATTTAGATACGGTTGAAACATCAACCTTAACAATTTGGCTAGTGGCATTGCTACAAACTCCATTGCGTACAACTGCTCTATATTGTGTCGATACACTTACGTTCTTATACGGATACGTTTGTGCATTGGTAACTACCTTGTTCCATGTTGCCCCTTCAGTTTCAGATTCCTCCCAATACAGTACATCTCCAACTAAATCTTTTACTTCTAAAGTCCCTGAATTGATTTCAGAACACCATTGTGCATTACCGTAAATGTTTCCGGCATTACTCTTTTTAGACACTTCAACTATAGCCACTTTCGAGGTATCGGTGGAGCAAACTCCGTTTTTAACCACAGCTCTTAGATACAGATTGCTTGAAATGTTTTGAACCTCATAGGTTGTCGTTGTGATGTTTTCGTCAGACCAAGTGCCATTGGCAGATCCTGATGATTGCCACTTCACTACCGCACCCGTTGTTCCAGTTACTTTTATTACACCGAAATTTATTCCTTCACACAATTCAAGGTTTTTAACCACTGAACCGGCATTACTCATTTTTGTGGCTTCAACAGATTTAGTTGCAGAATATTCTGCGGCACAAACCCCACTCTTCACTTTTAAGCGATAGTATGTTGTTGCTGATGAATTGTTAATGGTATACGTAGTAGAGGCAGTAGAGGTAATTGGTGTCCATGGCGCATAACCATTGGTTGATGTCTGCCATTCTGATACTTGCCCCACTAAAGCATTCGCTTGTAGTGTTGCCGTATTTAACCCGGCACACACTGCATCTATTCCAGAAATGTAACCACCATCTGATCTTGGATTAACAAATACGGTTGTTGACGAAGATGTATCAGACTTACAACCACTGTTTGAAACAACCGCTCTATAGGCCGTTGTATCGGCAAGGTTGTACCAATCGTAGGTCGTTTTTGTACTATAAATATCAGTCCAGCTACCTGTGTTTGTTTTCGATTGCCATTTTTGAATATTTCCAGTTACACCGTTTAAACTAAGTCGTCCACTATTACCCGTTTCACAAACTTCCTTTGCTCCCGCGATTGTTCCGGCATTTGATTTGGATAGGACCGTAATGGTAGCACTTCCAGATACTTCGACATTACACGATCCATTTTTCACAACTGATCTATATACAATGCTGTTGGTTATATTTTTATATTCCAGTGTGTCTGTAGTATTACTTATAGAAGTCCACAAACTTGAACCAAGACTTGTCATTTCCCATCGTACTACATCTCCAACATTCCCAGCCAATACAATAATGCCATTATTTCCTTCTGGACATACTGTCGCAGAGCCTGATGCTACACCACCTACAGTTGCCTTATCTATTGTTATCACTGCCGGAGTTGAGTAAGCGTTGTCACAATTCCCATTTTGCACTACTGCACGATAGTATGTTGTTTGTGTCAGATTCGTAAAAGACTGCGTTGCGCCTTTGTTGACGATATCATTCCATAAATTTCCGTTTGTACTATACTGCCACTTAAGAATGTTACCTATATGACCGGTTACACTCATGGTTCCAGAATTTACACCAGCACATGCATGAGATGTTCCAGATATTACACCACCCTTTGATTGCGGGGTAACCGTTATTGTTGCAATCGCCGAACTATCGATGGAACAGTTCCCATTCTCAACTATAGCTCTATAATGTATTGTCGTAGTTAAATTGCTATACGGCTGATTCAGACTGGTATTAGCGATTTGTTTCCATGGTCCACTTTTACTTATTGCTGAATCCCACCGAACTACGTTGCCTGTATGGCCGCTTAAGGTTATGACACCAGTGTTAGAACCGGCACAAACAGTTTGTGTTCCACTAACTGAACCACCTACCGCTTTAGGCAAGATGTTGACATTTACAGACGTAGACTTACTGGCACAACCTGTTGGTATTTCTACCGATAAATCATATCGTCCTGCATCAGAAGTACTCACTCCAGTTATTTGCGGATTTTGTAGGGTTGATGTAAAGCCATTTGGGCCTTTCCAAGTATAAGTCGCCCCAACTACTGAATTAACGGTGAGCTGCAAATCTCCACCAGCACATAACGGAGACGCATAGGACGCCGCTAACGTGAATTTTAAATTTTGTTCTGAACCAACAGCAACTCCAGGCACTGAGCTAGCATATTTACGAATGCGCAAATAATCTATAGCTAACGTTCCAAAGCTTCCTGTATTGGCAATCGCAATGCGTGATTGATTGCTCATGGTTGTAGTTGTATTGGTAGACGTAAGATTTTGTCCTGCCCAAGAGGCTTTCTGACTAAAACCACTCCATACAAATGACCAATCGCCCTTAAGCCCCGTCGAATTTGAGGAGCCATATCCTGTGGTAGCAATGCATGTAGAACCACCCGTTAGTGTGGCAAGTTGCATTTTACCACCGTCGTGAACCATGGCATACCCTTTATCAGAATTATTAATCTGACCTACAACTGCTGTACCTCCACTTGACGATACGCCTTCCAATTCTACAATTACGGGTCCGTCAATTTTAGTCTTGGTATAAATACTTGCTGTAGTAGAATTTGATGTCAGCTTAAGTTTACCTCCCGACAACGCAATGGTTCCACTTCCGCACGTGTTCCATTTCGATGAGCTCAATGTAGATCCATTGAATTCTTCAACCAACTGAAACGTTGTATTGGCGTTACTTTTTGGGCTAGAACTAGAATTCCCATAATACATGTAAATGGTATCTTTGGTATAATCTGATATAGAATCGGTTCGTATCCATATCGATGTTTTAGCAGAATTCATTGTACCGTCTGTTATCCAGAAGTTCAACTCACTGCCTTTCCCATCCAAGAAACGAATGTCTTGACCTAACGAACGCATTTTACCGGTAGAAACCAATGATGCTGTGTTAAGCACAACTTCAATCTCATAATCTAGTAATTTGGCATTTTTGCTATTGTCAATTTCAATTGGCAATCGATAAGTAAAACCAGAGTAACAGGGTTGAGCTTCTGCGCTACCAGCAAAAAGCATGAATGCTGATACAAAAGCGGTTAAAACAAAGTAAAGTCTACATGTTTTCATAAACTGTTTTTATCATTTGTACTGTTTACCCCTTACCTATAGATAGTAAGACGCAGTACAAACAAAAACCTAAACGTTTAGAAGACGAAATTAGAAACTTGTGAAAATCAAGCGATTAGAGGCACATTGACACGATACGACGGAAAAGAAAGTCAAAAGCCTATTTCATTGGCACACATAACTAACTGATTATGTGGATACTAATCCCTACATTTAAACCATTGTATCAATGTGTTGACAATACAACACAAGAAACCGAAAGGTGTTACTAAGATGCGTGTGTTATTCACGTAGTATCAAAAAATATGGAGAATTTGACGATTGGTTCAGGATGTACTCTACAGCACCGTCATTGGTTTCCACACCAATTACATACAAACCATTGGCTACACCAACCAATTCAAACTCAACGATGTAATCATTTTTATACGCTTTTATCGTATGAACATCTTGCCCTAAAACATTGCGAAACGTTAAAGATACATATTGATCAAAAATATCTTCTGAGAAAAATTTTAAGGTTGTGGTCGCCGGATTTGGGAACAACTTAAAGTCACCAATGTTAGGCATTGGTCTATACAAAACTTCAGGCTGACCGAGACCTTCTCGTAGGTTAACCAAGTTATAACGCATTACGGCAACTTGTTGCTTGGTGAACATATTGGCACATACGTCACTTCCGTAATCCATATAATTTTCAACCTGATCAGGTAAGTTATCTGTGTTACAGGTGTTTGCTCCAATTGGACACCCTGTTGTAGCCGCTACTGCATTTGGTGTGTCATCAATAAAATCATCTACATTACAGCCATTAAATCGAGCGTCGCCCCACACATGACGTAGACCAAAGAAATGACCAAATTCGTGCACTGCCGTCTTTTCATTGGTATAAATGGTCGGATCCAAATCTGCAGGATTATTAGGTCCTACAATTTCGTAATGTAACACTACACCCTGTTTTTTATCAGAGGTAAACGACGTTGTGTTTTGCCAAAATGTAGCTCCCGTTGGAGGGAAGGCATAACCAAACAAGCCCAGTTGGCCCGTGGTATAATCAAGATTACATACCCAAACATTCAAGTATTTCTTCGTATTCCACGAATCAATTCCACCACGCGCGGTTTCTTTTACAAAATCATAAGTCGTTGCTCTATTGTTGGTGTTAAACGTAACAACCGACGTTTGCGTTCGAGTGATTCCATCAGTGGCGTTACCAAGTGGGTCGACCGTAGCCAATTCAAATCGAATTCGAGCACTTCCTGCAATAGGTTTGAAAATTTCCCGAGTTTTTATGGTATCTGCGTTTGTGCGACTGAACGTGGCATTCAAAACATCAAGCTGTTCTTGGATGTGTATCGCTGCGACATTTTCTTCCGGTGTTCTCCAAACTACGTGAAAGACTACTTGTATGACATAGGTAGTGTCGATTGGAAATCGTTTACCATGAATGAGCTCATGCTGTTGTGTAGCTTGCACACTGTGTTTGTATACTTCATCAATGTGTTTTTTAATACCCGGATACTGCTCTTCTAAAGCATTGATATACTCCACTGTTTTACAAGGTTCAAACTCTTGTGCATTAGACCCAACAAAAACGAAGAGTGATAATAATATGAGTGCTAAAATTCTCATAGTCCAAAGATAAGGTAAAAGCTACTTCTTAACGGAGTGTATTAGTTACCAGTAAATTCAGGTTTTCGTTTTGCATTGAAGGCTGAAACGCCTTCTTTATAGTCGTCAGAATTACCGGCGATTTCTTGACAACACGCTTCATATTCAAGCATTTCGTTTAAATCCGAATGAACCGATTTGTTAATCATTTGTTTCATAAGTGCAATCGCCTTGGTTGGTGCTTTTTCATAATAAGCAACAACTTCTGCAGTAGCAGCATCTAGCTCTTCTGCCGAAACTACTTTATTAATAATGCCCCACTCCAGCGCTTTGTCGGCTTTCACTTTGTTACCCATTGTGGCCATTTCAAATGCTCTAGCACTACCAACTAATCTTGGTAAAAAATAACTTGACCCTGAATCCAAAACCAAACCTACGTTAATAAACACCTCAATAAAGCTTGCATACTCCGACGCAATAACATAATCACATGCCAGTGCCAATGAACATCCAGCACCTGCGGCTACCCCATTAATTTTACCAATTATTGGTTTTGGCATAGATCGCATGGCCTTAATAATTGGATTATATCTTTTATCCAATGAATCTCTTAGTGATCGATTTTTTGCCCCTGCAATGGCTTTTAAATCTTGCCCACTACAAAATGCTTTACCTGCACCTGTAAGTACAATGACACGTACATTTTTGTCGCGCTTGGCTTGCTTCAAGGCATCCTGAAGCTCATAGCTTTGTTCGTCATTAAACGCATTAAACACATCTGGCCTATTCAACGTAATGTGTGCCGCGTTTCCTTCAATCTTGTATAGTATACTTTTAAACCCTTCCATCAAAAAACAAATAAACTGCAATATTGCATATTAAACCGAATATAAACCCAAGATATACTTCTTGTTTGGTATGTGCTTTTAATTTCAACCGTGCGCTGGCTACCAATCCTGTAATGAGCAACACCAGCAAGATGCCAAAAATAAACATGGGGTCATTCTTCACCCCAAGAACAAAAATGAGCACGAGTAAACCCGACCAACCAAATACATGAAAACTAACTTTTTTAAACGCCGACAACATGGCCAAAACACCTGAGCTCAAACAGAGCGCCAGAACAAACAACCTTAAAAACGGGTGAAAAAAGTAGTTATCCAAAAACCAGAACTCTAGGGCATATACCAAGCAAAGTGCCCAGGCTGCTAGTCGTCTTTCAGGCAATGTAATTTTCGACAATTCATCAATCTTGTATTTGTTCAAAAGGAACATTACCCCAAGAAGTGGTAAAAAGGAAAGTAAAACACAATACATTGACAGCAATAGTGCCTTGGGCTGTGCATTTAATTTGGATGCTACGACTAAATGAAAACTTGAAATGGCAAATACACCATAAATCGGCACGAAAATGGGATGAAAGACTAGAGATGTAATTTTTGCAAGTCTTTCTGTCACTTGAGTTCTTTTCGAAGTCTTGCCACAGGAATATTTAATTGCTCTCTATACTTCGCAACAGTTCGACGCGCTATTGCATACCCCTTTACTTTGAGCAGTTCTTGCAAACGGCCATCTGTTAGTGGTTTCTGTTTGTTTTCGCTATCAATTGCGTCGTTCAATATTTTCTTAACCTCTTTGTTAGACACCTCTGCCCCACTGCTGGTTAAGATACCTTCCGAGAAAAAGTGTTTCAATAAGAATATACCAAAGTCTGTTTCAACGTACTTACTACTGGCAACCCTCGAAATGGTTGAAACATCAAGGTGCACCTTTTCTGCAATGTCTTTTAATATCATTGGTCGAAGCTGCGTTTCATCTCCCGACATGAAATAGTCCTTCTGAATCTCAACGATACAGCGCATGGTTACCAATAATGTATTTTGACGTTGCTTAACAGAATCAACAAACCATTTGGCACTGTCCAATTTCTGTTTAATAAATTGAACCGCATCCTTGGTACTTTTATCAGGCTTCTTTGATTTTTCGTACCCCTTTAAGGTTTCCATATAATCTGCTGAAACCTTTAACACAGGTGTATTGCGATTATTCAACTCTACTTCTAGCTCACCGGAAGATTCTTTAACGATAAAGTCAGATATGATATAGTCTGTTTGTCTTCCACCAGCAGATCCTCCTGCAGGCTTTGGATTAAGTTTGGAGATAAACGTAATGGCTTCTTTCAAGAAGTCTTCTGTCACGTCCAATTTCTTCATAAGACGTGCATAATGCTTCTTAGAGAAATCCTCCATGTGGTGCTCTATGATACTTTCGGACAGTTTAGTAATGGCCGTATTTTTATGTTTAGCCTTATTTCGAATTTGCAAAAGCAAACATTCTTGAAGACTTCTTGCACCAATTCCTGGAGGTTCTAAGTCTTGAATTTTAACCAAAACTTTCTCCAACTCTTCTTCCGACGTTCTGATGTTAGCAGAGAATAAAAGGTCGTTAACGATACTTCTTAAGGGTCGACGCAAATAACCATCATCTTCAATGGTGCCTATAATTTGATCTGCAAGGATGTACTCATGATCTGTTTGTAGATTTTGCTTAACTCCTTCAAGCAATCTGTCTCTAAATGAAATGGCTGCATTAATTGGAATAAACTCCTTTTCCTCGTCGTCTCCGCTATATTGGTCATTTAACCGTATACCGCCATCGTCATCATTTAGGTAATCGGAGATATCTATGCTTTCCTCTTTAGACGATTCGTAGTTTTCTACATCACCAAAATCTTCGTCGTAATCGTGCTCTTCGTTTGAATCAGAAGTCGCTTCGTCTTTCCCATTTTCTAAGGCAGGATTCTCGATTAACTCCTCCTCAACCTTTTGCTCAAAATTGAGCGTATTGAGCTCCAACAACTTGATAAATTGTATCTGTTGTGGAGATAGTTTTTGTAGAAGCTTCTGACTTAACGATTGCTTAAGCATATTTACCTTTTTAAGGTTAAGCCTATGCGGTTTAACCCTTATTTTTGTCCAAAATTAGAGAATTGAATCCATTTCGATGAAAACATACATTAAAGACTTATCTACACAGCAAGATTCGGTTGTTACGCTTCAAGGCTGGGTCCAAAACAAACGTGAGAGCAAGGGCTTAATTTTCCTCATTTTACGTGACGGTTCTGGTTTCTGTCAATGCATAGTTGACTTAGGTAACATTGGTGAAGAAAATTTTGCATCAATTTCTGCATTAGGACAAGAAAGCAGTATCACTTTAACAGGTAAAGTTGTTGCCGACACACGTCAAATTGGTGGTTATGAAATACACGTTGATTCGGTTGATATTATTCAAAATTGCAGCGACTACCCAATTGCAAATAAAGAACACGGCATTGAGTTTTTAATGGACCAACGTCACCTGTGGCTAAGAAGCAAGCGCCAATGGGCCATCATGCGTGTTAGAAATCAAGTAATTTTTGCCATTCATAAATTCTTCCAAAAAGAAGGATTCGTGCAAATGGATGCGCCAATATTTACAGGAAATGCTTGTGAAGGCACAACTGATTTGTTTGAAACAGATTTTTATGGCGAAGCAGCATACCTTTCTCAAAGTGGGCAACTATATGGGGAGTCTATGGCTATGGCCATGGGTAAAATATACACGTTTGGACCAACCTTTAGATCCGAAAAATCTAAAACAAGACGACATCTTTCTGAGTTTTGGATGATTGAACCAGAAATGGCGTTCTACGACATTTTCGACAATATGGATTGCATCGAGGATTTTGTTCGGTTTGTTGTCAAAGAGATTCTCGAAAACAGCAAAATGGAGTTAGAGCTTCTTGAGCGCGATACAGCGATGCTTGAAAAGACTGTAAAACCATTTATAAGACTTACTTATGATGATGCGGTTGCCATCATTAAAGGGGAAAAAGAAGTTGATACAAAAACAACAATTGCCGTTTTAGAAGCTGACTTGGTTGAAACCAAAGCACAAATTGAGGCTTTGAAAAAAGACATCGCTGAACGCGAAGCTTTAATTGCAGCTGGTGGTATGAAAAAGGGGAAAGTAAACTTCAACCTAAACACCATCGATAAGAATAAGAACCAAATCAAGCAATTGGAAGAAGACGAGCGAAACATCCCTCAGTGGTTGGAATCAGCTAAGAACTTCACGTACGGAGAAGATTTTGGCGGATCGGATGAGACCGTGCTTACGCGCATGTTCGATGTACCAGTAATGGTATACGATTGGCCACATGAAATAAAGGCATTCTACCTTAAACGCAACCCTGAAAATCCAAGATTTGCCAGAGGTGTTGACATGTTGGCGCCTGAAGGTTATGGCGAAGTTGTTGGAGGAGGAGAAAGAGAAACCAATGAAACGCTGCTCATTGAAAAAATAAAAGAACATCAACTTCCAATGGAAGAGTTTGAGTGGTACCTCGACTTACGCCGCTTTGGATCAGTACCTCATGCAGGTTTCGGTCTTGGCTTGGAACGACTTGTTGCCTGGATTTGCAAGTTACCTCATGTTAGAGAAACAATTCCATTTCCAAGAATGTATGGAAGACTAAAACCATAAAATTGTTCGCTTCATGCCAGCAAACCACGTAAAGCAAAAAATACCAATCCATCAAAAAATGGTTGGCGACGCGGTACGTTTAGGCAACAAAACACCATACATCCACACCCTTGTTGAGCTAGAGGCAACGCATGCTAGAAGTTTGCTTAGAAAGTACAGAAGGGTACACAGCCAATCTGTTTCTTTCTCTACGTATGTATTGGCTTGCTGTATAAAGGCAATCAAACAAGACACAACGATTCAAAGGACGTTTACAGGAAACAATTCCTCAGTGTATTATGACGTTGTTGACGTTTTTTACCCTAATGAGTTAGATCGCGAAACACCAAAAGTGGTTAGCACCTTAATTAAAAATGCAGAGAATTTATCACTTATAGACCTCCAGCAGCAGGTCAATAATGTTGATGAGCTCATAGACGGTAATCGAAGGTTGTTTATGAAACTTCCATGGTTTGTTCGTAACCTTTTTTATACCCTTTGGCTGGCCATTCCTAAAACCAGAAAGGCGTATTTCGGCACAGTCTATTTTTCTTCCATATTAAATTTTTCTGGTGACCGCCGAGCTTTGGGCGTACCCATACCTATGCACGGATTTGGCATATTTGTTGGAACCATGTGCGACCGATTAATTCAAACCGCTAATGGTGTAGAAAACAAAAGTATGGTTCAAATTACCCTAAGTGTAGATCATCGTGTTAACAACGGGGCTGACATGGCTCGCTTTGTACATCGGTTAAAACACATTCTAGAGTTTGACGATTTAACACAGGATTAGCCTATGCCCAAACTACCTAAAATAAGCGGGGTTGCCTTACTCAAGTGGTTTGCAAGGTTATACGTTCGCCCGCTTGAATCCTTAGAAAAGGTGGTTGGTACAGTCGGCAAGGTCGTGTCTTTTGATGGTGGGAAATATCAAAAACTACATCTTGTTTCTGACCCAGCATATATCAAACACATTCTAAAAACAAATAAAGCAAACTACAAAAGATCTCCGGTAATAAAGGCGTTACGTCCTTTGTTGGGCAATGGTATTTTTATATCGGAAGATCAGGAATGGCAATCTCAACGCAGCCATTTAAAACCTAGCTTCCATGAACATGTGATTCTTCAGTTTGAATCAACAATACAAGAGGAGTGTGACATTCTATGCAATGACTGGAAACACACACCAGGCATTAGAGACGTTGAAGCTGACATGGAGATGCTTATGCTTCGTATATTGGTGCGAACGCAGTTTTGTGATGGTATTGAGGTTGATTATAAAGAAATACATCGTGCACACAATGAAGTGCTAAGCCAAACCAGTATTCGAAATCATAAAATTAAATTTTACGCCAATCGGTTTCGAAAATTCGTAGGCTTTTCTACTTCGGTTACTCCTCAAAGTACTGCCGTTACCTATCTTGACACCGTTGCCAGACATATTATTGCTTTTGCAAGAAACAATCGCAAGAAGTGCAGCTATTGGTTGAATGATATGTTTGATAGGCACGTTGATGAGGCCGAAATACGCGACCAGATTTTAAACTTCATTTTCGCTGGGTACGACACCACTGCTTCTGCTTTAACATGGACCCTATACTGTTTAGCTACCAACACAGTAAATCAAAACGAATGCCGGCAAGAAGCACAAAACACCCAAAGCACTTTTGCCAATTTAAGTAAGCTCCAAATTACAAAACAATGTTTTCAAGAATCCATACGGCTATATCCTCCCGTGTGGTCTATACATAGGCAATCTATGGCTAAAGATGACATTGAAAGCCAACCATTTGATGCACAGACATACTTCATGATCTGTGCTTATACCTTACATCGAGATCCAGATTATTGGGTAAGTCCTGCTGATTTTAAGCCAGAACGTTTTTCGAGCGAAAACATGCGTGGTAAAGCATTTCAATATATTCCATTTGGACAAGGAGAAAGGGTATGCATTGGCCAGTCATTAGCCATTATGGAGTCCCAACTAATTGTAAGTAACTTACTTCGAGAATTCCGTTTTGCCTACAATCAAAGCAAACCACCTCAAATCACTCCAGGAATAATTATGAAAACACGCAGCGGTTTATTGTTAGATGTTGCACCTATTTCCTTGAATACCGACGGTATGTAAATCCGAAATCATTTTCGGGCGATGCTTCATATGCCTCACTTTCTTCTTCTTGCCATTCTGCCCATTTAACCTTCGGAAAAAATGTATCGGCATCTTCAACACTGGTGTCGACATGAGAAATATGCAGTTCATGCGCATCGTCTACACTCTGACGGTATATCTCCCCACCCCCAATCACGAATACATCTTCACCTAGTTTCTCGAAGTGCGCAAATGCATTGTTTAAGCTATTGAACACGAGCACACCTTCCGGTTGGTAATCACGTTTACGGGTAACCACCACATTTGTTCTTTTGGGTAATGGACGTCCTATGGACTCATAGCTTTTACGCCCCATAATGATGACATGATTTAACGTCGTTTTTTTAAACAACTGCAAATCATCCTTAATGTGCCATAACAATTGGTTGTCTTTCCCTATGGCATTGTTTTCGGCTATGGCGGCTATGATGTGGATTTTCATGGGGTAATTTTGAATTTCTGAATAATAGAATGTCTGAATAACATGGGTGAATGAGGAATGAGTGATTTTTTAATTTACATATTTCGAAGGATTGAAGAATCGAAGGATTGTATGATTGAAGTTCACCTCTGACTCATTTTTTTCCTAGCGGTAGCAAATATGACTAAGATTTCTGTTGCCTCCTTTAACAAAGCACTAATTTCTTCATTAATGTGTGTAAAATTTCCATCGTGCAACACTTCCAGCCAAAAAACTGTTTCGTCAGCTTCCTCCACCACAATACTTAATTTAGAAAAAAATTCTTTCTTAGATCTGGCTCTGCACGCTGCATTGTAATTGGCTGCAGTACTAGAGGCACTTTTACACAATTGAAACAGTATGACTTTATAAGAATTTCGGTTCGATTGCAGTGTATCACAAAGTTTAAGCACATCAATCGCCAAACTTTTGCATCTTAATTTAATGGCCTTTACGTATTCGACTTTTGAATTAGAATGAGTCATAATTATAAGATTACAAGATTTAAATCTTCAAGCTTTTAGAAAACTCCATAACAAGTAATCCGTCATCCTAAAGCACCACTTCATCAATCCTTCAATCCACCAATCCTTCATACCTTTGTTTAACGATATGCAAAATCATAGCATCACAGTACAAAAAAGCGCTAGAGTTTTCTCTTTAGGCAACCTAGATACTGCGAAAGAAATCTGGATTGTTTTACACGGTTATGCGCAACTGGCGAGTGACTTCATTAAAACATTTGAACCTATAATGAACGACAACCGTGCTATAATAGCACCAGAGGGTTTGCACCGGTTTTACAGAAAAGGATTTTACGGTGATGTGGTGGCAAGTTGGATGACCAAAGAAGATAGGTTAAACGATATTGAAGATTACACGACCTACCTAAACCAAGTTGTTGAGCAGTTTTCGACCGGTGACCAAACGATTCATGTATTGGGATTTTCACAAGGCGTAGCAACAGCATGCCGATGGATTGCAAAATCAAATGTACATGTGGGTAGTATGGTTTTATGGGCGGGCACTTTCCCAACTGACATCACGCTAGAACATCCACAATCCAACTTAGCCTCTTGCAAAAGTTACCTAGTATACGACAATGAAGACCCTTTTAGGAATGAAGATTCTTGGCAGAAGCAACTTAACTTTTTTAAGAAAATTGGACTGTCAACGGTGGTCCACACCTACACTGGCGGCCACAAAATTCCTTCAAAAGAATTGATACGGTTTTTCAAAGAAAACTACGACTGATTACGTCGTTTCTTTCAGGCTAATGTCCATGCTTTGTATTGAGTGCGTCAATGCCCCTATGCTGATATAATCAACGTTTGTTGCCGCATAGCCAGCAAGATTGTCCGCATTAATACCGCCACTTGCTTCAGTTTCAACCTGGCCATCTATTACTTTCAATGCCTCAACAATTTCAGCTGGTGTAAAATTATCTAACATAATGCGATCCACCCCGCCTACAGCCAAAGCTTCTTCAACTTCTGCCATGTTCCGAGTTTCTACTTCCACCTTTAAATCTAGGTTATTGTCTGCTAAGTATTTTTTAGTCTTGTTAACTGCATTGGTAATCCCACCAGCATAATCGTTGTGATTGTCTTTAAGCATAATCATATCGTATAAACCAATTCTATGATTATGGCCGCCACCAACTTTAACCGCCCACTTTTCTAAAAATCTGAGATGAGGTGTTGTTTTCCGCGTGTCCAAAAGTTTAGACCGCGAATCGCCCATCATTTGAACTAACTTATGTGTTTGTGTAGCAATGCCACTTAACCGTTGCATGCAGTTAAGCAATAGTCGTTCTCCGGCCAAGATTGCATGGACACTCCCTGTCACTACAAAACCGATGTCACCATGTTTAACAGCGTCTCCATCCTTTTTAAACATTTCGAAAGTTACATGCTCATCAAGCTCTTTTAATATTACTTGAGCGAGTTCAATACCGGCCACAATGCCGTCGTCTTTAAACAACAGTTTAGCCTTTCCGATGGTCCCATTTGGAATTGATGCCAAAGAAGAATGGTCACCATCTTTAATATCTTCTTCAAAAGCCCTACGGATGAAATCTAAGGTTTGCTTGCTTGTAAAATCCATGAATTTAATCTTGGTTATTCGAACTCAATTTCTTGTATCAAGTAACTATCGCCTTGCTTCTTGACAAATACCGTAACCCGAAACGTTTTTTCTTCACCTGTTGTATAATCGCCTACAGCGAACTTACTTCCTGATGCAGAACTTCCGCGATGCACCAATTTGAATGCTGTTGGGGGATATTTATCAAAAAATCGGTTTAAAATAACTACGGTTTGCGGTTTGCTGTATATTCCTTCGACCTCCCCTGGCAGTTCTAATTCAACACTACTACTGAGATAGTTTGAAAATTTACTGGCATTTCCGCCCGCAATGGCAGATTCAAAGTCGGAGAAGATATCTTGTTGGGGGCTTGCAAAGCCCATCAAAATCAAACTAAGGGTTAACGTGATTGACACAAAGAAGGGTGCTTTTGTAACGCTCATTTAATAATCAAAGTTAAGTGATATTTACTATTTATATGATTCAGGTATGAATTAACTTATATAATTTTACAGGCAGAAATCGTACCAAAAAACATGTTTGAGGTTAAAAATCTTTCTGAGGAAAAATCAATAGTCTGTCAAATTCTTAAAGAATTGAGAGACAAGGAAATACAACAAGATCGATACAGATTTCGTAAAAATATTGAACGCATAGGAATGATTGCGGCTTACGAAATATCAAAGTCGTTAGATTTCGCATCAACCCAAACACAAACACCGCTGGGCAGTTCAGACACTACAGAGTTAGCAGACCAAACGGTAATAGGAACCGTGTTACGCGCTGGCATACCCTTACAACATGGGGTAAATCAATTGTTTAACCAAGCCGACTTGGCGTATATCTCAGCCTACCGCCACCAAACAACAGGCAACCAATTTGAGATAAAAGTGGAGTATCTGGCAAGTCCGAGTATCGAAAACCGGGTATTAATTCTTACCGACCCGATGTTGGCGACTGGGCAGTCGCTTGTTTTAACGTATGAGCAGTTTTTAGCACAGGGTAATCCAAAAAAAGTACACTTGGTTTCGGTAATTGGTAGCCAGGAAGGAGTTGATTACGTAAAACAGCACATACCAAACGCAACCTTGTGGATTGGAACCATAGATCCTGATTTAGACGAAAATGGTTATATCGTCCCTGGCCTTGGTGATGCCGGTGACCTTAGTTTTGGCACCAAAACACAGCACTAAATGAGTAGTAACTATAAACATATTTTTTTCGACTTAGATCACACCTTGTGGGACTTTGCATCAAACAGTCGAAAAACGTTACTTCATCTTTTTGATGAATTCGATTTAGGAAAAAAAGGCATTTCGGAGTTTGATGAGTTTATTCATAAATATGAAACCATCAACGAGGCGTTGTGGGCAAAGTATCGAGCAGGGGAATTAGAAAAACATAGGTTAAGAGACGATCGCTTTCCAACGGTATTAAAACATTGGGACATTGTAGATGTTGGTCTGGCTAACGCGATTAACGAACGATATTTAACCGATGGCCCAAAACAACCTGGCTTGATGCCAAACGCTATCGAAACATTAGACTATCTGCAATCTAAATATGAGGTTCATCTTATTACAAACGGGTTTAAGGAAGTGCAAACGACTAAACTAAATTCCTCTGGACTACATGGTTATTTCAAAACGATTACCACATCAGAAGAAGTTGGAGTGTTAAAACCAAACCCAAAAGTATTTCACCATGCATTGGATTTAGCTACTGCTCACCCTCAAGACAGTATATATGTTGGCGACCATTTTGAATCCGATGTTCTTGGCAGTAAAAATGCCGGAATAGATCAAGTCTTTTTCAATCCACATGACTTAGATCACCCCAAAATTGCAACATTTGAAATCCAAAATTTAGTGGAATTGCAAACGATATTGTAGTGTTCCTGTAATCATTATAGTGCTGAAAAGCTCTTTATTAAATTTCAGAGAATCCAAAGTGCGTCCAAACCAGTAAGCACAAGTTACCAAAAGCATCATGCAGCTACCTCAATACTGTTAATCAAGAAATTTACTCTTGAACCGAATCAACCGCTTTTCGTACACTTCCATATTTGAGCAGGGTAGCTTTAGCGTCTTGATAATTAAGACTTGTTCTTGCCATTACCATTCGGGCTCCTCTGTCAATAAGCTTGTCGTTTGACAACTGCATATCAACCATCTTATTTCCTTGCACATGTCCAAGCTTAATCATTACGGACGTCGTAATCATATTTAAGATAAGCTTTTGTGCCGTTCCTGATTTCATTCGTGTACTACCGGTAACAAACTCAGGACCTACAGGACAATCAATGGCAAAATCGGCAATTTGCCCAACTTTACTATCAGCATTACAGGCAATGGAGCCACAGCTGACATCATGCGTTTTGCACGCCTGAAGACCTCCGATGACATATGGCGTCGTTCCGCTAGCACTAATACCGATTACAAAATCTTTGTCAGAAACGTCATATGCTTTCAGGTCAAGCCAAGCCTGCTTTGTATCGTCTTCTGCATTTTCGACCGCGACGCGAATAGCAGGATCACCACCTGCGATAATACCTACAACGCGTCCATGGTCAACCCCAAACGTGGGCGGACACTCTGATGCATCAACCACGCCCAATCTACCACTTGTACCCGAACCAATATAAAACAACCTACCCCCATGACGCATTTTATCATACACGGCATCAATCAATGTGGATATAGGCAACAATTGTTGACCAACACTTTCGGGTACTGTTTGATCAAGTGTATTCATAGATTTCACCAAATCATTTGTAGACATTTGGTGCAACCCATCAAACAGCGAATCTGATTCTGTTGTTTTAGTCATAGCACAAAAAAAGTGGCTCAAGGCCACTTTTTTAAATAATGTTATCCAACTGCGTCCTCCGAAGGAGAACTTCTTTGGTTGTTTCCTCGGTCCCGATTGTCGCCTCTCGGACCGCGATTATCTCTTCCTCGGTTATCACGACCACGATTGTCGCGTCCTCGGTTATTACCTCTTCGATCGTTTCCACCCCTTCTATCGCCGTCTCGTCGTTCTCTTCTTTGTGGCTCAACGTATCCTTCAGGTTTTTCAAGTAATACTTTTCTTGACAATTTGAATTTTCCTGATCTTTCGTCTATATCCAGAAGTTTTACTTTTACTTCTTCTCCATCTTCAAAAACGCCTTCCATAGTTTCAAGTCGTTCCCATTTGATTTCAGAAATATGCAATAGCCCCTGCTTTCCAGGTAAGAATTCGATAAATGCACCAAAGTCCATTACACCTTTAACGATACCGTCATACACTTTCCCAACTTCAGCATCTTCGCAAATTCCATCAATAATAGATTTCGCCATATCAAGTCCTTCTTTATCGGCTGACATGATTTCAACCATTCCTTTACCATCAACTTCCTCAATAGTAATTGTGGTATTGGTTTTTTCTTGAAGTTCTTGAATTACCTTTCCTCCTGAACCGATAATCGCTCCAATTTTGTCTTTTTCAACAGCAAATTTAACAAGTCTTGGCGTGTGTGGTTTTAAATCTTCACGAGCCGTAGTAATGGTTTTTTCCATTTCTCTAAGAACATGTGTTCTTCCTTCTTTGGCTTGCATTAATGCTTCTTCCAACACGTCGTATGAGAGTCCATCTACTTTCATATCCATTTGACATGCATAGATTCCAGTGTCGTTACCAATCAATTTGAAATCCATATCTCCTAAATGATCTTCATCACCTAAGATATCTGTCAAAATTGCGTACTTACCGGTTTCTGGGTCCGAAATCATTCCCATTGCGATACCGCTAAGTCCAGCTTTCACATTTATACCAGCATCCATTAATGCCATAGAACCTGAACAAACCGTTGCCATAGAACTAGAACCATTTGATTCCAACACATCTGATACGATACGTACTGTATATCCAACGTCTTCAGGTAACATTCTTTTTAAACCTCGAGCTGCCAAGTTTCCATGACCAATTTCACGACGTCCTGGACCTCTATTTGGTCTAGCTTCTCCAACAGAAAATGCTGGGAAGTTGTAGTGAAGCATGAATTTACTTTTACCAGATAAATTTGGGCTATCTAATAACTGCTCGTCTAATTTAGAACCTAACGTTACTGTTGCCATTGCTTGAGTTTCACCTCTAGTAAACAATGCTGAACCGTGAGGAATAGGTAAAGGACTTACTTCCGACCATATCTGCCGTACTTCATTTAGTTTCCGTCCATCTAATCTTCCGCTTGTTTCAAGAACCATATTTCGTATAGCGTCTTTCTTTACCTTACCGAAATATTTCTTAACCAATTTACCCTTTTCCGTCATTAGCTCTTCACCTAATGATTCAGTATATTCATCATACGCTCCGGAAAATGCTGCTGCACGTTCGTTTTTGTCAGCAGGAATCTTCCCTATATCGTATAATTTTTGGTAACAATCGGCCTTCACTTTAGCTTCTAGTTCTTCGTCTTTGTCTCCACCATCGTATTCACGTGGTTCAGGACGGCCACCATTTAATTCTGCTAATTCCAATTGAGCTGCACAATGCTTCTTGATAGCTTCATGTGCCACTTTCAATGCCTCAATCATTTCTTTTTCAGAAACACCATCCATCTCACCTTCAACCATGTTGATATCAGCAGCTGTACCAGCTACGATTAGGTCGATATCGCTGTTCGCTACTTCTTCACGGTAAGGATTAACGATAAAATTACCATCAACACGTCCGATTCGAACTGTTGAAATAGGTCCGTCAAATGGGATATCTGTTAATGTCAGCGCTGCAGATGCGGCTAAACCAACAAGTGCGTCAGGCATAACATTATCGTCAGACGACATTAGTTGGATCATTACTTGTGTTTCCGCGTGGTAATCAGATGGGAACAATGGTCGTAATGTTCTGTCGACGATACGACAGATTAGCACTTCGTAATCAGATAATCTACCTTCTCTTCTGAGGAAACTTCCTGGAACACGCCCTACAGCTGCAAATTTTTCTTGATAATCTACAGACATGGGTAAAAAGTCAACACCTTCTCGTGCTGTTTTTGCTGAAACTACTGTTGCTAAAATTCTAGTATCACCACATGATAAAAAGATGGAACCATTGGCTTGTCTAGCTAATCGGCCAGTTTCTAGCGTTATCTCTCGGCCATCTCCGAGATCAATTGTTTTTTGGATTGCTTCAAATTTCATATAATTCTTCTGTTAATGGGCCCAATGCCCTGTTCGATAAAATGCAGAAAAAAAGGCCTTAAGCATAACTTCCTAAAGGCCTTTTTTGTATTACATTAACTGTAATGTTATTTTCTTAAACCAAGTTTTTGGATAATATCTCTGTATCTAAAGATATCTTTCTTGGCAACGTAGTTAAGCAATGCGCGTCGTTTACCAACTAACGCGATTAAGCTTTTTTCTGCGGAATAGTCTTTTTTGTTGATTTTCAAATGCTCTGTTAAGTGCTTGATTCTATGCGAGAACATAGCAATCTGAGCTTCACTGTTTCCAGTGTTTTTTTCATTCCCACCGTGATCAGTGAACATTTGTTTTTTTAAGTCTGATGTTAATCTCATGTTAACCTTTAATAATTCGTTTCGTCTGTCGTTTTCTAAATAGTCCGCAAAGATATCACTTTATCCATTAATAATGGAACAAATTGCTCTTTTTTAAAACAGGGCCATTTACACCTAATAACCACCCAACCAACGTCGGGAAAACCATTCAATGCAAAGCAGTCCGACAATAAAGAAGAACAACCACTTTTGGCTAATTAAATCACGGTACCGGCTACTCTCTTTAACCACAGACGAGGCGTTAGGCAAAGCCAATAATTCGTCTGCTAATGCATCCCAGTTTTCTTTTGAATAGTAAGCTCCTCCCGATTCTGTTGCCAGTTGTCGCATTAGCGCGTAGTCGGCCGTTAATGTTTGGCTTTCGAGTTGAACTGCTTTAACTATCAAACTTCCTGACTCCTTGAACAATGCTCCATTATGTTGCGCAGTTGCATTAAAACTATAAGTACCAATAGGCAATGCACCAACCGAATACCTGTATGCCCCTTGTTGTGGCACTAACGTATAGGTATATTGTGTTCCATCAGCATGGCTTAAGGTTAACTCAACATTTGCATCCTCTGTAAATTCGTAACTGTCGTTATATACCTCGCCAATAAATGAAATCTTATCATTTTCGAAATAACTTTTACCCGAGGTGTACACTTTAAACTTGCGTTTATCATCTTTTAATGCCAGGTACTGAATCGACTTTCGTAACAGTTGTTCAATATTTTCAAAAGACTCATTTTGTTCATAGTCTTGGTATTGCCATCTCCACAACCCTTCTCCTGAACACACGCCAATCCGATACCCAGAATTATTCGTAAAAGACAACATCGGCATAGACGTTTCTACTGAGCCAATACGCTGATATGCCAAGATGTTAGCTGTTACTGGAAGCTTAAACTCACCAAAAGGTATCGTTAGTGGTGGCGCATTTTGCATAAATTGGGCAATATCATCACCAACATCAAATAGGGCAAACTGTGGATTTACTTTTGCCAAACCTTGATTAAAATTACGCCTGTTACCTTGTATTTCAATGCCTAAATCTAATCGGTTTAACAAATCGATATTGGTTTGGGTACCAAGAATAGACAACAATGGTATTTTAAGCTCTTTAATTCCTTGCAGCAAATTGGACTCATAAGCATTTACAGGGAGTTGATGGGTAATTACAAGATCATATTTATTCGCTTCTAGTTTATCAAATAAACCAATCTGAACGTCCAGTTCGTATTGGTCATTGCTTGAGATTACTTTGCGCAACAGCGCCACATCAGGGTGAGGTGCATGAGCAGCAACCAAAATCTTTTGCTTAACATCCAAAACGTCGGTATACACCAATCTTGAATTGTTTCCGGTATTCAGTTCATCTGGCAATCCTGAAACACTTACGCGATAAACTTGGTTTCCTGTTGCTTTCGCTTCAAGAAAAAACGTGTGCGATGTTGTAAATCTTGAGCCTTTAATCCCAATTCCTTTTTTAGCTAATTTCTTTCCGTTTTGCCAAATGCTCAATTCAACATTTTGGCCATTTGCCTTGTCGGCATTAACCACTACCTCAATCGGAAACATGTTCCCTAGAAAGGTTACGGCATTTGCTTTTGCATTATAGATAGATACGTCTTGATAAAGTGAAGTATCACCTACAGGTATTGTGAATACAGGGAAGTTTGCTTTTTGAGTTTCAAAACTTGGATTAACACCAACATTGTATATACCATCTGATACCAGCACAAGTCCTGCAACATTTCTGGTGTCATACAGTCTTCGAATTTCTCTAAAAGGCGCAGCAAGGTCTGTATTGGTGGTACTAAATTGAGGCGCTTCAGTTGAGGCACGAAGCCGAATTACATCATATTTATCGGATAACGTTTCATCCAATTTTGCAACGTCCTTGACAAGTTGATTTCTGGCGTAAGCACTATCACTGCCTAAAATCATAGATTGAGACTGGTCGGCATGAATAAATACAACGGGTTTTTCAATAGTCGTTTCAATGTATTTCAACAGTGGGTTTAACACCAAGATGGCCAATGCCGTAACAACGATGGTTCGCACAATCGCCAACACCCATTGAATTACAGGTCTTTTATTCGAGTCTTTTCGCAAAGATTTTCGATACAACAACATGCTGTAAATCACCCCTAGGCATAAACAGAGTAGCAAAAACGAAGTGGGCTGTTCTAGAATTAAATCCATACTCGAGGCGGCAAATATAATGGGCTAAACAATACCTACCCAACGTTTTAAATAGCCATTAATTGTCACCAAAGATGTTTATATATCAAGGGAAGGCGTAACCATAATATTCTTAATTTCGTGGCTTATTCGTCAGGTAACATAAATACAGAAAGAGTAGACGCAGAATGATTGTTTCTTATAATTGGTTAAAAAGCCTAATCCCATTTAAGGATTCCCCAGAAGACTTGAGCAAATTGCTTACCGACACTGGACTAGAAGTTGAAAAATTGCACAAAATTGAATCAATTAAAGGCGGTTTAGCAGGCTTGATCGTAGGCGAGGTTTTAACCTGTCAACCAGCAGAAAACACAGACAATTTAAAAGTCACAACTGTCGATGTTGGCACAGGCAATGCACTACCAATTGTATGCGGTGCCCCCAATGTAGCCGTAGGTCAAAAAGTAGTGGTGGCCCCAGTTGGAACAACGATTTATCCAGCTCAAGGAGAAAATTTCAAGATAAAAAAAGCCAAAATCAGAGGCCACGTTTCTGAAGGCATGTTGTGTGCTGAGGATGAAATTGGCTTAGGAAGTAATCACGACGGAATACTCTTGTTAGACAGCCAAGCAAAAGTTGGGACATCCGCCCGAGATTTGTTTGACCTTAACGAAGATTATCAAATTGAAATTGGATTAACACCCAATCGAGGGGATGCTGCTTCACACCTAGGAACGGCTAGAGACATTCAGGCGATGACAGATGCTTCGATTGCCCTTCCTAAAGTTGACGACATCCAGTGCGAGGTTGATTGCCCTATTAACGTTGTTATTGAAGACGATAAAGATTGCCCAAGGTACAGCGGCATATTACTGAACAACATTCACGTTACCGAAAGTCCAAAATGGTTAAAGGAGCGATTGCTTTCTATAGACATCAACCCTATCAATAATGTGGTTGACACAACCAACTTCGTTTTACATGAACTAGGACAACCCATTCACGCGTTTGATGCCAAAAAAATCAATGGCAATATTCATATAAGAAGGGCTAAAAATGATGAACAGATCACCACTCTTGATGATATCAAGCGAGATTTGATTGGCCACGAATTGCTAATAGCAGACGAAAAGAAAGCATTGGCAATGGCTGGTGTTTTTGGGGGATTGGATTCTGGTGTTACAGCAAGCACCACAGCTGTCTTTATTGAAAGTGCATATTTTGAACCTGCAGTAATACGAAAAGCTGCAAAGCAACATGGTCTTAATACGGATGCATCCTTTCGCTATGAAAGAGGTTGCGATCCAAACATTACCATTTATGCATTGAAACGCGTTGTAGACATATTAAAAGAAGTTGCAAATGCTAAAGAAGCTTCTAAAATCATTGACAACTACCCAAATAAAATTCCACACAACGAGATTACATTTAACACCACATGGTTAAATAGTTTTTGCGGAATATCACTGTCCAATGACGCCATTTCAGATATCTTGAGAAGGTTAGAGATTGATGTTATAAAAACCGACAACAATGACATTACCGTAAGTGTGGCTCCGTATCGTAGTGATGTATTAAGACCAGTGGATATTGCTGAAGAAGTTCTAAGAATCTATGGATTTAATCAAGTCGACATCCCAAAAAGGTTGTCGATGACGCCAAGCATTTCCACAAAATTTAACCCAACTCAATTACGCGATAAGGTGTCAGAATTTCTTGTCTCCAAGGGCTTTTTTGAGACAATGAGTAATAGTCAAACCAAGCCAAACGACAGAACAGATGTACAACCTGTAGCACTTTTGAATCCGCTAAGTATTGACCAATCAGTAATGCGGACAGATATGCTAGATGGCATGATGAGTTCTATAGCGTTCAACTTAAACCGTAAAAACAAAGACCTTTTATTTTTTGAATTCGGCAAGACCTATCAGAAACTAGATAGCACATATGACGAGACAAATCAGATAATCGTAGCTGCTTCTGGCCATACATCTGATAATAACTGGGCAACAAAAGCTCAGAAAGGAGACTACTTTTACTTAAAAGGATTGTTCGAATCGATGTCTGACATTTTAGGTTTACCGTTTAAGAAGTTTCTTAAGGATGTTAGTCTGCATACATTGAGCCCAACCTTGAAAAAAGAATATGGATTAAAGCAAGACGTACATTATGCCATAGTTAACTGGGATTCTTTGTGCCAACGCATGCAGAATGTTAAGTTTAAATTAGAAGACATACCTGTGTATCCCGTTGTTTCTCGAGATTTGAGTGTAGTATTAGACAAAGACGTGGCGTACAATTTGGTTGAACGAATTGTTAAAGAATGTACCGGGGCGTTTTTCAAGAATTTAACTTTGTTTGATGTTTATGAGGGCAAGAACATTAATGCAGATAAGAAATCGTATGCGATATCAATAGAATTGTATGATGCGAAACAAACAATGACCGACGAACGCATAGAAAAAATTATGAGCAAGGTGATGTCTCGCCTCGAAAAAGATGTACAAGCACTAATCAGAAAATAAATGACTGACGCTGAGCAAAAACTGTGGAATTTTGAAGTAAGTCTAAAAGAAATGCTTAATCGTTTAGGCGAATTAAAGACTGAAAATCAAGACTTAGCGAATAAAAACGAGTCATTAGAAACTCAACTTACGACCCAAAAAAACCTCATAAAAGATTTAGAGGAGAATAATAAAAACGTTAAACTTGCCGAGACAATGTCTCAATCGATGGGTGATCAAGAAGAGTTAAAACAACAAATTGATAACTATATTAAAGAGATAGATCGATGTATTGCACTTTTAAGTGATTAAAATTGGATAGTGCGCAAAATGAAATATCGATAAAGGTTACAATAGGAGATAGACAATATCCGCTTAAAATAAATGCTGCTGAAGAAGAATCCGTTCGAAAGGCAGCAAAATTGATAAATGAAAAATCGAAATTTTACCAAGAAAACTTCTCGGTAAAAGATAAACAAGATTCACTTGCCATGGCAGCCTTAGAATTTGCCACAGAGGTAGCTGGATATCAATTGGAGCAATCTTCTGACAAGCACCTTTTAGATAGAAAAATTTCGTACTTCCAAACACTTATAAATGATGCAATACGTTGACTCACAATTGTTTAATTAAAACAACAACGTACAATGGACATTACAACACTACTAATTGGATTACTCGCTGGAATTATTGCTGGAGGTGGGATAGCATTTTTGGTGCTAAACAACAAGTCAAATTCTAAGGCTACCCAAATTATAAAGGAAGCTGAACAAAAAGCGAATCAGTATAAAAAATCTCGAGAGCTAGAAGCAAAGGAAAAATTTTTAAAGCTTAAACAAGAGCACCAAAAGGAAACTCAACAGAGAGAAAGCTCTATTTCGCGCAAGGAAGATGACCTTAGAAAAAAGGACCAAAGCTTAAGTGACAAAATCCAAAACCAAGAGCATAAATTTAAAGAAGTTGAGTCCATTAAGAAAAACTTATCTCAGCAACTCGAAATTGTAAATATCAAAAAAACGGAGATTGAGAAAGCGCACGGCAACCAAGTAAAACAACTTGAAAAAATAGCAGGCTTAACCGCTGATGAAGCCAAAAAAGATCTTGTTGAAGCACTTGTTGACGAAGCCAAAACAGACGCTATATCCAAAATAAAATTAATCGTTGAAGAGGCTAAGCTTAAAGCAAACAAAGAAGCCAAGCGGATGATTCTCCAAACGATTCAGCGAACAGCCGCTGAACAGGCTATTGAAAATACCGTTACGGTGTTTAACATCGACAACGACGACATAAAAGGTAGAATAATTGGTAGAGAAGGTAGAAACATTAGAGCGTTAGAAGCTGCAACCGGCATCGAAATTATCGTTGACGATACGCCAGAAGCAATCATCCTATCAGGATTTGACCCAGTAAGACGAGAAATTGCAAGGTTATCACTACACAGATTGGTTACAGATGGAAGAATTCACCCAGCAAGAATTGAAGAGGTGGTTCAAAAAACCAAAAAAGATGTAGATAACGAAATAATCGAACATGGCGAACGCGCTGTAATCGACTTAGGCATTAACGGTTTACATCCTGAACTGATTCGTATCGTTGGAAGAATGCGTTACAGATCTAGTTACGGACAAAACTTATTGCAACACAGTCGTGAAGTAGCCAACATGTGTGCCATCATGGCTGCCGAATTTGGCCTTGATCCGAAAATGGCCAAACGTGCAGGGTTGTTGCATGATATTGGTAAGGTGCCTGATGAAGATGCTGAGACTCCTCACGCACTTCTAGGTATGAAATGGGCTGAAAAATATGGCGAAAGTCCTGAGGTTTGTAATGCCATCGGAGCTCACCACGACGAAATCGAAATGACCAATTTGATATCACCAATAGTACAAGCGTGTGATGCAATAAGTGGGTCGAGACCGGGTGCCAGAAGAGAAGATGGTGAAGCGTACATCAAACGTCTTCAAGATTTGGAAAAACTTGCCTTAGGCTTTGACGGTGTCGAAAAAGCATTTGCGATACAAGCTGGCCGCGAGCTACGGGTTATTGTAGACAGTGACGTATTGCAAGACAAGCAAGCCGATCTACTCTCTTTTGATATTAGCCAAAAGATTATGAAAGAAATGATCTATCCTGGCCAAATCAAAGTGACCGTTATTCGAGAAAGACGGGCCGTTAATTTCGCAAAATAGACCACAGCTTGCAATGCGTTTGTTGACCATTGTACTCTGCTTATTATTATCTAGATGCACATCTACGCCCCAATCTGAAGTTAAGTCTACTGAAGCACCCTCACTTATTGCTGTCATTGAACCTTTACCTAATAAAGATTCAGTCGTGCTTAGCACGCTAGAGTTGCAAATGCAGGAGGCTAATTTGATTAATGTACAATGGCTTAATTCAGATATCGTTGTAGACCTAAAATACAGCACAACAGACAACTTTCTTCAGCAAGACGTCTATGGGAAATTCGAAAAAGCCTATCTAGAAGAGTTTACTGCAAAAAAGCTGGCATTAGCCCAGCATCACCTACGTCAATTACAAACGGGAGTGAATATAAAAATATGGGACGCCGCTCGACCAGTTTCATTGCAACAAAAGATGTGGGATGCATTAAACGTCCCTGCAAACCAAAAAGGTCGCTTTGTGAGCAACCCTAAGAACCACTCATTACATAACTACGGTTGTGCGGTTGACGTTACACTGGTCGACATCAACGGCATTGAACTTGACATGGGGACAATCTTCGACCAATTTGACTCGTTGGCACAACCCAAGTACGAGCAATTACTGATGCAGACAGGCGTTATTAGCAAAAAACAACTGTCCAACAGAAGACTGTTACGTCAAGTAATGACCTCAGCTGGATTTTCTACTATTACTTCTGAATGGTGGCATTTCAATAGTTGTTCTCGTGGTTATGCAAAATTGAATTACCCTTTGCTTAATTGAGGATGATGGTACGCATAAGTATAAAAGTTACGAATCAAAACTATCAGTAATTTGAAATGTTATTTTTGCAGGCGATTTCGAGAAAGAAATGATTGAAACGGATATAATTATAATTGGTGCTGGCCCATGTGGCCTTTTCACAGTGTTTGAAGCAGGGTTAATTAAACTGCGTTGTCATTTAATTGATTCTCTGGCTCAACCTGGAGGACAATTGGCGGAAATTTATCCCAAAAAACCGATATACGATGTACCGGGTTTCCCGTCGATTCTTGCAGGAGAGTTGGTCGATAATCTAATCAAACAAGGCGAGCCGTTTAAGCCAGGCTTCACACTTGGTGAACGCGCTGAGCAAATTGAAAAAACGGAAGACAACCAGTTTATTGTTACCACCAATAGAGGAACGCAGCATAAGGCCCCCGTGGTTGCGATTGCTGGCGGTTTAGGTTGTTTTGAACCTCGAAAACCAGAACTGACAAATCTGGAAAAATATGAAGATCACGGGGTTGACTATATTATCAAAGACCCAGAAAAATTCCGCGATAAGAATGTAGTGATTGCTGGTGGAGGTGATTCGGCTTTAGATTGGTCGATATTTTTAGCCGACGTGGCAAAAAGTGTTACGCTTGTACATCGTCGTTCCAAGTTTAGAGGAGCATTAGATAGTGTAGAAAAGGTGGAGATGCTGTCTCAAGCTGGAAAAATTGATTTAATCACCAATGCAGAAATCACTGAATTAGGTGGTGGCTCTGATTTAGAAAGCGTACACATTTTTAAGAAATTAGAGGAGACATCGGTTATAAAAGACGTTGATTACTTCATACCATTGTTTGGCCTATCACCAAAACTAGGCCCATTAAAAGAATGGGGATTAAACTTAAATAAAGAATCCATTCCGGTAAACACGGTTGATTATAGTACTAGTGTTCCAGGAATATATGCCATAGGCGACATCAATGACTACGAAGGGAAACTGCGTTTGATTCTCTGCGGATTTCATGAAGCCACTATTATGGTGCAGTCAGCGTATAGACGTATCCATCCTGAGAAAAATTTAGTCTTAAAGTACACCACCGTTAGTGGAGTAAACGCATTTAATTGATGGACGATATCATAACTATATACGTCACTGATCTTCATGGTGACCGTCATGAGATTCAAGCCCCAACCGACATGGGTTTAAACGTGATGGAGGCTATAAAAGCTAACAACCTGCCTGTTAAGGCAACCTGTGGTGGTATGGCCATGTGTGCCACCTGCAACGTCATTATCAAAAGTGACCACGAACTACCCGAAATGAGTGAGTCTGAGGAAGACATGCTTGATGAAGCGTTTGTTTTGGAGGTAGAAGGCAGTCGGTTAAGTTGCCAGATTCCAGTGTCAGCTGAAATTGACGGGTTAGAGTTGTCGATGGCTCCTTTATCTAATCCAGAAGATTAGTGTAACATTTTCCAAAGTTGATCCTTGAGTTGGGGTATGTTGTACCCGGTCACAGAGGAAATAAATATTGTTTTCAAATCTTGCGGCAGTGTTGCTTGAATTTCTTCGGTTAATTCCTCGTCCAACATGTCCGATTTACTTATCGCCAGCACACGGTCTTTGAATAACATTTCGGGATTGTATTGCTTGAGCTCCGCCAACAATACCTCATATTCTTTTACGATATCATCGCTGTCGGCTGGAACCATAAACAGTAAAATGGAATTGCGCTCGATATGACGTAAAAACCTGTGTCCTAAGCCCTTACCTTCGCTTGCCCCCTCTATTATTCCAGGAATATCAGCCATAACAAACGACTGATAGTCATGATATTTCACAATGCCTAAATTAGGCACTAGTGTTGTAAATGGATAATCTGCAATTTCTGGTTTAGCAGCCGAAACTACTGAAAGCAAAGTTGATTTACCCGCATTCGGAAAGCCAACTAAACCTACGTCTGCAAGTACTTTTAATTCAAGTACTTTCCACTCATCAAGGCCATCCTCTCCTGGCTGGGCATAACGAGGTGTTTGGTTTACGGAGGATTTAAAATTCCAATTCCCTAAACCTCCACGCCCACCTTTGAGCAATATTTCTGTCTGATTGTCTTTAGTGATTTCAAAAAGGACCTCACCCGTTTCAGGATCTTTAGCGACTGTACCTAGTGGCACATCAATAATTTGGTTTGCTCCTGTTTTTCCCGTTTTTCGACCCTTACCACCATTTGTGCCGTCGTCACAGATAATGTGTTTTTTATACTTCAGGTGAAGTAAAGTCCAAAGTTGTGCATTACCTCTCAATACTACAGAACCACCTGGACCACCATCGCCACCATCTGGTCCACCTTTACTGTTAAATTTATCTCGAAATAACGACCAGCTTCCGCTTCCCCCGCTTCCAGAGCGGCAGTTAATTTTCACATAATCAATGAAATTTGGATTGGCCATGTATTGTCAGTGATTTTTAGCTACGTACAGAGTCTACCGCGGTGCAAAGTGAATTGAAGATATCATCAATTTCACCTAAACCATTAATTCTATGAAGGACGTTTTTGGCCGCATAAAATTCTAGGAGTGGCTCCGTTTTGTTGTTGTATTCTGCAAATCTGTTGCGAATTTTATCTTCACTCTGATCGTCAGTTCTTCCAGAAACTTTGCCTCTTTCAAGTAATCTTGAAACAAGTTCGTTTTCTTCAACCTCTAAGGCTAAAACCGCATGAATATTGGTGTCTAGCTGCATTAATATTTTAGACAATGCCTCACCTTGAGATATCGTTCTAGGGAAGCCATCAAATATGAAACCGTTTGATTCTTTCGTGGTTTTCAAAAAATCTTCTACCATAGCGATAGTTACCTCGTCAGGCACCAATTCACCTTTATCGATAAAAGATTTAGCAAGAATTCCGAGTTCTGTTTCGCCTTTAATGTTAGATCTAAAAACATCACCGGTACTTAGGTGAACTAGGTTGTACTTTTCAAGTAACATAGCACTTTGTGTGCCTTTGCCTGCTCCTGGAGGTCCGAATATTATTATGTTAAACATATTATGCTCGTGTTAAGTCCGCAAATTTAGCGCAATATCAGACTTAAGCTTAGTTCTGCAAGACAAAAATGAACCAATAATTGCCCAAGTATTTGGCTAACGGTGATTCTATGTTTTCCTTTGAAGAAAAGAATATCTATTGTGCTCCAAGCTGTCGTAAAAAAAGGCAAAGTTTTATCTGAATCAGTTCCTGCTCCAAACGTATCAAGTGGTGGTTTACTCATAAAAGTTGTTAACAGCTGTATTTCCGCTGGCACAGAAATGAGTAACGTATCCGAAACTGGGAAACCGCTTATCAAAAGAGCCCTGGAGCAACCGGCCGAAGTTCGAAACGCATTAAATTTTGCGAAAGAAAATGGCATCATGAAAACCATTGCTAGAATTAGAGGTACTCTAGAAGGTGGAAAGCCAACCGGATATTCTATTTCGGGTATTGTGATTGCAGTTGGAGACGGAGTCAAAGAGTATTCGATTGGAGATCATGTTGCAGCAGCAGGGGCTGGCATTGCCAATCATGCTGAATTTGTGGATGTTCCTGAAAATTTAGTTATGCCAATGCCCAAGGGTTTAGATTTTAAACTGGCATCAACTGTAACTCTTGGGGGTATTGCCATGCATGGCGTTAGACGAGTAGACTTAAATCTAGGTGAAATCTGTGTGGTTCAGGGAGCTGGGATACTCGGGTTAATTGCCCAGCAAATGTTACAAGCATCAGGTGTCAGAACCATCGTTATTGACCTTGACGATCATAGACTCGAAATCGCAAAGTCATTAGGCGCAGAAGCGACGCTAAACCCTAAGAATGAAGACATAATAAAAGTCGTTGAAGCCATATCTAATGGTTATGGTGCTGATGCGG
>JAIBDD010000047.1 GCA_024679565.1 Bacteroidota bacterium | reverse complement strand
TAGTAGTTTTAGCTCTATATTTTCCTGCATAGTCAAATAGGGAAAGGACGTGACGCATACTTTCGACCCGAGCAGTTTTCTTTTGATTTGTTTTAACAATAGTCCAAGGGCTAAATGTTGTATGTGTTTTGGAAAACATTTGCTCTTTATAATATGTGTATTTGTCCCATAATTCCTGCCCTTTCATATCAACAGGACTGTATTTCCATACTTTTAATGGGTTGAGAAGCCGTGATTCAAATCGTTTCTTCTGTTCTAGTTTGGAAATAGAAAACCAGAATTTGATCAACACAACACCATCTTCGTATAACATGTGCTCAAATTCGTTGACCTGTGCTAAAAATTTCTTGTATTGCTTTTTATTACAGAACCCCATTACTGGTTCAACAACCGCTCTATTGTACCAACTTCGGTCAAAAAAGACAATTTCACCTGGGTTAGGTAGCTCTTTGATATATCTTCTGAAATACCATTGACCGCTCTCAACTTCCGTTGGTTTTGATAATGCCACAATCCGCATCGAACGCGGATTAAGGTGTTCCGTAAATCGTTTTATTGAACCACCCTTGCCTGCCGCATCACGACCTTCAAACAAGATTGCAATCCGCAGTTTATGGCGCGAAACCCACTGTTGTAAATTTACCAGCTCGGCTTGTAACAGTTTAAGCTCTTGCTCATAACGAATGTTTCGATTGATTTTTCTCAAGTCGGCATTTTTAGATAATGCCAAATCTGTTAACTGTTTCCGTTTTTTAACGTTTTGCAGCTCTTCAAGTGTAAACATGTGTTCATCCATCATTTAAGCAGTAAAGTTACATTCAGTTGTTTTGAATCACTTAGAAAATTACCTGATAATAGTCAGCAGAATAGATGCAATTTCGCATGATGTATGTAGTGGTGAAATAAGTTTCAACACTGGGTTAATCAACACGAAATGAGTGTTTTATGTACTAGGTGCGATGTTTTGTATATTCGTATTGGTCCATAATCGTCAAAGTATGAAGAAGTGCAGTCTAATCGTACTGTTTACAGTACTAATTTCAATTCATCACAATCTATTAGCACAAAACATTGGTATCAATGAAACTGGTGCTTTACCCGACAAGTCAGCTATGCTAGATGTTAACTCCGTAAATGGCGGGATGTTAATACCAAGAATGACAAAGGTTCAAAAACTGGGCATTGCGACTCCAGCCAATGGTTTAACCGTTTATCAAACCGATGATACGATTGGTTTTTGGTATTACAACCAGAATGTATGGGAGCCATTGATGCAAACAATTACTGCCGGTAATGGACTAACAGGTGGTACAATTAAAGCATATGGCACCATAGACCTTGCACAAACAACTGTAACACCTGGGAGTTACGGGTCATCAGATAGTATGGTCATACTTACTGTAAATGCAACGGGCCAACTTACGTACGCAGGCATGATTGCCATTGCAGACAAAGACAGCACCAACGAACTTCAAAAACTTACATTCTCGAACGACACTTTCTTTTTAAGCCAGGATTCTTTCTTCGTTTTTCCTACCTACGACAGAGATTCGACCAATGAGATTCAACGTTTAACTTTCTCTAATGATACGGTGTTTTTAAGTCGCGATTCATTTTTTGTATTCCCACCGTATGACAAGGATTCAACCAATGAACTGCAGCATTTATCGTTTAGAAACGACACACTTTTTTTAAGCCGAGATTCATTTATTGTAATGTCGGCATTTGACCAAGACTGGCTAGGTAACGGTACTGGATCAATGTACAACGGGTCTTTTACCGACAAAATAGGGATAGGGACTAATACCCCTGAGTTTGCATTAACTATTGAACGAGGTGGCTCCTCTTGGGCAGACGGAGGTGTCATGGCCAAAGGACTTTATAATGTAGGTAATCAGTTAACGACAACCGGAGCTGGGACACGTATGTTTTGGTATCCACGAAAGGCGGCATTCCGTGCTGGCTACACCGCAAACAACAATTGGGATAACGATAGCATCGGAGGCTATTCAACTGCGTTTGGTTATAGTACAAAGGCGATAGGGAATTATTCTGTGTCTTTAGGCTATCAAACGGAAGCATCAGGCATAACGTCGTTTAGTTCTGGCTCGTTCACAAACGCGCGTGGGAATTACAGTTCTGCTCATGGGTATTATAGCTCAGCAGATGGCTTATACGCATATGCTAAGGGGAATTACAGCTTGGCTGAAGGAGACTATTCTCAAGCTATCGGTCATTATGATACCGTTTCTGGGTATGTTTCTACGGCCATAGGTTCATACAATGATTTGAGCGGTGATTATGCCTATGTGTTAGGAAGATCAAATCAAGTCACCGGAGATTATGGCACAACTTTGGGGTTTGACAACGAGAACAGTGCCTATGCAGGTTTTGCCTCTGGGTATTCTAACGTCATTACAGGAAACTATTCGTTCGTTGGAGGAAATAGATCAGTTGTTAACGGGTCATATGCCGTTGCTATCGGATTTTCAGATTCCGCTAAAGGGAATTACTCAACCAGCTTTGGTTATCGCAATGTTTCCTCAGGGGTTTCATCTACAACTATTGGTAACTCCAACATTGCTTCGGGTTCCTCTTCCTTTGCATCGGGTTATCTAAACACAGCAGAAGGAGATTATTCTACGGCATTTGGACGGAATGGAGAAGCCATCGCTGATTATTCATTAACCGCAGGTTTTAATAATACATCAACAGGCTCTTATGGTATTGCTCTAGGTTCTTACAACAAGACTGTAGGAGTAAACTCTGTCGCTATTGGTTATGGAGATTCAACAACAGGTAATAGCTCAGTGGCTATAGGTTACCTGTTGAAGTCAACAAACTTAAGTTCCGTAGCCATTGGACGACAATCAGTATCTTCTGGTGATAGAGCCACGGCCATCGGTTTGATTGATACTGCAGAAGGTTATGGATCGTTAGCCATTGGTTCTTATAGTAAAACAACTGGGACTTTTTCGACGGCTGTAGGTGCTCGAGCGACAGCAACAGGATACGGAGCTTTAGCCAAAGGATGGTTAAGTTTAGCTTCGGGAAGTTATTCAATTGCCGAAGGAGCTTCTTCTATTGCCAGTGGCCAATATGCAGCAGCCCGAGGATTTAATGCTGGTGCTTCCGGTAATTACTCTCAAGCAATGGGGTCTTATTCCAAAACTACTGGGCTACATTCAGTTGCAATAGGTTATGGCGATTCAGCGAAAAATACATATTCGGTGGCCATTGGATTTAATTGTAAATCTGCTGCGAATTCATCCGTAGCTATTGGAAACAACTCCAAAACATTTGGAGCCAATTCTATTGCTATGGGTTATATTGATACAGCCTCTGGCCAATTTGCGTCAGCTTTTGGGGCATTATCTACGGCTACAGCTACCTATTCCATTTCATTGGGAACGCATAGTGATGCAACAGGGTATGCTGCTATAGCTCAAGGTTGGAACACCAAGGCGTCTGGAACTTATTCGGCTACATTTGGATACGCAACCAGTACAAGCGGGGACTATGCAAATGCGTTAGGCTATTCAACCAACGTGTCTGGTGATTACGGAACAGGACTTGGGTATCAGTCCATCGTTAGTGGAAACTATGCCATTGCTATGGGCTACAACGACACAGCCAGTGGCTCAGTAAGTACGGCAATCGGGTATAGGAGTAACGCAAGTGGAAACTACTCTCATGTAATTGGAAGCTACGGTTCAACAGAAGGTTACACTGGTGCAATGATTCTAAGTGATATTAGTCTCGCAACACAAGTGAAAAGTACTGTAAATAACCAATTAACTGCCAGATTTGCAGGAGGTTATCGGTTGTTTAGTAATCAAGGCATGACGGCCGGAATTGCCTTAGCCGCAGGTGGTACAAGCTGGAGTTCTATTTCCGATAGACGTGCAAAAACAGACATCGTTCATCTTCAATACGGCTTAGCAGAAGTACTACAGTTAAATCCAACACAATACCGATACAAAGGCAACACCAACGCATCTATTGGATTTATCGCCCAAGAGGTTGTTGACATTATTCCTGAAGTGGTGGATGTTCCGGTTGATAGCAGCCAATACATGAGTATTCGTTATACCGAAATGGTACCCGTTTTAACCAAAGCGATTCAAGAACTATCAGAACAAAACGAATCACTCAATAGCAGGCTTGAAAAGCAACAAGAGGAAATAAACGCTTTGCGTGCATTGATTTTAACAGCTCAAAAAGAAGGATAAGATGCCTCAATTACGTCATTGTATATTGTCAGGCTTTTTAGTGCTTTTGTCTATTATGACATATAGCCAAGGCTTTGTGCAATGTGGTGGCCACCTTGTGTTCGACAATGGCGGTTATTTGGTGGTGGATGGTTCTGGCCAGTATTACGACACCTTAAATGGGAAAGTGGACGTTTACGGTACTGGCGATATGGTCATTCCTGGGGACTGGACAAACGTCAGTTCTTCTGGAGTTTTTACAACAAACGTCGGTAGGGTTACCTTAAACGGAGGAGTGCAAGATATTAAAGGGGCAGACATGACTCTGTTTCCTTCATTGGAACTTTCAGGCTCTGCCGATAAAACACTACATGTTAATACCTTGGTTGGAGGGGGCTTTAACAACGGTGGGATTGGTCAGTTGAAGTGTAACAACAGAAATTTGGTCCTCAACGCTAATACACTGATATTGAACAATAAAACCTCATCTGGTATTTTACAAACAGGTGGAGGTATTGTTTCAGAAACACCAAATTCCGTTGGGTATGGAACTTTCGAATGGGTTGTTCGTGAAAACAGTGGAAGCTTCGAGATTCCATTTAAATCACTAACCGGTGTACCAATACCCTATCAATTCAATATTCAAACTGCAGGTGTTAACGCTATCGATTCTGGATTTGTATCCATAGCCACATATGCCACAGGGACTGTTGAAAGCCCAAATAATCGGGAATTACCAGTAGGCGTATTAAATACTTTTAACGAATATGGTATTGAAAATGCGCATCGATTACTGGATAGATATTGGATTGTTGGAATACCAAATTATAGCACCAAACCGTTCGGAGTGAGTAGATATGGTTACCAAGATTTGGAATGGAATACATCAAATTCTAGTACCAATGTAATTTTGGAAAATAACCTGCGTCCTATGCGATATGCCGCCTCTTCAGATACTTGGCTGTATAGTAGGGTGGGCCAAGACAATGCCATATCGAACTATGCCGAAGGCGGTTCAAACGACTTTGAAGGAATATGGACGTTGTCTGATTCAACCATTTGCCCTACAGCCCTGTTCGAACATATTGGAAACTGCGAAGAATCTCCGATTGTTTTCAATGACTTGAGTACAATGACAAACGGAACCGTTGATGCGTGGGATTGGCAATTTGGAGATGGAAATATTTCGATAGTACAAAACACGGTGCATGTATATTCAGACCCCAATATGTATAACGTATTACTCAAAGTGCAAGGTAGTACGGGATGTTATGATTCTATCGTCATACCTATTACAATAGACACCAGGGCAATTGCAGATTTTTCGTACGATGAAGACCCTTTGGTTGATATTCCTGTGAAATTTTCTTCTCTAAGTCAGAATGCAAGTTTTTGGGAATGGGACTTCGGAGATTTCTCGTCCGACAATATTGAAAATCCCACACACACTTATGCGGCGGAATCAAGTTACGACGTAACCTTGATTACCAATAACCAGGCGAATTGTCCTGATACGATTACAAAAACCTTACTGGTTAATTTACCTAGCCTGTTTTTATTGCCATCAGCCTTTAGTCCGAGTTTAAATGACGATATAAATCCAGATTTTGGCCTAACTACGCTGCAAAGAGTAAGTGAGTACACCATGACCATTTACAACCGTTGGGGAGAGAAGATTTTTGAGTCGGACGACATAGCAAAACGATGGGATGGTAACTATCAAAACAAGCCAGTACCTGCAGGGTCGTATTTCTACATCGTGTGGTTTAGAGATCGGACAATGAAAGGTCACGCACTTAACGGTTCGGTTTTATTATTGCGATAGTGCGGTTTGTAATTACAAAATAGAAAACCGTATTCCGATAGTAAATTCGAAATAGACTAACAGGTACCATTATGATATGCAAAAAGATAGTATTCGGACTTGTATTATCCTTACTCACAATATTCTCTTATGCGCAACCAAATGTTAAGAGACTTAAATACAATCAATTCGATTTCGGATTAGGCGTAGACAACGATCAATATCATCGGATGTCGCTCAATAATTTAACGGCGTTGGCTGAAAACCCTGATGCGTTGGAGCGCGACCTATCGGGTATGACAGAGGAAATATCGTCTAAAACCGCTGGATTAGGACTTTACTTTAACAGGAGTTATGCGCCTTGGAATAAGAAAAAAGGGGAGTACCTATCCAACCAATCACTTCGAGTTGGCATTGGAATGCATAGCCCGAAAGAGTCCATGATAACCTACAAAAACAAAGAATTAGATACGTCTATTGTTTACTGTAATTTGCATAGCGAGTTCACGTTTGAGTTTGCTTATTTATGGAACGGAACATGGGGCGCACATAAGAAGTTTGTTTGGTATTGTGGTGCTGCTACCAATACGAGTATATCCTTGTCGAATGAAATGTTATTGATTGAAGGCGAGTATTTTGAACCAGGAGCGCATCCTTCTACACAAGAAAGCTTTGAAGAAAAAACACAGCATTTTATTGCAAAACCGGTGGTATACAATCGATTTTTTGTGCCTTACGGTGTTCACAGAATTGTAGGAAAAAAGTGGTCTGTCGGTTTCGACGCCAGACGCGGTTTTGGTGTACAGTCTATTCTAGGAGGTTCATCCAACCTGATAAGCAAGACAGGCACTTTTATGATTGGAGCTAAATTTAGAAAAGGCGGATTTTAGCCCGCTAAAGCTCATTCATTGCCCGCATCAAATCTGTTTGGGTAAGTAATCCCACCAACTTCCCATTTTTAGTTACAGGGAACCTTCTGAAGCGTTGACTTAAGAAAAAGTGTGCAGCATCCAAAATAGTCATGTTGGTTTTAATGGTGACTGGATTCTTTGTCATGTGTTCACCCACTGTTCCGGTATCCGTGATTGCGTTGTGATACTTCCCTTTCACTATTTCCTTTAAACAATCTCCTTCCGAAAGCACGCCAACTAACTCTTGATGTTCATTGATTACCGGAGCACCAGATATTTTATTCCATAAAAGCGTTTGCATCGCTTCGTAAATAGATAAATCTGGGTGAAAAGAAATCACCTTTGTTGTCATATAGGCTGAAATTAATTTATCAGTCCTAATGTCTGCTGCTTCTTGCCGGATGGGCCCTACGTAACTTTTAACCATGCCTTCAAGATAGTGAATATCATCTAAATGTCAAAGTTTTGTGGGTAATTTTCCTAGTGTTAAAGCAATAATTTGGGTGTGAATCTATCTGATATATGTCAAATCGACCACTGTGGTAATTCAGGCTAAAGGCCATTGAATGTTGTAGCACAGAGTGTTTATTAATTCTTACAATTGGTGCGATCTATTCTAATAAGTAGGAGTGAAATGATAAGGCAAATTGGTTAGATTTTAGTATTATCGAGGCTTAAACAGAAAGGAGTATTCTGTACATAAACCTACCACAGTTTAAAATATGCATTGTTTGTCGAGTACCATAAAGACGTTGATTTTGCTTGTAGTTCTTGGACTTGTTGTTCCGCTGACAAGTAGTGCACAACAAGTTGTAGCCCATCATCAAAATGTTTGGCTTGACTTATCTCTTAAACACAAGTTTAGTGAGAAACAAAGCGTGTCAGGTCTTGTCTCCTTAAGAAGGAATGACTTTGTTGCCGATTGGCAGCAATCCTTGGTACGTATCAATTTTAACCATAAACTATCTGATAATTTCACTGGAACCCTTGGTTATGATTTCGCAATCAATTTTCCATATGGTCAACAAGCCATTGATGAAAGATTCTTCGAACATCGTGTTGTTGAACAAGTTTCCTTAAAGAATACAGTATCGGCATGGAAGATTAGTCATCGATATAGGCTAGAACATCGGTTTTTGATGTTGGATGAAACATCGTTGCGGAATAGATTTAGATATAAACTCGGACTTTCACATCCTTTGTCCATCAAAGGAGAAAAAACACCTTGGTCTTTTACGATGTTCAATGAATTATTTGTCCATCTCCGTAAAACAAATCCGGCACATTATTTTGATCAGAATTGGGCGTACGGAGGTCTTGACTATATGCTTACAAAACACGTATCAGTAAGTGTTGGTTACATGAACCAATATCTAACGAAACCCGACGGTATACGCACTGAGAACAACCACACATTAATAGTGGGGTTGAAACGTAAATAGCAGTGTTAACCTTTTTGGCTGTCTTAAGAGGTGTATACCTTACGTCGAGAAAAGTAGGAAACCAGAAGTAGAACAACCGCTACAACAGCGCCTCCAGTAAACTCACCTTCAGGACATAACGCATTTCCTGCCAGGGCAAGTAAACAGTTATATAAGTATCCTGCATATGCCCATTCTCTCAGCAATTTGTATTTTGTGTTATACATACCAATAATGCCAAGCACTTTGACAATGCCTAAAGGATAAACCAACCACGCTGGGAAACCAATCATTTCGAAATATCCAGACACATAATCGTGTTTGAAAAAGTAAAAACCCACGGCTACTAGCATGGATAAGGAAAACAGCGCTGTGCTACTCTGATAAATAAATTTGTTCGTTTTGTCTTGTTTCTATGTACCATTCATTTGATTATGGCATATGCGTTGTATACCACGTGCCTCTTAGACGACATACCTGGAACTATATTCAGCGAAATGGGAAACACCGGAAAATTAATTAATAACGAAATATTTGTTCGCCTGCTCAAAACCTTTGGTCATAGCCCAACAGCTGTCGTAATTTTACTGATGTTTGTTTTTGGCTTTCTTGCTTTCTGTGATGGGAAGTCCTCAAAATATAAAATTGCAAGCCTTGCTGGAGTGTTCCATGGGATTATGCATGTTGTTTTAATGATTAGCTCCTTTAGTTTTTTTGCATGGTTTAACGACGCGGTTTTGGGAATTCAAAATGACGCCGTAAGAATGTTAACCATGAGTGCAGAGGTATTCTTTGTAGGTGGGTTTATATCTGGAGTAATTATAGGGTTCTTTGTTGATTAGTAGCTTGTTGCTTACAATGCACGACAATGAGGCTTTCTCATCGCTAAAAATTGGTGGATACAAGAACTTTTTACGGTTTCATTTTCAAGGGGATAAACTGACTATTTATTCTGTCGGGGTTCAACGTATGCCAAAGTGGAAGAAGGTGAAAGGGGTTTTTAAATCCAACGAGGCGTTAAAACCACAACTGATAGATACTCCGATTGAAATCGATTTAAAACAGAGACAGTACTGATATACTAATGATTTTGACTAAAAAAAACGTACATGCCAAAGGCATGTCCGTTTTTGGTTGTAATTACCTTAATTACAAGGTTGATACGTTTTAGTTCTTGAATTTTTTCATACCATACATGACCACGAAAAACAGACCTACTGCAACACCACTCCAGCCGAAGGAATTAAGACCATCTGTTAATACTCCATAGAGGCTAATGGCTGTTGTTGTAATCCAAGCACCCATCATGCCTAGTGAAACCATTTTAGTAGAGGCAGAATCGGTAATATTCATCACCGCAAAACCAACATGTGCAGCTCCAGCTGTTTGCATCAATAAGATGCCAGATTCCGACGATTGAACACCGTACATTCCCATTTGCATTTCTGGCATAAAAACGTAACCCAGGCCAAAAAAGGTTCCGACTAGCCCGTTTAGGATAAATAAAGTTTTAGTTGATAACTGTTTTTTTTAAGCATAAGAATCACACATTAATCGCGATTCTTATAGCTAATATTACAATAAATTGATTTAACGCCATTGAGTGTGCAGCACAAAGCAGTATGCCATTTCAAATAAGGGCGCGCTTTGAGGAGCCTATTTAAGGGCGTTAGGTGGTAATC
>JAIBDD010000023.1 GCA_024679565.1 Bacteroidota bacterium | reverse complement strand
TTGTAACTGTCCTATTTTGTGAATGATTGAAGGATTGAGGGATTGAAGGATTGAATTATCAATTATCAACTATCAATTATCAACTATCAATGATCAACTATCAATGATCAACTATCAATGATCAACTATCAATGATCAACTATCAATTATCAACTATCAATTCTCTTTCAATTTAAATGCGTGTATTTTTGCGCGTCTTAAAAACCCCTATGCAAATACCTTTCTTAGCGATACAGTCGAATGAGTTAATTTTCTTTTCGATTTTTATCGTTTTCATCTTGTTTGTCTTAATGCTCGATTTGGGTATTTTTTCAAAAGAGAACAAGGTGGTAACCTTCAAAGAGTCCTTAATATGGTCTGCTGTTTGGGTTGCTTGTGCATTTGGGTTCTTCTTCTTTCTTAAGAATTACGGGCACTTCATTCACGGGTTTACTGACCTGAATCAACTTACTTACATCATTGAGAAATACGAACATCCGATTGAAATTAATGGTCAAACTTTTGAAACGTTAACTGAAGCTTATAGAAACAACCTGTCTATAGAGTTCATTACCGGGTATTTTATTGAGTATGCCTTAAGCGTCGACAACATATTCGTAATGCTCTTAATTTTCCAAACTTTTGGTGTAAAGGAAAGATACTATAAGCGTGTCTTGTTTTGGGGAATTTTAGGCGCTTTGGTAATGCGATTTACTTTTATCTTCCTTGGGGCAGCTATCATTCAGCAATTCCACTGGGTATTGTACTTGTTTGGCGCATTCCTTATTTACAGCGGTATTAAGATACTGGTACAAGGCGATAAAGAGGATTCCATTGACGAAAAGAACCATCCTGTTGTTAAGTTGGTTGGTAAGATATTCCCTGTTTTTCCGAGGTATGTGGGGCACAATTTCTTTATCCGTAAAGACAAACGAACTTGGGTTACACCTTTATTTATCGTGTTGATGGTAATCGAGGCATCTGATTTGATCTTTGCTGTTGATTCAGTCCCCGCGATTTTTGTTGTAACCAAAGATCCTTATGTCGTATTTTTCTCTAACATATTTGCGATAATGGGACTACGTTCTATGTTCTTCTTATTGGCCAATGTGGTACACTTATTTAGATTCTTAAAATATGGACTTGGCTTGCTGTTAACTTTTATCGGCGTCAAAATGTTGTTCCATCATTATATCGTCGAGGTCTTAGGAATAGACAACAAAATGTCGTTAATGGTGATTGGAATCATTTTGGGTGGAAGTATTTTATTGTCCATTGCATTTAAAGAAGAGAAAGAATAACGAATAATACGTATGAACGCATTAATAGTAATCCCAGCTAGATATAACTCTGAAAGATTTCCGGGTAAACCTTTAGAAATGATAGACGGAGTGTCGCTCATTGAACGTGTTTATGAAAAGTGTTTGCAAACACATGCAGAAGATGTAATCGTTGCCACTGACGACCAGCGCATATTCGATCATGTTCAAGGATTTGACGGGAATGTCTGCATGACTTCAGCGTCGCATAAAAATGGTACAGAAAGAATCATTGAAGCGGTTGAAAGGCTAATGGACGCTGGCGAAGAATATGAATGTGTTATCAATGTTCAAGGAGATGAACCACTAATTAACCCCAAAGATATTAACCGATTGATAGCTGTTTTCGAAGAAGATGATACAGATATTGCGACGTTAGTTAAACGTATTGACGACGTTTCGTCATTGTCGAACCCGAATGTTGTCAAAGCTGTTTTAACGGAGTTCGAAGATGGGGTAGCAGACGCGCTTTACTTTAGTCGCACATCTATTCCATATGTGCGCGATAACGAAGACCTTGATTTATCAGAAACGCCGTTTTATAAACACTTAGGGACGTATGGGTTTTCAGTCGAAGTTTTGCTGTCTTTGGCTACAGTGCAAGAATCAGCGCTTGAGAAGGCTGAGAAACTAGAGCAACTTCGTTGGCTACAAAACCACTATGTAGTTTCTGCAATCGAAACTAAAAATGACTCTATAGGTGTTGATACACCTGAAGATATTAAGACTGTTGAAAATATCTTGAAAAGCAAATAACAATTCTCTGCCAATAGGAAGTGCAGCGGAGTATCTTTGTTAACCGTACACAAGCGTAAGCTTTTTCCCGGTTTACCCTTTAACGCTATTAAAATGAAAAAAGCAAAATACGTTTTTGTTACGGGAGGCGTAACATCTTCTTTAGGTAAAGGAATTATTGCCGCTTCTTTAGCAAAACTCCTTCAGGCACGGGGGTATTCAACCACCATTCAAAAGTTTGATCCGTATATCAACGTTGATCCTGGCACGATGAATCCGTATGAGCATGGTGAATGTTACGTTACAAACGATGGTGCTGAAACGGATCTTGATTTAGGCCATTACGAACGTTTTTTAAATATTCCTACGTCTCAAGCCAATAACGTTACGACTGGTAGAATTTACCAAACGGTTATCGACAACGAACGGGAAGGGAAATACTTAGGGAAAACGGTACAGGTAATTCCACACATTACCGACGAAATTAAGCGCAGAATGCTGTTGCTTGGAGAATCGGGAGACTATGATGTAATCATCACAGAATTAGGCGGAACAGTCGGTGATATTGAATCCTTGCCATACGTAGAAGCTGTGCGTCAACTGCGTTGGCAGCTGGGTACAGACGATACTTGTGTTATTCACTTAACACTTGTACCTTATTTGAAAGCAGCAGGTGAGCTAAAAACGAAACCAACACAACACAGTGTTAAAGGCCTTCAAGAACTTGGCGTACAACCAGATATTTTAGTTTGTCGTACAGAGCACAAACTGACTCCTGAAATACGTAAGAAAGTCGCATTGTTCTGTAATGTGAACCGTAATGCAGTAATCGAGTCAATTGACGTAGATTCAATTTATGAAGTGCCTCTGGTAATGCTTAAAGAAAAACTGGATAAGGTAACTTTAGCTAAGCTACGATTGAGCGCGAAGAACGAACCAGACTTAGACAAATGGAAGGATTTCTTATTTAAACAGAGTCACCCAAAGTCTGAAGTAAATATTGGATTGGTTGGAAAGTATGTGGAGTTACAAGACGCCTACAAGTCTATCAGTGAAGCATTTAATCATGCAGGTTCTGTAAACGAATGTAATGTGAATGTGATTAGCCTACAATCCGAATCTCTGTCTGGGGAGAACATCAAAGACCGTTTGGCTGGTCTGGATGGGGTGTTGGTTGCCCCTGGATTTGGTGACCGTGGAATTGAAGGCAAGATTGATACTATCAAGTATCTACGGGAAAACAATGTGCCATTTTTTGGCATATGTTTAGGTATGCAGTGTGCTGTCATTGAATATGGTCGAAACGTACTAGGGATGAAGAACGCACATAGTGTAGAAATGAATCCAAAAACAAAGTTTCCGGTTATCGATTTAATGGAGGCTCAGAAAAAGATCAAAGTAAAGGGTGGGACAATGCGTTTAGGTGCTTATTCCTGCGATATAGGCAAAGGCACACTAGCGGCCAAGGTATATGGCAAACCAAATATTCAAGAACGTCACCGTCATAGATATGAATTCAACAACGCATACCTCAACCAATATAAGAAGAGTGGTATGGTTATGTCTGGTATTAATCCCGATAACAATCTTGTAGAAATCATTGAAATCCCAGAACACCCATTCTTTATTGGTGTTCAGTTTCACCCCGAATTAAAAAGTACAGTCGACAACCCACATCCATTGTTTGTCAAATTTGTGAAAGCAGCCATGGATAAGTCAAAAGAAGGGTAAATACAATTACCTTTGCTCGGTATTGCGAAACTTTAAGCAAATCATAGCTACGTTGTTACTCACACTTTGGTGTGGTGTTCAACTTGTGGATGCCTTGCATCACATGCATGAAGAGCATGAGGATTTATGTACAAACGCTACAGAACACTTTTGCGAGCCCCATGCCGAAATTGACGTTTGTGGTTTATGTACTGTGGTTCATGCCAGCATAACCCCTTCACCAGTTTCAGAATCGTATAAACCACTATACCCGATTCAAAGTATCTTTCCTCACTTTGAGTCCATTGTTGTTAGTTTTTATAAAGAAAAACCTGATGCCAGAGGACCTCCTCATATGGTTTAAATCAACAACCAACTAACTTATTTTTCTTTTTAATAACCTGCGGAAACGCAGAAAACAATATATCAATGAAACCAATTTTAAATATCTTGGTCGCCTCTGCTATTGTATGGGGTTCAGGATGCAACGACAATCCAACTACGGATGAAGATAAGCCAACAATCACCAGTGTTAATTTTTTAGATGGAACGAGTATTCCGGCTGGAGACAGTTTGAACGTAAGAATAACATTTGACGACAACATAGCCTTGTCGGAAGGATTTGTTGAAATTCACGACAATTTCGAGGGCCACAAACATGGCAAGGCAAACCTAAAATATGATGGCTCTCAAATTTTAGCTTTAAGTAGTACTAGTTCTGAAGAGGTAGCCGAATTTGAGGTGCCAAATAACGCAGCAGCAGGGCCTTACCACCTAGAGATTTCGGCATTAGACGTCGAAGGTAATCGGTCCGATGTTAAGGTGTTGGATTTTGAAATCACTCAAGCAGGTCAGCCGGTCTATAAGAACTTGAACGGCACATTAGAAGTAACGGCAGGCGAGGAGTTCACAATTACATTCACCGTTGAAGACGATGTGGATTTGAAGGAAATATCGTACATGCTCATAGATCATGAGAACGAGTCGGCACCACCAATTGCTGACGGGGATATTGATCTTGAAGGAGATACTGATGTCAGTTTTACATTCGATCAAAAGTTTACCATTGACGGTTCTGTAGAAGAGGCAGAATTAATAATTAGTTCATTCGACAGTGACGATAATTTATCGGTGGCTGAAATCGAAATAGATGTTAAGTAAACGATCTTTATTTTTTCTTTTAACAAGCATTTTATGTCATTTGGTTTCGTATGGTCAGTACTCCGTTGCTGGCTTTGTGACGAATGAAGAAGGTGCTCCATTGGAGTCGGTTGATGTGTTTATACATGAAACACATGTAGGCGTGTTAACCGACTCAAGTGGTTATTTTATAATTAATGGGGTTAAAAAAGGCCACTACCATTTGCATGTAACGTATGCCGGCTATCACGCGCAGCAAAGAGATATTGATGTAACGACTTCCATAAAAAGCCTGCGGTTCAACCTAGAGGAGTCTATTAACGAGTTACATGAAGTAATTATTGAAAACTCGTTGGAGAAACAGGCCTTAAAAAACAACCCACTTCAGGTCATACATTTAGATGAACACTTTTTGAAACAACAAGGTGGTACCTCTTTAAGTAACAATTTGGAGAAAGTGCCCGGAGTAGGCGCATTGAATAACGGTGTTGGTGTTAGTAAACCATCTCTTAGAGGGTTAAATGGGAATAGAGTAGTCGTTACAACAGACGGGATAAAACAAGAGGGTCAGCAATGGGGCGCAGATCACGGCTTGGAATTGGATGTAAACAATGCAGATAAAATTGAGATAATCAAAGGAGCATCGGCCTTGGTTTACGGATCTGATGCTGTTGCAGGGGTGATCAACATTAGACCTGCTTTACCTAAACGTAAGGATCAATTTGCTGTAGGTCAACACGTGAGCTATAACTCTTTGAATAATGGTTTGAGGTCGAGTACGTTTGCTTCTGCAAATAAAAACGGTCGCTGGTTCAAAATACGATATAGTTTCCTAGAGTCTAGTGATTACAAGGTGCCGTCAAATTCCTTTGTATATCAAACAACTGTGTTACCCATTTATAGCAATAGGCTCAAAAACACGGCCGTTCAAGAACGCGTATTGAATGCTTACGCTGGGGTTTCTAAGAACTGGGGATACTGGTATGTGCGCGCTTCATTTTTTGAACAAACTTCTGGTTTTTTTGCAGGAGCATTTGGCGTGCCCAGTGTAACCGCTTTAAGACATGACGGCGACTTTAGTAATCTTGATTTGCCATATCAAGAAGTCAACCACATCAACTTATCAGGACATGCAAATATTCTGATTCATTCGAACTGGTTAGAAATAGACGCTGGATTTCAAAGAAATGTGAGAGGTGAAATAGCTTTGCCACATAGTGGTGCATTTAGTGGAGACAATTCAGTGAATACACAAGCGCTAAACCTTGAGTTGAATACGACTACTTTTAATGCTAGATACTTTGTTAATGATTCAAACAGAAAGAAGATAATTGGATTCTCAGGTCAATGGCGCGAGAATTCCGTTAGCGGTTATGAGTTTATTATACCGGCCTATTCTTCTGGCTTAATGGCTTTTTACGGTTTAGTGAAATCAGAGACAAAAAAAGGATGGAAAGTTAATTTAGGAGGGAGGGTTGAAGCGAATTATCTTGATTTTGATTCTACCAAAACACCATTTTACCAAAATGGCAGGTATGTTGGTTTGGCTAACAGAAACGAATCCTTTCATACCATGCTGCCTAATTGGGCAGCTAGTATTGGTTTAAACAAGGAAATTCAAAAGTCCCTATATATAAAAATTAATACAGCCAAAACGAGCAGGATGCTTCAGCCAAATGAATTGGCATCCAATGGTTTGCACCACGGCGCATTTAGATACGAGAAAGGGGATATAACACTAAAGCCTGAATCGGCTATCCAAAACGACGTTAGTATCATTTACGAGCGCAAACGTTGGCTGGTAGAGTCGTCGGTATATGCGAACTACTTTTTTAATTTTGTTTACTTGGCTCCGTCAAATGTGTTCGCACGACTTGAAGTTAACAACGATATATATCCATACCCAGAGGCAGGGCAATTGTATGCCTACACACAGGCTCCTGCACGTCATTATGGGTTTGAGACCAGATTGGAGTACAAAATACTTAGTGATTTAGTTTTTTCGCTAACCAGCGAGTACACCGAAATCCTCAATTTGTCTCTTCAAGAATATGCGCCGTTTATACCACCGCTTTCCGTAAAATCAAGTGTTGAATATATTCACGAACCGATTAAAAAGTGGATGGAGGAGTTACATGCGGAAATCAACTTCGCCTATTTTAGCCAACAAAACAGGGTGCCAAGAAATGATGTGCCAACGGATTCGTACAATTTGATAAATACTAATGTTGCCTTGTATTTGAAAAACGGTATCGAAATAAATTTTGCTGTAAATAATTTGCTAAATACGGCCTATTTTAGCAATATGAGCCGGTATAAAATTATTGGTATTCAAGAGCCTGGTAGATCTGTTGTGGTAGGGGTATCCTACAATCTAAAATCTAAGCCAGACCCACACTAAAACTATCTCGATCGTTTAATACAGGAAATTGAGCTCTTCTGTTATCTAGTTTTTCTTTAGACAAGCTAAACGATAATACGACGTCTTGTCCTTCGTCATGAACCAGTGATTGTCCATCAAAATCAATGATGACGGAATTACCGTTGTAATGTATCCCTTCACCGTCTTGTCCGGTACGGTTTACTGCAGCGACATAACACTGATTTTCAATGGCGCGGGCTTTTGTTAAAGCTAGCCAGTGACTTATCCTCTTTTCTGGCCAATTTGCTGTATATAAAAGGACGTCATAAGCTGAATCGTTACGGCTCCAAACAGGAAAACGCAAGTCGTAGCATACCTGAGGACAAATCTTCCAACCTTTGGTATTCCAAACAACCCGCTCACTTCCTTTGGTGAATACTTTGTCCTCGCCGGCCATAGAGAAGGCATGACGTTTGTCGTAGTATTCTGTTTCTCCTGATGGTGATACTTTTACAAACCGGTTGAAATACTTGTCGTTTTCTTCAATGATTAAACTGCCCGCCAGTTCGAACTGTTTTTGCTCGGTAACATGCTTCATCCATTGAATGGTTGGACCTTCCATGGATTCTCCATTTTTTGACGGATTCATACTAAATCCTGTATTGAACATTTCTGGTAAAACAACAAGGTCGGTGTCAGAAATGGTTTCTATAATATTAGTGAAATGATCTAGATTAGTCTGCTTGTCTTCCCAAGCAACTATTGTCTGCACGAGCGATATATTTAAATCGTGCATAGTATTTCTGCTGCAAAATCGCAACACGTTGTTGTCTGTTTTATTTCTATAAAAAACAGAGATGGGAATTGAAGCAATCTTATGTTCAATAGTGAGTCGCTTAGCGAAATCCTCATCCCGCTCGTCACTTATTTTATCATATTTTAATAATTGAAAATAAGAGCCACTACAAGGTAGTAATTCGAACCTTGACCCACGTACCAGCTCTGCAAAATAATCCCGCTTCTCTTGATAGAATTGAGGCAGGCCATTGTACGTTTTAGGATTTTTAAGCATTTTACTGTACGCATATTGCATCGGGCTGCTTGTACTAAAAGCCAAGAACTGATGCACTTTTCGCAGTTCGCGTGTTAGATTTTTGGGTGCTAAAACATAACCCATTTTCCACCCAGTTGTGTGGTACGTTTTACCAAACGACGAAACAATAAAGCTGCGCTCTGCCAACTCAGGATAATACGCTACACTCTCGTGCCTTGTATTATCGAATATGATGTGTTCGTATACTTCGTCACTTAAAATGATAATGTCTGATCCATGCACAAGTTTCGCCAGTTGTTTAAGGTCTTCAGGGCCCAATACACACCCACTTGGATTGTGTGGCGTGTTGATGATAATCATCTTGGTTCTAAACGTTATTAGTTTTGCTACCTCAGCCCAATCAATATTGAAGTTTGGAAACTTGAGCTCAACCCGAATAGGTTTTCCACCATTCAATTCGATTGCAGGTACATAGCAGTCGTACGCCGGCTCAAACAATATAACCTCATCGTCTTCCTTAATAACCGCACTAATGGCCGCAAATATGCCATAAGTAGCTCCAGGTACAACCGTAACTTCATCCGGAGCACTATAATCAATGCCGTATAACTCATATGTTTTGTCGGCAATCACCTCACGTAAATCCATTAAACCAGGCATTGGTGCGTATTGGTTAAATCCTTTTCGCATTCCTTCAGTTACCAATTTGGTGAGTCTCTCGTCTGGGTTAAAGTCAGGAAAACCTTGAGAAAGATTTATCGCATCATGCTCGTTGGCCAATCCCGACATAATCGAAAAGATGGACTGACCGTTTTTTGGAAGTTTGGAAGATATGGTTGATGGGTGATTCAATGTATGCTAATTAAGTTTTGACAAATGTGCAGAAAAGAAATTAATTGTTTTTCAATATTGATTTAAACTGAGTCTAATTTATGCCTAAAATGAGCAATAGTTCTTGCCAGTCCCAGTATCCGTTACCATACCAGCAACCATCATAGTGGTATTGGAAGTAAACCAGAAGGATGATGTAAAGTAAGGCAATCATAGTCATAAACATTGTTATAGCATTGGTTTTGAGTTTGCCCAATACATGAGCCATTGGAATGGCGAAAAAAGGAAGAAATTCTATAAAGCCTCTATGCCCATATCCACATCCCAAACCCGGAGTCCACCATGAGGCATATAAATAAGTGATGGCAAAAAATAACAAAAGGGTTAAGGAGGATTGTAGCCTATATTTTCGAAACCTCATGACGATACCGACGGCAAAGAGTATAAAAACGGGGCTGTACAGCAGCAACCCGTTGGCTGGAGCAAACCAAACACGGGCAATTCTTGGATTACCGAAATACAAGAAGCGTTCGTCGTTATAACTGTAGGCCAAATAATCTCCAAAAGCATAATTGTAATACAGCAGTTGAGGGATTACCAAAAGCAATACAAATGGTATGGCAACACCAAAGCCTATCAGCACTTCTTTCTTATGCTCAATAAAAGTCTTAAAGTTTGGAACCAGCACAATGGCAGAGGCAAGACCGAAAAACAATATGTTTATCGGGCGAACTAAAGACCCTAAAACGATGCAGCAAATACTGACTACAAGAAATGCATACCGCTTTGGCTGGGCAACAAATTGGTTTAAAGTATATAGCAATAAGGCAAATAGAAAAAACGAATAACCATGTGATAACCCGGCGTCACGAGTGATGTAGAAGAATAAGTTTGACGCGAAAACAATAAGAAACAGTAATAAATATCTCGTCTTACGAGAATGTTGTAGCAACGATTTAAACAAAAATAACAGGCCCAAAACAGCATAAAATATGGTTGATACGCCAATCATTTTGTGCTGCACTTTGCTGTAACCCCTTGGCTCTTTAGAATGTATAATCGCATCAACCCCTGCACCAATAGTAAAAAACGGTAACTGCATTATAGCCACTCCTATTGGGTACTTCGTTAGAACCTTGTTTGACTTATCGTCGAGAGAAAATCCAGTGCCTGTTTGACGTGCAATGTCTTCTGGAAATTCGGAAGCTTTGAAGTCGTAATAAAACAAGGCAGGTAAGAAAACTTGATAACCTGCTTTGTCGGCCCATAATTCACTGTGGTAATTAAAAGATCCATGTTTTGCATGGCGGTTGAAGTTAAGAAACAACAGTAATCCAAAGATGAGTATAAAAATGAATTTATCTGACTTTGTAAGCATCCTAGCAAAGTAAGTAATAGTATACTTGTGTTTTAATCGAATTATGAAAAAATTAGTCTTATTGTCTCTCTCATTTCTGAGTTTAAATGCATTTGGACAAAACACCTTGCTTTTTGAAATCTCAGGTAACGGCTTAGAAACACCAAGTTATCTATTCGGAACTATGCATGTTCAAGACGAAGCGGCATTTGGGTGGAATGACAGCGTGTTTTGGGCCATACGGAAAGCAGAGGTTTCTGCTTTCGAACTTGATTTTAATTCCAAAAACTTAAAAAATAAGATTAAGCCATCAAAGTCGCAGATGAAAGATTGGGAAGAGTTTTTGGTTGACGACTTAAGACCTGCAATAGAACAAACAGTTTCTGCCGATACTTTAGGCGCTCGTATTGCCTTGTTTTATGGTGATATCTTAAAAATGGTTTTAGAGAAAGACAAAAACAAGCGTGCAACATTCGTTGACATGTTTCTTAAGGAATACGCCGAAAAAAATAAGAAAGAAGTGGTTGGCATAGAATCGGTACAAGAGCAACTGGACGTGTTTATGGAGACCGACAAGTCATTGCTAAAAAAAGGAATTATCGATTTCTTAGAAGAAGACAATTGGGATGTAGATATCTCAATGATGATGGGTTCGCAAAAGGACTTGGTTGACGTATACAGCAAAAAGAAATTGACAGATGTGTGCGCTATGATGAATGAACAGATGACCTCGTCTAATAATAAGTTGGTTAATGATATGTACACTCGGTTGTTTGAAGAGCGAAACGAAATCATGGTGAAGCGCGTGTCGAAAATGATTAAAAAACAATCTCATTTCGTAGCGGTGGGTGCCGGACATCTTTGCAATAAAACCGGTTTGGTCAAACAACTTGAAAAGGCTGGCTATACCATTCGACCAATGGATATTATGTCGAACAGCGAATCTACAAAGTCGATAGATTGGGTCAGTTATACGAATGATCGATACACAGTTCAAGTGCCTCAAGGAGTTAGCGACATTGACCCTATGGACAATACGTCAGACGCTTACGGTTCATATTCAACCGTTAATGCGGCTTTGTTTACACCAAAGGGGAAGGCCCAATTTAGAATCGAAAAAGTTGTGGAGTCGAATTATAGTGACGATGGCTACGGATATTTAGAAGAGGCAGAAGCTTCTGAGGACTACACCTATGAAGTTGAGGATGCAGCTGCGGTTGAAGAGGATTACACCTATGATGAAGAAGTGGCAGAAGCAGAAGAAGTTGTTGACGAAACGGAGTCTGTATATAGTACTGATGATGCCTACGAAGGAGAAGAATCAGTTGAAGAAGAGGTAGCCATGGAAACGTACGACTATGATACCCAACCTGATGTAGACTATGAGGAAGAGGCTGAATCCGATTATGATTATGGGGCTGAAGCAAAGAAGAAAAAACGAAAGAGTGTAAAAGAGGGGTTCGAAAATGAGTATTGGAATACGGTAGGCAAGGCTGTTATGAGTCGGGCTATGGGACAGCTTATGGCAGAAGCCATGGCTAAATCATCGCAAGAGGGGTCAGAAGATGACTACGAATCAGATACTTCTCAAGAAATTATGGTGATGGGAGAGACACACAAAGTGGTGACCAGCTCTTTTTTGGATGAATACTCTAAATCGATGCAGATTACGACCGATGATGGTATCTACGAGTTAAGTATTACTGGTGACACTCGTTTATTGGATTCAGGTGAGTTAGATGCTTTTTTTACAAGCTTCCAGTTGAAATAATCAACAGCTAATTATTCAGCAAAATATAGGCATTTAACGAGGTAGCAATACACAACCATATCAGATATGGCAGTAGAAGTATTGACTTAGCTTTTATATCATTCCAATACTTAACCAGCAAAAGGGCTACAACTGCGGTGAGAGATGTAATAACCACCAACCCTAATGTAATATGCTGAAACTTGAAAAATATAGGGTTCCAAGAAACATTCAATATCCATTGTACTGCAAACAACAGAACAAGCACTCTTTTCTTAGACACTTGTTCATATAGAAATGTCATGTACAGGGTAAAACAAATCATGATGGTAGTCCAAGCTGCCCCAAACACCCATCCAGGTGGGGTCCATGGTGCTTGATTTAAACTGGTGTACCAATCCGAGGTAATGCCTGTACCTGTGAATAATCCACCAATTGCTAATGCAGCAAAGTTGAGCAGTAGAAATATTATGATTCGCTTTAACATAAGGCTACGGTATTTTTTAATCTTGAATGTTTAATGTTTAATTAAAAAGTCAAGGTCAACAGGGTGTGATGAATTTAACTCAAATATCTCAACTTAAGAGATTACGGTTAAATCAAGTATCTATTCTCTATTCTATGTTCTCTTCTCTATAGCCTGATGGCTAAATCCTAACTGCCTACATTAAAAATCCATTCTCAGAAGGCGTAGGGCCAGGTATGTTGTCATCTTCAATCATTTCACGAAGATCAATTTCTATTCCACGTGCTATTGAAGTAATCGGTACATCATTGTAGGTTCCTTCAAACGGATTTTCTGAATAATCCCCAATTTTCTCCATCAAAAAGAAAATCCAAATAATAAGGCCAGAGATAAATGGACCGAGCCAGTACATCCAAGAATCTAGCTTTTTAAATATGTCGAGTAACCCAAATGGCACAAAGGCACAAAAAACGAAGGTCAGCCAAATGGCTGTTGACGCATACTGTCGGGGGAAAGGGAAGTTTTTAATCCGTTCTGATTTTCCTTGATCCGCATAAAAACTTGTAATCAAGGTGTGAAATTCCATATGTCGGAAGTCTTCAAAATAGCCTTGGTCTTTTAACTCTTGTAAGCGTATGGATTGGATTTTAAGAATTTGAGTCGCACCGTTGGTTTTGTTCTCGATGTATTCCATTTCGTGTTGTGCTAAAAACGGTTTCAAATCGTCTTCCAATTGAACGAAATAATCTTCACACACGGTGGGTGCATACTTCTCATTTAACCTTACGTCATGCTCCCATGGTCTGCTCAACTTCAATTGGTGTCGCAAGGAGCTAAGTCAACTTATGTGCCTATATATTAGCTCTTTATGAATATCTTCGGCTTTCTCGCCTTGCACAAACGTAACCACGGCTGCACCAAATGTTCGGCTGTTGTTTACAATGCTACCCCATATTTTTCGCGCCTCCCAAGTACGATCGTACGAGCTATTGTTCTTAAAGCCAAGATAGAATGCCACTGCAATACCAATAATTGATATCGGTTGCCATGGAACCGCGATATAAAAGTTTAAAAGGTAGGATATAAGGCTTATCACAAAGAAGTAAGCAAAGCCATAGATGAATGGCATTTTAGACCAATTAAAGGTCATCCAAAACCCGTATTTACGATTTATGTACATTCAGTTTTTAGTGGATGTGATTGATTAATAAACGCTTAAATAAAGATTAGGTTCGAACGTATTTCTAACATTGTCATTTTTTAACAAAAACGATGTGATAAAAAAAGGTAATGGGGCTGTGCTACATTACCCCAGCATACTGAATGCCAGTTAGTTGATGCATTTTGCATGACAAAGTAGAAAGGTCACTGTGTTTAAACTTAGTAATGTTGTCGTAACCACACGAACGTGCTATTACTTTGACCAAGTCAGTGCTTGCGTCGAAGAAATTAGTCAACTGTTGTGCAGAAGCGTCTATAATCAATCTACTACGGAGTGATTCTTTTTGTGTAGCAATACCTACGGGGCAATTATTCGAGCCATACGCACGCATACCTAAGTAACCATTTGCCTGCAATGCAGAATTGGAAACTGCAATAGCGTCTGCACCGAGCATTAATGCTTTGGCAAAGTCTTCTAGAACTCTTAGACCTCCTGTTATAATCAACGTAACGTCTCCTCTGTTTTGTTGGTCCAAATACTTTCTTGCTCGTGCCAAGGCTGGTATTGTAGGTACATTAATGTTGTCTCGTAAAATAGTGGGAGCGGAGCCAATTCCGCCACCTCTACCATCCAAAATGATGTAGTCTACGCCAACGTCAAGCGCAAACTGAATGTCCGCTTCAATATGACTTGCTGCAATCTTGAATCCAATTGGAATTCCACCTGTTTGGTCACGCACTTCATTTGCAAATGATTTAAAATCTTCAGCGGTAATTAGATCTGGAAAGGCCGCAGGGGATATGGCTGTTTCTCCAACGTTTAAACCGCGAACGTCAGCAATTTCTTCTGTAACTTTTGATCCAGGTAAGTGACCACCTGTACCTGTTTTGGCACCTTGACCACCTTTAAAATGAAACGCCTGCGCTTTTTTAACCTTCTCCCAGCTAAAACCAAATTTACCAGAAGCCAATTCGTAGAAGTAACGTGAATTGTTTTCTTGTTCTTACGGTAACATTCCGCCTTCGCCGCTACATATTCCGGTGCCAGCGCCTTCGGCACCGTTCGCCAAGGCTATTTTGGCTTCCCTCGATAAAGCACCAAAACTCATATCCGAAACAAAAACAGGAATGTCAAGTGTTAGTGGTTTGTAAGCGTTGCCACCAATTGTCGCTTTAGTTATTACTTCATCTTGATCAAGCAAAGGCCTAGAGGCGAGTTGAGCTGGTAAAAATTGAATGTCTTCCCATTTGGGCAAGGTGTTTCTATCAACACCAATCGAGGCTGAAGGCCCATGATGTCCAAATTTACTTAAGCCATTTTGCGCCAGTTGCTTTATATATCCTGTATACGGTTCTATACTTTCCGGGTGTGTATCCGCGTATGCACCTAAATAGGCATCACGATCAAAGGGTTGCGGGTTTTTAGTTATATAGTCATCGATTTCAGTCTCGTCAATATACACCCAGTCATTTTCAATTTTACTCACGAATTTGTACAGTACTTCTTCATTGTTGTACTCACTCACGCCCGTATCTACGCGATAATCCCAACCGTGCACACCACAGATTAAATTGTCTCCTTCAACATATCCGTCAGACATTAACGCGCCTCGGTGAAGACACCGACCATATAATACGGAAACATTGTCTCCATAACGCACAACGACTAGGTCGAGGTCATACACAATTTTGTGAACTGGTGTTTTATCTTCTAGCGAACTGAATGCTATGAGTTTAATTGCTGACATGTTTAAATATTAAGTTAAAGAGTAGTATTACTTTTATGGAATAATGGACAATATCTCCACTTATTTTTTGGGTTTCACTCCTCTGCCTTGTGCATCCATTTCGGTACCGCAGTTGGCACAGGTGTTGCCTCCCCACAAAAATTGTCTCCAATTCTTTGGACGTCTAATTTGTGGTTGAGCTTCGCCACACTTAGGGCATTCAATGGCTGCCATATTATTTCGTTTTACGTTTGTCCTTTATGCTACAGCCAATCGCTTTTGTTTCTGTTATACCGACTTCGTTCCCGGCTAGTAAAGCGTTTACTGCGTCTTCAACATAACGTTCAGTAACATCAGTTGCATCCTCGTAGTTGTTGTCTATAGCACCAATGTATTTTACGATGTTTTTTCCCTCTTCTTTGTTTAGTATGAAGATGTGCGGCGTTTTGGTTGCACCGTATTGCGGATAAATGTCTTGTGTCTCGTCTAGTAGGTAAGGAAATGTATATCCCTTTTCTTCAGCTCTAGTTCTCATAGAGGATAAACCATCTTCAGGAACGACCGTCGTATCGTTCGGGCTTATAGCAATTACTGGATACCCAAGCGATGCATACGTGGCATCTAAATCCATTATGCGTTGTTCGTAGGCTACCGCGTAAGGACAATGATTGCAGGTAAAGGTCACAATAAAACCTTTCGCGTCAGGGTAATCGGCCAACGATACAGCTTTGCCGTTGGTGCTTGGTAAACTAAAATCTGTTGCTTCATCGCCGATGGTATATCCTTTTACAGGCGTTTCTGCTTTCTCTGATTTAACCTCGGTTGTAGAATCTTCTTGTGCTATAGGATCTTCAGACGTTGAAGTAGAGTTCGTGCAAGAAGCTAGAGCAAAGATTAGTATGGCTAAGATTGTGTTTTTCATATGTGTTTTTTTATCAATTTTTCAAGTTCAGATTTTGAGAGTTTTCCTTCATGAAACTCAAGTTGTTTGCCATTTTTATATAGGGCTGTGGCCGGTATGGAACCAGACCATTGATCATTTATGGCTGGAATCCACTCATTCATTCTTTTGGCATCATCTAGCAACAAAACGTCTGGTTTTATTTGCATCGACCGGACAACGCGCTTTACTTCGGTTTGTAAGGCAGATGATTTATCTAACGAAACCAGTATCATTTGGTAATCGTCCTTAGAGTTATAGGTGTCATCAACCTCCAAGAAATAAGGCAATTCTTCCATACAGGGTTTGCACCAGGTTGCCCAAAAGTTTACGACATACAGCTTGCCATCGTTGGTCTTGATGTTGTCAAACAGTAGGTCGTAATTGACTGCCTCGAGTCTCGATGTTTGTTGCTGGTTGCAGCTGTTTCCTAGTATTGCAAAAGTTAGGACTGCTAAGTATAGTAAGGCTTGCTGTAATCGGCTCATCTCCCCATCATTTTGTGGATTAGATCTTCATAACGTTTCCAGCCAATGTATTGCTCAACTTCTTCTCTTCTTGTTCTAAGCAAAGCCATCATGGGCTTCCATAAATCAGAGCTCCGTTGAAACATCTCATTCTTGAAACCATCTATGTGTTCAAGGAACGTACTGCCATCTTCTGGATCTTCTTCATATAAGTCAGCATGCATCCTTTCCATCACAACTGGCATCAAGTGTTCTGATCCAATGTCATTTTGTAAAAGTGTAACCGCTTGTTTAATAGTTAAATCCTTTAGTGGTATTTTTCTAAAATCATGACAGTTTTTTAAGGTGACAGAATAATAATTCTCTCTTTCCTCCCACGCGTGGTTTTCTAATTGCTCTATAGATTTATTAATGTCCATTATTACTTATTCTTAACGTTGTCTTCTAACCATTGATGTTGTTCCCACAACAAGTGCAGAATACTTTCTTTGGCCGCATAACCGTGGCTTTCTTTTGGCAGTATTACCAACCTTACTGGAGCACCTAAACCCTTTAAAGCATTGAAATAACGTTCACTTTGTAGTGGGTAAGTTCCTGAATTGTTGTCAGCTTCTCCATGTATCAACAAAAGGGGTGTTTTCATTTTGTCGGCATGCATAAATGGAGACATCGTGTTGTATACATTAGGGGCATCCCAATATGAGCGCTCCTCACTCTGAAAACCAAAAGGTGTCAACGTCCGGTTATATGCGCCACTTCTTGCTATTCCAGCTGCGAACAAATCAGAGTGAGACAGCAAGTTTGCAACCATAAATGCGCCGTAGCTGTGTCCTCCAACGGCAACTCGATTTCGGTCGATATAGCCCATAGCGTCTATGGCGTCAATTCCTGCTTTTGCATTCGAAACAAGTTGGTTTCTAAAATCATCATTCGGCTCATTTTTACCTTCACCAACAATTGGAAATGCAGCATCATCTAGTATGGCATACCCTTGGGTTACCCAGTATACCATCGATCCATAGTATGGATAGGTAAACTGATTCGGGTTTTCGGTAGATTGTGAAGCACTCGATTTATCTTTATATTCACGTGGGTATGCCCACATAATCATTGGAACTTTTTCTTTTTTAGTGGTATCGTAACCCAAAGGAAGGTATAGCGTGCCTGATAGGTCTAAGCCATCTGCTCTTTTGTAATGTACAACCTCTTTGTGTACATCAGCTATACTTTGGAAAGGATTCTTAAATGAGGTCAACTGTGTGATAGGTTTATCAGAATCAATTGGCCGCAGATAATAGTTTGGGTATTCATTTTTTGATTCTATGCGCACCATTAAAGTACCCGACTTATGGTCGTACGTGTAAAGGTTTTCGAGTTTATTTCCGAACCTAGATTCATATAAACGCTTAGTTTCTTTGGTAGTCAAGTGTATATCATCCAAAAACGGAAACTGGCCTTCTTTGCTATATCCTGCACCCACAAGAAAAGCGTGACCTTTATCCAAGCTTAATACATAACGGCCATATTTCCCTTTTTTTCGTGTGAACTGCCCAGGATTGCTATATCTGTCTTGATAGTTTCTGTCAAAAAGAATGGCCGGATTATCATTAGATGTCTCCGGGTTAATTAGGTACGTCTTTGTGTTTCTTGTATTCCACCAATAGTCAGAGACGATTGCAGTGGAGGCGTCGCCCCAAATTATTCCGCTATACCGGTTAATGGTCTTACAAATAGATCGTGGTTTATCCGAAAATGGCGCTTGAAGCTCAAATACTTCGTCACGAAAATCGACTTCAACAGCAGGGTCACCTTTGTCTAGCGCTTCAGCAAAAACGAGTGTAGATGGATGGTCTGCTCGCCAAGTAAAGCTTCTACGTCCTGTTCTTGTTGCCATAAATCCTTTAGGAAGGTCTTCAATCAAAGGGACGGTCAAAACGGTCTCCACCATTTTACCCGCTTTGGTGAAGATGCGTGTTGTACTCGGAAATCTGCGGTACGTTACAATATAGGAGAATGGTTTATTGATTGTTCCTACCATCACATATTCACCGTCTGGAGAGAAGGATATGCTTGTATACATATTGGCTTCTAGCCAATCTTCCTGATTTCCTTTTAAATCAATACGCTTCAAAGCTGAGGTTGCCAATTGTTCAAAATTGAACTCATCTGTTTTGTTTTTTAGTAGATCTTGGTACGTTCTATTCTGTGCCTTTTTACCTTTGTTGGTAGAGATAATTGGGCCCGTTGGTATGGCGTTGTCCGAATCGATCAATGCCTTTCTTGAATCTGGAATAACCTTTACAATTAACGACTTGTTATTACGCATCCAATTAATCGAACCGTACATGTTGGCGTTTAAGATGGATTCGGTCAGTTTATGGGCTTGTTTTTTTTTGACGTCGAGATACCACAATTCGTTACCTGTATATGTGGTATGGGTGAAGGCGATCATGCTTTCATCTGGCGACCAACTAAAATTACTTAATCTAGGATTATCAGGAAGCCCCAAAACTACTTGTGGCTCAGATTCTTTTTTGCCTAACTTTTTTACTTCGATGGATGTGTAAAATGTTGTTCGACTTCCAATATTTGTTTTGGGGTCAATACGAAGTCCTGCCAATCTTAACTCCTCTCGAGACAAATCAGCAATTGATTTATAACTGTTGCGAAACAACAATATCATGTAGTCCTTTTTGGTTGTAAATAGGGCCGTTGGGGGTCTATTTACATCCACTAAATCCAGAATTTCTTTTGGTGGTTTTTGGTAGTCAAGTTGCTCTTGGGCGTCAACAGCAGTAAACAATAGGATGGCTATTAGGAGGTGAAGGAATTTCATGATGTCAAATATAGGATTCGGGCTTAATTAACGATGAATAATTGACAATTGATAGTTACAAAAAAAAGCCCCAACATCTGTTGAGGCTTTTGTATGTGTAAAGGTTGTGTTTACACTAAATTTTCTTCTTGTCTTTTGATGAAGTCACTTAACTCCTTACCTTTTAATAGGTTTTGTGCCAATTTGGCTAAATCCATGGCATTGTTCAACAACGACTTCTTAGCCTCTTCATCTTTGGTGTCTAACACTTTTTGTGCTAAGCTATGGTTTGAGTTCACACTTACGCTGTACTTTTCTGGCATTTGACCAAACATGGCCATACCGCCCATACCACCCATCTCGCTCATACGTCGTTCCCACTCTGAACGTGTAATGGTAATGAAATCATCACTAGGTGATAACACTACAGTGTTAACAGCAAATTTTTCTTTGTCGACAGTTGATTCAAAAGTCTCCTTCAATGCAGTCAGGTCAGCTTCGCTTAATACAGACTCCGACTTTTCATCTTTATCAATGAGTTTGTCAATGGTATCTGCATCAACGCGTTTCAATTGAACCTTTTCTAGTTTTTGTTCGATGTTAGATACAAAATGATTGTCAATCACTTCGTCCATTAACAAAACATTATACCCTCTGTCTTTAGCCTTCTGAACGTAGCTAAATTGGTCTTCTAAGTTGGATGTGTATAGCGCAATGGTGTTGCCATCTTTGTCGGTTTGATTTGCTTTGATGTTTTCTATATAGTCTTCTAGAATGGTGTGCTTGTCTTCCACATCTTTTAACAAACAGATCTTCTTCGTACGGTCATAGAACTTCTCGTCGCTTATCATACCATATTTAACAAACAAGTTAATAGAGCTCCACTTCGATTCGAAGTCTGTTGCATCTTTCTTATACAGCTCGTTCAACTTGTCTGCTACCTTTTTGCTAATATGGCCTGTAATTTTCTTTACGTTGCCATCAGCTTGCAACGCACTTCTTGATACGTTTAATGGTATGTCAGGGCTGTCGATTACACCATGAAGCAACATCAAATATTCTGGGACAATGTCTTCAACGTTGTCCGTCACAAACACCTGGTTGCTATACAACTGAATTTTATTTCTGTTTGGATCAATGTCTTTCTTGATTTTTGGGAAATAAAGTACGCCAGTTAGGTTGAACGGGTAATCAACGTTCATATGAATCCAAAACAAAGGATCTTCCGCAAATGGATATAACTCTTTGTAAAATGCTAAATAATCTTCATCCTGAAGTTCAGAAGGGTTTTTCTTCCATAATGGATCTGTATTGTTAATTACTTTTCCGTCAAATTCGATTTCAATCGGTAAAAACTTACAGTATTTGCTTAACAAGCCTTGAATCTTGCCTGTTTCTAAAAACTCTTTAGATTCTTCGTTGATATGTAAGATGATATCCGTTCCACGCTTCTTGCGTTTGCCTTTTTTGATTTTAAAATCTGTTGATCCTTCACAAACCCAGTTAGCTGCCTCAGCACCCTCAGTAAAACTTAGTGAGTCTATCTCTACCTTGTCTGCTACCATAAACGACGAATAGAAGCCAAGTCCGAAATGACCAATGATATTGGCAGACTCTGTATCGTCTTTAAACTTTTCTACAAATTCTTCTGCTCCACTAAAAGCGATTTGGTTGATGTATTTGTCAATTTCATCGGCTGTCATACCAATTCCTTGATCACTGATTTTAAGCGTTTTCTTTTTCTCATCAATCGACACCGTGATTTTTAAATCATCGGTTTGACCAGTTTTTTCACCTTTAGCGCTAAGAACTCTAAGTTTGTTAGACGCGTCAACGGCGTTTGAAATCAGCTCACGTAAGAAAATTTCGTGGTCTGTATAAAGAAACTTCTTAATAATCGGGAATATGTTTTCCGTGTTTACTGAAACTTTTCCTTTTTGCATTGTCTTTTTGTTTTTACCAGTACCTTCAAAATGTTTACCAAAATGAAAAAAGTGGTATAGAAGTCCTAAACTGTGTCAAATCGTCAGTATAATTGTGTCAAGTGAAGCGAAGTCATTTTAAAAACATACTGTCAGACCAAGAATTTTGGCTGATATTGTTATTTAACGTCGCTCTATTGGTGACGTATTACTTGGGGGAAACTTCAGCGTCATTAGTGGTGATGTTATACTACATCCAGTCGCTTTTTATTGGGTTACAGTACTTTGTTAGGTTGCTGTTTTTGGGATTTATGTATCACAAGCTTAATCCGAAGCACAATCGGTTTGCACTACCTATCTTCTTTCTGTTTCATTACGGGTTCTTTCATGTGGTGTATTTCGTGTTTCTAATCTCGATAGTAGTAAAATTACCTGGTAGAGTAGACCCAAGTGCAGTAAAACTTTTTACGCTGGCGTTACTTGGAAACACTGTGTTGTCTTCAATCTCAGACATAAAGAAAGACTTACAAGAACCTAAGGTTCCTATTGTTGTGATGTTTCAACCATATTTTAGAATCGTTCCGATGCATTTGTTCATCATGCTGGCTTTTGCTACAGATGCGATAAGCACCCTGACAAACGCATTTTTATTTTTTATTATTTTAAAATCTATTGCCGATGTGGCCATGCATATAGTGGTGAATAAAACATATCGCGAACAACGACCAAATGCCACGGGTGGGTGGATTTGAGAATTTTTAATTTTTAATGTAGAATGTCGGGTAAGAAAAGTAGTATAGGGAACATCATTTCGGACAAAGAATTTTGGTTGATTCTCGCTTTTAACGCGATATTGGTCTATACCATCAAATAGGAGAGACCTCTGCTTCTTTGGTTGTGCTTCTGTACTATGTCCAGAGCGTATTTATTGGCATACAATACTTCATTAGGTTAGTTGCCATTGGTAAAAGAAACGCCCAGGAGCAGGAAGATAAACCACGACAAGGAATGTATGGTGAGGCTGTTTTCTTTTTACTTCATTATGGTTTTTTCCATTTGGTATATTTTTTTTTCATCATAAAAATGGTGATTGACCTACCGGGAGTGGTTGATTTTAAAATGTTGTTGTTGCTGATGCTCGCATTGGCAGGAAATACAGTTTTGTCTACCATGTCGGATGTGCGGCAAGACCGTGCCGCGAAGGAATCACCAGGCATCTTTTTCCAGCCTTATTTGCGGATTTTCCCGATGCATTTGTTGATTATCTATGGATTTAATTCAAGCTCAATCGAGAATGTAAACAAGGCGTTATTGTAATTTATAGTGCTTAAAACGGTGGCAGATGTGCTCATGCACATCGTTGTAAATAAAACTTGGAAAGGTAAACGGCCCAATGCCACTGGAGGTTGGGTTTAGGGATGTGAAATGTTGAATGTAGGATTGGTACTTCAGACATTCAATCCTTCAATCCTTCAATCATTCAACCCTTCAATCCCTCAACCCTTCAGACATTCAATCCTTCAATTCCCCTCTATAACCACTCCAGCCTATCTCGGGTTAAATCTCCACCAGAGTCTCCAGTATTCACTGTGCTGGCTGGTTCAAAAAGCATAATTTCCACTTCATTCTCGGCAACAGGTTTGTGCTCGATGCCTCGCGGGACGATTGTGAATTCGCCTTCTTTTATAGTTTCAATACGATCGCGATAATGCATGTCAAACGAACCTTTAATCACTAAAAACAGTTCATCTTCTTCGTCGTGTTTGTGCCAAACGAACTCACCTTTAAGCTTAGCCAGTTTTACGTGCTGACCATTTAGCTCGCCAACAATACGTGGGTTCCAATGGTCTGAGAATTTTGTGAGTTTTTGGTTGATGTTGATGACTGACATGGTTTTGAATTATCTATTTATCAATGGCTAAAATTATAGTGATCCTGCATGCGTTTACCGCCAAAGTACTTGTTTCCTTTTTTGTCGATGTAACCTTTAAAAGCCTTGATGTACGCATATCCCCCAATAAATTGAGGTGAAATGATGTGCGGCATGGGGTAAGCACCTGCCACCGCTAATTCATATTCTGGTGCAATGGCCCATTCTCCTTTTTTATTAATGAAACCAAGTTGTCTGTCCTTATTAACTGCCGCAGCCAAACCCTCATTAAAAACGCCAACGAAAATTACCGATGTAGGCATTGTGATTTGGACATCTCCTTTTTCATCAATATAGACGTAATGCATGGAGTCCAAGTTATGATAAGGGTGTTCTTTAAGACTATCTTGTTCACTATACAGTAATGTGAAGTCCTTAGTTAATAATAATCCGTCATAAAAACCTGGTGACATCATTAAGGATTGGTGTTGTTCAACGTCTGGATACCTGTATTCATGTATTTTTTGATTGCCATTTGTATCGATGATTACAACCTGGCTTTCTTTGTTCATTTCCGTTAAGTGGCCGTTTACCCGTACCATGTCACTTTTCGTTTTCGCAAAACATTCACCGTTAACAAATGGGAAGATTCTTGAAAATGTAAAATCGGTTAACGCATTCCCTTCTCTATCGACTATACCATATAGTTCGGTAGTCGATGATTTGACGACAAACCGCGATTGGTCAAAATACTCTGCATAGCTGGTTACTAAACCTACCGAGTTAGAATATGAGCCATATCCAGACGATTCACCCAATGAGTCACAGAAATAATAATCTCCATGTCTTCCAAGTAATCCAAAATGATTTTCGCCCAACATAAAAACCCCTTTCAATGAACCGTGATCAATTTTAATGGAATATTTTTCTTTGCCTTCAGCTGTATGAGCAGTATATCTATAACGCCAATTGGAGTCAGGAAGGCTTTTGGCTAAAATTGAATTGTCACTTATGCCAACAAAGTCAAATGTGCTATCAAGTTTTATTTCTTGAACCAAACGACCTGTGTTACTTCTGATATGGACAGTAGTGCCGAACCTGAAAGTGGCCAAGCTATCGCCGGCTGTAAAACCTTCGTATTCATGGGTTAACTCGTGAAACAAGAACTTCCCCTTTAAATCAAAATAGTAATGGGCAAAGCAAGAGTTATAACTATCAGACAATCCATAAGATGAGTCAACCTCAGTATAGAAAGTGCCGTGAAATGTTTCTCCTTCTCGGAATAAATTCGAAAAATTTGGCGTGATTATGTACTTTCCTTTAAGGTCAATTAATCCATAACCGTAACTCGTATCTTTAACAATTGCACCAAATTCATACACCCCATAGACTTGTTCAAATTGAGGTTCAATCACGAATTTGTCAGGCTTTCTTGGTTTTACGAACCCATACAATTTACCTTGACGAAACGGGATGAGCTTTGCGTTAGAACCATCTAACTGTTCGTGTTCTCGCTCAAATTTATCAATGTCTTGGTGAAAGTCAACGCTGTAGTATTGATCCAATGTATCATACTGGCCAAGACTTGTTAGTGCAACACCAGAAAAACAGGCAATAGCCATCAATCGTTTGATGTTAAGGGATAATCTAGCCATTTAACCTTTCGTGGATATTCATAGTTCAATCATACTGAATACAATCCGGTTTCTTTAGATTTTCATACAAATCAAAAGGAATGGTAGACAAATGATATGTTCAGTGTTGATTTAAAGTAATACTTCGAAAAAATATCTGTAATCAAAAATGGACTGTGATTATACACCGATAAATCGACTTTCGCTGTTTCCGTTCAAGGTATACAAAGACTACCGCTCACCCAAAATAGGCATATAAGCTTGCCAAGGGCCAATAGACGTTTTCCATTGATGCGCCAGTACACGAGACACTTGCGATAGATGGTTTAAATCATGTACAACCCAAGCACAAAGGAGTTGTGAGGCAGTCACAGAGCCAAACTCGGGGTGAATGCCTTCTTTTTGCTTGGCCGTTGCCGTGAGTTGAATTTTTCTGAGTTTGTCTAAGTTGTGTGCACGTCTGCTTTGAAATCGAATGAGTAAGTCTTCAAACGACAAACCTTTGCTTTTTTCAACAAACCCGTTCCGATCAAATGGGTCAAATTTCTTAGATGTTTTATTCCCTAGTATTATTTCTAATCGAGGTAACCAATCCGTTTCTTCGCAATGTATAAGATGCCCGACAACATCGTAAAAAGACCACGTGTTTTGACCTTCGTTTGTGTTTGTAATCTCTGGTCCAAGTTCTTCCGCTAATGCATTTAGTGCTGTTGGGGTGTTTTTTAGGATGGGTAGTCCTTGTTCAAATGTTAAATTCATGATGGGTACTTGTTGTTGATTTATTCAGCCCAAATATCGCAAAATGAGAAGGAGAAGTGTAAACCATTCTCCGAACGTCGTAATTCTTTAATTCTTCTGTGCATAAGGAGATATTAAACCGATTTTATTTCGAATTTTAATTAAAGCAAAAAAGCTTTTGTCTTGTTAATAACCTGTAGATTAGCAACTTGGTTACACAAACCACATACGATTATATAATAACTGGTGGCGGTGCTGCTGGACTTTTGTTGGCGCTTCGATTGTCGCAAGACACGTACTTTGACGATAAACAAGTTCTTGTAATAGACGCTTCTTCAAAAGATCAAAACGATCGTACGTGGTGTTTCTGGTCAAAAGAAGATACCATAATAGACGATGCAATCTCATACCGCTGGGAAAACGTGTTATTTAAATCTCCATGGTTGACCAAATCCGAGCAAACCCAGCCATACACTTATAATAAGGTGAGGTCAATTGATTTTTATAACCATGTGCACGACATTCTTTCTACAAAAAGAAATATTACTCAGCTGCGTGATCGAGTTGTTGACATACAAGAAGGTGATGGGTATGCCAGTGTAAAAACGGCTACATCCACATACACAGGTAAGCAGGTGTTTAACAGTATCCTATTTGATCAACGATATAAAAACAATACGAAGTATCCTTTGATTAATCAGCATTTTGTTGGGTGGACGGTCAAAACAAACAAGGACGTTTTTGATCCCAGTCAAGCCACATTTATGGACTTCGATATTCCGCAAAAAGGGAACACACGTTTTATGTACCTTCTGCCTACTGCAAAGAATGAAGCTTTGCTCGAGTATACTTTGTTTTCAAAAGACTTGCTCGAACGAGAAGCGTATACGCATGGGATTAAGGAATATCTTGATGGTTTAGGTGTTAAGAAGTTTGATGTTATCGAAGAGGAATCTGGATGCATACCCATGACTTGTTATCCTTTCTGGACAAACAATTCAACTCATATCAACCTCATAGGCATTGCAGGTGGTTGGGCAAAAGCCAGTACTGGATATACCTTTAGGAACGCAATGATAAAAACAAAAGACATTGTTAATCAACTCAAAAGCGGAACAGCCATCAAAACAAAAAGTAAAACGCGGTTTTGGTTATACGACCTTCTATTATTAGATATTTTAAATACTAACAATGCTATTGGAAGCAAACTGTTTAGCGATATGTTTCAGAACAATAGGTTACAAGAAATCTTTGCGTTTCTTGACGAAGACGCGCAAAATTTGGGCGATTTAAAAACAATTTGGAGTATGCCTAAAGGAGTTTTTATCAAAGCGCTATTTAACCGAATAACTGGCCGTTTTTAGAGATTACACCGTTTTGCAATCTCGCTTGTGTTTTGATTATTCATGCACTTGAAGTGTCCTTTCGGACATTTGTCGAAGCCTATTTTTGAGCATGGTCTGCACGACAAATCTTTCACCTCACATTGTGCTGAAGCTGCCTCAGGTTGATAAGGGTACATACCAAACTCAGGGATTGTGTTACCCCATATGGATATTATTCTTTTTTTGAGTGCGGCCGCAATATGCATCATGCCTGTATCATGAGTTATTACAAGTTTGCTCTGATCCATCACTTTTGCACTTTCGTTAATAGAAAGCTTACCACAGTAATTGAGCACATTTTTGCATGTATTGGCTACTTGGTCGCCCGCATCGATATCTTCTTTACCTCCAATTAACACAACGCTCGACTTTATATCGTTGCACATGTCAACGATTTTGTTCGTCGGCATTTTTTTAGTGGCATGTTGCCCACCAATGGCATAGCAAACATATTCACTAGGCAAATCGATTGGAATATTAGTCGTTTCGGGTGTGGTAAATTCAAGCCCTTTATGGTCGTTAACAACATTTAGATGATTGGCTGCCTCAAGGTATCTATCGACAATATGAACATCAGGCAAAAGATTTTTACCTGTTCTAACCATCCACCATTTTTCCCAGTTAAGTTTATTTACTCTTTTGGTTGTAACGCGAAGGGCCATGCCCACACGCTTACTCCTTAAATTATTGTGGAGATCAATGATGTGGTCAAAATTTTCATTTTTGAGTTGTGTAATCAACGATTTTAAATCCCCAGAATACGACCAAATTTTGCTAAGGCGTGTATTGTTAGACAATAACGACGCATAGTTTGACTTTGTTAAATAGTGAATCTCAACCCCGGGAACTTGCTCATGTAAGCAACGCATAACTGGCGTGGTAAGCACAATGTCTCCAATCGAGCTAAATCGTATAATCAGAACCTTCATTTGTTTTGACTAAATCTGTTCAACAACCCAATAGCCCAATTCTTTGGCAACAACGCGTATTTGAGCACCCTCAGGTATAAAAGCTGCCATAGATTTTACGTCTATGATGATTCCATCAATCCTAGCTTTACCGATAGGTCTGATGTCTGTATGTGCCAAGCCTTCTCGTTCAATTAAGCTTTCGGAGGTAGTCGAGGTTAACGACGGACCTGCTTTTGCATTCTTTAAGGTTGTTGTGAGTATTAAGCGTTTAAATAACGGGCTACTCGTCATGCCCTTTCCAAATATGACCGCGCCAACGACAAAACCGATTAAGGCGACAAGCACAACCATAAGCGCCTGTGTTAGTTCAAATTCACTAGAGTTAGAAAAATCAAAATCTACATTTCGAACCATACTGAGTATCAAACTACCTACGGTAAGCAATATGCCGGTAATTCCGGCCACACCGAACCCGGGTATTACAAATACTTCGAAACCGATGAGGATTATGCCTACAATAAAAAGTAATATCTCCCAGTTTGCGGCCAAACCATCTAGATACAATGGGGCAAAGTACATGAGGGCCGCTAGCACTGCGGCAGCCAGAGGAAAACCAATTCCAGGACTTCGAATTTCAAAGAATATTCCCCAGAATATAATCATCATTAATGCGCCTTGTAAGGCTGGTTTTGCTAAAAAACCAATCAGCTTATCCATGGAAGATTTATGCACAGATATCCTTTCGTAATCGGTCTTGTTTTCTAATGCTAAAATGGCTTCAATCGATTCTATTTCTCCTTCACAATACCCATTTTTAATGGCTTCACTTGTTGTAAATGCTACAATCCTTGCACTGTCTATGATGCCCGGAATGGCTATCCGATCGTCTACCATTGCTTCTGCTATTCGAGGGTCTCTTCTAAAATGATACGAGGTGTCTCCATTCTCAATAGCCGTATCTTTTCCATGACTTTCGGCGGTGGCACGCATGATGGACCGCATGTACGATTGATACTTATCGGGAACTACTTCTCCTTCGCCATTTACAACAGTGGCTGATCCTATAGTTGCCCCAGGCGCCATATATATTTTGTCGCATGCTATGGATATCAGCGCTCCAGCTGATCCAGCGTTTTTATTGATGAAAACATAAACGTCGGATGAATGATCCATAATGTTTTTGCGGATACTATCGGCATCGACAAGAAGGCCTCCATAGGTATCCATATCAATAATCACAAGATCGGCAGACTCACGCGTTGCCATATCAAGTGTTTTAGAGATTAAACGACTGGCTGAAGGAGCGATTTCTTCATGCAGTTTAACAACAACTACTTTGCTTTGGTTAGACTGACCGTAAACCAGCATAGAACCAAAGAGGACAAGAAGAAGGGAAAAGTGTTTCATTTAAGCAACAATATCGTTGTATATATGGATATAGTGTGTGCAAATTACCTCAAAAAATAGGATTGAAGGCAATAAATTTGTTTGGAATAGTAGTTGTGTATTAGTAAGTGAAATAACGACAGGAGAAATGAAAAATTTAAAATACATACTGGGAGTAGCAATGGCTCTAGGTTTATTTGCAAAACCATGTTTCGCTAATCCACAAGATTCTATAGGAACAAAGGTGAAGAATGGTAAGATTTACATCCTGCACCAGGTAGAAAAGTCACAAGGGTTGTTTGCCATTGGACGACGTTATGGCGTTTCATTGGATGATATTATCGTTGCAAATCCGGGTTCAGACAAAATGCTACATGTCAACCAAATACTAATGATTCCGACAGGTAGAGATGCCATTCTCGAAGAGAAAACAGTAACAGAATATTTCGCTGAAGATAAAGCACCAAGTCAATCATACGACAAACAGACAAGCAAGAAAACAACCTTCGCCAAGTACCATACTGTTGCTGCGGGCGAAACACTATACTCCATATCGGTGCTGTACAACACCAAAGTTGATGTCATCAAGAATTTAAATGGTTTGGAGTCTGATATTTTGAGTCAAGGACAGCAGTTAATGGTTCCTGCCACAAAAAGCGAAAAAGACAGACAGGAAAAAGCCATCACGGAGGCGAAACAGCAAGTGGATGATGTTTCAGAAAAACTAGAAACACTTAAAGAAGCCATCAATCCAACTGAGCTGCGGGATGATCCTGTTGTTGAAATGTCGGAGGTTAAAAAAGAAAAATATACGGTTAGTATCGAAAGACTGCCTAAATACAAGACACAGAAAGTTACTGAAACGGGTACGCTCGAATTTTTATCGCCTGAGGACACCAATCAAGGCAAACGTGTTTGTTCTCATCATACGGCAAGTATTGGGAGCACACTGATGGTATCGAACCCAGCCAATAATAAATCTGTTTTTGTTAAGGTGGTTGCCAACCACAAACTTGATGAGTCAAAAGGGAATATTATTAAGCTCAGTAAAACAGCGCATTCAGATATAGAAATAGAGAATAACGCCGATGTTCAAGTAAGCTTTGCAAAATAAAAACGGTTTTAAAAACTGGTCGTTCGACTGGGCGCACATACCCTTCCTGCTATGCGCGGTTTCATTATTTTTTAGTCGTTTTTTACTGTCCGTCAGTATTGGTTTAATGCTGATTTATGTGCTGTGGTATAAGGTTAAAATCAAAACCACTCCCAATACACAGCAAAAAAATACACGTATAATTTATGGGTTGCTGTTGGTTTGGATTGGCTTCGTGTTGTTGGATGGATTTCGAACACTGAATTTCGAAAGTTGGATGGCAGAACTGGCTTTAAAAGTGCCTTTAGTTGTTGTACCGCTTTATGTTTTTTTGCTCAAAAGAAATACCTGTCAGTATGAGAATAGTTGGCTTATATTCACGTTGTTAACCACGTTGGTCGCTGTTATTAGTACAGTTAACTATTGGCTGAATTTTGAAGAAATCAACGCCCTTTTATTACAGAGTAAACATGTACCGATTTTTGGTAATATGCACCACATATACTTTGGTATTGTAATGTCGGTGTGCATTTGGCTCTGTGTATATTTTTACAAAAACAGAGATCGAAAAAAGACTTGGCTAGCACTTGGCATTCTGCTTGTGTTTATGTTGCACATCTTGGCTTCAAGAACAGGTTTGGTTGCTTTTTATGCAAGTGCTTTGGTGTTTGGTATGGCTCAGGTCTGGCAATCAAAAAAATACAAGTTAGTGGCTGTTGGTTTGATTGGTATGATGTTGGCTCCATTGTTGGCTTATCAACTATCAGGGTCATTTCGCAATAAGGTGTTAAACTCTTTAGAAGATTTTAATGCGGTTAAATCAGGTGAAGACATTAATTACAAATCACTTGCAATGCGCGTTGAGGCGTGGAAAACGAGTATACATGTTATCGAGAAAAACGTCTTAATGGGCGTTGGTGCTTCAAACGTTGAACGAGAAATTCAACATCAATATATCCTTGATCAAACAGTTCTTTATAGGGAGAACAGGGTAGGGCCGCACAATCAGTTTTTAGAATTGACATTGGCCTATGGTTTAGTCGGTGGTTTGTTGTTGTTGGGGATTGCTATCCTGCTTATCCAGCTTTGTCGCAGCAATCCTGCTGTTCTTGCACTGGCGGCTGTTTTTATTATCAGTTTTATGCTAGAGTCCGTTTTAGAGCGACAGCAAGGCATTTTAGTGTTTTGTTTGGTTATGTTTTCTTTTATACCATTATCTTCGAAAACGAAGAAAGATACACAACCTTGACGATACACTTGAAACACATCTGGAACATATTCGTTAAATAAGTAAGAGAGATACTATGAAAAAACCAGCGCTTATTTTTCTGTCATTGATACTAGGTATGATGAGCAGTTACGGGCAGGAGGAAGATTTTAATGACAACTTCTTTTTGTCGATGCATTCTTCGTTCTATTTTGATTATATCTGGACGCCACTGCAGGTAGAATACGCGCCTACAGGTAACGTAAAACCAGATCCAAACAACCCTAACAATACAATTCCGGTGTATGCTGAAATACCCTTTCAGTCGTTTACAAATAATCTAGTTTCGTTTGGGCTAGAGCCACGGTACAACATCCGAAAACTTGATGACAATTCGGCATTGGCCATTTCTTCACCAATATCTATTGGTATTGGGCAAGTTACCGCTCCGCCATACAGCGATTTTTCGGTTGGTTCTATTGAAGGGTTTGGATCTATTCAAATACCACTTTATGCCAAACTATACATTGGCTCAGGGTCTACGTATGAAAGTGAGAAAGACTTTGGTATATCGATGGGTGTCGGTCTTGAGTTCAACAAAGTCGGTTTAGTTCGGTTCGATCAAACACAAACAGACTATCGCGGTAAAACGGCGTTTGTAATTCCTGTAGCGAGTTTAGGGTTTCATTTCTGGCGAGGATTCAGCCCAGTTGAAGTCAACATAAAATACGGTGAAACTAGTGCAACGTATTTTAGTTTCGATAGAAACGGAGACAGTATTCAAGATGCAACCAATGGAAAATTTACACAAGCGCAAGGCAAAGGACGTGTGATTCGCATTTCTATGTCTCAGATTCTAAATTACTAATAAACAAAGGTTTAAGGCATAAATGAAGACAATCAATAGAGAAATAAGCTGGTTGTCTTTTAATGAACGTGTACTGCAAGAAGCAGAAGATACTGTGAATCCGCTTGTAGAACGTATGCGTTTCTTAGGCATATTCTCAAATAATCTCGATGAGTTTTTTCGTGTTCGAGTGGCCACAATTCGCAGATTAATTAAAATACAGAAAAAGACCAACGTCGAAATGGTTGAATCACCTCAAAAGGTGATGAATCATATTCACAAAACTGTGGTAAGGCTTCAAAAGAGGTTTGAGAAAGTGTATAAATCGATTATAAAAGAACTTGGTGAACAAGGTATTTTTATTATTGATGAGATGCAGCTAAACAGTGAGCAAAAAGCCTTTGTAGACGCCTATTACCTCGAAAAAGTTGAACCATTACTGGTACCAGTAATGCTGAAAAAGCTAAAGCAATTCCCCTATCTTGACGATGATGTCAATTACTTATTTGTTGGCTTTAACGACAGTGAACAGCAACAACAGTATAGTTTAATTGAAATTCCGAGTGATCAGCTCAGTCGGTTTTTGCTATTGCCTGAAAAGGATGGGAAGAAGTATATTATCTATCTCGACGATATTGTTCGGGCAAACCTTAGACGTATTTTTAAAATATTCAACTGTGATGAATTTGAATCTCATATCTTCAAAATAACTAGAGATGCTGAGTTGGACCTCGACGACGATATTGTGGTTGGGTTTTACGACAAGCTCAAAAGAAGTTTAGAAAAACGTAAAAAGGGAGAACCGTTAAGGTTCGTGTATGACAACAACATGCCAACCGAGTCCGTACAATACTTATTGAAGAAAATGAACCTGACAAAGGAAGAAAACATCATTCCTGGTGAGCGTTATCATAACTTTAAGGATTTTATGAAGTTTCCAAATGTTGGTGATAACTCATTGGTTTATAGAGACAAACCACCTTTAAATCACAAATATTTGGAGGGGCATAACAGCATTATTGATGCCGTAGCAAAAAAGGATGTTCTGCTTCATTATCCATTTCAAAATTTCGATTATATCATCGATTTGTTGAGGGAGGCTGCAATTTCTCCTCATGTTAAAACGATTAAAGTGACCATCTATCGTCTTGCCAAAGATTCAAAAGTGATTAATGCACTGATCAGCGCTGTGAAAAATGGAAAGGATGTGGTTGTTGTCATCGAACTTCAAGCGCGTTTTGATGAAGAAGCGAATTTGAAATGGGCTAAAACACTTACCGATGCTGGTGTACGTTTAATTATAGGTTCTCCGGGTTTAAAGATTCACTCTAAACTCATATTGATTGAGTATAAATCCAAGGAAGGAAGAAATAGTATTGCTCATATCGGTACAGGAAATTTTCATGAGGGCACGGCTCATGTATACAGTGATATTTCGCTATTAACGGCTCGAAATGAAATTACGGAAGAAGTAGAAAAGGTTTTCAGTTTTATTGAAACACCATACTTGACAACCAAATTCAACCATCTACTGGTTAGCCCGCGTTATACACGCTCAAGGCTGCTCGCTTTGGTTGACGAACAAATACAAAGTGTTGAGACAAGTGGCGCTGGCTATATTTTGATTAAGTCCAATAGTTTGGTAGATCCAGAGTTGATTGAAAAGCTTTATGTAGCGGCTGGCAAAGGGGTTCAAGTGGATTTGATTATACGTGGAATTTGTTCACTTGTACCAGAGGAGGAGACAGCAAAAGGGAATATCCGGGCTATCAGTATTTTAGATCGCTACTTAGAACATGCTAGAATATTTATTTTTGGTAAAGATGATTTGCGCAAAATTTATCTTTCTTCTGCTGATTGGATGACAAGAAACCTAGATCGTAGAATAGAGGTGGCTGTACCAGTTTATGATCATGACATTCAAAACGAACTGATGGATTTCATCAATTTGCAGCTTACAGACAACATAAAAGCTAGACTATTCGATCAGTCGATGTCTAACACATATGTGGCTAATAACGGAACAAACATTCGTTGTCAGCATGATTTTTATAACTATTTACAAAACAAATAGACGATTGGATCCATTAAAATTTGCTTCTATCGATATAGGTTCAAACGCAATCAGGTTTTTACTAGCCTATGTATTTGAAACGGATAAAGGGCCATTTTTTCGAAAAGGACTTTTACTAAGAGTGCCCTTGCGGCTGGGTGATGACGCATTCAAGTTGGGGCGGATTTCCATTGAGAAGGAAAAGGAAATGATTGAAACCATGCACGCGTTCAAACATTTAATGGCGGCACAGAAAATCATCTCGTACAAAGCATTTGCTACTTCAGCTATGCGCGACGCGGTGAATGGGCCGGTAATTGTGGACCACATTAAAAACACCACCGGAATAGAGATAGACATCATTAGTGGTGAGAAGGAAGCAAATGTGATTTCGGGTGAAGAAATACCCGCATTTATTAAAGCAAAAGACAAAATTTTGTTTGTTGATGTTGGAGGTGGTAGTACGGAGTTTACCTATCACAACAAGAAAAAATCCGTGCGTGAATCCTTCAATATTGGTACCATCCGTTACATGACTGATTCTATTGACAAACAAGAGTGGAAGCGCTTAAAAGCTTGGTTGGTCGAACACAAGCTCGTAGGCAGCGGTATACCTATTTTGGGATCTGGTGGTAACATCAACAAGATTTATAAGTTGAAACGAAGAAGAAATAGCGATTTACACATTACCACAGAAAGCCTACGGTCTTTCTATGATCAAATGAAATCCATTTCATACACAGATCGGATTACACAGTTTAATTTAAATCCAGATCGTGCGGATGTAATTATTCCGGCCTGTGAGATCTTTTTGTCAATCATCGAGAGAACCGATACGACTAAAATCTATGTACCTAAGATAGGATTGTCGGATGGAATTGTGCGGTCGTTATATGCCGATTATTTGGCTTATAAGTAACACAAGCTTTTTTACTCCTCTTCAGATTCTTCTTGATCTTCTTCATCACCATCTTCTTCAGGTGCGGTGCCTTCCTCTCCTTTTTTCTCCAGTGCGTCTAAAGCTTTTAATTTCTCCGCTATTTCGTCAAGAATGGCTTGATCGCCATCATACGCATCTTGAATTCCTTGAAGCGTCGCTCGGGCTTGGAAGTAATCTTCTTCAGCTACGTAAATGTCTGACAACAGCACAAAACCTTTTACAACCCAGTATTCATAAGAAGCATAGTCTTCACTAAGCCCAAATACTGCCGTTCTGGCCTCTTCTAGTTTCTGCTGGTCATACAACACCTTACAACGATAGTATTGTGCTTCAGCACCCTCTTCTGTTGACGATTCTTTCACAACGTAATCGAGGTGGAACATTGAAGTAAGGAAGTTGCCTGCACCATATTGAATTTTCCCAAGTACAAGATTTGCTTCAATCAAATACTCAGATTCAATATTTTCAATAGGCAAAACATCAGTGGCGTTTTTCTTGGCTGCATCTAAATTGCCAAGGCTATAATTACATCGCATCTGCCCAACTACTGCTGAGGTAAAATGAACCTTTGTGCTTGCTAACCTTTCTAATTTACTGAAGTACGGTAGTGCCGCAGTAAGCTTTTTCTGCCAGTAAAGTAATTCTGCCAATTTGTATGTAGCGTCTTCTAGATGCTCACTAATGGATTGATCAGCCACATACTTATAGTTTTCAATAGCTAATTCGTATTTGTCTTCAGAATACGCACATTCGGCAATGTAGTAATGCGCTTGCGTAACGAAGTACCCAGATTTCCCAAATCGATTTTTGTATGATGTAAAGCCCTTTGACGCACCAGCACAGTCACCCAATCTATATTTTTGGAGTGACGACTCATACAACAAAGAGTCTTGATACGTAACCCGAACATCACTGTTTGGTCGTCCATTAACATAATCAAACCATTCGTCAACAGTGCCCATGTTAATAGCAATAGTTTCGCCTAAGTCATAGGCTTCCTTGGCACTACTTGTATTTGGATATTGCTCGATAACCTTTTTACAATATTCCATCGCCTTTTTATTGTCGCCCGAAATAGCGAATATGTTACCTATCTTCAAATAACTAGGAGGTGTGTAGATGCTACCAGGGTGATTGCTAATTACACGGTTAAACATCGTCATCGCCATTTCTGGCTTGTTGAGATATTTTAGATATGTATCGCCAATTTCAAAAAGCGCATCGTCAACAAATACAGATTTCGAGAAGTTAGTTTCAATACGTTTTAGCGTAGCCACTTTTTGGCTTGGTTTACGTTTTAAGCCATAAATTATACCTGTTTGGAACAACGCATAAACCGTTTGCGGATACTTTCCGTTGGCTACACTGCTGTAAGCTGCTATAGCTTGGTCGTATTGCTTTTTTAGAAAATAACTATCTCCTAAACGAAGCGCATTGTCATTGTGTACAGCAGACCCTCTATCAGTGGCTACAGATTTGTATTTGTTGAAATAATTCAACGCCTTGTTTACGTCTTTCTCCATGTAATGCGTATATCCCATACTATAGAGTGCTTTGGTATAATAAATACTTAGTGAAGACTCCGAAATATTGAGCATGCGGCTGTAGTTAGATCTTGCACTAGCATATTTGTCGTCCATAAACTGCATTTCTCCAAGCCAATAATATGCCTGCGCTTGAAGTAATTTGTCATTTGGGAACCGCAATGATTTGTTAAAATATACCTTAGCTTCTTTGTAATTTCTATCGGTAAATAATTGCTCGGCCCGGTTATACGTAATCTTTTGGTAGATGGATTTACTCTGCGTATTGAACGACTTAATTTCTTCTAATACTCGTATCGCTTGATTGTAATTTTTAGTATTAACTAGCATTTCAGCAAGCATGCCTTTTGCATCGTCACTGTATTCGCTATTGGGGTATTTTCGGATAAACTCTTGGGTGGTTTGAATGGCATTGTTGTGCGCACCTTGTTCAAAGGCAAGCTTGGCATAATTAAAATGTGCCATCTCTTGGATTTCCTTATTGTAATCCATTCGCTTAGCAACACCTAAGGCAAGAAAAGCCTTCTGCTTATCCTTTGTTGCCAAAAAACTCTGCCCAAGTTGATAGTTTGCCAGTTGCCCTAGGCTCGACTCCAAGCCAGAGATACGTACAAAAGCTTCTTGTGCCTGTTTGTGGTTTTCGTTCAAAAACTGGGTGAACCCAATCATATAAACATCTTCGTCAGCAAGATAAAACGACTGATCATCTATGAGGCTAAAGAACTTAGCAGCTTTGTTATACTCCTTCAGTTGAAAGTATGTTTTGCCTTCTAGTAGGTTATACTCATTGGCGTATTTGTCGACTTTATGTTGTTCGATGTAATCAAGGGCAGGTTTATACCCTTTTTGTGCGTAATAAATTTGGGCAATATACAGATGCATGATTTCTGGTCCTTCCCCAGATATGCGCTGAAAGCTTTTTAAAGCGCAATCAAACTTCTTCTCTTTATAACACATGTAACCGTAGAAGTAGTTCGCTTCTGTGTAGTATTCGCCTTGTTGGTTCCGAATTTTGTTAAAATGGGCCTTAGACTTGTCATAGTCTTTGGTTCTAAAGAAGGCATAACCCATTTTGAAATTGGCTTCTTCCCAATACGCTTTAGGGAGATTTGATATTTGAAGTGATTCGTAATATTTCGCCGATTTTTTGAATTTTCTGTTGTTGAAATAATAATTGCCCAATTCAAAAAGCGCAAGATTATGCAACGCAGTCTCTGGGTTTTTCTTAAGGTAACGATCTAGCTTGCGGTCATAGTGATTGTGATCCAATTGCATATGGCTCATCAATCCATATATCGTTGCTTTTTCTTTCAACAATTCCTCTGTGTTTCTTTTTGACGCAAACAGCTCAAACTCTTCAATTGCCGGGCCGAATAGTTCTTTGTCGTATAATTCAACGGCATGATAATATATTTCTTCAGGTTGCGTATAAACCTGCGTTTTTTGAGCAAAACCAGTTGAAATAAAGGACATCATTACGATGACATTTAAACTGTACCTAACAAAATTACCGAATTGCATAGTTGCCTTTTAAGAGTATGTTTCAAAAATAACTGTGAAACTGCCTGTTTTGGTATTTTGTTCTGCACATATGTGGATAGCGCGTGTGCTATTGTAGGGTTGTTTTTTGAAGAGTTTATTTTTTTTCAAAATCACAGAAAAATGTGTTGTTAAATTTCAAAATGACATATTTTTGCATCCTTTAAAAAACACGGTGGTTGTAGCTCAGTTGGTTAGAGCATCGGTTTGTGGTATCGAGGGTCGTGGGTTCGAACCCCATCATCCACCCTTTTAAACCTTCATCCTTGGATGGAGGTTTTTTTATGCTTTCTAATTCGTGCATTGAGTAATGCACTAGAGTAAAGAAAAAAGAGCATAGAGAATAGATCTTTTTAAGTTGTAGTTGAATAAGTTTAAGATGTGAGGATTGACACCTCAATACAGCGACTAGCCACTAAGAATTGAGAATTAGGGATTTGACAGTGAAAAACGAAAACAAAATTCACTCCTTCATAATACTATAGACATTCAGACATTCATGCCTTCAATCCTTGAACCCCTCAACCTTTCAATCCTTCATCATTCACTCATTAATAACTTGCCTATCATTCCAAATGAGCCAATCTTTGCAGTAGGTATGAAAATATACGCCATTAGTGGATTAGGTGCAGACGAGAGGGCTTTTCAATTTATTGAGTTTCCGCATGAGGTTGTTCATGTTAAATGGATCACACCAAGCAAAGATGAGTCGATGAGTGACTATGCGCTGCGTTTGTGCGACCAAATTGATACTTCTGAACCATTCGCTTTGGTAGGTTTAAGTTTTGGTGGCATGCTTGCCACAGAGATGTGTAAATTTATTACACCAGCACATACCATTTTATTATCGTCAGCTGAAACAAAAAACGAAATTCCTTGGTGGTTTAAGTTTATTGGTAAAATGAAACTGACCAGTTTGATACCTTCTGGTTTTGTTGAAGTACCCCGGCCATTAGCCAGGTGGTTTTTTGGTACAAAAGATCCAGAAGTAATCGACTACATCCTGGATGATGTAGATATTGACTATATAAAGTGGGCTGTGAAACAAATCATGAACTGGGACAACATGTCGCCTGCGCACAATGTATTCAAAATTCATGGAGAAGATGACCGTGTACTTCCTCTAAAGGAAGATGCAAATACAGTTATTATTGAAGATGGAGGTCACTTTATGGTGGCAGACAAAGCGGACCAAATTAGTGCGCTTATAACAGAAAAATTAAAGAACAATTAATACTTAAAACCCTGCTATGCAACAGATGATGTTTCTCTTTCCGTTATTACTTGGCTTGGTGATGGTGCTTGGTGCAACAATTGCTATCCTCCGTCGACTATCGAAAAACCAAAAACCGATAGGGTTGAAGGCATTAGTTGTTGTCGTTAGCCTTTGTATTGCATTTTTTATGTACAAAGGTATTTACAAGCCTTTTGGGTTGTATGAAAATCATTTTAAACAAGCTACAGGTGTTCAATTTCCGACGTCAGGAGATTATGTGTTCGCCGATACATGGAGTGACAATGCAGAAAGTGATGGCTATAGTTCCATCGCCTTAGTGTCTCTTCCAACAGAAGAGATTGATCAGTTGAAATTGAAGCTAAAGTCTTTGAATTACGGGGTATTGCCTGATTCATTGAAAAAAGCAGATGGGCTCTACGACAGAATTAGTTATGCGTTGAAACTGAGTAAAAATAAAGAAATTGTTGACGAATATGGTGTTGTGGAAGTACGCACGGAGAAAAGAAATGGAACCATGTTCAAATTCGATAAAATTAGATATTACTTTGGCTTTTTGTCTGATGACAAAACGGTTGTCATTTATATAATTAGTAAGTAGGTTATGGCTTCATATTCCATCAAACGTGATCACATTGTCGATACAACGGTTGAGGAGTTATGGGCGTTTCTAGTTAATCCAAATAATCTTCAAAAGTTAACACCAAAGAAGTTTGGTGGTAAACGCCTGGATAAAAACGCAACTGACATCATGTCTGAAGGCAGCATTGCGACCTATCGAATAAAAGTTTTTCCGTTTATACATGTAAAATGGAAGGCACGGTTCTTTAACATCATTTTGAACGAGTCGTTTATTGATGAACAGGTAAGCGGTCCTTTTAAGTCGTGGACACACAAACATTCCATATTGGTACACCAAGGTAATGTGATTATGCGTGATGAAATCACATTTGAGCCTCCATTTCCTTGGTTCGGAGACTACATCTATGTAACGTTTATTGTTGGCCGACTGCATAAATTATTTACCTACCGCGACGATTACTTTGACGCCCATTTCAAACAAAGTGAGTTGTAAATTGTACTGTTGTTAAACAAAGGCAATGTCTACAGCTAAAACAATTAAAACCGTTGTATCGTCCGAGCTCGTGAACATGGGCGGGCATATTATTGATCAACCTTTGCCCATTGAAGGAGTCCCGAACATAGACCCGTTTTTACTTATCCATCACTGGAAAGGTGCGCTTGTTGGCGGTCAACGAGAAAGAGAAGTAGGGGTAGGACCACATCCGCATCGCGGCTTTAGTCCTGTTACATTCGTATTTGAAGGCAATGTTGTACATCGCGACTCACTAGGCAATAAGGCGAAAGTAGAAGAAGGTGGAACTCAATGGATGTTTGCCGGAAGAGGAATTACACACAGCGAGCGGCACGATAAGGAGTTTGTTGAGAAGGGAGGACCTTTAGAATTTATTCAGTTTTGGGTGAATGTGCCCGCTGAGAATAAAATGGGTGCACCATATTACAAACCGATATCAAAGTCAGAAACACCTGTGATCTCAACGCAACATGACGAAATTTATGTAGTCGCGGGAGAATTGGATGGGGTCGCTGGTGTTGCACCTACGTTCACCGAACAAACTTTGTTGCGTGGCAAGATTAACCGGGGTGGCAAGCGGACTCTAACACTACCCACCAACTACAATATCTTACTTTACGCACTTGATGGGGAACTTAAAGTGAATGGAGAAACGGTGCATGGTAAAGAAATGGTGGTGTTTGAAAATGATGGAGAAGAGGTGAATGTCGAAGGCGTTTTTGATACACGGTACATCGTGCTCAGCGGAGAAGCTATTGGCGAAAAAATTGAATCATACGGACCGTATGTGATGAACAATCAGACTGAAATAATGGAGGCTATGCGCGACTATCAGATTGGCAAGATGGGTATTCTTATCGAAGATTTTGATTGATTTCCTTCTTATATTTACGCCAATACAATGAAAGATATCACAAAACATTATGATGCAGGGGATGTAACGATCGTATGGAAGCCCGCGAAGTGTATTCATGCAGCGGAATGCGTTAAAGCGCTACCCAAAGTCTACAACCCAAAGGTCAAACCTTGGATAACACCAGAAAATGCGACGGCCGAAGATATACGTCAACAGATTAAGAAGTGTCCATCAGGGGCGTTGAGTTATACAGAAAACAACAAGCCAGAAATAAGCGAATCTAAGACCAATTCCATGCCATCCATGCAGGTTGCGCCTAATGGACCATTGCTTTTTCACGGTGATGTGGAACTGAAGAATGCTGATGGGTCAAGCGAGGTAAAAAGTAAAATTACCGCATTCTGTAGATGCGGTGGTTCTGCCAACAAGCCTTATTGTGACGGAAGTCATAAGCAGAAAGGCTTTGAAGGGTAAGTGGTCTTATCGCATTATTCTATAAGTCACCATTTAGGTCAGATGTCTTAACTTGCAGTTTGCATACCAATGGCAGTAGTTGTAACCGTATGTGCAGCCATCAAATTATTCCACATTCTGAAAAATGACAACACAAGATTTATACAGAGTTTTACTGAAGGTTTTGGGTGTATATTTTTTTATCAATTATATCCTATCAAATTTCACTGGATTTTATTATGGTTACATTGATAATGACAGTCTAAGTCAGTCATTTGTTAGTCTTATATCCATAGCCGTTACCCTGTTTCTTTTCTATCAACTTATATTCAAAACAGACAGTTTGATCCGGATTCTAAAACTTACGTCAAATCATGACAGCGAAGAAGTTAAGACAGATAAGGTAACTAGTATTGATTTGTTTAATGTGATCCTTGTCTTTATTGGGGTGTCTTTAGTGGTGCACAACACAATAACCATGCTATCTCAGGTGTATTATCTACTGGAACTGTATATACCCAATAAGGTGCCAACTATCGTGAGTAAAAATTACAGTTTCTATAGTATATCGTATTCTGGTCTTTCTATTGTATTTGGTTTGTTTATTACGCTAAATGCATCCAAACTTGCACTGTGGTTAAATAAAAAGACCAACCACAATCAATAATGGACGCAGAAAAGAATTATATCAAGATAAACAAAGAGGCTTGGAACAAAAAAACACCTGTTCACTTTGAGTCTGAATTTTATAACAACGAGGCCTTTATAGCTGGGAAGAACTCACTCAATAGTTTTGAACTTGACTTGCTAGGTGATGTGAAAGGGAAAAAAATCCTTCACCTTCAATGTCATTTTGGCCAAGACAGTATTTCTTTAGCACGCATGGGTGCAGAGGTTACAGGTGTAGACCTTTCGGATGTTTCCGTTAAAATGGCCAATGAGCTATCGGATAAAACAAACACACCAGTTCGATTTATAGAATGTGACTTGTATAGCTTGTCTGACGTACTTGACGAAAAATTCGATATCGTTTTTACGAGCTATGGCACGATAGGATGGTTACCTGATATGGATAAATGGGCTGATGTTGTGTCTCATTATTTAAAACCAGGAGGCCAGTTCGTATTTGCCGAGTTTCACCCGGTGGTTTGGATGTTTGATGATGAATTCGCGGGAGTCGGTTATAATTATTTCAATGATGGAGCAATCCACGAAACACAAGAAGGTACATATACTGATCGCGATGCTGATATTCATGACGAATATGTGATGTGGAATCATGGTATATCTGAAGTGTATAATGCCTTAGTGAAAAGCGGGTTGTTTGTCAATTCGTTAAACGAATTTGATTATTCTCCCTACAATTGTTTTATGCATACGGTCCAGTTCGAACCAGGAAAGTTTAGAATCGAACACCTAGGGAATTATATTCCAATGGTATACACCATTTTGGCCACCAAGCCTGTATAGGCGCTTAGTGCAAATAGGAACAGTCCTTGCATTTATACTGTATAAAATACTAGTCTTTTATACAGGCTTGTTTGAAACAACGCTGCTCTATTTGGTGTAAAGACCTGATTGTCAAATAGCTTTGTTTTACGAATTGCAGATAAGTGCTATTGAACAATCGTTTTGTCATATCAATCTTGGTCGTGTTACTTCCATTTATGGGACTGACACAAACCGCTAGTCATAAAAATGGTTTTGGGATTAACCAAGACTTTCATGATTACAACGTCCGATTATTGGACAATAAGATTACGAGTTTCGATTCTTCTCTTTCCCAATCTTTACGTATATCATACAATCGATATTTAGGGAGATCTTGGTCACTCTCTGTAGGTGTTACAAATGGGTTTTTGTTAAACCAAAGTGAAGAAAACAAACTAATTAGAAAGTCATACTTGTTTGGCGGAGATATTGATCTGATGCTCACTTTAAACAACAGTCGATTTTTCCCAGTAGACTCCCGCATTGCGCCATATTTATCCTTTGGGTATAATTTTAATTACTTAGACGCGTATAAAGACCTTGGTATCACACCAATGGTGATTAGCAATGAATATGGGTTCGGAACGTATATTAAACTAGGTAGCAAATCAAAACTGCAAGTTGGGGCGGCATTAAACCAGCAGCTGAATGGAGATTTTGATACGCACATGCAGTATCGTTTAGGGTTTGCCCAAACTATTGGCAAGGAGTCTAAGAGGCCAGTGGTGCCGAAAGAAGACATGGATTACGACAAAGATGGAATTGCAGATGCAAATGACAAATGCCCAACACTACCAGGTATACCAACCAATGCAGGTTACCCTGAAGACTGGTCAGATGGTGGCAATCTTGTTTTAAACGACTCTGTGATGGCCTTAATTGATGACTTGGAGCAGTCCATATTAAAGCTAAAGTCAGACATTTATAATCTGTCAAACAACCAAGTTGTTGAAGTCGTTTGCCAATCAGGCACAGGAGAAATTGTGCAAGCAAATAAGACAAAGACAAACCATACGCCCGATGGTGACCCAACCAATAATAAGGACGAGGATACCCAAAAAGACCCTAAAAATAAGGTAGACGACGATAAACCGACTACGAAAAAGAACGAAAGCAAACCGGTTGTAGTAGCAGATACAAAACCCAAAACGACCAAAACAGAAGAACCTAAGTCGGTACCCTCGTCACCAATGGTGAAATACAAAGCAAATGGAGAGGCCATGTCGTACTATGTTATTGCTATTTCAACTAAAGACCAGGCACTTGCCGAACGTTCGGCAGCACTAATTGCCAATGATTTCCAGGTTGTTAAAGTTCTTCCTCAACCCAACGGTTTCTACCGTGTAGGTATTTACGCTACAAAAAGTAAAGAAGAGGCGTTAAAGATTCTTGAATACGCAAAAGGCCACGGTATACCATCAGGTTGGATTGCTTACGAGTAGACATTACAAGAAAGAAACCACTTTTTTATCGAATCATTTCCTTTACTCCGCACGCCTATTGTATTTTTGGCGAAACTTTAGAATAGTAAATGAAGAAATTAAGATTTGTAGTGCTGACGTTGCTTTCAGTACTTTTTGTAAATGCCTCAAATGCTCAGTATGAGTTGGTCGAGAATGTTGAAGGTAATGTAGACGACAATGTAATTGCCTACCAAAAATTTAAGCACACCAAAAACGATTTAACGCTAATTATTCACGAAGACCACAGTGACCCTATTGTTCACGTTCAAGTGGCTTATCATGTGGGTTCAGCAAGAGAAAGCGCACGAAATAGTGGTTTTGCTCACTTCTTTGAGCACATGATGTT
>JAIBDD010000003.1 GCA_024679565.1 Bacteroidota bacterium | reverse complement strand
GATCCCAGTTTAGTTTGACTGCATCATCTCCAATAAAATTGAGACAAACCGTTTCGGGAGGGTCAAGTAACGGTGGAGGTGTGATCACAAATCGCACGGTTGCTTGACTATCCAATACGCCAGGGCAACCTTGGTCTATCGCATATACCAACATTTCTAAGGTGTCACCAACTTCGTCACAACCAGCCGTTACCTTAATATTTTGTGTCCAATTCTCCAGCGCTTCGGAGTATGGTTTATAGGCGACCATAAAAGGTGCTGTCGGTACATCAGGGGTTATGGTAACAAATAAACTATCATCATCTGGGTCAAAAATGCTGTACAAAAATGATAAGGTATCCAATGCGTTAAATGTGAAAAGCGTGTCTTGTAATTGTGGCTTTCGATTAAGATTGCCAAACGCAATCTTAAATGCAGCGTTACTGCAGCGTGGGCTGACATTCTTCTCAGCGTAAGCGCCTGGAGTTGTAGGGAAATCGCTTATCGCATGTTGCCATTGTGTTTCCGGACAGCTCGCACAAACAGATTGGTAAATCACCCCTTTTTTGTCAAACCGGCTGGTTCCTCCATCTACATGGTCGTTTGTTTGACTGCCACCGAAATATGTACCGTATAGCAGTTCTTTTGCGTTCTTAGACAACACCATCAGGTAAAAATCACTACCATCTGTTGTTTTTTGGTAGGCATCAGGTGTAATGGGTAAGTTAGACGTACTGCTAAACGTTTTGGTGCTCGTTTCTCCGCCCCATCCTGACACAAATATTTTTCTACATTCATCCACCAAAAAGGCGTTGATAGTGATGTCTGGAGATGGTTTCCCTGTTCCAAAAACGGTTGAAAATTCAATCTTGTTTAAAGCGTCATCAAATTTGGTGATGAACTGCCCACTGCCAGGATCACTATATACATTTCCTGAAACAGGCATTTGTCCCATGCTCTGTCCTACAACGTAAATTTTGTTTTCGAAATCAATATCTAATGAGAAGATTTGATCGTATTTGCTGGTTCCCCAATACCCAATTTTAGTTAAACTAAAGTTTGTAGGATTTAGCATAGCAATAAATCCATCTGAAATTCCACCCTTAGCAGTTGTCCCTATTTGAGCTGTAGTTTTAGGTAAATTGTCACTTTTTGTGCCTCCAGATGCGTATACCATTCCATTAGAGTCGAGGTCAACCGTGTACAATGCGTCGCCGTCAGTCCCTCCTAAATAGGTTCCCCAAAGCATATCAGAAAGATCCGCATTCATCATCAGGAATAACCCATCTTGCCTTCCATTACGTTTGGTTTGGAAAGCATTTTTTAAAGGGAAGTCGTCAGAACTTGTACAAGTAGAGGCATAAATAATGTCGTTGGAGTCAACGATAACTTCGCCACGATGGTTATCGGCATAGAAAAAATTTAAAACTGGTTCTTCGTTTTGGCCGTCGACATCACTTCCGCCTAAGAAGGTAGAACCAATAAGTGCAGTTCCACCGGCATTGAACTTGGTGAATATTATGTCAGTTATTCCATTGTTGAATTTTTGAAACGCAGACAATGTAGTTGGGTAGTTAAGTGAATAGGTTGTGCCAAAAACAATTAAATTGGAATTTTTATCGACCACGATACTGTGTGGGTACTCGTTATGTGCTCCGCCTATATATGTTGCATAAATCAAGGTGCTACCATCCGGACTATATTTACTCAATGTAATGTCGCAAGGAAACATGTAACCGCCGAATCTGTCTTTGCTTGATCCACCTCCATAAGTTCGGCTAAATGCGCCTAGAGTTGTAGGATAGAAACCATTTCTGTTAAAATCATAATCAGGTGCTGTGGCAATACCACCAGAGTATAAGCTTCCAGCCGAATCATATGTGGCCGTAAACCCGAAATTGTCAACGCTGTTACCTGCATAGGTAGCAAATACCACTTCTGGGTCCACGATAATATTATCTATTTGAGAAGTGTTTAAGGCCTCGAATTGAATTAAGCCATTAACGATTTTATATTGAATGGAAACTTCATTCTTTTTAGCACCATCTATGATGAAACTCACCGGTATGTTTTCAACCAGTTGTCCTAGGCTTGTGGTAATCTTAAGGGAGTCTGCAAAAACCTGGATGCTATCCACATGATTGTATTTCATCTGGATGTCGTTCAGATTTCCACCCGATTTTACATGAAAATCATATTTTAACCCTGCGCCTTTACCATGCACAATGAGGTCAATGTTGTCGTATAGGTTTACGTACCGAACAATTCCAAAATCCCTGACGTTTGAGGCCCAATGTGACGCATCATCTCCATGAAAATAGTTGAGGTAATAGTTGCTCACCATCTCACCTTGAGGTGTGACGTTCTCATTTGCTCCCACAAACGCTAGCTCAAAATGATGGTAGTTTACGGTAATTGGTTTTTCGGCCGACTTGAAAAGCCTTTTCTCAGAATGATGTGGATGATCCACAACCTTTGACCAAGCGCGGCTATCATACTGAAGAATTGAAATACTTTGATTTTTGAGGTAAACGACGGCACCATTTGTTTGTTTTTTAAACAGGACTTCTGGATTCCATTGTCCTTTGTTTTCTGTAAGGTATTGCTGCCCAAATATACTTTGGGGGAAACATAGCAGGAAGAAAGCCCACAATGCCATTTGTACTATACCGTCTCGAAATTTTTTCAAACCTAGTTTATCAAAGATAACGTAAGCCCTGCTAAAGAACTTACATGGTCTAATAATATGACGAATTAGTGAGCGTTTTCGTTGCCTTGCTAGTATCCGATTGGGTCAAAGTCCATAACCTTGACTATGTACGAATATCGTCGACCATTTGGTATGGTCACCGTTACATTGACTTTGGTGTCTGAGGTGATGGTTTTAAAATTAAACTCAGGTTCCCAAACAAGGGTCGAAAGTCGGCGAGCATCCTCAAATTCTTGTAAGTACAATGGAACTGGTTTGCCATCGATTTCCATAGTTACCGTAGAACCTTTTAATTGTTGATCTATGGAGAACGACCAATACCTGAAGACCATCATTTTTGGTGTATTGCCTTCTGGCGGCCAAGCAACAAACTTGTCTTTGTAAATATTGGTATCTACACTTCCACTATCGTCTGATGCCCATATAGCACAGGCATTTTCGGTAGAACCATGGCCCAATGCTAAACCGTTTGGATATAATAACCAACGTCGATTGCCAACACTTTCCGTATTGTTATCTGCGAAGAAAGAGGTTACAGCAAAAACGGTTGTTGCACCTTTTGTTAGCAGCGAATAACGTGCGGCATGAGCTCCTTCATCTGAGTAACAACTCCATCTAGAATCAGGGGTGTGGCTTAAAGGTTTGTTGGATTCCATCATCAACGCAGCTTTCTGACACCATGCATTTAGCTCAGCATCTAAATAGATGTCTGGTACCCCAGCTTGTCTTCTAAAGTAGTTGATTCTATCTTCTACTTTTTGTTGTACGTCGTCATCAATAGTACCAGCATCACATCTCGCTTTAGAGCCATTCCATGTGTAGCCACCAACTTTCATTCCGGCAACCATTTCTTCTCTAACACGCGTCATGTAATAGTTTTTGTAGAAATCTTCTTTGGCTAAATAATCCATCTTACTTTCCCAAACAGGGTTATCTGGTTGTGCTTTCAGATGATTTGTGATAACCTGTTTTGCGGTTCGGTATTTATTGTCTTTTACGAGCGATTCCACATAGTTGACGACAATTTTTTCAACGTCCTCATCCAGGTTTGCCAAATCTGCATTCTTTGTTAAAAGAGCATACAATGCACCCTGTTCGCTGGTTTCTAATTTTTTGTCTTTGTTTTTGGAAATGAGTGACGATCTTAATCCAGACCATGCCTCATTTTCACCGTAAATGGCTTCTGCACTTGTTAGCAACTGATTTGCCAATTTAAGTGAGTGGCTTTTGGCGGCAAAATCTATGATAACCTGATACCGTGCCAACATAGATTCTGGAGTAGGTTCTTTTGCTGTTGCATTAATGTATTTGTATCCGATATAATCAACCAAAGCTGGATAGTCAAACTTGCTAAAGTACTTAACCAATCCCCACATTACGTTTTCAGTTTTTGACGCTACAAACTGGTCACTCTTTTTATATTGATTCACTAATTTAGACGCACTGCGGTCTACTTTTTCACTACAGAAGTGCTTAATCATCGTGTCTAACTTAGCCGAATCGTTATTGCTAAAATGATTGCGCATCAGGTACAAATACAATGCGTTTTCTTTTTTAACAAACAACGTATCTGTTGGGAAAAATTGTAAAATATATTTGATTTTCTCCATCATCAATGACGAAGGAGGAAGCGTCTGAATTTGTTGCTTTGTAATTTCTTTTTGGAAGTAATCAATACGTGGGTTTCCACCAAATATTTTGCGTGCAGATTCTAAATACACATTCGCAGAATCAAATTGACGTTTGCGCCAATATTTGTCGGCATAATAAACGAAGCTTTCTGATACCACTTCAGGCACGTCAAATTCCTTCATATGTTGTTCGCGCGACCAAACAACTACTTTGTTGTATTCTTCTTCACCTAGTGTGGTGTCTTCTTGCATTAACCAACATTTGCCAATCCAATAAACGGCTGTCATATCACCGTTGAGTTCAAAACTGGTTTTATACGATTTTATCGCTCCGGTGTATTTATTAATACCATAATCGCCAGCCCCTCTTTCATTGCTCAGCATTACGAAACTATCAACAAGAGGTAGGTATTCAGGAAAGTACTCTCCATCTGCTTTATACTTGCCTTTCTTTAAGGCTTTAATGCCAATTTTTAAAGCATCAGGAAACTTCGAACTTAAAAAGGGGTCTCGGATGATGTTGAAATACACCTGTGCTTTTAAGAAGTACACCTCCGGGTTTTTTTTGTAAAGTGGGTCCTCTTCAGCGTCTTCGGCTAATTTTAGGGCTCTTTTTAAATTGTTGTCTTCAATTGCCTGGGCAATCCGGTCGGTTTGACCATATGAGTATAAGCTCCCACCGATAGTAAAGAGCAGAAACAGACTCAGTTGTTGGATATTCTTCATCGCTTTTTCTAACATGTCACTTCAACAAACAATAATAGGTTGATTAAATATATAACTCAAATTTTGACCTAAACAATTTTGGTAGTCCAAGCCTCGGGTTTTCCGTCAAATTTTGCCTTGGTTAACTTCCAAGTTTCCGCAAACAATGGGGAAGCCCTGTATTTTTCTAAACTCGCTTCATCGTCCCAAATGCTTCGTGTAAAATACACATAACCATTTTTAGATGATGCAACATCTTTTAATAACTCAACACTTTGGCAACCTGGGCTGCCAGCAATTAGGGATTTTCTGGAAATGAAAAGCGCTTCGAAATTTGCGGCCTCTTCTGGCCTAAAAACCATTTTGACTAGTCTAACAATCATTGTTTTTCAATCATTAAACTGTGGTTGCGCTTTAAACCATACATACGTTTTGCGCTTCCTCGGTAAACGGAAATAGTCAAATAACCTGCTTTATTGAAATAACAATAGGTGCCTCCACCTTCGAGCAGTTTTAAATCATTTGATATTTTGGATATTCGTTCATGTCTACTTAAAACAATATCAAAGCGGTCATTTTGCACAAATTCATCAAATAATTCCTTTGAAATGTTTGTGTAACAGGTTTCTCTAGAATCGAAGTATACAACATGACCTTGAAGCAATTTCTCACTAGTAACGGGATTTAGTGGTGTTTTAATATTTGCTTTATCGTGTAACAAGTGAGGTTTGTCGGATATCTCGTTGTTGAGCACGGATAATACCGCTTGCCCAAACTGGTCTGTTATAGCATCGTAATGCTGACCAGTAAAATTCCCAATGCACTGAACGCCCGATATATCTCCACCCAATAGGAGGGAAGCTATTCCACTATTGTATGTTATGATATGTTGACCTTTATATAAGAAATACAACACTTCATCATGTTTATGTCTTGCATCAAAGTCAATGGCAATAACATGAATAGATCCATGATCAAATTGATCTTGTACTAAATTGAAAATATAAGCGGCTTCGTTGATGTCATTTTGATGGACATCATGGGCAATATCAATGACCGATTGTTGCGGACAATATTGACTAAACCAAGCCTTACAACGTGCAATTTGTATGGAATTAGACCCGAAATCTGTTAAAAGTGTAATCAAGCTATTTTTTATTTGGATTCGGCTTAAATTTGAAAACGAAATTAACGTTTCGCAATAAATAAAAACGATTAAACACAAATTCATTTGACAGAAAAATCTATCCGAGTTGAAGCGATAAACCCATCTGTTTTTTTTGGAACTGAAAACAAGAATTTAAAATTCTTGCAGAAACGATTTCCAAAATTAAAGTTAACGTCTCGAGGTGATGAAATAAAAGCAAGTGGTCCTGATGAGCAAATTCAGGCATTTGAACAAAAACTAGCCGAGCTTATTAAGCAGCTACTTAATAATCCAGGAATAACGGATGGAGACGTTGAAAACATCCTTGAAGGAGAAAGTACCCCTAAAATACAGGAAGAAAAGGACTTATCGAAAGGGGTGTTGGTGTATGGGAATCGAGGTAAAATCATAAAACCGCGCACCCTTAACCAGCAAAGTCTTGTAGCTGCAGTAGAAAAACATGATGTTGTTTTTGCAGTTGGTCCTGCAGGAACAGGTAAAACATATACCGCCGTGGCGCTTGCTGTTCGTGCGCTTAAAAGGAAAGAGGTGAAAAAGATAATTCTAGCCCGCCCTGCCGTCGAGGCTGGAGAGAGTTTGGGTTTCTTGCCTGGTGATTTGAAGGAAAAGATAGATCCTTATCTTAGACCGCTTTACGACTCGTTGCTTGATATGATGCCTGCCGACAAGTATTTGAAATATATTGATAATGGCACGGTTGAAGTAATTCCTTTAGCCTTTATGCGGGGACGAACATTGGATAATTGTTTTGTGATTTTAGACGAGGCGCAAAATGCCACAGAAACACAATTGAAAATGTTCTTGACGCGTATGGGGCCAAACGCGAAAATGGTGGTGACTGGCGACATGAGTCAAGTAGATTTACCGCGAAATCAACAATCAGGTTTGCAGGGGGCGATTCATATGCTAAAAAAGATTAGAGGAATTGCTGTTGTTGAATTAAGTGTACTCGATGTTGTTCGTCACAAAATTGTGAAAGAAATAATAAAGGCATATGATGGAAAACAAAGCCAACGTTGATACGGATTGCGCAGCTATTTAGATGGCTTCTAAATTGTTAAATGTGGGTATTTTCAATCTTAAAGCCTTTTAAAGACGATTATATTTGCCGCGTTTGCAAACCCGTAATATTCCCGTCAATTTTTGTTGTAACGGTCTGAAAATGAAAAGATTGCAAACTGAAACGTAGAAATAGAATTTTAATAAAAAACAGATTTAATGTCAGGAAGTTTCTATAGTAATTCAACATTCGTGGCAATTGTCATTTTGGCAATTGTGTTATTGTTGATTGCTGCTTTAATGGTTTACGTACTTCGACACATCACCTCGATTTTAAAAGACAAGTCAGGTGCTGAAGTTGAACCGAGTTTTTTCGAGAGAAACATCAAGCCAAAAATGGATTCATGGAATCCAACAATTGTGACCCTTATGGTTATCGGTGGTTTGGTTTTAATGCTAGGGGTTTATGGTTTCAATTATGGAGCCACAGAAATTGGGGTTCAACAAGGTTATTCGCCTGATCAACCCATTAATTTTCCGCACACAAAACATGCTGGGGCTATGGGTATTGATTGCCAATATTGCCACACAACGGCTGGTAAAAGCAAACATGCGAGTATTCCATCAGCGAATACATGTATGAATTGTCACAAGGGGGCTCAGCTTCGAGATAATTATGGTGGAAAGGTTTCACCTGAGTTGATGAAGTTATACGAATCTGTTGGATTTGACCCTGAAACATCAACCTACGATCCAGATGCAGAAACATATCCAATTAAGTGGGTACGTATTCATAACCTGCCAGATTTGGCTTATTTCAATCACTCTCAGCACGTAACTGTTGGAAATGTTGAATGTCAAACCTGCCATGGTCCAATAGAAGAAATGGAAAAAGTGGAACAATTCTCGACACTCCAAATGGGTTGGTGTGTGAATTGTCACCGTCAGCGTGGTATTGATGTTAAAAACAACAAGTACTACGAATACGTACATAAGGAAATGAAAGCTAACAAAGAGCATTATGTAACGGTCGCACAAAATGGTGGCTTGGAATGTTCAAAATGTCATTATTAATTTAATCTCAACGTTTTTTATATCAATGAGTAATTCTGAAAATAAATACTGGAGAGGAATTGAAGAGTTGGAGGCAAATCCTGCCACGTTAGAAAATATCAGCAACGAATTTTCTGATAAGCTTCCAATGGAAGAGATTCTTGGCGATACTGAAGAGTTATCGTCAAATCGAAGAGACTTTTTAAAATTCTTCGGTTTTAGCGTAAGTGCGGTTGCACTAGCTGCGTGTAATAAAACACCAGTTAAGTATGCGATGCCTTATATCAACAAACCAGAGGAGGTAACTCCAGGTCATGCTTTGTATTATGCTACAACATGTGGTGTATATAACGAAGGTTTTCCTGTAATGGCCAAAGTGCGTGAGGGTCGTCCAATTAAATTGGATGGAAACCCAGACAGTGCTTTAAGTCAAGGTTCCGTAAATGCCGCAGGTCAAGCGAGTATCCTTTCTCTATATGACATAAATCGATTGCCACATCCGGTTGTCGATGGTTCTGAAGTGGAAGACTGGTCGGAAGTAGACAAAAAAGTCAATGGAATATTGGCCGGAGCATCGGGTGATGTATATGTCGTTTCTAGAACGGTTACAAGTCCAATTCTACAAGCGTCAATTCAGAAGTTCATGGAGGCTCACAATGCCAAACATGTGGTATATGATCCAATCTCATATTCGGGTATCAGAGGTGCCAATAAAGAGAGTTTTGGGGCAGACGTTATTCCTTCTTACAACTTCGACAAAGCAGACGTAATTGTTAGTTTTGGTGCAGATTTTCTAGGTACTTGGATTTCTCCAACTAGATTCACTGCAGATTATTCTAAGAATAGAGTTCCTACACCGGAGAATCCGGAAATGAGTAAGCATTATCAGATTGAATCATTGCTTTCTCTAACAGGAACAAATGCTGATTATCGTTATTCGATACCAGCAAGCAAACAAGGTAAATATCTTGTAAGCTTATACAATATGCTTTCAGGTGCAGGTGGTGATTTAGAGTTACCAGGTAACGCACTGAAACAAATTGCAACTGAATTATTAGCAGCTAAAGGAAAGGCTTTAGTTGTGTCTGGTTCAAACGACAAAAGCGAGCAAGTAATCGTTAATGCTATTAATGATTTATTAGGAAGTTATGGAAGCACAATTAATTTGTCTGCTTCTATGAACCTTTCAAATTATGATGAAGCAGCTTTCGAATCATTTGTAAACAATGCCGGTAAAGCTGGAGCAATTGTATTATTAGATGCAAATCCAGTGTATTCATACCACAATGGGGCTGCACTTGCAGAGGCGATGAAAAACGTACCTGTAATTACAACGGCTATGGTTGTTGACGAATCGTCTAACGGAGCTGTTGTTCATGCACCTAATAACCATACGTTAGAGTCTTGGGATGTTTATCAGCCGATGAATGGCCATTATGTAACCTCTCAACCGGTTATATCAAAGGTATTTAATACACGTAGCACAGCCGAGTCTTTAAGAACTTGGGCTGGAGAAAAAGTAGCTATGGGAGAAGATCAAGCAAGCCATCAATGGGTTGTGGATTTTCTATCAAATGACTTGGGTCAAGATGCGAACAAAGTGTTCCATGATGGTTTTGTACAGAAATCAACTGGAGGCGTTTCTTCTTCGTTCGCTGGATCAGTTTCTAGTGCATCTTCGCGTATTGCTTCAAATTATAAAGAGTCATCAGGATTTGATCTGGCATTATACCAAAAAGTAGGAGTACTGGATGGTAGTTCAGCATTGAACCCTTGGTGTCATGAATTGCCGGATCCGGTAACAAAAGTTACCTACGATAATTACGTGTCTATCTCAAGACATGATGCAGAAACAAATGGTTGGGAACAAGGTGACATCGTTAAAGTATCTGGAAATGGTGCTGAAATTGATACGTTACCATTGTTAATACAACCAGGTCAAGCAAGAGGAGTTATTGGTATTGCACTGGGTTATGGACGCAGTGTCCAAACCAACGCAGACAACGATTTAGTTGACTTGGGTAAAAATGCATATCCATTCGTTCAATCTTCGTCAACAGGAACAAGTTATCTAGCACAAAACGTAACTATTGAGAAAGTTGATTCTGGATATGAGTTTGCTCAAACGCAAACCCATCATATGATTGAAGGTCGTGACTACTTGAGAGAAGCGACAATCGACGAATACAAAAAAGACAACGCAGTTCGTAACGAGCATAAATTTGAAACCGTATCGCTTTGGAGTGACTATGATTACTCTAAAGGGCATCACTGGGCGATGGCTATCGACATGAATGCGTGTACAGGTTGTGGATCTTGTGTGGTAAGCTGCCATATCGAAAACAACGTTCCTGTTGTAGGACGTAAAGAAGTTCGCAGAAGACGCGACATGCACTGGATGAGAATTGATAGATACTACTCTTTCCAAGCAGATGCAGACGAAACGGCATCAGTTCGTGTGGGTCCTTCAAATGTGGATCAAGAATTCAAAAAAGGGCAATGGTCAACTATGGAAAATGAGTTGGCTGGTTTAGATAAAAACTCGGCGTCGGGAGATAATGACTATGGTCACTATGACAATGTTAAGGTTGTTCACCAACCAGTAATGTGTCAGCATTGTGATCATGCACCTTGCGAAACGGTTTGTCCGGTACTTGCTACTACACACAGTAGTGAAGGGTTAAACCAGATGACGTATAACAGATGTATTGGTACCAAATACTGTGGTAACAACTGTCCTTACAAAGTGCGTCGTTTTAACTGGTTTAGATATAACAAAAACTCTAAGTTCGATTACCACTTCAACAATGAGCTAGGCAGAATGGTGTTAAATCCTGACGTTACAGTTCGTTCGAGAGGGGTTATGGAGAAATGTAGTTTCTGTGTACAGAACATTCAAATGGCTAAGTTGAATGCAAAAATTGAAAACAGAAAATTAGAGGATGGTGACGCACAAACTGCTTGTGCAAAAGCTTGTCCATCAAACGCAATTGTTTTTGGAGACAGAAATGATCCAAATAGCAGAATTGCTAAGATGTACAAAAATGACCGTTCGTATAAGATGTTGGAAGAAGTGGGTACAGATCCTTCTGTATTGTACTTAACCAAGATTAGAAATAGAAAAGAAGAAGTTCAATCATAATAAAAGGTAGAAATAATGTTTGAAGCATCAATAAGACAGCCCCTTGTAGAAGGTAATAAATCAATCGCCGACGTAAGTAATGACATTTGCGCTCCGATTGAAAACAAACCGACGAAACTTTGGTGGCTAGGTTTTTCCATTTCATTCGTTTTCTTAATGGTAATGGTCTTGTCTTTAGGCTGGACTGTTTGGGAAGGAATTGGTACATGGGGAGTTAACAAAACAGTTATGTGGGGTTGGGATATTACCAACTTCGTGTTCTGGGTAGGTATTGGTCATGCAGGAACGTTGATCTCTGCCATCTTACTTCTGTTTAGACAGAAATGGAGAATGTCGATCAACAGGAGTGCGGAAGCGATGACAATTTTTGCTGTACTCTGTGCGGCACAGTTTCCATTGTTTCACATGGGTCGTGTATGGTTAGCTTACTGGGCGTTACCACTACCAAACGCATTTGGATCACTTTGGGTAAACTTTAACTCACCTCTTTTATGGGACGTATTTGCGATTTCTACATACCTATCTGTATCGTTGTTATTCTGGTACTTAGGTTTAATTCCTGATATCGCTACAGTCAGAGATAGAGCAGTTACAAAAGCACGTAAATTCTGGTATGGATTTTTTGCAATGGGCTGGAACGGTTCAGCTAGAACTTGGCACAGATATGAGATTGTTGCCTTGATTCTTGCCGGTGTTTCTACACCTCTTGTACTTTCTGTACATACGATTGTATCAATGGATTTCGCGACCTCGGTTATACCGGGATGGCATACCACGATTTTCCCGCCTTATTTTGTTGCTGGTGCGATTTTCTCTGGTTTTGGAATGGTACTCACACTCCTCATCATTGTGAGGAAGGTGCTGAATTTACAGCAATATATTACTATAGGTCACCTAGACGCCATGACCAAAGTCGTCATGCTGACGGGTTCAATTGTAGGGGTAGCTTATTTGACAGAGTTCTTCATTGCAGCGTATTCTGGAATGGTGTATGAGCAATACGCATTTTTGAATAGAGCCTTTGGGCCTTACTGGTGGGCATACTGGACTATGATGAGCTGTAACTTATTGGCTCCACAGGTTTTCTGGTTCAAATGGGCTAGAACAACACCTTGGTTCATTTTTATGCTTTCAATCGTTGTAAATATTGGAATGTGGTTTGAACGATTTGTAATTATCGTGACGTCACTACATAGAGATTATTTAACGTCATCATGGGCGATGTATTCTGCGACCATTACTGAAGTTGGAATTTTCTTAGGAACGATGGGGCTGTTCTTTACTTGTTTCTTCTTGTTTAGCAAGTTTTTACCGGTAATCAACATGTCGGAAGTGAAGAGTATAATTAAAAGTAGAGAGTAATTTGATTTTAAATCCTATAGGATGTTAGATAAACAATTAATATTAGGTGTTTACGACAATGGAGATGATCTCCTTACGTCAGTAAAAAAACTTAGAAAAAAAGGTGTAGAAATTTTTGATTGCTACACTCCATACCCTGTTCACCATTTGGATAATGAGATGGGTATAAAGCGATCCAACTTAACGGTAGGAGCATTTCTATGCGGTCTTACAGGCTTTTTTCTTGGTTTGTTGTTGCAATTTTATATGATGACAAACTTCCTTCATACCTTTAAGAGTTGGCCAATGATTATTGGTGGAAAACCTCAAGATTATGGTATGTGGCCAAGTATGGTTCCTGTAACATTTGAGATGACCATTTTATTCACGGCATTTGGCATTGGCTTCTTATTCTTTGCAAAAAGCAAAATGATTCACGGGAAAATCGCTCAGATTATTGATCCACGTCAAACAGACGATAGATTATTCTTAGCTGTAGAACCTTCAGAATTATCAAAAATGTCTCGTTCAGAATTAGATTCATTTTTAACTGAAAATGGAGCCATTGAGATACGGGAAAGAAATTTGGACGGAAGTGACGCAGTTGAGACTGCAGCTCCAGCGAAGCCCAAAGCTAAAGCAAAAGCAGCTCCAAAGTCTGAAGAGTTAAGTGAAGAACAGAAGACAGAAAAACTAGGTTTACTGAAATCTATTGTTGGTGAAGGTTCAATCGATCAAAAAGATGATTTGAAAGAGATCAGCGGTGTTGGACCAGTATATGAAGAGAAATTAAATTCAATCGGCATATTTACTTTTGAGCAGGTATCAAAACTTACTCCTGAGTCTATAAAGGCCATTGAAGAATTAACGAAATATTTCCCGGGAAAAATCGAACGTGAAGATTGGGTTTCTCAGGCTAAAAACTTAATGGACAAATAACTATGCAGTTTTTACAAAAGCGAATGAATATAATTAACGGTTTGATGCTAATTGCAGCAGGCACGTTGGTGGGCTGTTCAGCTGGTGGAAACAAGCCAGGATATGAGTATGCTCCAAACATGTACGAATCTGAAGCTTACGAAGCCTATACGCAGGTTGGAGAAATGAAGTACAACCCGAATGGCATGACCATGCGTACTCCTGTTGCTGGGGCGGTAGCTCAAGGGCAAATGGGTTATACCATGTATACTGAGGGGTATGAAGCTTCTGCAAGTTGGACGAACCCAGTTGCACCAACCGAAGCGAATGTAGCTGAAGGTATGCGTTTGTATAATATACAGTGCCAGCATTGCCATGGTAAGAAAGGTAAAAATGACGGCGGTGTAATAAAGAGTGGCCAGTATCCACCACCACCATGGGATGGATATCAGTCTGAAACGATTAAGAACTTACCTGACGGTAAAGCATATCATTCCATCACTTTCGGAAAAGGAAACATGGGGGCACATGGCAACGTGTTATCTCCAAACGAACGTTGGAAAGTGTTGCATTATGTTAGAAGCTTAAGTCTTGGTGATGATTTTGTTTATGCAGCGGAAGAAACTAAAGACAAAGAAGTGGCTTCTGCTACTGCTATGTCGTTTGAGGGATTTGAATTGGTTGATATAGGGCCAGATTTAGATATGATAAATGCAGCTATGCGAAATGTACATTTCAATGGCATGCAATACAAAAAGTTCGAGGAACAAAGCAAACCACATTTAGACAAGGTTGCAGCCTTTATGACTAGCAATCCAGACTTAAAAGCGCTTGTAGTTGGTCATGTTGCTTCCGACATGAACATTCCTGGTTTTGGTGAACTAAGTTTAATTAGAGCTAAAACGGTTTGTGATTATCTAGAATCAAAAGGGGTATCGAGAGATCGATTAAGCCCAAAAGGTAAAGGATCAACAATGCCAATCGATACGAATGACGACAAGATTGGGAAGTTGATTAATAGACGGGTAGAAATTTATTTCATTAAATAATCAGAATAGTAAAGAACATGGGACACCATCACATATCTGAGGTAAACGACGAAAAGTATATTTTCACAGGCCGATCAAAAGCAATTGTTGGTTTAGTGTTTGTAGTTGGATTAATTCTGACATTTATTGGAGTGAATCAAATCAAACATGAAGATGCACATGCAAATGACGCGGCTCATGTGGAAGAGCACGCTGCAACAAATCAAGAGATGTCGGTACACACCGTTGGCATGCAAGAGCATGAGTCACACGGTGACGAAGGACATGCACAAGAGCACACAGACCATGCTGAAGAATCACACGCTGAGAGCAGTGAAGCAAATGGTGAAGTGCATGCAGCTGAGCATGGTGGCCATCATGGACCATCGTGGTTGGCTAGATTATGGGCGAACTTATTACTAAATGCATATTACTTTATGTTGTTTGCCGTAGGGGCCTTGTTTTTCTAGCCGTAAACTACGCCGCTAATGCAGGGTGGTCTACATTGTTAAAACGCGTAATTGAATCAATAACCTCATATATTCCAATTGGAATATTAACGCTTGGTTTAGTGATCTACTTTGGTAAAGAACACTTATACCATTGGGTGGTGTATTTAAATCAAGGTTTAGATGCCGGACAACCAGGTTATGATAAAATACTTGCCGGAAAAGACTGGTTTTTGTCATCAGGATGGTTACTAATTGGTGTGCCAACAATCATGATAATTTGGTGGATCTTCCGAATCGTTTTGGTTCGACTTTCACATAAAGAGGACGAACAAGGTGGCCTTTCTTTTTTCAAGAAAAGCGTAACGTATTCTGCAGCTTTCTTAGTTGTATTTGCTTTTAGCTTTTCGGTATTAAGTTGGCTGGTGATGATGAGTATTGACCCACATTGGTACAGTACCATGTATTCGGTTTACAATTTTGCGATTGCCTTTGTTACCTCTCTAACTGTTATTTGCTTCTTTACGCTTTACCTAAAATCAAAAGGGTATATGGAAGTTGTTTCTGATGAAGTAATACATGATTTGGGTAAATTTATGTTTGCCTTTAGTATATTTTGGGGTTACATTTTTGTTTGTCAATTCCTATTGATATGGTACGCAAACATCACGGAAGAAAGTATATACTTTGCACAGCGTTTAACGCCTAACTTTAAATGGTTCTTCCGTAGTAATATCATTATGTGTTTTGCACTTCCATTCTTGATTTTGATGATGCGTAACGCTAAGCGACACCCAAAGGTATTATTGGTTGCTGGGTCTATGATTCTTTTAGGACACTGGCTGGATTTATTCATTATGATTATGCCTGGTACAGTAGGACAAACTGCTAAAATTGGAACACTTGAAGTTGGATTGACCATGGCGTTTGCAGGGTTATTTATTTTCTGGGTTCTAAACAACTTATCGAAACGTAACTTATACGCTAAGAATCACCCGTATTTGCTGGAATCAGCTAATCACGATGTTGGAGTATAAGCACCTATAAAACATTATCTAAGCCTCATTTGCAATTTGTAAATGAGGCTTTTTTTGTGACCAGGTTGATTGAAGGGGTGAAGGATTGAAGGATTGAAGGCTGCCAATTTTCAATTTTCAATTTTCAATTATTAATTATTAATTGTCAATTGTCAATTGTCAATAGCCCAACAAACCGATTATCTTTGCGCGCTTATTCATAAAGTCAACATGCTTACAGCTTCAAACATATCTTTACGATTCGGGAAACGAGTTCTTTTCGATGAGGTGAATGCTAAGTTTACAGAAGGGAATTGTTATGGTATTATTGGTGCAAATGGTGCTGGTAAATCCACCTTCCTGAAAATTCTTTCTGGTGAGATAGAATCTACCACAGGAGATGTATCTATATCTCCAGGAATGCGAATGGCTGTCCTTAAGCAAGATCACTTTGAGTTTGATGAGTTTCAGGTATTAGAAACCGTAATCATGGGTCATAAACAACTGTATGACATCATGAAGGAGAAAGAGGCTATTTATGCAAAGGAAGACTTCAGTGATGAAGACGGAATTAAAGCATCTGAACTAGAGGAAAAGTTTGGAGAAATGAATGGCTGGATGGCTGAAAGTGAAGCAGGAGAGATGCTTAATTCTTTGGGTGTTCCTGAAGAATATCATCATCAGAACATGGAAGACCTCAGCAATAACTTAAAAGTAAGAGTATTGCTGGCACAAGCCTTATTTGGCAATCCGGACATCTTATTGCTTGATGAGCCAACAAACGATTTGGATGTGATGACGATTTCTTGGCTTGAAAATTTCCTTGCCGAGTCTAAAAACATTGTGATTGTTGTTTCTCACGATAGACACTTTTTAGATGCTGTATGTACGCACACAGCTGATATTGATTTCAGTAAAATCAAAGTGTATGCGGGTAGTTATACTTTCTGGTATGAATCTAGTCAGCTAGCTTTAAGACAACAACAACAAGCCAATAAGAAGGCTGATGATAGAAAAAAGGAACTTCAACAGTTTATAGAACGTTTTAGTGCAAACGTTAAGAAGTCTAAACAGGCAACGTCAAGAAAGAAGATGTTGGAAAAGTTGAATGTTGAAGATATTCAGCCATCCAGTAGAAGATATCCTGGGATATTGTTTGATCAAGAGCGTGGCGCAGGAGATCAGATTCTAAACGTATCTGACTTGAGTTACAAGAACTTCTTTGAAAACGTATCGTTCAATGTATATAAAGGGGAGAAAATTGCTATTATTTCTAGGAATAGTTTAGCGATTACTAATTTCTACAGAATCTTAAACGAAGAAATTAAGCCAACAAAAGGTAACATTGAATGGGGTATAACGATTCAAAAGGCCTACTTGCCGAACGAAAACGAAGGTTACTTTAACGGCGACCTAAATTTGATTGATTGGTTACGACAGTATTCAGCGGAAAAGGATGAAACTTTCGTTCGTGGGTTTTTAGGTAAAATGTTGTTTAGCGGTGAAGAAGTGTTTAAGAAGAGTAATGTGTTAAGTGGTGGAGAAAAGGTACGTTGTATGATTTCTAAACTAATGCTTGCGCAACCAAACATGCTTATACTGGATGAACCAACCAATCACCTAGACCTAGAAGCAATTACAGCTTTTAACGAAGGGCTAATAAATTTTAAAGGAACAGTATTATTTACCTCGCATGACCACACTTTTGTGCAGTCTATAGCCGATAGAATAATTGAAATTACGCCAACTGGCGTGATAGACAAAAAGACAGATTTCGACACGTACATAGAAGATAACCAACTGCGTGAGCGAAGAGAAAAAATGTATCAGAATTAATATTTAAATAATGAAAAAACTATTTTTAGGGTTAGTAGCATCCATGATGGCGTTAACGTCATGTAACAGCGGTGGAAGTGCATCAGGAGACATCGAATTGATAGATCTTAACGACAGCATGTCTTATGCTTTAGGGTGTTTAATCAGCGACAACAACAGCAAGAACTTTGGAGACGATATTGATATCAATATTTTTATGGAAGGAATTCGTCAACACAGCGATTCTACTGGTGATTTGCTTATTCCTTTTGACGAAGCTGAAATGATTTTGCAATCGTATGCGTATAAGAAGTCAAATGCAAAAGCAGAAACCAATATGGCGGTTGGACAGGCATTTTTAGCCGACAATAAAACCAAAGAAGGTGTTACTACTTTGCCAAGCGGATTGCAGTACAAAATTGTTACTGAAGGTACTGGCGCTAAGCCATCATTAGAAGATTCAGTTGTATGTCATTACACGGGAACATTCATCGATGGAAAAGTATTCGATAGCTCAGTTGAACGCGGATTGCCTGCAACGTTTGCCGTTAATGGTGTGATTAAAGGATGGCAAGAAATTGTTCCGATGATGCCTACAGGTTCTAAATGGATGGTATATGTACCATCTGATTTGGCTTACGGTGCTAGAGACAATCAAGGTATGCCTGCTAACTCAACGCTAATTTTTGAGATTGAGTTGTTAGAAATCGTTGGAAAATAGAGGGAACGAATTTTCGTTTTCATTCTGGAGTGATTTTTGTCTCATCCAGGTTAAATAAATAATACAAAATGAAAAAAACAATTTTAATCGTTGCCGTAGCGGCCTTTGTTGTGCTTACGTCAATGAAATTATCATCAAATAAAACAATGCAAGGACAAACAGAAATTGACGCATTATCGTATGCTTTAGGCATCAATGTTGGAAACAATCTTAAATCAAGTGGATTTGAGTCAGTTAATCCAGATGAATTTATCAAAGGATTAAAAGAAGCAATGGCCGGAGATGTTTCAGAAGAAACATTAGCAACGACCAATGCAGCTATCCAAAACTACATGCAAGAAATTGAAGCCGAAAAAGCTAAGGAGTTAGGTAAATTAGGCGCAGAATTTTTAGCTGCTAATGCTAAGAAGGAAGGTGTGGTAACATTACCAAGCGGACTTCAATACAAAGTGATTACAGCTGGAACTGGTGCAATGGCAGTAGATGGTGATCAAGTTACAACACACTACACCGGAAAATTTATAGACGGAAAAGTGTTTGATAGCTCTGTTAGCAGAGGCGAACCTGCTACATTCGGTGTTAATCAAGTAATCAAAGGATGGACAGAAGCGTTAAAACTAATGCCAGAAGGGTCTAAGTGGGAATTATACATTCCTTACGACTTGGCTTATGGTGCTCAAGGTCGACCACCACAAATTCCTCAATACTCTATGCTAATATTCGAAATCGAATTATTAGACGTGGTTGGGAAGTAATTCACAACAAAAGAATAATCAGAAGGAGCATCAAATTGGTGCTCCTTTTTTGTTTTACGGATTTAGGTTTTATGGAAAATTGAGAATTGACAGTTGAGAATTGAAAACGGTACTTCATTCAATCATTCAAACCTTCAAACCTCAGCCTGTAAAACTTTGATCTACAAGAACAGAGAAAAGAGAGAATTGAGAATTGACAGTTGACAGTTGAGAATTGAAAACGTTACTTTTTTCAATCCAACAAAGTTTAGTACGATGTTGCAAGGGTATGATGTTTACCCAAAGTGGGAACTGGGAATTGTGTTGGGCATGAATGTTTCATCGGCGTCGCCTACCAAAAACTACTCCATTACAAATTCTCCCGCATCTTTTGTGTCTAAAAATGGGTACCAAGTTGGTTTCATGGCGGAGCATTACTTACAAAAGCGATTATCCATACAAGCGAAATTACAGCTACAGGGAATAGGATACGGCAGGAATGCTGACGATGTCGTAGGATGGAAACAAGAGTATACAGAAAGAATGACTTTTATAAACATTCCATTAGTCGCCAGGTATGCAGTTTCCCCAAATGTTATGGGTTGGAAAGTTTCGGCAGAAGCTGGATTAGGCGGACATGTTTTATCTTCTACCAACTCTGTGATATTTTTAGAAGACTCACGAAAAAATGATGGTAGCAGGTTGCAACGTTCTACAGATCGAATCAACGCTCGAAACAACATATTGTTGTCGGGTTTACTTGGTCTTTCAGCAAAGCATCGACTTGGAGAAGCAGTTTTGGGCATTGAAGTAAGAACTTCATTAGGTATGAGCAACGCTGTAAACAGTGAAAATAGGTGGGACAACTTTGAGTTTATTACAGAAAACAACTATGTAGACAGCGACATACGATTGAATACAATGTCTTTAAACTTGACCTATCAAAGACCAATAAGAGGCCAATATTCTGTAAAACGTAAAAACTAGCGGCAATTAAAAATTAATAATTAAACATTAATAATTAATAGTTGTCCCTACTTCCCTCGTCCTTGAATCATAATCAAGGCGGTGTAAATCAAGATTTTGAAATCGAGCGCTAAAGACATGTTCTCTACGTAAAGAATGTCGTATTTCATTCGCTCAAGCATTTCATCTACATTTTCGGCATAACCGTATTTTACTTGACCCCAGCTTGTAATGCCAGGTTTTACACGGTGTAATCTTTTGTAGTGAGGAGCGCGTTCAACAATTTGATCGATATAATGCTGTCGTTCTGGTCTTGGGCCCACTAAGGTCATGTCGTTTATCAAGACGTTATAGAACTGAGGTAGTTCATCTAAACGGGTCTTCCGTAATATTTTCCCAACCTTGGTAATTCTTGGATCGTCTTCTGAAGATAACATTGGCCCGCGTTTCTCAGAATCTGTGTACATCGATCGAAACTTAAAAATGCGGAAAGGCTTGCCCCCTAATCCGATACGTTCTTGACTAAAAAAGACTGGGCCTTTGCTGGTTGCATATACCGTCATGGCAATGATAAATAACACCGGGAAACCAATGATCAATGCGAGCATGGATATGAAGATGTCCAAAAAACGCTTTACACTCTTTTGCCAATCTGGCATCAGGTACGGACTAATCTGTATTAATAGTGCCCCTAAAATATTGTTGATACGCACGCTTCCAGAAAGGATGTCGTACATGTCTGGAATAATTTTAATGTTTACACCACTACCGCTAAGCTGATCGATAATTTTGTTAATCTTACTGTGTTCACTCGTCTCTATGGCGATGATGGCTTCTTCAATCTCTTTGTTTTCTATAACAGTCGACAAGGAAGTGTAGGAACCCAGGTGGTCCAGTTTGTTTACAAACAATCCTCTGTCTTCCCCATTTACGTTGACATATCCTTTAAAAAGATAACCTTCACTTTTTTTGGCATTTTCTAAATCTTGGTAAAGTGCAAATGCTTTTTCATCTGATCCGATTAGAACAGTATTGAAACCAATACGTCGTGTTTTAATGCGATTTCCAATGCTTGTAGTAAGGATGAATCGAAAGAGTTCCGTAATCCCAAAGTGAAAGCCAAAAAGAACTACAAAAGAGTTGTAATATTCTGTATAAGCAAGTACTTCGTCATCAAGGAGGACACCGAAAAACAAAACCAAGCAACCAAAAAAACTGACGATAAGTACCTGACTCAATTCTTTTAACCTTGATTTACGTAAAACCTCTTGGTATTGCCCGTACAGATAAAAGGCGAATACCCAAAACAATGGGATACACACCAAGCCAAGGTAAAGCTTTGGGTCGTTCAGACCATTCTCATAAGCCTTGTGCTCTAAAAAATGTGATCGGTAGAAATAGAATAAGAGCCACGATATTGCTCCAGACGTTAAATCTGAAAGGAAATAGAGGAGTTTGTAATATCGAAGTTTCAAAAATGCAACAACTTTAGATTGTCAAAATAAAGTCGTGCGTTTGGATTATCCGAAAAATTCTTTGCGTAAATAAATATTTTAAAGGTGGCGTTGGCAAATCGAGGGTCACTCATGTCCTCATTTAAACTTATATAACTCTTTTTCCATTCGCCACTTGTCTTAAATAAGTATAAGACATTAACGCGGTCGATAAGGTCTCCGCCTTGTGTGTATGCGTAGAAGCCAATTTGCGCTTCCGATTCTAAATTGTAATTCATTTCTAAATAGGTTGATGAATTACTCGGAATAGTGAACTTGCTAATGGTTGAGTTTTCAAATCTTTGATTGATGGAATCAAATTCTACATATCCAGAAACTTGATTCAAAGCACTGTGATTAAACACTTCATTGGCGTCGAAAGTTAAACGGATAGAATCTTCTTCTATATCCACTCCACTTGGTTCAAAACTTATTGTACGGTCTTCAAAATCTTCAATCCATTTAAACTCTGTTGAATCGTGGTAACTAATCTTAGGAAAAAACGAATCTATATTTCCAGGAGTTACGATTAACGTATCTTGGATGGCACGGTAGTATGGATATATCTCGCGATCATCTGACCGGCCATTCTTCTTTACGCCTGCTAAGATGGTTACAAGAACAGTATCACTGGCTATTATAGGTACGGTCACTGGAACTTCGAATGCACCAACAAGCTGACCATCAACATAAACCCAGGCGTCTCTAATGTCGTGTGCATTGCTTCCTTGGCTATTGTCAGACTTGGTTTCAAGTTCGAAGTTGTCGATGAAAAAGTAAACAGGTGTAGGTTCTTCTCGATCAAATACATTACAAGCATTCAATGCGATTACAACGAACGCAAGTAGAATAGTTTGAAAGGGTTTAAAAAAGGTAGAAGGCTTTGCAGCGATTTTTATCATTTCCGGCTAAAATTTCGTTCGAGCTGATCTATAATCCGGTCGGCTACATCACGAGATTCAATAAACTCTGATAAGCTAAGAACGGGTTCAGTCCCTAAAACGATGCAATAGTAGAAAGATTCTATTTCTTTTTCTAAGATTTCTTGACGATTTACGCTTTTATGAAAGTTTGTTTGATCGTCCATTTGCTCCTCAACACTAATTTCAGCCATATCCTCAGGTGTTTCATTACCTGTTAAGATACGTAAGCTTTGGTTTTGGAAGTTGAGTGTGTGATAATTATTGTTTTGGAAGAATCTTATTTTATGAACTTCCTTATCGGCAATTTTACTGGTAGATATTGTGGCAACACAACCGTTATAGAACTCGATGCGCGCATTAACCACGTCAGGGTCGTCAAACAAAACGCCAACACCTGTAGCCGATACATGCTTAACTCTGGAGTTAGCCAAAGACAGTACAATATCAATATCAGGTAGTAAAATGTCATTGATTAAAGAGATCTTCTCCTTTTTATTTTCAGGACGTTTTAAGTAGTGGCTGCATTCTATGATACGCGGCTCTAACTCTAGGTCTTTGATTTCTGTATGGATATGTTCAAATCGCAATCCGTTACTCACTTGAACGTGGACACCAGCTTCTGCTGCGTAGTTAGCAATTCGTTTGAGTTGATGCTTGGTCATATGCGATGTATCGGTAATGAATACATGCTTACAACTTTTAATTACTTCAACTAGATTTTCGTACAGACAAAACGCCGGGTCAAAAATCATCACGGCATCAACCGTTTTGTCTAGTTCTTCATAATTTCTTAGCGGTAGCAGATTTTCAAATTTGTGACTTTGAAGACCGCAGCACAACCCGAACATTTTTCTATCTAAAAATATTCGTAGCGTTTCATCGGTAAAGTTCCCTTTACCAATTACGCCAACATTCAGTGTTTTTGAATTTATTTGCATTCAGAAATACACTTGCGAAGTAAATTTTTAATTAGGGGTGTATGAAATAATGTTTTCAGTAGTTGTCAAAAATAAAATACACTTTGGAAGATTCTTTTAAACACAAGGGAATGCGCAAACGATTGGTTGAAGCGCTTAGAAATAAGGGAATACGTGACGAAAAGGTCTTGGAAGCCATTGGCCTGGTTCCGCGTCATTACTTTTTTCCAAAAGACTTTTGGGACAATGCTTACGACGATAAAGCGTTTCCAATCGGTAGTGGTCAAACAATCTCTCAACCGTACACTGTGGCGTGTCAAACACAATTACTCAACATACAACCAGGCGACGTTATACTTGAGATAGGAACAGGAAGTGGATATCAGGCAGCTATCCTTGCGCAATTAGGAGCGACCGTTTTTACCATCGAACGTATCGAGGCGCTGTTCAAATCTACGAGTCAATTGTTTTCGAAATTGAAAGTGCCAATTCACTGTTTTCTTGGTGATGGTACAATCGGTTTGCCATCAAAAGGACCTTTTGATGGGATCGTAGTAACTGCTGGAGGAAATAGTTTGGCAGAACAATTGAAGGTACAATTAAAACCAGGCGGCAAACTTGTTGTGCCGATGGGTGATCGATCAATCCAAAAAATGGTACTGATCAAAAAGGTTGTTGAAAACAAATATGAACGTACGGAACATGGAGAATTTAAATTCGTGCCTTTGCTGGGCAAATATGGGTGGGAGACTTAAAACACTTTTTTTGGCGGTTATTGTTACCGCATGTATATCGGTTAATGCACAAACCAACCTTACTGTTGAAGTAAATAAAGGCGACGGTATCCAAACCCTTCTTAGTCGCTATAAACTGCATCAAAGCAATTGTAACCTAGATTCATTTCTTGCGTTAAATAAGCTAGGGCCAACAGATTACCTCATTCTTGAAAAGAAATATAAACTGCCTTTAAAGGTGTATAACTATACGGGTGGCACGATTCGTAACACCATGGGGATTGACGATTATGACAAAGCACTTCGTATTCAAAAGTTCAATGAAGCATTGGTCGAAAGCGGCATAAAGAAAGCTAATTACAAAGACGATAATAAGTTATGGGTGCCGTATCACGAGTTATACTGTGTTCCGACAACGTCTGATTTTAAGTCTTACACAATGAAGATTCCTATTCTTGGTAAAGCGTATGAGGAGATTACTGTGGAAGACGAAACATTAGCAGGTTGTGTCTATTACTTGGTTAGTGGGCACGGCGGTCCAGACCCTGGAGCGATGACCAAAAAAGATGGTAATTATTTATGTGAAGATGAATATGCTTATGATGTCACGCTGCGTCTTGCACGAAATTTATTGAGTCATGGCGCAAAGGTGTATGTAATTGTTCGTGATGAGAATGATGGAATACGTGACCAAGAATATCTGGGATACGATAAAGACGAAGTAGTTTGGTTCAAACAAAAAATTCCTATCAATCAAGTACGCCGACTAAAACAACGTACAGCAGTAGTCAATAATTTGTACAAGAAGGAAAAAGCCAATGCCAAGTTGCAAAAAATGATTGCCATTCATGTGGATTCCAGATCAATAGGGGAGAAAATCGATATTTTCTTTTATCATTTTCCAGGTTCATCCAGTGGCAAAGAAACGGCCGATACCATGTTGCATACAATCGATGCGAAGTATAAAGAGCATCAGAAAAATAGAGGATACAAGGGCGTTGTTAAAGCCCGTGATCTATACGTGTTAAGAGAATCTAAACCATCTGCGGTGTATATCGAATTAGGAAACATTACCAATGAGTTTGATCAAAAAAGACTGCTCATTGTTGACAACAGACAAGCTATTGCCAATTGGTTATTTCTTGGAGTACAGAAAGATGCTTTCCGACAGATGGATGAGTAGGGAATTGATAATTGAGAATTAAGAATTGATAATTTTTTCAAATTCACTCATTCGATAAGCAGGAATTAGAAATTAGTCAATAGGAATTAGGGAAATGCAGAATGAATATAGAGAATAGACCATAGAACATAGACTTTTAAGTGGAAGTTGACGTTGAATTAATCGTTCACTTATTCTATTTTCAGACATTCAGACATTCAGACATTCAGACATTCAATCCTTCAGTCCTAATCCCTTATCCGCGCCGCCTCAGCTTCAAGATCAGACAGTGCTTTTTGATCTGCTGAACTAAGCTTGTTAATTAGGTTATCGGTTTCATAAGGATCTTCAACAAGGTTGTAGAACCTTCTATTTCCGCTGTCGAACTGAATGAGTTTGTAAGTTGCATCGCGTACGGTATAGCCAGCCCTATTTGCTACGTCGTTGTTTACTTCGCTGTAATTAAACACCCTTTGTTGCGCATTAGAATTGTCTAATAATCCGGCAAAACTGTAACTGTCTTCATACTGCGTTACGTTGCTGCCAATAAGTTCTCCAATTGTTGCAAATAGGTCTACCGAGCTAACCAATGCTGGTTCGCGTGTGCTGCCTCCATTAACACCGACACCAGAAACAATCATTGGTGTATGAATCCCGCCTTCATACAACGAACCTTTGGCCTGAGTTGACACATAAGGTGCTTGGATTACTTGGCCATGACTTCCGTTGTCGCCTATGAAAATAATTATCGTATTGTCTAGCTCATCCGACGGGATATTGTCCATAAGCCTTCCAAGTTCATGATCCACACTTTCTATCATCGCCATAAAATAGGGTAGGGGATTGGCATCAATACTGGCCTGGTCTGTAGGCAAGTTGCCTTGTGCGTGCATCGAATCAGGAGGTAAGTGAAAAGGGGTATGCGGAGCGGTGTAAGCCAACCAACAAAACCATGGCTTGTCTTGATCGTTGATCCAATCGATAGCTAAATTCGTAAACTTTTTGGTAACGTATTCATTCGAAGTCGTTGTTTGACCGTTTTCGGTAAACTGCCAAGAACCATAATCAGACACTGCACCACCCAACAAACCTGCGTAATAGCCGATACCCATTTGGGTTGGCCGATTGGGCTCTCTAGGTGAAAGGTGCCATTTGCCAATGATGGAGTGGCTATAGCCGTTGCCCGATATTTCGTTGATGTATTGATGTAAGGTTTTTTCGTCTGCCTTTATAGTGCCATTATCTTGCACATCAAGCACGCCGGAGTTGTATCCATATTTACCAGATAATATGGTAGCGCGTGTAGGAGAACAGATGGGGTTTGTCCAAAAATTATCGAAACTCACACCATTATCAATTAGCTTTTGAAGGTTAGGCATGTTCGGCTTCGTTGCTCCAATACCGTATCCAGGACAGGCCTCAATACTCATGTCGTCAGCAATCACCAATAAAACATTGGGTTGGTTTGATGTAGGTGGAAACCATTGTCCGTCTACTTTGTCGTCTTTACAACTATTGAATAATAGCGTTGACAGAATGGTTATTAAAAGGATTGAAAAATTTGATTTCATCATGTTTTATATGTCTTCTAAAGGATCTTCGATAATGTTCTTGACACGACCAACTTCTCCTGTTTCTAGTCGTACTTTGATACCATGTGGGTGGTTGGGCGATTTTGTTAGTATGCGTTCAACAAAACCGTCTGTTAGCTCGCCAGAACGTTGATTGTGTTTTTCAACAATTTCTACTTCACTTCCGATTTGTATGTTTTTTCTGATTGTGCCGGTTTTCATTTTCTTTTCTTCATTTCTCCAATCTATGAATCGACATATAATGTCACCCATTTCGGATTCCTTTACTGGAGCAAAATAGTTCTCTTCAACAAATAAACCCGGAAACTCCTGGAATAAACAGTAGATAGGTAGTGTTGTGTCCAAATACATGGAGTTTGACAAATCATAGTTTCCTGATATTCCATGTTGAACAGTATCTGTGTAATCATAAACTATTATGCAACTGAAGGTCGCACCGATTCCGTCACATATAAAACTAATTTCTGAGTAATCAGGAATGACACTTGTTCTTAAAAGTGCAACGGTGTCTGAGGTTATGACAAAAGGGTATTGGTTGAAGTCGACATTGCAGTCGTATTTACGATTGTGAGATTCATTAAGAGATTCAATTATTTCTGGTGTGACTTTAATTTCAAACTCTACTGCCGAAGTTAACGAGTCATAGAAATATATGGCGTCTAGTAAATTAGCATCTACTGGGAAGTATTTTGGTGGCGCTGGGTAACCAAATATTGTGCACTTATTTTTATGTTGGTTAATTTCAAGAGTTGTATTGCCAATCCAATGCTGACTAACCGATGAGTCACTGTAAGTAATTCCTTCGCTTTGAGAGCTGTATCGGGATCCCCAACCATTATACACTTCAAAATATGTTATGGTTTGACCAAGACTAGGGAATGTTGTGCCGAGCAAAACGATTAACTTAAACCACTTCATAATGAAAAGATGTTTCAAATTCAGGTAACGTTGCTTTCGTTGCTTAGGCTTATCTGCCTATAACCAATCTTCATTTTTTCCTTGATGAAAAAACGAAGCAAAAAAATCAAGACTTCTGAATTCTTCTTTGAACTCTACGAAAGCCAATTCCTTCCCACAGCCAAAGTCGCTGCGCTTTCCTGTCCGCTTAGTGCAAACCCTACACACAATTGCCTTTCTCGATTTCTACAGAATAATTCAAAGGTCGGTTTAACTCGTGCGTAGATTTTAGAGCGAAGGCCTAACAGAAACCCAGACGCTATGGTCTGGACAAGTGCGCCGCCCCTCGTATTTTTGGTGGGCCATCGCTCCAGTACGACGACAGCCTAATCTAGCTACAACGCGAAGCGCGGGTGGTCAAAAATAATCGGCGGTGTGCGATGTTGGGTTCTGGTGGCCTAGATGTGGTGGAGGGTTGAGTGAACCAAAACGAAGGGCTTATTATTTTTAGGCTTTTCTTGTTTCGTTCTTTTTGCCAAAAAGAATGAAATCCGGGTTCAAGGGCTGGAAAGCCCTAAATGAAAAATAGAAAACAAAAACTAATCATTAATCTTCAACACCGCCATAAACGCAGATTGAGGAATTTCAACGTTACCCACTTGGCGCATACGTTTTTTACCTTTTTTCTGTTTTTCTAGCAGTTTACGTTTACGGGTAATATCACCACCGTAACATTTAGCGGTAACATCCTTACGCATTGCTTTGATTGTTTCACGCGCAACAATCTTGCTGCCAATACCAGCTTGAATAGCAATTTCGAATTGCTGCTTCGGGATTAGTTCTTTCAACTTCAAGCAAATCTTCTTACCGTATTCATACGCCTTATCTCTATGGATAATGGCAGATAATGCGTCCACAGGTTTTGCGTTTAAGAGTATGTCCAGCTTTATTAGTTCCGATTGACGGTATTCTATTGGGTGGTAGTCAAAACTGGCATATCCACGCGATATCGACTTTAACTTGTCGTAAAAATCAAAGACAACTTCGGCCATCGGCATTTCAAAAGTCAATTCAACTCGACTGGTGGTCAAATAGACCTGATTTTTGAGTTGCCCACGTTTTTCCATACATAAGCCCATCACGGCTCCTACGTAATCACCAGCAGTGATTATTTGTGCATTGATATATGGTTCTTCAACGTAATCGAGGTTGCTGCCTTGTGGTAAATCTGTTGGGTTATTTACGATGTTCTGTTCTCCTCGTTTGTTGTAGGCATGGTACGAAACGTTAGGAACAGTTGTAATTACGGTCATGCCGAATTCGCGTTCCAATCGTTCCTGAATAATCTCCATATGGAGCATGCCAAGGAATCCACAACGGAAGCCAAAACCAAGTGCCGCAGATGATTCAGGCTCAAAAACTAAAGAGGCATCATTTAATTGCAGTTTGCCCATAGCTTCACGCAACTCTTCAAAGTCCTCTGTATCTACAGGATAGATTCCTGCAAAAACCATTGGTTTTACATCCTCAAAACCCAATACTGCTGTTTGTGTAGGATTGTCAACTTTGGTTATCGTGTCCCCAACTTTTACTTCCTTGGCTTCTTTAATTCCGGAAATGATATACCCCACATTACCAGTTTTTATCTCATCAGCAGGCTCTTGTGAAAGCTTTAAAATGCCAATTTCATCAGCATGGTATTCTTTGCCCGTATTGATAAATTTAACGTGATCGCCTTTTTGTATAGAACCGTCTATAACCTTATAGTATGCGATAATGCCTCTAAACGAATTGAAAACAGAATCGAAAATCAGTGCTTTCAATGGTGCTTTTGGTTCTCCTTTAGGAGAGGGCACACGGTCGATTATTGCCTTTAATATTTCAGTGACACCAAGACCAGTTTTGCCACTGGCAGGTATGATGTCGTCTCGGTCACAAAGAATGAGTTCTTCAATTTGGTCTTTTACCTCTTCCGGCATAGCGCCTGGCAAATCCATTTTATTGAGGATTGGTATAATTTCCAACTCATGGTCAAGGGCGAGGTAAAGGTTTGAAATGGTTTGTGCTTGTATGCCTTGTGCCGCATCAACGATGAGCAAAGCACCTTCACAAGCAGCAATAGACCGTGATACTTCGTATGAAAAATCAACGTGTCCTGGGGTGTCAATCAAGTTAAGTGTGTATTCAACACCCTCATATACATGTTTCATTTGAATGGCATGCGACTTAATGGTTATCCCACGTTCGCGCTCCAAATCCATATCGTCAAGCACCTGCGCTTTTAAATCTCTTTCCGAAACGGTCTTCGTTTCTTGTAAGAGTCTATCCGCCAAGGTTGATTTACCATGGTCGATATGCGCGATGATGCAAAAGTTACGGATGTTTTTCATGCGGCGGCAAAGATATTATTTAAGTTGAAGTTGAGGTATAATGTGAAGTCGAATAATTTTTACAAAAATTAGTATCTGTGTGAGGGGAATCGGTGTGTTTTTATTTGCTTTTTCTTACTAAAATTGCAGCATGTACGAATTCCACGGAGATATGAAGCGTTATCATGATATGACGCGTGAGGTAACAGAGCAATATGTTATCCCATTTGTCTCAGAATCTATCGACGTTTCAAAGCCATTACACGTTCTTGAAATCGGTAGTGGTGAAGCTGGAGTTCTAAGTGCTTTTACCGCACGATGGCATCACTGTGTAGGTGTTGAATTGAGTCCGCAACGTGTGGAACGGGCAAAAGCGCTTATGGAAAAGGAGGTGAAGCAAGGCCTGATCCAGTTCATTGCAAAAGACATTTATGACATAGATCCCAATCAGTTTCAGCCAAAATTCGATCTGATTATTTTAAAAGATGTGATTGAGCATATCCATGAGCAAGAAAAAATCATGGTCCGTTTAAAAGACTTTCTGGCGCCAAACGGTATTATCTTTTTTGGATTCCCTCCGTGGTATATGCCTTATGGTGGACATCAGCAGGTGGCCAAATCGAAAGTTGGTAGCAAGCTGCCTTATTATCACATTCTGCCCAAGTTTTTATACAAGGGCATGCTAAAAATGTTTGGCGAATCAGAAGCGATGATTGAAGGTTTAGAAGAAATTAAAGACACCGGTATTTCCATAGAACGTTTTGAACGCATTACGAAGTCGGCTGGATTGGAAATCGTAAACAAAACATTTTATCTGTTCAATCCAATCTATAAATTCAAATTTGGATTAAAACCACGAAAGCAGTTAGGTATTGTGAATTACATTCCATTCTTACGGAACTTTGTCACAACGTGTGCATATTACACGGTGAAGGTGAAGTAGGGCACTTTTGGTACGCTTCGCTTTTGGCGTGTTAGCGCATTGGTGTTTTGGATGACTTAGGACGCATGACATCAATCCATGACAATGTAAGTCTATTTTCTCTGTTCTATTTTCTTTCTTCTCTGTTCTTTCTTCTCTGCTCTTAAACAACTCCCTACCTCTTCACCAACTTCACTTGATGCGTTTTGCCTTCAGATACAAGCTCTATCACGTAAGTACCTTTAGCCGCCTCTAATTCAAACTGGAAGATGGCTGAATTAATATTTGTCTTTACATAAATCAATTTACCGGCTAAGTCGTACACCGATATCGTTACATCTTTCAAATCACCCAAATCAATATTGACTAATCCGTCATTAGGATTTGGATATACGTTTACGTTAGTAAACAGTTCGTCTTTCAACGCTGACGCCAATAAAATGGTAACGCAATCTGACGTATCTATACAATTGCCATTGGTTAGCTCAACGGCGTAAATGCCATTTTTTGATGCATTAAATGTTTTCGCTGTAGCTCCTGTAATTTTTGCATAGTTGTTTTTGCAATCCAACCATTGGTAGGTCACACCTGTCGCGTTTGCCGTCATTTCAGGGTCGTTTGTATTTACGGTTACATCAAGGTTTACAATGGTAAGGTCAAGCGTCACCACAGAATCGCAGCCATTTGCGTTCGTTAAGGTATGCGTCGGACTGTTCGTGCTGGTCGTATACGTTTTACCGTCAATCCATGTAAATGTTTCACAAGTGATTTGTTTGTCAGTCCCAGTATTCGGTGCATACATCGTAAGGTTTAGAGTCACGATGGAATCGCATCCAAGCGTGTTTTTTAGTGCGTGTGTTGCAGTGGTATTATTGACTGTATACGTTTTGCCATCTATCCAAGTGTATGGGCCACATGCGGTTTGTTTGTCAACTCCAGTGCTGTATCGATTTATGGTTAAATCGAGTGTAACAACAGAATCGCACCCACTGGCATTGGTTAATGTATGGGTTGCTGTGTTATTGCTCACTGTATAAGTTCGTCCATCGATCCATTTATACGTGTCACAAGCAGTCTGTTTGTCCACTCCCGAGCTGGAATAATTCATTGTCAGATTCAATGTAACTACAGAGTCGCAACCCGTTGCATTTTGCACCGTATGTTGGGCTGTCGAATTACTTGATGTATATGTTTTACCATCAATCCACTTGTAGCTATCACAAGCTGATTGAACGTCGGTTCCTGTATTTGAGTAGTTCACCGTTAAGTTTATTGTAACGATTGAATCACATCCTGCGCCATTTTTCAATGTATGTGTTGCTGTGGTATTGCTTTTGGTATACGTGTTGCCATCAATCCAGGTAAATGTGTTGCAGGCAGTTTGTACGTCAGTCGCGGTTGAATATCTCAGTATGGTTAAGTTTAGTGTGACTATAGAATCACATCCTGAAGTGTTGACCAACGTATGGGTGGCAGTGCTGTTACTTACAGTGTACGTTTTACCATCAATCCACTTGTATGTATCACAGGCTGTTTGTACATCGGTGCCGGTATTTGAGTTTGTGATAACGAGATTTAAGGTAATGATGGAATCACATCCTGCGTCATTCTTACCTTTTAGTGTGTCTATGTAAGCGCCGCTGGAGGTATATGTTTGACCATTGATGGCCCAGGTGTATGCATCACATGCGGTGTCTTTTACGGATGCAAAGCTTTTGGTATTTATGGTAAGATTTAAGGTAACAACTGAATCACAACCGGAAGTATTCTTTACTGTATGGGTTGCACTGTTGTTACTCGATGTATATGTTTTACCATCAATCCATGAATACGAGTCGCAGGCCGTTTGGACATCGGTTCCTGTATTCGACTTATTGAGGGTTAGGTTCAGTGTTACTACCGAATCACAACCGGTTGCATTGGTAAGTGTATAGGTTGCCGTTGTGTTACTTGACGTGTAGGTTTTACCATCAAACCACTTATAGGCATCACAGGCGGTCTGTTTGTCTGTGCTGCTACTTGACTTGTGAATTACCAAGGTTAAGGTGATAATGGAGTCGCATCCATTTGCGCTGCTACTGTTTATGGTGTCTCGATACGTTCCACTAGAGGTGTATGTTTTGCTGTTTTGCGACCACTTGTAGCTATCACAAGCTGTGTCGGAAACACTTGACGTAGTAGTTTTATAAATAGTCAAATTAAGTGTGACGGTTGAATCACATCCCGCACTGTTGGTCACTTTGTGGGTTGCGGTGTTGTTGCTCGATGTGTATGTTTTGCCATCAATCCATGTATACGAATCACATTCGACTACTGTATCTGTGGCAGTACTCGATTTGTTTATGGTTAGATTTAGGGTAACAACCGAATCACATCCCGCAGCGTTTGTTATCGTATAAGTGGCAGTTGTGTTGTTAGCTGTATAGGTTTTCCCATCTATCCATGTATACGAATCACATTCAACTAACGAATCTAATCCAGTGTTAGACGCATGTACGATTAAGTTTAAGGTTATGATAGAATCACAACCTACAGCATTTGCTGCAATCATGGTGTCTTTGTATGCACCACTGGAAGTGTAGGTGGTGCTGTTTTGAGACCATGTGTACGTATTGCAAGCCGTATCTGAAACAGTTGCAAAGGAAGCATCATTGACCAGCAGGTGTAAGGTAACTATCGAATCACCACCAGCGGCATTTTTCCCTTTTAGCGTATGCGAATAGGTGCCACTTGACGTATACGTATTGGAGTTTAACGTCCAAGTGTATGCAGTACATGCCGTGTCAAAAACAGAGGCGGTGGTTGCCGTGTTCTCAAAAAAGATACTACGATCTTCTGTTTGACCATAGCGTAGGGTGCCACATGAACTTGAAATGCTGCTAAAATCACTCATGACACGCATCCTTAAGAATGTGTCTGTAACCACCGATTTAGGTATTTTAATGGTGTCGGTATGGGTGGTTCTATTCTTACCCGCATCAAAAACCAATTCACCCGAATCGCTTAGATCGCCGTTGTTATTAAAGTCGATATAGACTTTTACATATTCGTCGTTACTTCTTCCTGTTTTAATTGTGGTGAGATAGGAAGTATCAGCCTGTAACTTTAAAACTTCTGAGCATGTTTTATCTACATATTCCCCTTCGTCGTATAATCCAGCAGAAGAAAATGTATAGCCGCCTAAGCTGACTTCAAATATGCCAATGCCATAGTTTACAGATTTATTTGTGGTGGTAGTTGTGCATTTAGCCGTAACAATGGCAGGAGGAACTTTTATGTACCTCGTTTTTAGTACCGAGTCGATGCCACTACAATTTTCAGAGAATAACAATACTGAGTATATCCCTGCAGAATCAAATTTTATTTCTGGGTTTTGAGAACAACTGTCTGTCCCGTTCAAATAGGTTATTGTGTTTGGACTAATCCTCCACAACCAAGCGGTGGGCATATTTTTGGTTGTGTCGGTAAAGTTTACAGATTCTCCAGAACACAATACAGAATTGTTTACTGAAAAACCTGCGACTGGTTTGATCTTGTCTTCATCATATAATGACGATTTCCAGTTACCTCGTCCGTAAGTAGCGCAAACTACGTGGCTTAAACCTCTACCCGACGGGTTATGGTAAATCTCAATATCCCGTACGCGCGTATTAATGGGCATGTTGTCGTTAAACCAGGCCCAACTGCTCATGGTTGTGTCCTTATAATAAACGCCCATATAAGTACCCAAATACATGCCTTGTTTCTTACTGCTCGAGTCGAACACGACACATAATATGGGAATGTTGGGCAAACCATTTGAAATGTTACTCCAACTTGTTCCTCCATTGTTGGATTGATAGATTTTGTTGCTTTGACAAATCCATAATCGGTTAGTGAAGGTTGAATGCGATTCAATCCACGATACATTTGCGTTATTGGGCAATAAGGAAGTTAAGTCAGTCCAACTCGGACTTGTTGCATTTACATTGGTTGATTTAAAAAACTTCTTATCGCTTCTGGCCACATATAAAATGTTTGAATTGGCACTTGAGTTTTCTAAAACAGCGATGTTTGATGAATTTGAACCAGCAACATTGTTTGATATTCTCGACCAAGAAACACTGGTTCTGGAGCTAGCCTGAATGTTGGTGGAGCGCCATATATTTTTATAACCAACAAACATGGTACTGGGTGTGCCTTCTCTAAGCACATAAGGAGTTACCCATCCACCAGTTTCCGAAATGCCATTCACTCCGTTTTTGGCAATGGTGCCTTGACTTCGACCGTCTTTAATCCTTCGGATATCCCCATAATACAATTCACTATACGCATAGGTTGCCGTTGTTGGATCTATAACACAGTCCATTCCATCACCACCAATAACTGTATACCATTTACCCTTCTCATAAAAACCTGTTCCATTGTCTTGGTATCCGTTAACGAGGGTGTTTGATTCAGTGGCACTCTGACCAAGTCGATAGATTTGCGCAATGGAAATTCCATCACTAATATCTTTCCAACTTGAACCTAAATTTTTAGTGTAGTAGATACCGCCGTCGTTTCCGGAATACAGCGTATTGGTTCCGGGTTGATACTCCATTACGTGGTTGTCGGCATGCACAGCAGGTGCACCGCCACTACCTACCCAATGGGCATTTATCTTCCAAGTTCGGCCATAGTCTTTGCTTTGAAAAATATTAACGCCACATACATTGACGATTGATTTATCATTTGGGTCAACTGCAATATCTAAGTCATACCAGGCCTGTCCGCCAGTGCCAGTTCCTAGGTGAGAATAGTCCATGATGTTTGGTGTATCACTCATTTGGGTGAATGACGCTCCACGGTTGGTTGATAGGTAGAGCCCTTCGTAGGATCTAGAATTGGTTACCACAACATATACGTAGTTCGAATCGTGGGGTGTTACAGCCACAGCCATTCTGCTTTTGCTAGATGGAAGGCCAGAAGTAATCTGACTCCAACTTTGACCATTATTGGTTGATTTATAGAGTCGTGCTGAGGTACGACACGCAAAAAGTATGGATGAATTGATTGCGTCAAAAACTAAGTCTTTAAAATTACCGCTTTGCTCAAGGGTCCAGCTAGAACCCCCATTCGTAGAGCGATAGATGCCGTCATTTGTGGCCGCAAGTAAGGTGTTGGTATTAGTAGGGTCAATTAGCAATTTGCCTACAATCTTGTTGCCCATACCAGAGTTTGATAGGGTCCATGTTTGCCCACCATCTTTACTTTTATACACACCACTTCCATACGAGTCGCTTGCGTCTCTATCGCCGGTGCCCAAATAGATCGTGTCGGGATGGGTAGGGTCAACTGCGATCGACGATACGCCTAAGCTTGCTAGCGAGTCAGTGTTGCTCGACCACGTTTGTCCGCCGTCTTTGGTTACCCACATTCCACCTGCTGGTGCACCAACATAAATGATGTTTGAGTCGGTTGGATGAAAAGCAACCGAGTTTATTCGGCCAAGACCATTAGGCTGCCCCGTCCGATTAGACGGTAAATTGGTTGGTCCTAATTCAACCCAATTGCCTGTGGTTTGGCAGGTGGCCGCGCTTCCTCCAAGCGCTCCATAGGTAGTGCTACTGTTTAATGCTCTTAGCTTTAAATATTTCTGAACTTCCGCTTCAAGCTGCCCAGGTGCTGGGATGTTTCCTTTACCATCAATTAATTCCGATGTACTGTATTCCCAACGTTTAAACGGCTTGTAACCACTGCCTTTTTCTATGGGTCTATTTTGCCAATACAAATTGAATGCCCGCTGTGTTTGGTAAAAATTCACAGACGGATCTGACATCATGTCAATCCAATAGGGCGTTTTGGTGGTGTCGTTAACCGTTTGACCGGCTATGAATGGAATGGAAAAAACAGTAATTAACAGAAGCGTAGTAAAGCGTTTCATTAAGTATGATTAAAGGGCGTGAATTGCGAAGATAAACGTTTTGATTCTTGCACAATACACAATTTGTAAAGATGATTCTTTACGGACTTGTTTGTGCATCAATCAACCTATTTCAGCCAAAAGCGCAGATTGTCAGGTGCCTTATTTAATGTAACCGCTTATTGGGTTTGATGTAATCTTGAGTTTTACATCTTCGACAACTTCAATATATCGGTGCCCATTTCTGTTTGAAGGATAACTGTATATATGTTGCTACCAAAGGCACTGAAAAATACTGGGGATGAAGGCAGGGAATTCGTCTTTCATTATAAAGAATAAGCGCGATGAACACGGCTTTGGGCTAAGACGCTACAGATTATTCCTTAAAATAATACACACTACTATTACCTCGATGAAAAAATTGTATTTTTGCCGCCTTTAAAAATCAGATAAAGAGATGAGTGAGAATTTAATCTATCTATTGCCAGTGTTCGGATTAATCGGGCTAGTGGTAATGTTCGTCAAATCGAAATGGGTAAACAATCAGGATGCCGGTAATGAAAAAATGCAAAGCATTGCGAAGCACATCCAAGAAGGGGCGATGGCGTTCCTTAAAGCAGAGTATCGTGTATTAGCAATTTTTATTGTTGTAGCTGGTATTCTACTTGGCATTTTGTCAACGATTGTAGAATCAACACATTGGTTTATTGTAATTGCATTTGTTTTAGGAGCGATATTTTCAGCAATTGCCGGAAACATAGGTATGCGTATTGCCACAGCTGCAAACGTTAGAACTACTCAGGCGGCTCGTACGAGTTTGTCTCATGCTCTAAAAGTATCATTTACGGGTGGTACAGTTATGGGGCTTGGTGTTGCTGGTTTAGCTGTCTTAGGTTTAAGCCTTCTATTTGTTCTATTAACCAAATGGTTTATGGGCGGAGACGGTACTCCTTACCACAATATGATGATCGTATTGGAAACCCTTGCTGGTTTTTCATTAGGAGCAGAATCAATTGCTTTGTTTGCAAGAGTTGGTGGTGGTATCTATACGAAAGCAGCCGACGTTGGAGCTGATTTAGTAGGTAAAGTTGAAGCAGGAATTCCTGAGGATGACCCACGTAACCCAGCTACAATTGCTGATAACGTTGGAGATAATGTTGGTGATGTTGCAGGTATGGGTGCTGACCTTTTCGGATCATATGTGGCTACTATGTTGGCGGCAATGGTTTTAGGTAATTATCTTATTAAGGATATGGGGAATGGAACATTTACTGATGCATTCGGTAATATGGGACCAATTCTACTTCCTATTTTAATCGCTGGATTAGGCATCGTATTCTCAATTGTTGGAACGATGTTTATTAAAGTTACAGGAACAGACGCAAAAGAATCTGTTGTGCAAAGTGCACTAAATAAAGGAAACTGGATTTCAATCGCCTTAACAGGTGTTGCATGTTTCTTTGTTATTAGATGGATGTTACCAGAAACGTTGACAATGGAGTTTTTCCATGAAGGTCAAAAAACCTTCTCTTCTATGTACATATTCTATTCGGTATTAATTGGTCTTGCTGTTGGAGGTTTAATCTCTTACTTCACTGAGCACTATACTGGAATGGACAAGAAACCCGTACAATCGATTATCGCAAGTTCAAGTACAGGTGCTGGAACTAACTTAATCGCAGGTTTGTCAACTGGTATGATGTCAACATTTGCACCAATCATTTTATTTGCTGCAGCTATTTGGGGGTCATATGCGTTTGCAGGATTCTACGGTGTGGCTATCGCAGCTTCTGCCATGATGGCTACAACAGCTATGCAATTAGCTATTGATGCATTTGGGCCTATCGCGGATAACGCAGGTGGTATTGCAGAAATGAGTGAATTACCTGAAGAGGTAAGAGGAAGAACAGACGTATTGGATTCAGTTGGTAATACAACAGCAGCCATCGGAAAAGGATTTGCGATTGCATCTGCAGCACTAACTGCTCTTGCTTTGTTTGCAGCCTATGTAACATTTACAGGTATTGATGGTATCAACATCTTTAAGGCGCCAGTATTGGCTTCCTTATTTGTTGGAGCAATGATTCCAGTAGTTTTCTCTGCATTGGCTATGAAGTCTGTTGGTAAAGCAGCCATGGAAATGGTGAAAGAAGTTAGACGTCAGTTTAGAGATATTCCAGGAATCATGGAAGGAACAGGAACTCCTGAATATGGTAAATGTGTTGATATTTCTACAAAAGCGGCATTGAAAGAAATGGTATTGCCAGGTGCTATTACCATCTTAACCCCAATCTTAGTAGGATTCTTAACTGGATTAATCTCTGGTGATTGGATTTTAGCTGCTGAAGTACTTGGTGGTTATATGGCTGGTGTATGTGTGAGTGGTGTTCTTTGGGCAATCTTCCAGAATAACGCTGGTGGTGCATGGGACAACGCTAAGAAGTCTTTCGAAGCAGGTGTTATGATTGATGGTGAAATGACGTACAAAGGTTCTGAAGCGCATAAAGCTGCTGTTACTGGTGATACAGTTGGGGATCCGTTTAAAGATACTTCTGGACCTTCAATGAACATCTTAATAAAGTTAACATGTTTAATTGGTTTAGTAATTGCTCCAGTTTTGGCTCAATTGGCCGGTGGTCATGGCGAAGACGACGCAAAATCAGCATGTTGCAAAGAGGAAAAAGCACACTGTAAGAAAGACGATAAGGCTTGTGCAGATTACAAAGACCATTGCAAGTCTGAAAAGAAATGTAAAGATGGTGAGAAGAAATGTTGCAAAGAAAAGTGCGAAGGAAAAGACGCTAAAGAATGCAAGAAAGAATGTAAAAATGATTCGACTTCAACTGAAGAAATTAAGGTTGAAGGAGAAGGATATGACGCTGATCCAGCTTTAACTGGCGAATCAGAAGACTAAAAAAATCTTACTGTAGAAACGAAAGCGTTGCCAACTGGCAACGCTTTTTTTATGCAACTCGTTTGATTATCAGAATGTTGGACAAGCTATGTGCCGTGTGTGTTTAGGAGTGAACAGGGGCTAGAAAAATGTGTATTGATTTGTCTGCCATTCTATTAATTTTGCAGACTTGATGGCAAAGCGGACTTTATTCATTTTTGTACTTAGTTTTTTATTCATAGGCTTGCAGTCTTTCCATGCACCTGGCATAGGCAAAAACGATTTTAATTACGAAGTAGCCGTCTCTCCAGATGGTATCGACTTTACCAAAACTTCAACCGCGTTATACAATCAGTTTGGATTGGTTGAGAGTGAGCTGAGTAAGGACGTTTTCAACAAAGCTTTAAAAGGATACTTGTATTTGCGTTATACCAACGAATTGGCTAACAACCAGTTTTTAACGGTATTGGACTTCTCGAAGCAAAGTAGTCAAAAACGCCTATGGGTGTTTGATTTAAACAGCAAACAAATTGTATTCAATGAGTTGGTTGCCCATGGTAAATACTCAGGCGACAAGTTTGCTAGCTCTTTTTCAAACCGATCTAATTCTAAAAAATCTTCTTTAGGCTTCTATGTTACAGGTCAACCTTATAATGGCCGACACCGTTATTCGCTTAAACTACGAGGATTGGAGCCAGGATTTAACAGCAATGCATTTGCCCGTGGAATAGTTATGCATGGGGCACATTATGTGAGCCAAGAAATTGCAGAAGCTCAGCAATCAGTTGGTAGAAGCTTTGGCTGTCCTGCAGTAGCACAGGATGTCAATAAAAACATCGTAGATCTGATTCAAGGGGGAAGTTGCTTATTTCTGTATCACCCTCAGACGTATTACAACGGAAAATCAAAAATCATAAACAATAAACAGTTCATACCAATCGAATTATTAAACGCATTGGTTGAATAAGTAACACATCTTATTTTTGATGTTGTGAAACCGATTATTTATATCGCAGCCTTAGTTGTGCTGGTGGTTACTTCTTGTAAGCAACCCAATCAAGACAAATTAAACGCTCTTGTAGAACGCGGTAATTTTCAAAAATCTGAGCTCATCGATGTAATCAAATCTAAAGTAGGGGATTCAACCTACATGAACGGATTTCGATTTGCCGATACACTAACACACTATTATCAAGACCACAAATACAAACCGGTTTGGGCCATGTATTTAGTTGATGATAGTATGGCGCAGTTGGTACTTGATCGTATTTTCCTTTGCAGAGAAGAAGGGTTTAAACCTGCGTATTATAAGCTTGATTCCATTAAGGTAATCTTAACACGACTTAAAACCGGAGACATAAATTCTCTTTATGGCGAATTGGCACATTTGGAGTTATTGGTTTCTGATAACATGCTGTCGTTGCATAAAGACCGTGTTTTTGGAAGGACAGAACCAGATAGTATTTTTAAAGGGAGCTATCATTTGCCACGACGTACATTTGATGATTTTGAACTTTTCGATATCATGGATTTCATGGATTTCGATAAGGTTTTTGTTAAATCAACCATTGAAGACACCGCATACGTTTATCTTCAAGATTTATTGAAAGGCTATCTTACCCGGATTGATGCAGGAGAAAAGTGGGATATCATAGATACTACAGGCATTAGAAAATTTGAACCCGGAGATACCTCTGATCTTCTACCGTTAATCGCTAAAAAGCTTAATCAAATACAGGTTATATCGGCCTCCGAAATGTTGGAAGCCGACAGCGGCACCTATAACAAAAGTTTTGCGAAGTATACAAGACGGTTTCAGCAGCGCTACGGTTTATACGATGACGCGATCTACGGAAGAAATACATTTGGACTGTTAAACGAGTCGATGCAAGACCGCATTGATCAAATTGCGGCAAATTTGGAACGAATTCGTTGGTTCGAATTTCCTGAAGAGGGGCCATACATTTCGGTTAACCTTCCCGCCTTTGAGCTGACCTTACATTATGAGGATAGCATAAAAAAAATGGCCACGTGTATTGGTAAGCCACGGCCACACAATTATGACGCTCGGCTTAAGAAATCGATTGAAAAAAAATCGTTGAAGCCTGCTGATCACGAAACTCCACAGATATACAGCAAAGTAGCATATATGGTAGTTAATCCAACTTGGAATGTGCCAAGAAGCATTATTACCCGCGAGATGTGGTGGAAGATGAAGACGGACAGCCACTATCTTGCTGACGCAGGTTATGGTGTTTTCTATAAGAAAAAAGAAGTCCGTTCGGATACGATCAATTGGCGCTTGTATACGCCAAGAAAATTACCGTTCGAAATTATCCAAAAGTCGGGTGAAGCAAACGCATTGGGAAAAGTGAAGTTCATTTTTCCTAATAAGTATAGCATCTATCTGCATGATACTCCCCAAAAGTCGAAGTTTAAATGGTCTGGTCGCGCAGTGAGCCATGGATGTGTTCGTGTAGAAAATCCATTACTGGTAGGGGAGTTCCTTACCCAGAAGATAGATACCTTAGATGCCGACGATTTTAGGATACACATGGGTTACGAACCAAGAGATGAAGAGCGTTTGAAAGAATATGACCCTGAAGATACTACGGCCCATATACAACCTTTGGACGATACCCGACTCATTCGATTGGATGAACAAGTTCCTGTATTCTTTTTGTACAACACCATTTTCTTTGATGAAGAGTGGAAGGTGCAATATCGAAACGATGTTTATGACAAAAATAAGTTCATAATTCAGGCGATGAAGTTCTGATTATTCGATATTTGAACTTCCTGAAACCATATGACCGGAAGCGTTAAATTTTTTTATCGAATATGTATTCTATTTGTTTTGGTACAGCTCATAACTGTTTCAGGACAGGCGCAAGCACAAGTGCGTAAAACGCAACAATTCTCGAGTGTCTATTATCAATACCCTGTTCAATATTTACGTAATGGGATGAAATCCATGGTTGAACTCAATATGGATGAAAAGTACAACATAGGATTTCAGTTAAACAGTATATATACGTACAACCCGTTCTTTTACAACGCACCAGGAAATGCTGGCGGTGGAGGCATAAATGTTGAAATCACACCAAATTATTATGCAGAAAACAGCATAAAGTTTCTGTTCAAAAACTATATCGGGAACTACTCACAGAGCTTTCATGGTTATTATGCTGGGTTAACAGCCCAAACAGGATTAGTCCGGGAAACATACTACAGCAGCTTAGGGCAATTTTTTCCGAAGTCTTTTGTGTTCAATTCTTACAGATACAACAGGTTTAGCTTTGTAATGGGTAGGCAATGGACGTTGTATAATCAAGGCGTTGTTGATTTGAATATGGGCGTTGGGTTCAATAAAATCGATAGTGACGCTGAAATGGAGTTCACAGCAGTAGGGCCTTTTCACGTAGAAAAGAACAGTGCATACTTTACGATGGAATTAGGTTTTGGCATCGGAAAAATTAGCTTTGACCAATCGCTCCCACGTAAACCACGATTGCGCGATTCACTGGTGTTAGATCACGCCTTGTTACTCGATGTAAATGCCATTATCAATTCAGGTATTGAGGTTAATTTGATTCATAGAAACCACGATAAACATGTATGGCGCAATTACGTTCGGGTACGAAATTTAAAAATTCAAGGATTGAACATTACAGAGGCCGATAGCTTTAACTCTTTACTTATAGGTATGCAATACAGGCATTATCCGTATGCCAGCAGATATCGGAATGGAGTTTACTTCGCCGCTGGATATGCCTACGAACACGGTGTAGCCTACTTTAATCAAACGGTTGGTACACAAGACAATCAAACGGAAACCGTAAAGAAGGTACATTACGATCCACATCATTTAGATATGACCATAGGCTTCACCACAATTGTGCAGCATAAATTTATGCTTGAGGCGTATTTATCGAATATACTAACCCTATCTAAGGGTAGAGGAGGAGTTGATTATCCAAGAATCAACGATGCCACTGGATTTAGAACAGAACTTGGAATAAAAATGGGCGTAGCAAGATTTAGAAGAAAATGAATGTAGAAAATAAAGTCTGTGTAATTACAGGCGTAAGCAAAGGAATAGGACATGCTCTTGTGCAAGGTCTTTTAGAGAAAGGTGCCATAGTAGTTGGGTTTGGAAGAACCAAACCTGAGGTCGCGAATTCCAATTTTCACTTTTTTGAGGCGGATGTAAGAAGCTTCGACTCGGTGAACGCTGCATACAATAAAATGTTTGATGCAATAGGCAAGCAAGTGGATGTTTTAATAAACAATGCAGGTTTGGGGTACTTTGCCTATCTCGAGGATCATACCATTGAACAATGGCATGAAATGATGGAGACCAACGTGAATGGCATCTTTTACATGTGTAAAATTGCCACGCCCATTATGAAGTCCAAAGGAAGTGGACATATCATTAACATTGCGTCTACGGCAGGCATTGAAGGATATCCTCAAGTATCTGGGTATTGCGCCACTAAGTTCGCGGTTAAAGGGATGTCGCAATCGATGTATAAAGAAATGCGTGATTTTGGAATTAAGGTGACGTGTATTTATCCAGGTTCAGTAAAAACAGATTTCTTTAGAAACTCAGCCATCGAAACGCATGATTATATGTTGATGCCTCAAGACGTGGCAGACATGATCATATATAGTATCCTAACACCAGACAACTTTCACCAAGTGAATGTTGAGGTACGTCCTTTACAACCTAAAGGACCCAAAAAATAGCCTAGAATAATTCTATTACCTCCGTAATATTTTTGAGTGTTATTCCTGTTTCGCCTACATCGAATCCAATTCCTGTAGGTTCGCAAACCATGAATGCCTCATTTTTATATTTAAACGAGTATGCATTGGATCGATTGGGAATTTTGACACCCAAACATACGTGCTTCTCTTGTTCGAAATGCAGCATGACACTCTCAAAGCCGAGTAACCTCTTGTACAAGAAAGCCAGAAGGATTGTGCGATCTTCACAGTCTGAGAAAATACTGCCAACGGTTTCTTCAGGGAAATTATATTTCTCGTGACCGAATTGATCGTTATCGGTTTTATACTCAAATGCCGACTGTGCAAATTTTAATAGGAAATTGGCTTTTTGTATATTCGAATGCATTTGGTCGATGTAGCCTTGTAATGGCGACAATACCGATTGTTGAAATTCTTCTGAGTGACTCATCTTCACATAGGCGGGGCCAAGGTCAAACTGCGGTAAATCACTTAAGTATTCACTGAAAGACAAGTTTTTGAGCGCTTTTAAATGGTACATTTTCCCTTGGAACGACCAAGTTAAATGTGAAAAAGACTGCTTGGCATGTATGTCAGGTGCAACCCCAGAGTAATCAAAAGCAACAGCACTTGGGTCGTACCGGTTGTCACTCATCACGTAACGTGTTCCATAGGTACGCATATCACTAAAGTTGAGGTTGGTGTATCGCTTATTTCTATAGATGATATATACCGATGCGGCGGGTTTTTGGCCTAGTCTACCAAAACAAGAAATGGTGTTTCTAGTATACGTTAACTGTACATCGTAATTAAGTGTTTGTAATATTCTATATTTTAAAATGCTTTGAGTGTTTTTTAAGCCAGTTATCTTTTTAACAATTTTATCCGTTAACAACACGGTTCCAAGACCATCTAAGTTGTATTGGATACTTGCCTCCTCAATCTGATTTTTAATTAAAGTTAAGTCAGCAGGTTTAATTGAGGTAATCGCTGTTTGAACAGTTCTTTTATTGATAGTGAAAGGTGCTTTAACGGTAGAAATGACCTGTGTGTTAAACGCCAAATCGTGACCGTAAAAATCAACGTCGAGACCGTAACTAAAACTGGCTAGTAGAAGAAATAGACTAGTGAGGATATGTTTACCACTTTGAATCATTTGCTTTTATAACAACAGAACAAAGTTGACTTTTAGTGTTCTGCCTTTTTCCAAAGTGATGCAAACACCATTCCATTAGCAAATTCTTTTAAGTTAATGCATTGAAAATTAGATGCTTTAATTGTGTTAGGTATGTTGAAAATTTTTGAATGGCGATGCCAAGTTGTAATATTAAAAAAGACAATGACTGTCCTCAATAATAGTTTTTGGCGCCAGTTCGATAGTTTTTTGATAGAATAAAAGTCCGTCACAACTAATCTACCAGAGTCATTTAATAGACTTTTTGCTCTGTCCAGTATAGATGTTGCCTCGTTTTGATTGTATAGGTCTAAGAAGAACGGAAAACAGATGACATCAAATTTTTGGTTCGTATCAAAGGCTTCGAAGCGTATAGCGTGGTAATGCACTGCAGCGTTGGTTTTTCGTTTTTTGGCTCTCGCGATCATCGATGCATTGGAGTCAATAAATTGGATATTTTGGTCCTGATTGAATTGAGGCAAGCTAATGCCCGATCCGCCACCGACAATTAAGAAGTCTTTGTATTCAGACAGTTCACTCATGTAATTGATTGTTGCATTATTTAACGCATCACCGAAAGATATTCGCTTGAGCAAATCATAGAATGGAGCAACAAAGAAATAGCGATTCAAATTGGATTAAAATCAGTGAAATGAGACGTGTTTTTCAAGTATTTTTGCTTGTAAATAATGACACAAGTATCGTTCGATAATACCGAAGTTGCGTTCAAACATAAATCGGACGCCAAACTGAAACAAGCTAAATGGCTTTTTTCGATATTTAATTATAAATGGTTGGTCAAATTTGGACCAGGGTTAACGGCTTTTGGCTTAAAACTTAGATTGCCGATAAAAGGTTTGGTGAAGCGTACCATATTTGAACAATTTTGTGGTGGAGAAACCATTCAAGAATGTGATCAGGCTGGTGATGTTCTATTTAAAAGTGGGGTAGGGTCTATCCTTGATTATTCTGTTGAAGGTGTTGAAGATGAAGCAACATTTGAACAGAACGTTGACGAAATAAAACGAACCATTTACGCAGCACAACAAGACCTTAAGTACCCGTTTGCTGTGTTTAAATGTACAGGTATTGGTCCATTACACATATTAGAACAAGCAAGCAATGGGTCGTTAGATGCATCTGGAAAGGACGTATTTGAACGAATTAGAACACGAATAGAGTCTATAGCCTCGTATGCAAATGAACACCACGTTCGTTTATTGATAGACGCAGAAGAAACATGGATACAGGACGTAATTGATGACATTGTGCTCGACTTGATGCGAAATCACAATAAAACAGAAGTTGTTATTTACAATACGCTTCAGATGTACCGTACCGATCGACTAGAATATCTTACCGCAACGATTGAAATTGCGCAAAACGAAAATTTTAAACTAGGTTATAAATTGGTTCGTGGTGCTTATATGGAAAAAGAGCGTGAGCGAGCTGCGGAAATGGGATATGAAAGTCCTATTCAACCAAACAAAGAAAGCACAGATCGAGATTTTGACGCAGCCTTAATTGCCTGTTTTGATAATAGGGCAATCGTATCGACTTGCCTCGGTACGCACAACGAAGATAGCGCTCGGTTATTGACCGAGCTTATGGAAAAAGCTGGTGTAGACCGAAAAAACCATCATTTCTGGTTCGCACAATTATATGGCATGAGTGATAATATCTCCTTTAATTTAGCTCAGGCTGGATATAATGTTGCCAAATATTTGCCTTATGGGCCAATTCAGGCTGTACTTCCCTATTTAGGCCGACGAGCCCAAGAAAATAGTTCTGTAGCAGGTCAAGTAGGTCGTGAGATGTCGCTTATTGTGAAGGAACTTTCTAGACGCAAAGCGTCTAGAAATTCTTAATTCTTAATTTTTGATGTTGAATTGAATCGTGCAGAATTTTCCGACAAGGTGAAGCGCGCGAGGCCCAAAAACAATCCGGGGTGTATGATGTGGGTGGGTGACGGTCTCAGTAGTGGAAGACTATAACGCAGGTGTTCATTGAATAATTAAAAGTGAAAAGCGAAAAATAACTATTCATTCATTCCAATCCTTCAATCCTTCAGACATTCAGACATTCAATCCTTCAACCCCTCCAAAAGGTCTGCGACTACAAACGTACTTCCACCAACAAAGATGACGTCATCAGGGGAGGCGGCAACAAGTGCGGCGGTATAGGCTGTCATAACACTATCAAACACATCACTAGTTAAACCAGCATCAGTAGCCGATTTAGCCAGTATAGTGCTGTCTAAGCCTCTTACTATATTGGGTTTGCAGAAATAGTATTGTGCATTTTGGGGTAACAATTGTAATACGTTGGCTGTGTCTTTACCTTGAACCTGGCCAAAAACAATGTGCAGTTGGTCGCAGTCTTCCTGTTCAAGCTGCATCACAATTTCTTCGATGCCTTCGGTGTTATGCCCTGTATCGCAAATGACTTTCGGAGTGTCTTGAATGATTTGCCATCGACCTTGTATACCCGTATTTTTAACAACGTTTCTAATGCCTTTCCGACATTTCTGTATGTCTAACCCCCAACCAATGTTATTAAGCGCAACCAATCCGGCCATTGCGGTACGCACATTTTGCACTTGATAATACCCCAGCAAGTCAGTCTGCCAAATCTTATTAGGCTTAACCATATCTTCTGCAAATGTTATAACTGAGTTGGTTTCGTTTGCTTTATCAACGAATACGTTATTCGTTTCGGGGTGCCGCTCACCAATTACGACAGGAATGTCATTTTTGATAATACCGGCTTTCTCGGTGGCAATTAAGGGAAGCGTATCCCCTAACATGTCTGTGTGGTCTAAACCAATATTGGTTATGATACTTACTTCAGGAGTTACTACATTGGTGCTATCTAGTCTTCCGCCTAATCCAGTTTCAATTACGGCGATGTCAACTTGTTGCTCTGCGAAATAATAAAGTGCCATGGCAACGGTAATTTCAAAAAAAGAAGGTTTGATGTCTTCTAATGCCTTTGAAATCTTTGTGACGAAGTCTATGACAATTTCCTCCGAAACACATGCACCATTTATCCGTATACGTTCTCTAAAGTCAACTAAATGTGGCGAGGTGTACAATCCGGTTTTAAAACCATTTTGTTGGAATACGGAAGCAAGCATGTGCGAAACACTGCCTTTGCCGTTGGTACCTGCTATGTGAACCGATTTAAATTTATGTTGGGGGTTATCAAGCGCCTCACAAAGCTTAAATGTGTTGGTTAAGTCTTTTTTATAGGCAGCAGCACCAACCCTTTGGTACATGGGGAGCTGTGCAAATAAATACTCAAGTGTTTGAGCGTAAGTCAAGAGAAATTAGTGTAAAGCGTAGTTGAATGTAATGGTTCCACAATTTGTAGCAGCTTGGTTTCCAAATGGATAAAACTCAAATCGCTTTATGGCGTCTTTACTTAGCTTTTTTAAATAGCTACTTGTGGCTGTACCTCCAGCAATCCGTAATGAACTCGGAATTAGCTTTCCGTTTTTATCTACACAAAATGCTACTTTAACCGATCCATCATCTTGACTCGTATTCACGATGTTAGGATTCTTCGAAATGCCAAATCCGTCTAAGTTGTAATTCACATTACCCATGGTTCCGGATGATTTGCCACCAGGGCCTTTTTGCTTAGCTCCAGGATCACCTTTGGGTCCATCCTTGTCGCCATCGCCAGTACTGGTCGTTTTATTCGAATTTGCCTTTTTGTTTTTCCAACGCTCCATTGCTTTTTGAGCTTCGGAGATAGTAGGTTCTTGTGTTTTTGTTGTTTCTTTAGTAGGCTCAGTCTTCGTTGTTTGCTGAGTTTGTTTCTGACTTTCATCCATTTCTGGCTGCTCAGAATCATCATTGGTCACAACCGGATCATCGTTTTGTGTGGTGGATGGGGTTGGGTTGGAAGGAGGTGTAACAGTAGGTGTAGTGTTAGCCACTTGAGAAATATCGGACGCGCCTCCGGCTGCGGGGTCGCCAAAGCTAACCTCAACGCCACCTGCTGGTTCTTCCATGTCTTTAGCTTCGCCCATTATCCAAATCAGCATCAATAAAAAGATGATACTGTGGATGAGTATGGTTGCTACTAATCCTTTGCGGTCGTGATCGTGACTTAAATCCATAACGTTGTTTTTATTTCACAGGCTTCAATGCTAAAACAGGTTTTCCACCTAGTTCATTGACCATATATACCAAATCCATTACCTTCTCGTAATTGACCCTTTTATCGCCATATATAGACACAGTTGCCCCTGGGTTTTGGGTTAATGCCGCATCTAGTGCTCCAGGTAAACGGTCAAACGAAACTTTTTGATCATCCACTGAATATTCCAAGTCTGTACTCACCGCCACCTTAATCAATTGTTTTGTTGTAGTGGTTTTAGACCCTTTGGGAAGTAAAACCTTTAAGATAGGTTCAGGCGTAAACTTAGAAGTAATGATAAAAAAGATGAGCAACAAGAAGATAATATCCGTCATAGACGACATATTAAATTCTGCAGCTACCTTATTTCTTCTTTTTAATTTCATAACAACCTCTTCATTAGTAACGTATTACGAAGCAGGTTCGTGTAAAATATCTAAAAATTCCATCGATGTAGACTCCATTCTGTAAATCACTTTGTCAATCATCGAGGTTAATGAGTTATAACTGATGTATGCGATAATTCCGACAATCAAACCACCAACCGTGGTTACCATCGCCTCGTATATACCACCAGATAAAGATCCAACTTGAATACCGTCTGCATTTTGAGATAGTGTATAGAAGGTCTTGATCATACCCGTTACCGTTCCTAAGAAACCAATCATTGGCGCAGCTCCAGAGATAGTTGCTAATAAAGGCATTCCTTTCTCTAGCTTAGAGACTTCAAGGTTTCCAACGTTTTGTACTGCCACCTGAACGTCTTGTAAAGGTTTTCCAATTCGTGACAATCCTTTTTCAAGCATTCTAGCTATTGGTGTATTCGTTGCCTCACATAAACTTTGGGCACCTTTGATGTTGCCTTCAAGCACCATGTCTTTAATACGTTTCATAAACAAAGGATCGTATTCGCGTGCTTTCTTAATGGTAAGATATCGTTCAACCAATAGATATATGGCTATTATGCTAAGAATAACGATTGGGATTAGCATAATACCGCCGTTTAAGGCAATATCAAGTACATTCATTTGCTTTTCTGTTTCCACAACCAAGCCGGTTGTATCGCTGGCAACAGTAGGTGCTTGCAACAAAATTGATTTCATCTATCTAAATATTATTATTTCAATTATTTATTCTTCGTTTTCAAATATGAACGCATAACGATCATCATATCGTTTAACCAGTTTCAAAAAGTCTTGCGCATTCTTTTTTGATATAAACTTCTCGATGCATAAAACTTTAGCATCAGGTGTTACAAGTTCAAATACGTCATATTCACGCTTCTCTAACTTGGTTCTCTTAAGAGAGGCTACCTTATCGGTATAATTTTTTGCAACAGCGATGTAGTAAACAGTTTCTGTAAAAGGATTAAACGGTTTCAAGTCGTTTGATGTTGTCTTGATCTCAGTTTTCTCTTTTATAGTTTCTACTATTGGTGCTTTAACTTCAGGTTGCTCTATGGTTGGAATTACTTCCTTTAGCGTCTGTTTTATAGGCTCTTTAACGGTAACCTTTGTTTCTGCAACCACAGGTTCTTTGACCGGTGCTACATCACGCTTAGGTGAAGGCGTAATTTCTTCATCTGTAATATCCTCATATTTGATTGAGGTCGCAATTTCTGGTTCAGAATCACCACTTGCAGTAGCGTCTTCCGTCAAATCAATATCTGGTATGATGGAAGCGGTAGACTCGGTATCGGAAGTGTTCTCTACGGTATTCTCAACTAATGGGTGGTCTGCGGATGTGCGCAGCAGTTGCCATAACATGACGCCGAACAAAGATAATATCGCCATAGAGGCTGCTATCTGAGGGAAATAAAAACGGCTCTTTGTAGGGGCTTCCTGGATGGGGACAATCTTCGGTTTGTCTTGATCTGTGATCGTCGGCTTTAGTATCGTAGCACTGGCGTCTGTCAGTCGCTTAATTTTTACGTCTGAAAGCCCATAACTTTTTTTGTGAAAGTTTGCACCATCGTAGGCCACAAAGATTAGTTTATCCTCTTTGTTTAAATATAGCGACCCTAGGTTTTTAAACTCGTAGTTTTTGTACTTCGTAAGTCTATCCTTAAGAAATGAAGCAAATAGCGCCACTTCTTTTTCACTTTGCTCGTAAGAAATGCCTTTACGCTTTTGTAGGGCATGAATAAGGAAACCATCATTTTCAATCAAGCTTTCGTTAAAAGCAACTCTCTTTCGAGTAGGGGAAACAAGCAATCGATTTTCATCAAAATCCGTAGACTTAAAATTCCCGACAAACCCACCAAAGTTGGGAATGATAACACAGTTTTTGTTATATAATAATTCGGAAACTAAATCGATTAACTCCATATATTTAATTCGTTGCTTTCAAGTTATAGTGAAAAGGTAATTCCTGCCAACAAATTAAGTCCAAAAGATGGATATGCATACCATTTTTGGTACCTAGAATTTGAAATATTATTTACGTTCAAAAAGAACGAGATGTTTTTCTTGTATCTGTAGTCTGCCATAACGTTTACATCCAGAAATGGAGATAAGGTTTCGACTGGTTTTGTTTCGGTAAACATATCACGCTGAAATCGCTCACCTATGGCATACAGTTGAACACGCATATTCAATTTTTTAGCCACCGTGAAGCGCATATTTAAATCTGCATCTATGGCTGGTAGCTGCCATGCTTGTTCTTGCACATTTGCCTTGTAATTGTACAAGGTCGTATTGAATTGAATGAAAAACCGCTCATCAAGTCGATACCCCAAGCCAGTGGTAAAGGCAACCGTTTGAACATCGTCATACACAACACCAAATGATCTTGTTGCAATAGAATCTGTTAGAAAGAGTGGTAAATCGTTGTCGATAGAGTAACGTACTTTTAGCAAGTAATCAATCTTTTTAATCAAGACACCTTTTAACCCACCGAAAATATTAAAGCTGTTAATTGTATTTCGAATCTCAATGTCGTTGCTCACAAATGGATTTACATAAGACAACTGTCTTAAACTGTTTTTCTTGACATCGCCGTTGAGGCCTGCAAATGCTCTTACTTTTCTAGGTACTAAAAAGTGCTCAATATCTACATCAGGAAATAACCTGAAAGTTCCTCCAACACTATCAACGGCTACAACAGCATTAGCGCCAATTCTTAAATCAACTTTTTTGTATCGGAAAGAATAAGACGGAAGTATGCGAACGAAGGTTCGTGCATAAGCTGGTGAGGCGTTGTCTATAATGTTTGTGTAATCTACTTTACCATCTACGTCTATTTCTCTTCGCTGTCCTAGTTTGAACTTTGAGCGGAAGCTACCTTCAAAATCATTTTCTCTGCGGTTTCCGTGGGTGCCGAAGGTGTAGAAATTAAATCCCAATTGTGTGCCAATACGTTTTTCGTCGTACCCTCGGTTGTAGAGCACTTGGCCATTAAAGTCGTTGAAAATTTGGTTGATTTGACGTTTTTCAAACGTAAAACTGTCTGGGTCATACCCATAGAAGTGAACTACATGACGCTCATAATCAAGTTTACCAGTGAGTTCACCTTTGTTGCCCATTTTGGATCCAACCACACCTAGATGGTTGTCACTGAAATCTGCATTTTCGGGATTTCCGGCATTGGCAGACAGGTGTTTACCATAAAAACCGTAATTGTATTTCTTATTTCTAACGCTATGAATTCTTAACTCGGCGTAAGGTGTAAGGTAATTGCCACCCCCCAGTTTAAAGTAATTGCCAAACAATGGCTCATCACGTTCAGACTTAATTCCGATAGCTTTAGCGGCTCTATAGGTAGGCAATACCGAATAGGCAAAATTGGGTAGATCGTAAGTAAAACTTGGTTTTTCACTTTTAATCGGTTGAATATCTGGTTTTGTGATAATCTTGTTGGCAGCAGATACCTTAGGTTCGTAATCCGACTTGATGTCAATCGACATAGTCGTTGACGTATCTGTTTGACCAAAGACGTAAACCTGGGTAGTGAAACCGAAGGTTAACAATAGAAAAAGCGCTCTTTTACCCATAAAATAAATCACTCAAAATTAAATCAACACAACGTGTTACGAAGTAGAACATTTCCACATTAACGTTGTTTTTTGTGCTTAACGTATGGTCGAGGCTGCATTAGGAGTTTACTTATCAACAAAAAGTGGGAGGAGATTTGTTCAGTTTACGCATGGTTTATATTTGAACTACGAAAAAAATTAAAGACATGGCGAACGAAAACGCAGAGAAGTTAAAAGCACTAAAACTGACCATTGACAAGTTAGAGAAATCGTATGGTAAGGGTGTTGTTATGAAAATGGATGATGATTCCGTTGTTAATATTCCTTCAATTTCCACTGGATCGTTAGGCTTAGATATGGCCTTGGGCATTGGTGGTTTACCAAAAGGTCGAGTTGTTGAGATATATGGGCCAGAAGCATCGGGTAAAACGACATTAGCCATGCACTGTGTTGCTGAGGCACAAAAAAAGGGTGGGATTGCAGCCTTTGTTGATGCGGAACATGCTTTTGATAGGTTTTATGCCGAAAAAATTGGCGTAGATACAGATGAGTTATTAATAGCTCAACCAGACGACGGGGAGCAAGCTTTAGAAATAGCTGACAATTTGATTCGTTCAGGTGCGATTGATATCATCGTTATTGACTCTGTTGCTGCATTGGTTCCTCGAGCGGAATTGGAAGGTGACATGGGGGATTCGAAAATGGGCTTACAAGCACGTTTGATGTCTCAGGCTTTGCGTAAGCTTACAGGAACGATCAGCAAAACAGGTTGTATTTGTATTTTTATTAACCAACTACGAGAGAAGATAGGCGTGATGTTTGGAAATCCTGAAACCACCACGGGTGGTAATGCGTTAAAATTCTACTCTTCTGTTCGATTAGATATACGCAGAATAGGTCAAATAAAAGATGGGGTTGACATTGTTGGTAACCGGGTAAAAGTAAAAGTGGCTAAAAACAAAGTGGCACCGCCTTTCCGAGTAGTTGAATTTGATATCATGTACGGAGAAGGTGTTTCAAAAGCAGGAGAAGTACTTGACTTAGGTGTTGAGGCTGAAATTGTGAAGAAAAGTGGAAGCTGGTTTAGCTACAATGGAACTAAGCTAGGGCAGGGGAGAGACTCTGTGAAAAAATTATTGCTTGATAATCCGGAATTAATGGACGAAATTGAGGACAAAGTAAAAGCGAAAGTGTTAGGTGATCCTGAACCTGTCGCTGCAAAAGCAGAAGAATCTTAAGACTGTGTATTAGTATAAAAAGTGTAAACTCCGTCAACCAAAGGTTGTCGGAGTTTTTTATTGAACTTTAATTTGTCTTGTATTGAACGCAATGACGCGTTGGTTTATAACACCTGAAATGTCGACGGCCATTGTGGATATGGAGTCGTTTGGAATTAATTCAAAACAACGTCGAAATACTTTGTCAATTCGTTGGTAACCACAATCTAGTGGTGACGCTGCACGAACAACACCATTTTTTGTAGATAATGAGATTGTGGTGAATGGCACATTCGGAGTGGAGATGGAGAACAAATGACGACCATCGGCGGTTGAAGTTGGGTACGACGTTATTTCAAGTAATGAATCGATTTTTTCCACGACATCTGGAACTACCACTGTGATGTTTTCCTTCGATAGTTTGTCATACAAGTCTTGATTGTCAGGGAAATAATTAGTGTCCCTCAGGTATTCATAAGCCCCAAGACGCTGTAATCCCTGCTCTATTGAAAACTTCTTCTCTGTATGCAGTCGTAATTGCCCTGAAGAATCGTAAAACCTTGTGTCTCCTATACGGTGACCATAATCCCAAAACTGGGTAAACTTTAGCTGTCCGTTTGGGTAATACGCGCGCAGTAATCCATTCTGTCTATACTTAATTAGTTGAACACTTATGCTGATTTGGCCGTTTGAATGATGGGATAGATACAGGTAAGTACCAGGCGTATCATATGGAGATTTAACCTTGATTGGTGTGCAGGTAACAAAGGCAATACAAGCGAAGAATGCACACAGTCTAACACGCATTACGCGTGTAATTCTGGTCTGAACTTACGGTACGGTGCAGCTAAAAAGATAAGTAATAACCGAGATATGCGCATCGTGACTGGTGTTAATGGAACGGCAATTCCAATGATAACAGAGCTCAGTAGGAACAACGATGGATCATCATAAATCGTAAACATAATTACAGATAAGAATATCAGTAAGCCCACAATCAATGCGTAACTAAAGTACATGGCACCCCAAAAGAATCCAGGTTCTTGCTCGTACTTTACATTACAATGGGTGCAATGCGTATGAACGTCTTTAAAATGCTTACTAAATAAACTGCCTTTGAATATCTGACCACTTCTGCATTGCGGACAACGGCCAGTTAAGAATGCTTGTACACCAGAAGTTTTAGCCATTCTTTGCTTTTCGATTTTTGCGGTACCACAATCCACCTACAAAGGCAACGATTAGGTATGGCGAGGCCAACAAATAAAGTATGCCTTTATTTAATCCAACGCCTACAGTGTTGTCTTCATTTTGCATTGCAGATTCTACCGCACTTCGGCACATAGGGCATTGTGCATAGACTTCGCTAAAGATACCAGCCATGATAATGACAAGTGTAATTAAGGCGACTTTTCGAATTGCGTTTTGCATACAACAAAGATAGTTATTCAGGAATAAAGAAGAAGTTCTGAGTTTTATGATTGTTCGCATCAAAAGGAATAAGTTGACTTCCTTGCTTGAACATAATTTGATAACCGAAGGATTTCAACAAATCAAAACACTTGTAACGATTTTCATTGTCCCAAAGTTCACAATAAACAATAGGCATGTTGGTTTTAATAAGTGCCTCGGCGCCTAAAAATACATGGTATTCAAAGTTTTCTACGTCAATCTTAATGGCCGACAACCTGATGTCTTTCAAATAGTCCACGTTGTCGAGTTTGGTTATGGTCGTAGTAAAAGTTTCGCCTTCATTAAAGTCTTTTATATCGTCAGATATCACATGGCTTAAGCCTTGCTTTTTAACGTTATCGATTACAGGCATAACCATTTCAATCGTACCGTCCTCATTCCCTAGTGCGACATCAGAAATAGAAACGTTGTCGAGACGGAATTTCTTTTTAATCCATTGTAAAGTAGCAAGGTTTTGAGGCATAGGTTCGAAGGCGTATACCTTGCCTGTTGAAACGCGTTTAGACAGATAGTAAGACATGATACCAATGTTGGCTCCTATATCTAACACATTAGTGCCCGACGGAATCATATCAATAAAATGGAAAAAGTCGTTTTCTCCTTGATCTCGATGAAGCGTTTTAATTTTATACCACGAAAATATATTGAGATAAGTTTGAAGGCCTAATAGACGTTGTAGTAGGAATTGAAACTTAGATTTCATTTTACAACGGATATTGATAATAAGGGCTAATCATCAAGTATACTATTACCCCTGATATAGTAACGAATAACCATATCGGATAGGCAAATCGTACGATGCGTTTATGTTTATCAATTTTATTATTCAAACCAAAATAGAACGCAATCAAAATGAGTGGAAGTACAAGTGCAGCAAGAACAATGTGCAGTCCAAGAATTACAAGATAAATGGTTTTTAGTACACCCTCGCCACCAAACGTTGTATGCGTAACAAAGAAGTGGTAGACCACATAGAGCATCAGAAATACGGCCGATAACAGGAAGGTGGTAATGTTCAGATTTTTATGTACAGCAATCTTTTTCTGTTTGATCGCTCTTAGGCTAAGTAGTAGTAATATGGAACATGTCCCATTGATAATGGCATTGAACATCGGAAACTTGTAAATGATGTTCGGAAATTCAGATGGTGGTTCGATGAGCCTTTTGTTCAAGGCAATTACCAACAAGAATACGACTGCAGAAACAGCCAAGGCAAGTCTATAAAAGAGTTTGTCGTTTTTAATCATTGTTTTTATTCTGATTTTGGGCATATTCAGCTTGAAGACCTTTTATGCCGTTTTTTACTTCAGTCGCAAATTTTGGATTATTTCTGGATTCAAAATAGCCCCGAACTCTCAAGTTTTTATCTACCAAAAAGGCCATTGTGCTATGAATAAAATCGTACTTGCCGTCGGGGCTTGGTGCCGCGGCATGGTAATGATTTACGGCTAAGTCATATATTTCATGCTTAAAACCCGTGGCAAAGTACCACTTGTCGTTGGCATAGTTATATTTTTTTGCATAAGTCGCCAGCACTGGAACGGAGTCATGTTCTGGGTGTACGGTATGTGATAGGAAAACCACATCAGGGTTATGCTTAAAAGCTTCCACAGCCAACCGGAGGTTATTATTCATTCGAGGGCAAAGCTCAGGACATGTTGCATAAAAGAAGTTGGCAACAATAATCTTGTCTTCAAAAGTTTTTAAAGAAATTGGAGAGCCTGTTTGGTCTACTAACTCAAAATCTCGAATTGTCCATATCTCCATGATACTATCTCCAGTAACATAGTAGTTATCACCTAGTGTTGAATCAATAAGTGCTTTGTCAGCCAACAAAGTCGTATCGGCATAGTATGACCCCATATAATCTAGGGGAATGAAGGTTTCCTTGGCTTTACTCCACAGAAAGTAAAGGCCTATAGGTATTAGTACAAATAAAGCGAGCGCAATGCGACCGCGCTTTTGCTTGTCCATTATAACCAGTTTAGATCAAGCCAGTAATAGGCTTCAGATAACATTAACACAATTAGGTAAATCACAAAAATCATTGGTAATACAATCGATTTTTTAAGCCCTTTGTGTTCAAATGTTAAGTGCATAAAGCTATAAACAATAAAGGCAGCTTTAACTACACCTAAAAAGATGAAAATGCCGTTTCTGAAAATTCCAGGATCCAATGTGAAGTACAGGCCTATATCAGCGACTGTAAGAAACAAAAGAATCCAAAACGTTTTCCATAACCCTTTAGTACCATGCGAATGTGCTTTTGGTACCCAAACTGTTGGATCGTAATTTACTTCGTCGTGTATGTCTACTGGTGTTTTATGATTACTCATGATATGATACGATTTAAAGGTTACTATATAAGGTAAAAGAAGGTAAATACGAATACCCAAACAAGGTCTACAAAGTGCCAATACAGCCCTACTTTTTCAACCATTTCGTAATGGCCGCGTTCTTCGTAGGTGCCTCTAAGCACGTTTAAATAAATGATAAAGTTTATCACAACACCACTCAATACGTGGAATCCGTGGAAACCTGTAACTAAGAAGAACAGTGCTGCAAAAGTTACCGGCCCAAATGGGTTGGTATACAGTTTAGCACCTTCGCCTATAAACTTAGTCCACTCCCAAGCTTGGCAGCCAAGGAACATCAGTCCCCCAATAATGGTTAGCAGCATAAAAATTTCTACTTTTTTCCGCTCCATCCTTTGGCCCGCCTCAACGGCAAGCACCATGGTGACACTACTCATAATAAGTATGAAAGTCATTAAACTCACAAACATCAGCGGCCAATGTAAATGGTGACCAGGGAAGTGATTAAATACCAACTCAGGAGCTGGCCATTGTGTTTCAGCAAAAATTCCTCGGTCATTCATTGCGCCAACAAACCCATCTGGGTTGGCATGAAACATTTCGTGAACATCAGTACCAAAAGGCATTTCTTTTCTCAGCTCTGCCATTTGTGTTTCATTCGCTTGAGGAAATGAGAATCTCACTGTGGCGTATCCAACCAACAAGGAAGAAAAGGTGAATGCATCAGAAAGTAGGAAGAACCACATCATAAGCTTTCCGTAGCTTACTTTAAATGGTGATTTTCCTCCAGCCCATGTGGACGTTGTGCTTACTGCGTTATTTGACATAATAATCTAAAGTTGCGGTGCAAAATTTAAAAACAGGTATAAATATATCCATAAGACGCCCACGAAGTGCCAGTATGTGTTGCACATACTAATCGACAACGTATTTTTCTTATGAACTTTTAAAATTAAACTCTTTACTAAAACGACGGTTACGAATATGATACCACCCAACAAATGCAGCAAGTGTAAGGCAATAAACATAATGACGAATGAACCACTCACTAATCCACCAGCACTTCCGTTAGCAGGTGAAAAGTAAATGCCTCTATCTGCCATATCGTTAAATCCAAGGTATTGGAAGTAAACGAAACTCAAACCGGCAACAAGCGTCACTGCCATACCAGCTGTAACACTTTTAAGGTTGTCTCTTTTTGCAGAGTAATAGGCAAAATACATAGACAACGAACTAATAATAACGGCAATTGTGCTACCTACAAACTGAGGTGGTAAGCTAAAATGCAACCAATTACCTTCGGCTTCACGTACTAAAAAAGCACTAGTTAAGCCCAGAAATAACATGGTCATACCAACTATTAGTAACACCAAAGAGAATTTCTTTGGGTGCATTTTTCCGTTGTTGTTATAGTCTTCCATTTGTGCTGCCCCAATCATATTTTGTCAATTACAAATGCCAATAATACCAAAGGGTTATATATAATCGAATAGAACATTAAGCGTTTTGCTTCTTTTGTTGTAGGCGATTTATGAAATTTAATTCCTTGCGTTAAGAATACCAATCCAGCTGCAACAGCGATAATCACTGATACCCATCCCGTTATACCCAACAAATAAGGGACAACACTTAAGGGGATTAGTAAGGCAATGTACCAGATGGTTAATGCCGTTGATTTTTTGTCTTTTCCTGTTTTGGAAGGAAGGAGTCTATAACCAGCACGTTGGTAATCTTCGTCTAGTACCCATGCAATGGCCCAAAAATGAGGGAATTGCCAAATAAATTGGATGGCAAAAAGTGCCCAACCGCCCCAAGACAATGTACCTGTTGCGGCAACCCATCCCAGTAATGGTGGAATAGCACCTGGAAATGCTCCAACAAAAACAGCTATTGGACTAATTCGTTTTAGAGGCGTGTAAAGGAAGGCATAACTTAATAAGGCAAATAGGCCTAACCATCCACTCATTTGGTTGAGGTATTGACCTAAGATAAAAACACCTAATACGCCACTAATGGTGCAGAATATTGCTGCCTCTTTTACAGACATCCGATTGGTGGCTACCGGTCGGTTGTTTGTACGCATCATTAGTTTATCAAAGTCTTTTTCGATTATTTGATTCAGTCCATTTGATGAAGCGACAACAAAGAAACCACCAAATATCAGTGCAAAAATGTCAGCATAGTTAGTTGCACCATTCGCTGCAATCAAAAAACCAAATACAGCAGAAAGCACAACCGTTATGGTTAGTCTTGTTTTAGCCAACTGATGATAATCCTGCAGTTTAGCTGTCAGCGATATTGGCAATATGGACGTTGCTGTTTTAGTAGACATGCGTAACACGATTAGATTTAAATTCTTGGATCGTTAAATATATGAAAGACACAAGTGTCAAACTTCCTAAGATTACATGTAATAGTTGTGCAATGGCAGGAAAATCAAAACGGATGTTTAGGATTCCTGTAAGTGCTTGAAGAACTACAAAAATGGTTGTTACCAAAATAATCATCCCCGTTTTAGGGCGAGCAGTTTTGTTTTTGTTTTGAATAAAAAGGAATATCAGGATAGCTCCAGTAACCAAAGCTAATATTCTATGAACGTTAAAGGCGGTACCTAAAAGCTCAAAATTACCTAGGCCAATTTTAACCCCGGCATTACCAAATCTGTCTATACCTTCTCTGACGTTAGTGCCCGTTAGCAATTGTGCGGTACTCAATAAGAGTCCTAATACAACCAATCCTTTAATTAATTTGTTTGATGTCCCTTCTTTCCCTTTACCCTTATAATAGGCAATCATGAAAAATGTTAACGAAATAAAGGCAAGAACGAAATGCAGCGAAACGACACCACCAAGTAGATCGGTATCCACAACTACAGAGCCCAGCCAGCCATTTAATACAACAAACAAGGTTCCAAAGAAACTATACCAAAACAATGCGATATGCGTATTGCGAAATTGAAATGATGATATCACTGTTAGTAAAGTGAATATACCTGTTAGGGCACCCCATAGTCGGTTAACATATTCTGTATATGTTTTGCGGACATTAAAGGGTTCGGTGGCATAATCCTCCTTAGTGGTGGATAAAAGCACCTCTGCCTTATTCGTCATTCCCAAATTTACGAGTACGTCTGCCAAGTGAGCAATCTTTACTTTTCGTTTAACTATATATTCTTCTTCGTAGTTCTCAGGTAGTTGATCAACCGAAGTGGGTGGAACCCAAGTTCCAAAACACTTTGGCCAATCAGGACAACCCATTCCTGAACCAGTTATTCTGACCAATCCGCCCAAAAAAAACAGGAGGATTATGCCGATTATCGACAGGCCACAAAACCGATTAAAGAATTGAGGTTTGAACAATTTAAGCTCTACCTAATCCGAACCAGTTTTTAACCATCGTAAAGAACATTGCGTTACTTTCTTCAGGTTCTTTTTTTGCATCTGATGACACAGGATTAACCGGTGTCACATGAATTTCTTCGCTATGCCCTTCGTCTGGCACATTTTGTGGGATGAAGTCGCTTTCAGAATCTGGTAAACTGTAGTCGTAAGGCCAACGATAAACTGTTGGGATTTCTCCAGGCCAGTTGCCATGGATGTGTTCTACAGGAGATGTCCATTCAAGCGTATTAGCGCCCCAAGGATTTTGGCTTGATTTTTCGCCAGCAAAAATGCTTGAGAAGAAGTTCCATAAGAATATGATTTGAGCAACACCACCTAGAATGGCCGCCAACGTAATAAAGACGTTTACGTCTAACCACGGAGCAAATTCAGGAAGTATGTCAAAGGTGTAATATCTTCTTGGTACACCAGCCAAACCTTGGAAGTGCATTGGGAAGAATACCATATAGGCAGAGATAAATGTTAACCAAAAGTGAATGTAACCTAAGGTCTTGTTCATGGTTCTACCAAACATTCTAGGGAACCAATGGTAAATACCAGCCATCATACCGAAGATAGCCGAACTACCCATTACTAAGTGGAAGTGAGCTACAACGAAGTAGGTGTCGTGTAAAGAAATATCCAATGCCGCGTTGCCAAGAAATAGTCCAGTTAATCCACCCGTAATGAAAAAGGATACCAAACCAATGGCAAACATCATCCCGTTTGTAAATCGAATACTACCTTTCCATAAAGTAGCTAGATAGTTGAACGTTTTTACAGCAGATGGAACGGCAATTATTAAAGTCATGATAAGGAATACAGTTCCTAAGAAAGGGTTCATTCCTGTAATAAACATGTGGTGACCCCAAACTAAAAATGATAGTACTGCAATACCAATTAAGGAAATAACCATCGCGGTGTAACCAAAAATAGGCTTACGCGAATTGACGGCGATTACTTCAGAGGTAATACCCAAGGCTGGCATAATGATAATGTAAACCTCCGGGTGCCCTAAGAACCAGAACAAGTGCTGGAAAAGAATTGGGCTACCACCTGATTGTTCAAGTGCACCAATTCCTCCACCTAAGAAGATGTCTGATAAATAGAAACTTGTTCCTGCCAGTCGATCAAACATGAGCAATAATCCACCACCAAGTAATACTGGGAAGGATAATAACCCTAAGATAGCTGTCAACAAGAATGCCCAAATGGTAAGTGGCATTCTGTTCATCGACATGCCTTTGGTTCTCATGTTAAGAACAGTTGAGATATAGTTAATACCACCTAACAGGGCGGACACAATGAATAATATAATGGCAATAAGCCACAAGGTCATACCTAATCCAGAACCAGGCATGGCTTTGGCCAATGCACTTAAAGGAGGGTAAATCGTCCAACCACCAGATGCAGGTCCGGTAGAAACAAACATGCTACTCATTAGCACCACACTTGAAAGGAAGAAGAACCAGTACGAAAGCATATTCATAAAAGGCGATGCCATATCACGCGCGCCAACTTGTAATGGTATCAATAGGTTCGAAAAAGTTCCACTTAATCCGGCGGTAAGCACATAGAATACCATGATGGTACCGTGAATGGTTACCAATCCCATGTAAAATCCAGAATCTAAACGTCCTTCTGGTGCCCATTGGTCACCAAACAGCCAGTTTAAAATTGGAAAACTCGTGTCTGGCCATGCAAGTTGCAATCGAAACAATATTGACATGGCCACACCCATAACACCCATGATAATTCCTGTAATTAGGAATTGTTTGGATATCATCTTGTGATCCATACTAAATACGTACTTCGAAATGAAGGTTTCTTTGTGATGTCCGTGATCGTTACTCATCTTCGTATCGTTCTTTAAAATTTTAATTCAATTAGTTCATGGCTACTTCGCCACTGTTTTCGGTTGGTTCAGTTGTTTCCTCAGCAGCAGGTGCTTCGGCTGGTGCTTCTTCAGCATCCTCTTGAGCAAAAGTTGCTTTCTGATCTGCCATCCACTTATCATACTCTGCTTGTGTTTCAACAACAATTTTGATTTTCATGTTGAAGTGAGAGTTTCCACATATTTTGTTACAGATAACGTGATAGTCAAATTCTTGGTTGTTTAATTCATCTCTACGTCCCTTTGTTGTAGTAATCGGGGTGAAAGTGAATTGTGTAGGGATGCCAGGTACAACGTTCATTTGAGCTCTAAACTCTTTCATTAATGCACTGTGTATTACGTCTCTTGAGCGCAACTTGAATGTAACAGGCTCGTTTACTACCAAATGAATCTCATCTGAAATGATATCGTCTTTAGCAGCTGCTGTATACAATGGTGCATCTCCTGATAATGATAATTTGATTCGTTTGATTTGCGTGTTACGTCTTCTTAATTGTAGGTCATAGAAAGATTCTTCTTTGCCCGACTCAATCTCTTCAATGAGTTTAAGGTGATTTTTGAGATCCTTACCAACACGCCCACCTAAAGTAGATTTTAAATCTCCAAGTTTTTCAGGTAATCCTGCTTTGGCTTCCTCGTAGTATTTTAAGTCTGATTCTAACTCAGTTAAGATTTCTTTTGCTTTATAAGGAATGGCTACACCTAATGGATTAGACTTTTCTGAAATTAAGTTGTGACTGGAGTTACCCAACTTGCCATCAGCACCTGGGTAGCGTACTTGCCATCCAAATTGTTGCGCAAACACTTCAATCTGAGCTGTTCCTTCTGCAGGCTTTTCGTTGATGTGGTTCCATGCTTTCAATCCACCTAAAACCAATATGGTTAAAACAACCGCAGGGATTGCAGTCCAGATAATTTCTAATCTATCGTTGTGCGGATAGTGTAATGCTTTAACACCTTTTTTGGCTCTGTACTTGAACGCAAACGTGAACAATACGATTTGAGTAACAAAAAATACAAACCCAGTGATGATGAATGTAATCTTCATCATTCTGTCTAGTTCTCCACCATGCGCTGAAGATGCATTAGACAATAACAAATACTTGCTATGGATTGATAGTTCATATAATCCTGCAATCATTCCTACGATCAAGAATGCTAGCATTAAACCGGCGTTGATGTTATTCCAAGGAATAACTTCTTTTCCTGTTAACTTTCCTACGATATCAATGGTTTTAATGATTAGAATAATCACCACAAAAACAAGTATCGATAAAAAGAATAGAACCCAGTTGGTCCTGTTAAACAAACCTTCGTCTAATTTCTGTTCAGCGCCATCTGACTTTACAACGGGAGCTGCTAAGGGGCCATTTTCGGTATACATTAAAATGGACTTGATTTGATCGTCGCTTAAATCAGCAAATACGTTCATGGCAGTACCATTGTATTCGTTGTAAATAGCAATCGCATCAGCATCGCCTGATTGACGCAGTTCGTTGTTGTTTCTAATCCATTGAATCAACCAATCCATTTCACGTCTTTCCGTAACACCTGTTAAGGCAGGGCCGGTCGTACGTCGGTCTAACTGGTGACAAGATTGACACTTGGATTTGAACAAAGCCTCCCCAGATTTAATTGTTTCTTCCGATACAGGAAGTCCGGTGGCACTTGTTTCAATTTTTAATGCTGCAAATCCTTGCAGAGAAGATAGAACGAGTAAAAATGCAAAAGCACTCGTTTTAAGAAACTGTAATCGCATACTTTTTGATGAAAAGTTTTTCATTAACCTCTTATTTTCAGGGAGTTGTGAAGACATCTGTATATCCTTTGCCTTCCCTGAAATTTTGGCAAAAATAAGGGGTTTTTAAAAAGAATAAAGCAATTGTTTTCCCCAGCTATGTAGGGGCATTTATTTAGAAAGAATACAAATTAAACTGAGGGCGTATCCAAAACAAAAAGGGAACCCTAAGATTCCCCTTTCGTAACCAAAAACTAAAACTAAAATTTAATTTACCACTATTAAACTTGTTTTGTACCTGCTATTGCAAGCAGTTGTTCTATAAACGCACGTATGTTATAAAGGTTGTAAGATTCACGTCATTAGAATGTCGTTGTTCTGACACGACTGTAAAAGCCTGAAATAAAAGGACGAAATAGACCTTAAGGAAGTTTGATAACAGCGCCGAGTCCAATGATGTTTGGAGCACCTAAATTTAATTCGAAATTTAAACCAATGTTGTCTGTTGGGTAAACACGAGCCCCAAAGGCAGTTAACCCGAAGAAAGGTCTAGAGGTAATCATGTCATCGAACAAATCGAATTTCCCAGAAGTCGATTCTATGCTGTTCACCCAAAATAACCAACCCATGCGCACACCAGAGTACAAATCAATACGATCTCTATTACCATAATGCACCTTAGGGGTAAATCCAATACTATTTCTTCTTAAATTGAATTTGATAGTTTCTGTTTGAATAACACTAGAAGCATCTTCATAGCTAAACTCCGTTGTGCCGTGCCGTCTTTGAGTAGAAAAAAAGCCTCCAAGGCTCCAGCGAGATGACAATCCGTAGTCAAATCCAACTAGCAAAGCGCGCCCACCAGAAACGGAGGAATTGTTAATTTCAACAAAGTTGTTTGTAGTGTCCGTATCAATCTCTTCTCCAGAGCCAACAATCAAATCAATGGCACCGCCAACGAGACTAGATCCTGCGTGGAGATTAATAACTTTTTGATTTTTGACCGATTGTCCGAACGTCGGATTAACGACTAATACGGCTATCAAGCATATAATTACCCGTATGATCTGGTTCAACTGCATCTACACGCAATCTAACAAAAACCAGAATAATTATATGTTAGTTTTTAACTAATTCCAACTCCTGTGGTGACATGGTGATTATTCTTTTGCGATACAAACCACCTGCAGCTTTTTTGAAATTCTTTTTACTCATGCCCGCGATTTCATATATTTTCTCGGGTGGAGATTTATCTCCAATAGGCAGTTTGCCATCATGTTTGTTAATTGCATCAAGGAGTTGTTGCTCAAAAGCGTCGATGTTTTCAAACCCAGCTGGTTGAAGTCTAACATCAATCTTGCCGTCTTCCCGAAGTTTGTGAATATACCCGGTTGTTTTATCCCCAAGATGTAACTTCTTAAAAACTTCATTGTCATACAAAAGACCCGCGTACGTATTGTTGATGATTACGTTTGTGCCCATATCGGTCCGTGGACCAATAAGTACACTGACTTCTTCATTGACTTCCAACACGATGTCGTTTCTTTCAACAAACTTGTTGGTTTTGCACGACGCCACTAATCTATTGGTAAGTTCATCCAAATAAACATAAACCAGAACCTTCTTACCTCGTGTTAGATTTTGGTTTTGTTCTTTGTAAGGTACCAGTAATTCTTTTTCAAGACCCATTTCTAAAAATGCACCAAAGCTAGACACGTCATTGACCATTAATACAGCAAATTCACCTGGCAAGGCTAATGGTTTAAGTGTTGTGGCAATAGGTCGATCCTCAGAGTCTTTGTAAACAAAAACCTCAATGCTATCGTCTATGGCTAGTCCTTTAGGGATGTATTTTAAGGGTAACAATATTTCGTTTCCTTTTAAATCACCCAGAAACATTCCAACACTGGTGTCTCTTAAAACGGTTAAGGTGTGATATTGACCTACTTCGAGCATAAGCGCATATATAATGAATTATGTTGAACTAAAATATTGGTGTCACTAAATGGCTCTATACGTTTAGGTATGTAGAGATTTAGACCGTCAAGTGTCATTGTGTCTTCAATTTGTTTGATAGAATAAGCAATGCTTTCAGGGTCTTCTGGGTTAAAATACAATGCGGCATCACCTGCAATTTCTTCCATACAACTATTCGCACTGGTAATAACCGGGGTGCCCGAAACAAGGCTTTCTAAAACAGGAATCCCAAACCCTTCATACAAACTAGGAAATATCGTTGCAGTTGCGCAACTGTATAATTTCGGCAAATCCTGGGTAGGCACGTCTTCGATTAACGTAACTCTTGATGTCAGTTTGTTTGATGCGATAAACGCTTGAACTTCGTCGTACGTGTCTCCTTTTTTGCCTGCCATAACCACAGGAATCGAATCATTGGGTAACGAGAGTATAGCTTTTAACACATTAAGATGATTCTTGCGTTTTTCGAATTTACTTACCATCAAGATATAGGTTTCCGGTAGTCCATATTTTTTTACCACCTTGGCCAATCCAGATTCGCCGTGATGCGCATAGAATATAGGGTCACAATCTTGATAAATCACCTCAATGGGTATTTCGTCATCTGGCATCATGTTTTGTAAATCTGCCTTGGTTTGTTTGCTGGTAGCTATAACGACATCTGCACTTCTAAGTGCGTTTTCCGTTTTATGCGCATAAATTAAGCGGTCTACAGTTTTGTAATACTCAGGGAATTTCTTGAATATCAAATCATGAATCGTAACTACAAGCTTTGCCTTTTTGGGTCTGGAGTAAGGCAATTCAGCACTCAATCCGTGGTAAACATCTAGGCCTTTATTATTGATGTCTTTCGAAATACCAAATTGACGCCAAAATAAAGCCGTATTGCGTTTTGAAACGATTTGTGCAGGTAGGTCAATGTGTTTGGGTGCTTTTTTGTCAAATAGGCTGTACTCGTGCGCAGGATACTGAGCCATCATGCCGTTCACCAACGTTCGGGAGTAGTTTCCTAATCCAGTTCGGTTGTGAAAATACCGTTTTGCATCATAGCCAATTCGCATGGCGCAATATTAATTAACAATGAACGATTATTGATTAACGAATAATGATTATCAATTTGGGGAAAGCTGGCCCATACATACTCGAGGGCTGAATTTATTGCGAATTACTTGCATGACGCTAGACTGCAGCAAGCCCTTAATAATTAATGATTAATAACTTAAAATTATTAATTATTAAACCGCCACATCAAACTCCCTCAGTGCAGAGTTTAAACTCGTTTTTTTGTCGGTACTAGCTTTTCGCTGACCAATAATCAAAGCCACTGGTACTTGATATTCTCCTGCTGGAAACTTCTTTGTTCGCATGCCAGGGATTACAACAGAACGTGGTGGTACATAACCATTGTATTCTTTAGGCTCTTCGCCACTCACGTCAATGATCTTTGTCGACATGGTTAGCGTTACACCCGCTCCAATTACAGCCTCTGACCCAACATGAACACCTTCTACGATAATAGATCTTGAACCGATAAAACAGTTGTCTTCAATGATGACAGGAGCAGCTTGTACGGGTTCTAACACTCCACCGATACCAACGCCACCCGAAAGGTGTACGTTTTTTCCGATTTGTGCACAGCTACCCACAGTTGCCCATGTATCAACCATCGATCCTGAATCAACAAACGCGCCAATATTTACATAACTGGGCATCAAAACAACACCAGGTGCAATGTAGCTACCATAGCGCGATACGGCATGTGGTACTACGCGTATGCCAAGTTCTTTATAATTTTTCTTTAGCTCCATTTTGTCATGGAACTCCATTGGTCCTGCATGACTTACTTCCATTTTTTGGATAGGGAAGTATAGTATTACAGCTTTCTTAACCCAGTCATTCACTACCCAGCCGTCTGCAGAGGGTGAGGCACACCTAAGTTTACCTGAATCTAAGTCGGCAATAACGGTGCGGATTAATTCTTTGCTTGATTCCTCCTTGAGTAACTCACGGTTATCCCAAATCGCTTCAATTGGTGTCTGTCTGTTATCCATTTTTACGTGTAATCACTTTTTGAACAGCATTTACAATGTCGACTGTACCTAAACCATATTTGTCTAATAGTTGTTCAGGTTTGCCACTTTCGCCAAACTGGTCGTTAACGGCTACCATTTCAACTGGGGTAGGGGTGTTGCGCGCCAACAATTGGCATACAGAGTCACCTAATCCACCATTCATCTGGTGTTCTTCTGCAGTAACAACACATCCTGTTTTTGCAGCAGATTTTAATATCGCAGCATCGTCAAGGGGTTTAATTGTATGAATGTTTATCAATTCTACAGATAGGCCTTGTTGTTCTAATTCGTTTGCAGCTTCCATTGCTTTCCAAACCAAATGGCCGGTTGCAAAAATAGTAACATCAGTTCCTTCTTGAATCGTCCATGCTTTTCCTATTTCAAACTTTTGATTTGGGTCGGTAAAAACTGGCCACTTTGGACGACCAAATCGAAGGTAACATGGTCCGTGATGTTCAGCTATGGCAATGGTCGCAGCCTTAGTCTGGTTGTAATCGCAAGGGTTTATTACCACCATATTGGGTAACATTTTCATTAATCCAATGTCCTCCAATATTTGATGGGTTGCTCCATCTTCGCCTAAGGTAAGACCCGCGTGTGAAGCACATATTTTTACATTTTTTTCGGAGTACGCTACCGATTGTCGTATCTGATCGTAAACACGTCCGGTGGAAAAGTTAGCAAAGGTTCCAGTAAACGGTATTTTGCCTCCTGTGGCTAAACCTGCAGCCATGCCAATCATATTGGCTTCGGCGATGCCAGCCTGAAAAAATCGCTCTGGAAATTCATCCTCAAATGCATTCATCTTGAGTGACCCAGTTAAGTCGGCACAAAGTGCTACAACTTCAGGGTTTGTTTTGCCTAATTCGAGCAGTCCTGCGCCGAATCCTGAGCGGGTGTCTTTTTTTTCTAAAACTTCAGTGTTGACCATTGATTACTAAATTTTGATGTTTGTTACCTTTCCTGAATTTATTATGAACTTCTCTTCTTTAGAGTTCTCAATATTTGTATCTGTTTTGCCACGCAATACGAGCACATAACTTCCTGGTTGCATAGCGATGAAACGGCTATTTCCGTCGAGGTCTATATTGCATACCCATTCACTAGAATCGCCTTTTATTTGGTAGATATCGCCCCAATACCGTGTTTTGGTAATTAGGTTAACACTGCCGGGTTGAGGAATCCTAAGATTTGTCTTTTTGGATTGAACAATTGGAATGTCGTTTTTGAAAACCCTTGGCAAACTGAGGATTTCAATGTCATACTTTCCTGTAATATATGGCTCCTTCGTGTTGAACGACTGTACATGTACAATCTGCTTGGTGCCGGGTTTGTATATTAGGGCTTGTAAATTTTTATAACCTGAAACACCTCCAACATTTAATTCCAAATTGCCTTGTGGTGCATCAAAGTCGACTGTTGTATGCTTGCCAGCAGGTACTGAGACTTGTTTTTTTACCAGAGGTGGAATGGTATGAATGATAATGTCGTAGTCGTAAATCGGGTCAATATATAAAGTGTCTGGGAAGCCTTTCCGATTCATCGTGTGTACATAATTGGCTATAAACTTTCCAGAATAAGCATCAACGAACGACATATTCACGTTCGTTTCCAATGGCTGTCCATCGGTATTGTTTAAGTTAACCGTAATGGTTGTATTGCTTAATGCCTGAGATACAACAATGGCCAGTGTTTCTTTAAACTCAGCTTCTGTTGTGGCTTCGAAATATTTACCGACGCAGTCAAACTGTTTTCTGAAATCCTCGTTTAAACCAACACCAATAATAAAGGGCTTGAGTAAAACACCTTGTTTCTGTAAGGCTTGTGAAACGGCACAAGGGTCGCCATTGCACTCTTCAATGCCATCTGTAATAAGAATTACAATGTTTCGAGAATTGCTGTTAACAGGAAAGTCGTAGGCAGCTTGTTCGAGGGAGTAGGCAATAAGTGTGGTGCCACTTGGTTTAATCTCGTTAAGCCGACTTTTTATTTGTTCGTGATTGTTAGGGCTAAATCCTACCTCTAGTTTTGTGTCTTTACAGTTGTAATCTTTGGTTGTGTACTGATGACCATAAACGCGCAATGCAATTTCTAATCCATCAATTTTTTCAAGACTATCAACCATTCTGCCCAGTAACTTTTTAGCTACTTTCATCCTCGAATCATTGCGACCCATCTTATTCGTCATACTAAAAGATGCGTCAAACAAGAATAATATTCGAGTTTGTGGTTCTGATGTTTGACCAATGCCCTTTACACTTAGGAGCACAGCAAAACATATTAAAATAACATGTTTCATATATTGCTTATAACCTAAGAGAGACATCAAATAGTGTGCTACATCAACTAATAATCGCCGATAGTTGAGATATTCTGGTCTAAAGCGGAGGCTAATTGCTCATCGTTTGGTGGGATACCGTGCCACTTATGAGAGCCCATCATGAAGTCAACTCCGTTGCCCATTTCTGTTTTCATGATGATCACCACTGGCTTACCATTTCCGCTTCTGGTTTTTGCTTCTTCAAGGCCTGCGTTTACTGATTCTACGTCGTTTCCGTCCATTTCCATTACATCCCACCCGAAGGATTCGAATTTGGAATTTAGCTCGTGGAAACCCATGATGTCGGTTGTAGATCCGTCTATCTGTGCTTTGTTAAAATCAACGGTAGCGATAAGGTTGTCTACCTTATTATGACCTGCATACATTATGGCTTCCCAGTTCTGGCCTTCTTGCAATTCGCCATCGCCCATTAAAACATATACGTTATGGGCATCTTTGTTTAGTTTTTTGGACTGCGCAATTCCAACGGAAACAGACAATCCTTGTCCTAACGAACCTGAAGCGATACGAATGCCAGGCAAACCTTCTTCAGTTGCTGGATGACCTTGCAGTCTAGATTCTAACTTCCTGAAGGTCGCTAATTCGCTTTTGTCGAAATACCCTGAGTGTGCCAGAGTTGAATAAAACACTGGGCTGATATGGCCGTTGCTTAAAACAAAAACATCTTCATTTTTGCCGTCCATATTAAAAGGTACGGCAGAATGTGACATGGTGTTTTGATACAACACGGTAAAATATTCAGCACAACCTAAAGAACCTCCGGGGTGACCTGATTGTACAGCATGTACCATGCGTACTATGTCACGTCGAACTTGTTTTACGATGTCGTTTAATTCAGCTACAGTCTTCAAAGCGGGATAATTTAAGTCACAAAGGTGCTTATTATATTCATTTATGTAAATATTTGTGGATAGTTAATGGATAATAATTTTGAGTCAAAAATCAATTGAATTTAAGCTGTCTTTGAAGGAGTCTGCCAAGGTGGAGGCAATCGAGCGTGCCATATGCAAATTTGCCCGACTCCGCAGTTTAGACGGATGGTATTATCGCATTGATAAAAAGTCGTTAGATGCTCGTAAAGAGCCGATAGTCAATCGATTTAGAGTTTCATTACAACAAGAAGCATTTGACGTACAACCAACATTTACACCAAGCAAAAGCAGCAACTCTGATACAGCAGTTGTTGTTGGTTTTGGTCCTGCGGGTATGTTCGCAGCCTTGCAATTACTTGAATCTGGAATCAAACCAATTGTGATTGAGCGGGGCAAACCTGTTAAAGAGCGCCGCCGAAATTTAGTTGATATATTTAGAAAGCAAGAAGTGCACATCGATAGCAATTATTGCTTTGGTGAAGGCGGAGCCGGCACATTTTCAGACGGCAAGTTGTATACGCGGAGTAAGAAAAGGGGTGAGATTAAGCAGGTGCTTCAAACCTTTGTTAATCATGGGGCACCAGACCATATATTGTATGAAGCCCATCCGCATATTGGAACAAATAAACTGCCCGAAATTGTAAGTGAAATAAGAGCAACGATAATTTCCAATGGCGGAGAAGTTAGATTTAATACCAAGCTTACCGGTCTTGATATCGATGATGCAAAAATCAACGGTGTAGTTACAAATCAAGGAACGATAAAAACCAATCATGTGATTCTAGCCACCGGGCATTCGGCACGTGACGTTTTTAAACTGTTGCATAAACAGCAAGTTGCAATTGAGGCGAAGCCTTTTGCACTTGGCGTGCGAATAGAGCACTCACAAACACTCATTGACCAAATTCAATATAAATGTGCAACGCGAGGAGATTATTTGCCGCCCGCCAGCTATTCTTTAGTACATCAAGTTAAGGGGCGTGGGGTGTTTTCGTTCTGTATGTGTCCTGGAGGAATCATAGCTCCGGCAATGACAGCAAGCGACGAAGTGGTGGTGAACGGATGGTCGCCAAGCAAAAGAAATGGAGAGTTTGCGAACAGTGGTTTTGTCGTTGAAATAAGGCCAGAAGATTGGGCGAAGTTTGGCAAGGATAATCCTCTAGGTGCTATGCAGTTTCAGGCAGAAGTAGAAAAGCGTGCTTTTGTAGCTGGAGGATCAAACTTACAAGCACCTGCACAACGTGTCAACGATTTTGTGCGAAATAAGCGATCGACGTCGTTGGCAGAGACCTCGTACATACCTGGCGTAGAATCAGTGGATCTACGACACGTATTGCCACCTATGGTTCATTCACGTATCGGACCTGCGATACAACACTTTGGAAAACGACTTAAAGGGTATAACAGTAACGATGCGATGCTAGTCGGTGTTGAATCTCGTACGTCATCACCGGTACGTATTCCTCGTGATAGAGCTACACTTGAGCATCCTGATATTAAAGGATTGTATCCGTGTGGGGAAGGCGCTGGTTATGCAGGAGGTATTATGTCGGCTGCGTTGGATGGCATTGCGTGTGCGAAACAAGTGGCGGTTAATTAATGATTAATGATTAACGATTAATGATTAACAATTAATGATTAGCACTGGCTAATAGGGTGAGCATTAGGGCCCTTATGTCGAACTTTTGGTAGTGGAGGTATAAATGAAAAAACAAGAAGGAAACTACTTATTTCTTTTAAGAATATTATGGACCTAGCAAGTCTCATTTCTTAAAAGTATATTTGGTCCCACAGCAAACAGTATAAGAATATATGCGAGATATCATCCCTGTTTTCTTGGTATTAGTGTTCATTACTAGCGGATGTATGAATGATCTTGATTTAAAGAAATCTTCCTCTTCATATGAATACCCAACTTTTTTTGGATCTACAGACTTCATAAAACTACCTTCTTCAGTGTATAACGAAGAACTAGAGTTTATCCCTAAAAGTATTGAAGCTTTTAAAGAGGTGATTTCTTTATACAGAGATTCGTTATTTTATGCTGGAGATCATTAAACATCAGCAGATCCGCTTCCAAATTTTTATGTAAGAGATATATTAATAGCTTATGGCTGGGATACAAATAAGCATAGTGAAAAAGTGCGGTTTTACGAGTTGTATGGTAATAATACCTTGACAATTCATGAATTAGATAGCTTTACATTATTTAACTGGGAGGTTCCAGACAATGGATGGAGCCAGTGGGGAGTTCAAAACAAGGAAAAATCTGTTGGTGAGCTGTCTTATGTAAGCCCTTCTAGAGTTGGGCGTAATGCGGAGTATTCATGGAGATACTTTTAAGTTGCATAAGCGTCAGTCCGGGCTTGGGGATTATGGCTTCGATTTCGAACTTGATACCACAGATTTTTCAGGTTCGCATAAAGATTACGATTATGGCGTAAAGGTAAAATGGGATTCACAAGGTAATCTCACTTTTTAAGGTCAGTATAATAGAAAAATAGTTTTTGGATTAATCAAGCTTTGTGGTATTGGGATAATTCTCTGTTCTAACAGCTTTATATAAAAAAAGCCTCCACCAAAAGTGAAAGCTCTTTTTTGTAGCGGGAATCAGAACGTTATCGAACTTATAATCGTCAAATTAGTAATCTATTTTTACAATCCTTCATTAGACGAGAACAACTCTGGTATTGAAAGAGTAAAAAGCATAAAGTAGTGGGACAATGTCTGAAGGATTGAATGTCTGAATGATTGAATAAAAGACACGTATTGATTCCAATATTAAAAAAAAGCCATTCGTTTTACGGTTGGTCATAAGCGATTACCACAAGATAAAAGTGAAAACGCTCTGTTTTACGATTGTTACTTAGTTGTATATAACTATTGGTTTGGTCGAAGTTTACTAATGCTTTTGTACAAATGACTCAATCACTTTTGGAAAGTGTTCGTATTCAAGCAGGTGTATTTTTTGTGCCACTGATTCTGGTGTTTCCGATTTCTCGATAGGTACAGTTGCTTGAAACAAGTGATCGCCAGTATCGTATTTTTTGTCGACCATGTGTATGGTTATTCCCGTCTCAGTCTCTTTGGCTTCAATAACTGCTTCGTGTACATTCATACCGTACATGCCTTTTCCTCCGTATTTTGGAAGTAAGGCAGGGTGCAGGTTAATAATTTTGTGCTGAAATCCTGTAATTAAGTTTGTTGGTATTAACCATAAAAAACCAGCAAGGACGATTACGTCGATCTGATCTTGTTTGAGTTGCTTGAGTAGCATGCCATTTTGCAACTGACGACGCGTGAAAATTTGTGTTGGGATATCTTCACTATACGCCTTTGTAATAACTCCCGCTACTGGGTTGTTGCAATATATTTTCGCCAACTCAATTGTACTGTGGTCAGCAAAGTATCGATTGATGTTGATAGCGTTTGTACCGCTTCCACTTGCAAAAACTCCTAGTCTTATCATTGTTTAACGGTAAATGAGGTAGAGGCCAATTCTAGCGTTCTGATCAAGTCTTGTTTCTTCTTGCTAGGTGCAAATACATTTCCTTCAATGGTAACCACTTTGTTTATGGTAGGGCAGTATATCGTATAGCTTACAAATGGGCCAGCGAAAAACTCATTGGCCATTTCCCACCAACCGCGCGTTTCAATTGCTCGAAATCCGTTCAGCGTGATTTCTTTGCTATAGATTTCTACGTTTACTGTGTCTGTCGTAACGTAGGTCGGAATGCTGTCTTTTCGGTCTGGGCCATGCAAATGATTACGCAACATGTTATTACGTTTCGTAATGATGTAGTCTTTGGTAAATTGCTCCTCGCCTGTATAGGGTTCTTCATACAAGTATAAACCGCTTCTCTTTTCTCCTATAATCCGGTTTACGCCATTGAAATCTGCACTCTTCACAGATCGCTTAAAATTGCCTGGTGTGCGAAATGCATATCCATAATTCTTCAACATTTGGTTATAAAACGCATCATCTTCAACCTTGTCTCTTAAAACCAGTTCAACGGTGGTTTTTCGCTCAGTCTGCAAGGCCAAATCCAAGATTTTGTCCTTGTTCTTCAACATATTAACCACCAAAGAATCTTTGTTTTGACCCATAATGAATGCAACTTCCTGAGGAGTTGCAAATAAGTCTTTAACCACAAAGAATGATTGGCCGTTGGTGAGCTTTTCGTCTAGTAAGTCGGTAAGTTTTGAGCCAACTAAAGACGTCAGTTTATTACTCTTTTCTTGATCGTAAACGATGCATAAGTTGTAGTTATACTTAAAGTAATTGGTGAATCCACCTTCATTACAATGATTTATTCGGAAATAAGGCTCGTAGGCAGCCATTCCTTCGATAGGTTTTTGGTAAACCTCTTTGATGGCATCTTTGCAATGCACATAGGTTTCGTCGTTAATCAACATAACGACTTTGCCTATTTCACCTTTGGCGTTTGGTTTAGCAACTAAACTAGAAGATTGTGATGATTTTTTGCAGGATAATCCTGTTAAAAGGGTAAAGCTTATAGCGATTAATGCAACTTTATTTTTCATTTATAAATAGAGTTTCAGCCGGTTACCCGGATGGATGGTGTTCGACCGCAAGTTATTCCATTCTTTGATTTCTCCCACACTGCAACCTTTTCTATTTGCTATTGCACCCAAAGAGTCGCCGCGTCTAACAACGTAAACTGCTTCTACTATGGCTGGAGTATAGGTTTCGCTCAATTGCAAAATTTCATCTTCCTTCTCTATAAATGTAAGTGCTTTGTCGTTTGGCAAGTAAATCTCCATGTTGGTCACATTTACCGGTATATTGTTACTTTTTAGTGGCGGGTTTAATGTACGGATTTCTTCAACCGTTATGTCCAAGATTTCTGAGATAGCTTTTAAATTGTGATTCGGATTGCATACCACCTTTGTTACGTTGACTTCAGGTTTCTCAACGTAGGCTGGGAAAATGCCATAGTTTTCGTAGAAATTCATTAGGTATGCTACGGCTATGTACGACGGAATATAGTTTTGCGTTTGACGTGGCAAATAAGGATATATCTCCCAAAACCCAGTCTTTCCACCCGAACGTCGAATAGCTTTGCGAATATTGCCAGGACCACAATTGTAAGAAGCAATCACTACAAGCCAATCATCAAAAACCAGCGACATATCTTTAAAGTAATGTGCTGCAGCTGCGGTGCTTTTTTTAATGTCACGACGTTCGTCTTGATATCGGTCGATTTTTAAATCATAAATTTTACCGGTGTACGGCATAAATTGCCATAGTCCAACAGCGCCTGATCTTGACGTAGCATATGGATTGAGTGCGCTCTCGATTACACTTACGTATTTAAGTTCGAGAGGTAGGTCATTTTTATCAAGAATGCTTTCGTAAACTGGGAAGTAATGCTCACTCAGGGTAATCATTTCTTTCAGTTTAGATTGCCAGCTTGTTCCAAAATAATTGATAAATCGCTTTACTTCTGCATTGTAGTCCATTGGTATTTGAAACTCCAATGAATTGACATGTTGGAAAAACAGGCTGCTATCCACTGGAATTACATCATCCACAAAAGGGGTGATGTCATCTGTGAATACAACTGGTTTAGCTTCTGTCGTCTCAGATGACACCAGTGTTTCAGCATCGTTTAAAGTTTCTTTAGCCGGCGCTACATCTTCCGTAGAATCTGCTTTTACCACCTCATTATCAGCCAACGTCTGATGACTGATCATACAAACTGCCAGCGTTAAACCTAAAACGTTTCTTCTTATAGTCATAACAAATTATTATTCAAACGTACAAGAACAGCAATAATTGTTGAGTTTGGAAAATTAATTATCTAATACCGAACTAATTACTAGACAATAAAATTCGCGTCAAAAGTATGAATTCTTCCAATTAAATTATCTTTGATAAACATCAGTAAAATTCAGCGTAAATGGCAGATTTTTCAAAGAAAGCGTGGTCAGACTTGGCCAAACAGGCAAGCATGCAACCACAAGAGAAATTGCAACAGCTCAAGCAAAAGCATAGTCGTTTATGTATTACTGTTCCTGCTGAAATAACGTACCAAGAGAAAAGAGTTTCCCTGTCTCCGTTGTCGGTAGATATGCTGGTCAATAATGGGCACGACGTCCGTATCGAAACGAATGCCGGTAAACTAGCCAACTTCTCGGATATTGAATACAGCGCAGTTGGGGCGCAAATATTATACGATCATAAAGACGCATTTGAAGGGGATATTGTACTTAAAGTGGCCCCACCAACGATAGAAGAAATTGAGCTCATGAAACCTGGGCAAACCATTTTTAGTGCACTTCAGTTGTCTGATTTAGACAGAGAGTGCTTGGTTCAATTGACCAAAAAGAAAATTACGGCTGTTGGGTATGAATTTATGCGAGATGATGGTGGAACACTACCTGTTATCCGAGCCATGAGTGAGATTGCAGGCAGGGCTTCTGTCCTCATTGCGGCAGAATACCTAAATAATGCAAAAAATGGTAAGGGTGAGTTGATTGGTGGAATTCCTGGAATACCTCCCACAGATATCGTTATAATAGGAGCCGGTTCGGTAGGCGAATATGCCGTAAGAGCAGCACTTGGATTAGGTGCGCACGTTACAGTGTTTGATAATTCTTTACATCGTTTGCGTAGGCTTGAATCAAGTTTAGGCCGCAGACTTGCATCGTCTACTATTTTACCGCACATACTGCAGAAGGCGTTAATGAACTGTGATGTAGCCATTGGCGCATTAAGAAGTTCTGAAGGTCGAAGTCCACTGGTTGTTTCTGAAGCAATGGTTCAAAAAATGAAATCAAAGTCACTCATCGTCGATGTATCCATAGATCAGGGTGGATGTTTTGAAACCAGCGAAATAACCAATCACGAAAACCCGACATTTTTAAAACATGAAGTACTGCATTATTGCGTGCCAAATATTGCGTCACGAGTAAGTAGAACAGCCAGCTATGCATTAAGTAATATTCTTTCGCCACTTATGCTACATATAGGCAACGAGGGTGGCATGTATAACTATTTATGGGGGAGTGATGGCTTGCGCCAGGGCGTTTACGTGTACAAGGGGCACTTAACCAATCATGCTCTTGGAGAACGCTTCAATATCCCTTCAAAAGAAATCGACTTTTTATTTTCGGGCAATGTTTAAGCTGTGAGCTAATCACATATCTTTGCCGCTTTATTTTCATGCTCAACAGAAGACTCATTAGGATAAAGGTTTTTCAAGCCTTATATGCTTATTTACAGGACGAGGTTCCAAGTTTAAATAAGTCAAAGTCGTATTTAAAAAATTCAGTGTCTGGCATAGAGAACAACTTTATTACTGTTTTACTATTCCCTATAGAATTAACACACTTTTTGCGCAGTCAAATGAATCCTGCTGAGAACAAATACTTGCCATCGGAGGAAGACAAACGCGTTTACGCAAATCTGTCGTTCCCTGAGGTGTATGAACGATTGGTGCGTCATGATGAGATTGCCAATTTTATGAAGAAACCCGCACATCGTTGGCAAGATCATCCAGGTGTGTTAAGGTCCGTTGTAAACGGTATTCGTAAGTCGGAATTGATGGAGGGTTACCTGAGTACCGACAATCCTAATAAAGCGGAACAAGAAAAAGGGTTTGTTCAGCTGTATAAGTACATCATTGAGTCGAACGATGATTTCTCCCAAGAAATGGAAGAAATAAACATGTTATGGGAAGATGAGCGTATTCCAGTGCGAAATGCGGTTCAACAGTTTACCAAAAGCGTTTTGGCAGAAAAGTCTACGAAGTCTAATAGAAACAATACCGAGGAATCGGATTGGCTATATGCTGAAGAACTGCTCGAAAAAACAATAAGGCATTACGATACGTTTGTTGATTTGATTGATATATCAGCGCCTAAGTGGGACAAAGAACGAATTGCGAAAACAGACATGGTGCTTATGACTATGGCATTAACGGAGTTGGTGCATTTTCCATATATACCCATTAAGGTTAGTTTAAACGAATATCTTGAGCTAGCAAAGGATTATAGTACACCACAAAGTAGCAAGTTTATTAATGGGGTTTTAGACAAGCTGGTGAAACAATTAAAAGCCGAGAACAAATTGGTAAAAAAAGGAAGAGGTATGGTGGGTTAAGCCCCTAAATCTTATAATTTTGTTACCTAACAATTGATTAGTTAAACATATAAAAAGCATGAATAAAAGTTGGATTATTGCCCTTATTTGCATTGGAGCATTCACAGTTTCAAGTTGTAATTCATCAACACAATCGACCGAAAAAGAAGTGAATCCATCAATTGCTGATAATAATAAAACGGCTAACAATCCAGATGCACAAAACCCTGAACCGATGTTTAAGTTTGTGCATGAACAATGGGATTTTGGTAAAATTAATGAAGGTGAAGAAGTAAAGCATATTTATAGATTTACTAATGTTGGCGACGAAGATTTGGTGATTTCTAATGTACGAGCCACTTGTGGCTGTACAATACCACGATGGGAAAGAAAACCAATCGCATCAGGAGAATCTGGAGAGATTGAAGTAAAATTCAATAGTAAAAACAAGCCAGGTAATCAGATTAAAAATGTAACCATAACGGCCAATACGAACCCACCAGAAACAATACTGACCTTTAAAGCACAAGTTTTACCAAGTAGTTAAACAATAGAAAAAATAATGAACTCAATAATTCTTCAAGGAACACCTGCACCTGCAGGAGGCGGCGGATACAGCATGTTAATCATGCTAGGAGCCATGTTTGTAGTGATGTACTTTTTTATGATACGTCCGCAAATGAAAAAGAATAAAGCGCAAATGGCGTTTAAAGACTCAATAAAAAAAGGCGACAAAATTGTTACAACTGGAGGAATCCACGGTAAGATTTCTGAAGTGCGCGACACAACTTTTATTATTGATACAGAAGCAGGAGGAAAACTTAGAATTGATAAGGCTTCTGTTTCTATGGACTCGACCAACATGTTAAGTGGTCAAGCGCCAGCTAAAAAATAAAAACTAAATATTGTCAGATCATCTCAAAATAGGTGTGACCGGGGGTATTGGCTCAGGTAAATCAACAGTGTGTTCTATTTTTGAACACCTTGGCGTGCCGGTGTATAATGCCGATAACCGTGCGAAACAATTGATGGCCGAAGACGAAGAATTAAAGAAAAAACTTCGTTTGGCTTTTGGTTGGGATGTATATGACAAAAACGATGAATTAGATAGAGCTTATCTATCTAAGATTGTCTTTAACAATCCGCCTCAGCTTCGTATTCTTAACCATATCGTGCATCCTGCTGTGTTTGACGACTATGCACAATGGGTCAAAGGACAAATGGACGCAGGACATCCATATTCTGTTAAAGAAGCTGCGTTATTGGTGGAAGCTGAAAGTTATAAGGAACTCGATAAGTTAATCGTTGTGACTTGTCCGATAGATACCCGTTTAGAACGTATTACTAAACGTGATGGGATTCGTCGAGAAGAAGTCTTGAAGCGAATTGAAAACCAATTGAGTGATAAGGATCGATTACAGCATGCAGACTATGTGGTGAAAAATGCCACAAATTTTTCGTTGATTAAGCAAGTATTGTTATTGCACAAGGAGTTTAGTTTAGAATTAACATCTGATTCAAAGTCAACAGCATGAGTGAATTGAAGCAAACATTAATTTTAGACCACGAGGCTATTCAGCAGAAAATCACACGAATGGCTTGGCAAATTCTTGAGGACAACTACAATGCTAAGAAATTGGTTGTACTAGGCATTGAAAAAAAAGGGAGCATCGTAAGTAAGCTTTTAGTCGATGTGCTATCTACTATTTCTTCGCTTGATTTACACCAAGGGTCTATTAAAATAGATAAAGATAACCCAACAATGAATGGAATATCTGTTCGATGCGATACGGACTTAACCAACAGTCATGTGGTATTGGTTGATGATGTTTTGAACAGCGGAAAGACGTTGATGTATGCCACGCTTCCTATTCTAGCCCAAAACCCGCATCAACTGCAAACGGCAATTTTGGCCAATAGAGACCACACTAGATTTCCGATAAAAGCAGATTTTGTTGGTATTTCTTTAGCCACTACGCTACAAGAGCACATTCAATTTACCCAAAATAAAAAGGGTAAAATGACGGTTCACCTTCTTTAATTCTTGATAATCTTTACTTCCGTTCGACGGTTCTGAGCTCGTCCTTGTTCCGTGTCATTTGTTGCCACAGGTTGTGTGCTGCCATAACCCTTGTAGGTAAGTCGAGACGAAGCAATACCTTTAGATACTAAATAATTGAACACCGATTTAGCGCGGGCTTCTGATAAAACGGTATTTCTTTGGGCAGAACCTGTATTGTCTGTATGCCCACCAATTTCTATGTATAATGTAGCATTGCGATTTAAGTAATCAACCAATTGGTTTAACTCTACATAAGACTCTGCTTTTAGCTGTGATTTGTCAACCTCAAACAATACGTTTTTCATCACCATACGTACATCTTTCTTGATTGGCTCAAGTTTAATAATCAGTGTATAGGGTTCGTTTAAAGCGCTTTCGGTAAGGGAGAAGTTCTCAGAATGATAGGCATATCCTGCAGCACCTGCTTTTAGAGCATAATCACTATTTGCGGGAAGGTTCAGTAGGAATTTCCCATTTTTAGCGTCAGAATATGTTTTTGTAACCATGTCACCGGTTTTTAAACTAAACAATTCAATGTCTGCCTTAAGTGCTTTGCCTGTAAACTTGTCGGTCACTATGCCTTTGACGTAACTGGTTTTTTTCGGTCTGGCATCTTCATATAATTCAATTGAGTATATGTCCATTCCTCCATAATTAGGTTTTATCCCTGTACTCGAGAAATAAGCAATGTCACCTTTCCGATTCACTATAAAGTTCCACTCGTTTCCGGAGGTATTAATGGGGTATCCTAGGTTCATAGGCGTCGACCATTTATTGTTGATCAATCGGGTTAAGAATATATCCGATTTACCCATCCCTGGTAGACCTTCGGAGGTAAAGTACAGCGTAGTTCCGTCGTTATGAATAAATGGAAATTGTTCGTCGCGTGCAGTATTAATTGAGGGGCCTAAATTTTTTGGAGCGCCCCATTGACCGTTAATCTTCTTCGAATACCATATATCGGTACCGCCATAACCTCCTGGCCGGTTACTGGCAAAGAACAGGGTAACTCCGTCGGCAGATATACTTGGCTGGCTTTCCCATTCTTTAGAGTTTACCGGACGACCAATGTTTTGAGGCTCAGACCATTTATCGCCAAGTCTGGTGGTATACCAAATGTCACAGCGGCCTATTCCGCCAGGCCGTGAACAAGAAGTGAAGAATAAGTATTTCCCATCTGGGCTTGCGCTAAACGCACCTTCATTTTCTCTGGTATTTACAGGCGCGCCAATATTTTTTGATTGAGACCAGGTCCACTTTTCCTTTGATTGAACCAAGTCGCTGATATACAAGTCTTCGTTTTGCTCATAGAGTGAAAGCGTAGCGTCTCGTCTGGTGAAGTACAGGGTTTGCTCTTCAATATCTAAACCCGGAAAATATTCCTCTTGTCTGGTGTTTACGGCTTCACCTAAATTGATAGGGTCGAATGGTACTGGGTTGTTGTACGAGCGCTTGGCAAATTTGGTTCGTTTGATTTCACTCTGTACCTGAGCTCTTTTATCCCCTACGCCAACTATGGGTAGCAGCTGATTCAGTATTCTCAAACAATCATCGTATTCGTGCAGTTCAAAATGAATACTGCTTAAGTCCGTTAATGCATATACATGGTCGGGGTCAATACCTAGTATGGTTTGGAAAGTTGTTTTGGCTTCCTCTAAACGACCTAGGTTCTTGAGGATATTCCCTTTTAAATCGTAAGCCTCGATATAACGTGGATCTTTGACGATAGCTTTGTCTAGTAACTCCAATGCTTTGTCATCCTCTAGGAGGTTGTGCATTTTTAATGCTTCGCCAAACAACATATAAGCCTTTTTGTTGGTTGTACCCTTCGGTGTAATTTGTTTTCCACCACCACAACCAATTAAGAAGAAGGCTAAGAGCGTAAATACTGGTATTTTAATTGACATAATCCTTGCTAACATAACCCTATTTTTTAAGTTCTATTACTTTGGCATTACTAATTTTCCCTTCCGCTACTTCGATAGAAACCATTGTACGGACTTTATGAAACCCATGTATTCCTGCTGCTCCAGGATTAATGTGCAGGTGTTTTAGTTTGTGGTCGTAAACTACTTTTAGTATGTGTGAATGCCCCGTGATTACCAATGCGGGTTTTTCTTTAACTATGCGTTCTTTGAAATCCGCGTTATAACGCTTTGGGTATCCGCCAATGTGTGTCATCAGCACCTTAACGCCCTCAACTGTAAAACATCTCCCTTTCGGATTTTCTGACCGAATTGTTTGGCCATCAATATTGCCGTAAACCCCTTTTACTGGTGTAAGCTCTGTCAGCTGATCGTAAACGTCAATAGTGCCCCAATCCCCAGCATGCCACACCTCATCATGGGCTTTCGCATATTTTAAAATAGGCGCGTCTATGAGAGAATGTGTGTCAGACAGTATTAGGACCTTTTTCAACCCCGACTATTTGTTAGAATGGCAGGTCGCCTTCTGTTTCATCCGAAGTGAAAACTGCGTCACCTGCTGGTTCTTCATTTATGCTATTAAATGAACCTGTATTGGTATTGTCTGTTGGCTGACCCACCTGTGTGTCAATTTTCCAAGCTTTAATGTCGGTATACCAACGCTCGTTATACTCGCGAGATTCAATATTAATAGCCACTTTAACCATTGTTCCTGGTGTAAGTTGTTGAATTTCGTCTACTTTTTCTCCCCAACAAGTAATAGCAATTTTTTTAGGGTATTGCTCATTGGTCTCGATTACCATGTCTTGTTTTTTCCAAGGACCACGTTGACTTTGACCGCTTTGCTCAGGTAATAATTTTATAACTTGTCCAGTGACTTCTAAACTCATGCTTTTTTTTATTCGAAAGTAAAGAGAAAGGCAGCAACTCTTGGTGACGTAAGGAGGAAGTTCTTCACCGTTTGTTCACTTTTTAATCACATATTCGGTTGTTTTGGTTTTACAGGGTGACTCTCGTGTATTTATTGTTAAAGATGCTACTTTTGATTGTGCTAGGATGTAAAAAATTAATTCTTGTTTTTTTAATTGGTGTCGTTACGCAAACAGTTGCGCAACAAAAACTGCCTAAATACAAATGGGTTTCTTTAGGTCCTTTCGAAACACCGGTAAGCGGTGTTGATTCTGGAGTTTGGACGGCAAATGGTGTTGGCTGGATAGAACATGTGGTTCCGGGCAATAAAAAAGAGAAACGGCTATATGCAGGCAGCAATGTGGGCGGAATGTTTGTTTCAAAAAATAGTGGAAAAACATGGAAGTTCAGATTTGACGTTGATAAGGTATGTGGCGTCTGGGATATAGCAGTCGATCCAAAAAACAAAAAAAGACTGTGGGTCGCTACTGCAACCAATACATGGGATAGCAAATGGGGGCACGGAATTCTATATTCAACAAATGGAGGTAAAAAATGGAAAGGCACTGGCTTAACCTTCAGTCCTATGGACAAAACGCCAATGTATTGTGTAGAGCAAAGCACAGTGAATACCCAATTATTTTACGCATGCTCAGCAACAGATATTTATAAAAGCTCAGACAAAACAGAGTCATGGACTAAGGTGTATGATCGTGATGCAAAGGCCCGTGTAAACTTTAGGCACCTAGACCTCCACAATACTGAGCCAAACAAAGTCATTGCCTCAGGGGCATTACTACTAACTAGTGTTGATGGTGGCAAAAATTGGGAGTCACAGCAGCATAAATTCACATTTCAACAATATAAAAATAAGAGAGACTCACTGCCTAGTCGATTTGCATATGCTTTAAATCCTCAGAACAATAATCAAATTGTTGTGGTGTACAGTTACAAGCGGATCAACTATATAGATCGGTCTGATGATTTTGGCAAGACTTGGTACAATGTCTTGAGAAATCGTGATTTTGACCGAGTAGATATTAACCATGCCGAGATGGTTTGGCATCCAACCGACTCAAATCAAATGGTGGTGGGAAGTGTGCGCCTGTATAAGTCAACCAATCAAGGAAAGTCTTTTGATTTGGTTTCGGCACCAGTTTGGAAATCTCCTCAGTTTATGCATGACGATATTCGATCATTGATGTATACGGCAAATGGACATTTATTGGTTGGAAACGACGGTGGCGTTTCTTTGAGTAAAGACGAGGCGCAAACATGGATCACCTTGAATGGTTATGGCCTACAAGCCACTCAGTTTTATGATATAGCTGTAGATAGTGGCCGAATTGTAGGTGGCTGTCAAGACTTGTCATCAATGATTTATCAAAACAATGTGTGGTACAATACGTCGACTATATATGGTGATGGAGGGATGAACCTGATTCGGGGAGAAGATATTTACGTGATGCAAAATGGCATGCGTTTACGTAAAGGGAACTTTACCAATACGCATTGGGAAGTTATTTATACACCCTACAGGCCTAAGCGGTTTAAGTACCCATTTGTATTTAGCCCGCTAAATAGCGAAAAGGTATGGGCTACTGATCACGACATATGGGAATTGCAAGCTAGGAAAAATTGGCTCAACCTTACAAAAGATGTCCCTCATGGTTTTACAAAAATTGTAGGACTCGATGTATCCGATACCGATAGTAACGTAGTTTACTTTGCTAAAGATCAACCAACCTGGGACCCTTCAGAAAAAGGACTTGTTGGCAAACTATATAAGGGGAAAAGATCTGATACTGGGTATGATTGGATTGATATTACGAACACCTTACCAATTTTGGCTTGGCGGGAAATAACGTCTATCGTCAGCAATCCATTAAACAGTGATGAGGTTTTTGTTGCACTCTATGGATTTGATGATGGTGAGCAACGTCATCGTGTGTACAAAAGTATTGACGGTGGACAAACTTGGATGAACTACAGTGAAGGATTGCCTAACCTTAATGCACTTAAAATGATCCTGGTCGAGGGTTCAACGCATCGTCTTCTGGCTACCGATGAGGGTGTATATTACAGAAGAAATAACGCAGATAAGTGGATGAAGTTGGAAGGTAAAATTCCCAACGCACACGTCATCGATTTGGAATTTGATATTATAGAGAAAGCCATTTATGCCGCGACATTTGGAAATGGCATATGGAAACTAGATTTTTCCAGTTTCTTGGAATAAGGTTATTGCATGTCTGGACGTAAAATCCAAGCATCTGAGACCGTTTTTCTTGTCTTTCTATGTGCAGTCATGGCTTCTTTGTAGCTTGTGCCAGCGAATATGCCAACACGATACACATGCATCTCATCGTTTTTAAGAATCTCTATGTTGGGGTAGGAGAGACGACGTTTGTCCCAGATGGCATAGGCCGTTTCATATTTTTTTGTAGACGCCAAAACAATATAAAATCTACCGGTATTGTTTACTTCTGTAAATGTGCTGTCGTCGTTTAGAGTCTGGCTGATACTGTCGTTACTCACTTGTGGTTCAGCAGGAATCACATTTTTTGATTTAGAGCTGACAATAAAAATAGGCTCAGGTTCGACAGGTTTAATTGGACTTAAAACAATAATTAAAGGGTTTTCTCCGAGGGTGGTAATATCAATTTCTAAATTACTTTTAATAAATCCAACTTTGTGGCATTCAATCATCCAAGAATTAATCGTATCAGGTATCACAACGGAGAATGTTCCGTCTGAAGAGGAGGTTTGAAATATGCCTTGATCTTGAAAAGACTTTGTTAGTAATATACGTGCATTCTTAAGTCCGTTGGACTGTTTGTCAACCACCTGACCGTTCAGTGTTTTTAGGTAATCTACATAATAGGAGACACGTACCAAGTTTATCTTGTTTTCGGTGCCTCTAAACAAACTCGCTTTTTCCTTGTCTTTTTGGATTAAGATGAATTCGTCAGCCGTGGTATTAAAAGGGTATGGTATACTTCTAATGCGTTGAAACGACCAATCGGAATAATACATGTCGTAACCACCTTGGCCAGGAAGGCCATTAGATGAATAGCTAAATAAGCCATCATAAACACTCGGTAATATTTCGTTTTTGTCGGTATTGATTTGTGGCCCTAGGTTGCTGATTTCGATTGGATTTTTGCCTTGAACCTTGGCACTATAAAGGTCAAATAATCCGTGACCTCCTCCTTTATCGCTGCTGAAAAACAAATTGCCATTTAAGAAAAATGGGAAACAATAATTTGCTGATGGCTCACCTAAAATAAGCTCACGGGCTTTTGTCCATTTGTTTTTCTTGAATTCCAGATAATATATTCCATAGTAACCGTTCGTTTTTTTGTAACTATAGTAGTAGCTACCGCTTTTTTCTCCTTTGGTGAAGGAGCCTAAATTATTAAAGGATTCAACAGGAAATTGCACTGCTTCTAAATTGATAAACGACTCGCAACTAATATTCCCTGTAACAGTGCCATGGTCAATGTTTAAATTGGTAGAACCGTTTGGATTGACACTTCCATATATAAAGTCATATTGGGTCAGCTTGTTTACAATTGGCCTTGTTATCCCTTTACTTGGCCTATTGTCCGAATTCCAAATTTGTTTAAACGTAGTGCCCTCTGAGGTCTTGGTGTAAGCTTCGTAAAATTCATTGGCCAAACTGGTTTTCCCATTTTGTCTCAAGCAAATGGCTAACGCTTTATAGTCAAGCGTTGTGCACACTGGGTCCGTAATCACTTTTAGATATTGCTTTTCAGCCTCTGTGTAATTGTCTAGGTGGTATTGGTTTCTGGCAAGACTTAGCATAGTATATACCTGTAACTGTCCTTCTTCTGATGCGTCGGTTAACAGTTTAATTTCCGTTTCTAGTGTTTCGGTTTGTCGCACAAGTTCTGGGAGTTGACCAATCGCCAATTGACCAAGTGAAAGGAGTAGGATTGAAACAAGAATTTTAGCTGTCATATAAGGTGGGTAGTTGCAGTTTGGTGCCGTTTAAAATTGAATAAGATTGAAACCGAACTTTCTATTTTGAGCATTATAAGACAAGCCTGGCAATGGAAATTTGATGCAATTTAAAAGCCTAAAGCTAATCCGTAATGCTTTATTATCTGTTTTAATCCGGGTTAAATCTATATCAGGCGCAAGGTAAAACTGTCGAGCCTGCGGAATGTGCCTATAGTCAAGAACAGTGTTGTTCCTTTCAAAGGTGTTGTCGTCTGAGCTTACAAACCCATCAATTCCATACCCTACAGCTATGTTGAGCCATTCAGGGAAAGGGTGGTCATTTCTTAGAAATGATTTTACATTACCAGACAACCAATAAGTTTGGCCGTTGTAGTCTTTGAACAATCTTTCTATGTCTGAAGTACCCAGAAGTTCTGGGCGAATATTGGCGTATCGGGTGGGTTGATACGATAGTTTCATCCAGACCCTTTGTTCGTCCCACAAAAGACTTTGGCTAATAACCATTCCAGAGCCAATCGTGTTTGCCACGATGTCACCTGTTGATGCGCCCCATTTTTCAGAAAATCCGTCAAAGATTTCTATCCCAGTTTGGATGAAAAAGCCGTAAGATCCTCCAAGGATGGACGCTGTTTTATGCGAAAAGCCAGCCCATTTTAACATGTCTATGCCAACCACACCTTCATAATAACAACTATAGGCGTGGCCCACCTTGTCCATTTGAAACCAGTCTTTGTTGTCGTTATGGAAATGAAAAGAAGTTAATGGATAGTCTTTGTACCATAGGTTGTAAAGGCCATACATAGAGGCCGAATAGGCAACGGCATTCCCTGCCAAAACGAAGGTTTTCCTTTGTTTTACTTTAGTTAATGAATCAGATACCTGTGTTTGTGCCTGACTACTCAAGCTCACAAACAGAAGTATGAACATTATGGCATTACCCCAAAATGGTGCTTTTGGTTGCATCTAATATGTTAAAAGCTTCTTCTGAATTTCCAGCTTCCGCATATACCCGTAATACTGGCTCCGTACCGCTTGGTCTAATCATCACCCATTGATCATTGCCCAAGTGAAACTTAAATCCATCTGTATCTTCTGTTGATTCAACGGTGTAGCCGCCAAATTTCGAATAGGTTCCGTTCTTACAATTGGCAACGATTGTTTGTTTTAAACTTTCATCTAGTTTCAAATCATAACGTTCAACAGCGAATGAGCCAACTAAATCGTAGATTTCTTCAATCAGGTCGTCCAACGACTTACCTGTTTTTGCCATAAACTCCCAAATCATAAATCCAATCCAAACACCGTCACGTTCAGGAATATGGCCCTTTATGGCTATACCACCAGACTCTTCTCCACCAATAAGTACATCTTCTTGTACCATGATATCACAGATATATTTAAACCCAATTTTCGTTGTTTGTTGCTCAAGGCCATACATCGAACAGAGTTTTTTGATTTTCCCTGTACAGCTAAAACTGGTTACGACTTTTCCAGATAAGCCTTTGTGCTTGTGTAAATAATGTATGAGTAAAAGTATGATATGGTGGGAGTCGATAAACTTGCCTTTCGCATTATACAAACCAACTCTATCTGCGTCACCATCAGTAGCTAAGCCACTGTCTATGTCGCCCGCCATTTCTATCAACTGACTAAATTCTTGGAGGTTTTTATGAATGGGTTCTGGTGCTTGACCATCAAATCCAGGGTTATTCTCACAATGCAGGAAGGTAGCGTCAGGTAACAACCTTCTTACGATGTCTTGACCTGCACCATACATAGCATCATATGCTAGTTCAAGTTTCCCGCTTCTTAGTGTGTCCATATCAAAATTGGCCTCCACATGGTTAAAATACATGGTTTCCATGTCGATGATTTCTATCAAGCCGTCGGCCTTATATGCATCGTATGATTTGCCAACTGCAGGAATGTCTTCTTGAATTTGGTCCTCTATTTTTTGAACTTCTGCTGGGGTTGCAGGGCCACCATAGGTAGCCTTTATTTTATATCCATTGTATGACGGTGGGTTATGGCTTGCGGTAATCACAATTCCAACACCTGCTTTAAGGCTATTTGCGGCTAAAGACACCATCGGCGTGCTTACAAAATGTTCAGCAACCAAGCATTTTACGCCATTGGCTGCAAATACTTCAGCAGTCGCTTCCATAAACATTTGGCCTCCAAATCTGCAATCGTAACCAATAATGGCTGTTTGGTTTAGTTTAGAATCGACCATCCAAGTTGCAGTAGCTTGCGCAACTCTTTTAACATTGGCAACGGTGTAATCTTTACCTATTATTTCTCTCCATCCGTCGGTGCCAAACTTAATTTTGTACGTCATTAATTTCTTTTATTCTTTAGGGTTTTTGGTGGGGTGTATTGAATTTTATTCCAATCCTTGGTGTACAGCGCAGTTTTAATTTCGTCTGCTTCATAACCATATATTGGTTCAAAATTGACCCGTTTTAAGGTGTATTTAAATTCTTTTTCTTTCAAAAATTCATTGATTGGTCTGAATTGAATCAAGATGCTTTTTTTGCTCAAATCCAGAACGGATATTTCTGGCATCGGAACTTCATTAATGTAAATTCTAATGCGTTGCGGTGTATAGCTAATTTGATTGCGCTCATTTTTCATCCAAATTTCGCTTACATCTATTCGCGTAACTTTTAGCTTAGTGTTGATGTCTAAATAGTTAACCGAGGGTGCTGGGGTTTCGTTGTAATAGGTATGTCTATTGCTATTGTAATACGACTCTATGGCATGACATAAATAATAACTGCCCGTACTACTATCCACACTAGGGTAAACAAAGTATTCAACTTCTTTTGTTGGTGTGATGACGTATTTGTTGGTTTTTATTTTTCGAGAGTTAAAAATATCTCGTTTTAAATCGAAAGCTAAAGACGGGTTTTTGACTAGATCGACATTGCCAAATTTAGCGATGTTAAATTGATAACTCTTGCTCATCAATGCATGCCAATAGCTCAAATTCGTTGGGCCGTTTATATTCGTTGCTATGACAACTCGGCTTAGCAAACTTTGCACATCTGACGCATCGATATATCCGAAATTCACCTTGTCGCGTTTGTCGTTTCTGGCAAAGAACGAAAAGCCAATAACCTGAAATTCGAAGTCTTTTTTATAGAGTTTCCAGTACTCATATACAAATAGGTCTTCCGATTGTCTAAAGTCTAAATCGTTTTGTTTCTCAATAGACTGTAACGCTTCTGGAGTTATCTGGATCTTTTTGGCAGGAGAGTCCCATAATTTTACAGAACCGTCCAAAATATATTTGTAAAATAGTTTGTATGCGCCATCCACGAGGTTAAACCCCACTGTGTCGCTTTGTTGGTGCTTGTTAATTTGAACAATGGTTGGTGTATAGTCGAAGCCAGCAGCTGTAGCTGAAAGCGAACAGAGTAAGACACCCATGAAAACAAATGAGTTTTTCAATTTGTCTGACGTGTTTCTATGCTTAACTGCGATAACCATTGTTTAGTACACTAGGTCGACAAAAATCATTCTAATTTAGACAAAAGCGTTTTCTCCAGTAATCTCCATCCCCAAAATGAGTAGATGGATGTCGTGTGTGCCCTCGTAAGTAATAACAGATTCAAGGTTAGCCATATGTCTCATGATTGGGTAATCACCAGAGATACCCATACCTCCAAGTATTTGTCTTGATTCACGTGCAACATTTAATGCGATTTCCACATTGTTTCGTTTAGCCATACTAATTTGTGATGGAGTGGCTTTTCCGTCGTTCATCAATGTGCCAACTCTCCAGGCCAACAATTGTGCCTTCGTGATTTCTGTCAGCATCTCCGACAATTTTTTCTGCTGTAATTGAAATGCACCAATTGGTTTGCCAAACTGAGTTCTTTCTTTTGCGTATTTAACCGCTGTGTGGTAACAGTCCATCGCAGCACCAATGGCACCCCAGCATATGCCGTAACGTGCAGAATTTAAACATGTTAAAGGGCCTTTTAATCCTTTAACATTAGGTAGAATATTTTCTTTTGGGACACGCACATTGTCAAAAACCAATTCGCCAGTGGCAGATGCACGCAAGCTCCATTTCTTATGCGTGGTTGGTGTTGTAAACCCTTCCATTCCACGATCTACAATTAAACCATGGACAATGCCTTCTTCGTTTTTTGCCCAAACTACGGCAACATCACAAAACGGGGCATTGCTAATCCACATTTTTGCACCATTCAAGATAACGTGGTCTCCGTCATCTTTAAAATTAGATTCCATGCTTCCTGGGTCAGAACCATGATTTGGTTCTGTCAATCCAAAACTGCCTAAAAATTCACCCGAAGCTAGTTTGGGTAAATATTTCTGCTTTTGTTCTTCACTGCCAAATTTGTAAATGGGATACATGACTAACGAGCCTTGCACACTAGCAGTAGATCTTATGCCTGAATCTCCTCGCTCTAATTCTTGCATGGCTAAGCCATACGAAATGTAGTCTAATCCACCGCCGCCATATTCGGAAGGTATTTGAGGCCCAAAGCATCCGATGTCTCCCAACTGTGGAACAATATGCTGTGGGAATGTTGCTTCCTGACAGCATGCATCGATTATTGGAGAAATCTCTTTTTTTACCCAACGACGTACTGAATCACGAATGAGCTTATGTTCTTCCGTAAGTAAATTATCTATTTCATAGAAGTCAGGATGCGTAAAATCGTCAACCTGATTATTCTGTGCTTTAAGAGATTCAAAATCCAATTCCATGACGTGTTTTATGTAGATTTGCAAAGATAGACTTTCAGCAGAAGTCAGCAGCGAAATGGTCAGATGAATTCTACACAAGCGGTATTAAAAATAAACAACTTGGAAATTTGGGCACACCACGGTTGGTATGCCGAGGAAAGACTAATTGGTGGGCTGTACAGAATTGACATGGAAATTGCCCTCGATTTAGCTGAGACATCCTTACAGTTGTCAGACACTGTTGATTATCAGGATGTTGTAGATTTGGCAAAATCCATTATGAAAAAGGAATTCAAGTTAATAGAGGAAAGCTGTAGCGCTATTCACAATGAAGTGATAACCATGTCGTCTTATATTAAGGGATTAGAGGTGACCATCACCAAGCTTAACATCCCTATAAATAATTTACAGTCAACATCATTTACCATAAAATTATAAGTATGCGTTTAAGTTTCATTGGTAGTGTCTGCTTTTTTATTCTTGTTTTGATTTCGTGCAATCAAAAAGTTAAAGAATCAACAGCGCAAGCTGCTCCTGAATATATGTCACATGAGGAGTTGATGACTCGGAATCCGGTGACTGGAGAAGTGGAAAGGGAAAAGTTATGGGCCTATTTACTTAGCCAAAAGGCCACCCTAGGTATACGAAATGTATTAAGCAAATCAACCGTATATCCAAATACATGGCAGCCCGTTGATGATTTTTTCGCCAGTTTGGCTATTCAGCGATTGGTCTATGATCCGAACGAAACCAAAACGATGTACTTCTGTACAGGTGAAGGATGGTTTAATGCGGACGCCGCTCGAGGAGCCGGGGTGTGGAAATCACTTGATGGAGGAGAGTCTTGGAATCAATTGGCATCTACGGGTAATGACTCATTCTGGTATTGCCACGATATGTTGGTTCATCCCGTAACGTCAGACGTTTATGTATGTACCAGAACTGCTGGTGTGCTCAGAAGCAAGGATGGCGGAAAGACCTGGGATGCGGTATTAAACGCTAATTTGGGTTCGAGCTCAAATGGAGTTACCGACATTGATATAACTGCTGATAACGAATTGGTGGTGTGTATAGGCAATCGCACCACGGATGGAATTTACTTTTCTGAAACGGGTGATGTAAATGATTGGGAGAAAAGAATGAACGGTATGTCGACGGCTAATTGGCGCATCGTCATTTCCACTGCAGCAAGCAATTCAAATGTAATGTATGCGATTCCGACTAGCAGTATTCGAAGTGATTCGAGTCGGATTCATGGGGTTTACCGGACCCAAGATAAAGGATTAAACTGGACGTTAACCAGCTTGCCAGGAGGTGACCGAAATTTGGCCAAAAAACAAGGATGGTATGATTTAATAGTTAAGGTTTCGCCAAACGATGAAGATGTTGTTTTGGTTGGAGGGCTTAATGTGTTTAGAACAACCAATGGAGGGGATACCTGGCAGCAAATGTTTGAAGGAAGCAGACGGGTAAAAAGTGATTTGCAGTATGCGCACGTTGATCAACACGAAGTGCTTTTCAAGTCGGCAGATACGGTATTGCTAGGTAATGACGGCGGAATCTATCGTTGTGATAATATCTTGGCCGACACGCCATACTTTTATTCAATCAATAAGAATTACAATGTCACTCAATTCTATGCTTGCGATATAGATGCGGAATCAGGGAGCTCGTTTATCATTGGTGGAACACAAGATAATGGCTCGTTAGGCGCACAGTCAGATCAGATTGCCGAATACAGACAGTTGTCGTGGGCAGATGGTAGTTATTGCAACATTGATCATGAAGATGGGGATATATTCTATACTACGACCCAGTACCGTAGATTATATAGAAACAACCACGGGGTGATTGACACCTTGACCAATGATAATATCGTAAACAACAATACCCTATTTATTAATCCAATTGAGATGGACCCGAATGACCCCGAACTCCTATATCAATTGACAAATAGAGGTTTGTGGCGTTTGAAAAATGCGCGTAGTGCTGTTGCAGACGACTGGGAAAAAGCATGTAGAAATTTTGGTTCGTTTTCTGCTATTGGAATCAGTAAAAGTGCACCAAACACAGTGTTTTTGGGAAGAACTTCAGGCGGGGTGATATATCGCGTTGACAATGCAAATACATCACCTGATAACTTTTTACCTATCAATTGTGACCCTAGTGGTTTTTTACCAGATGGCTACTGTCGAAGCATTTATGTAGATCCTGCAGATGTTAATCACGTGTTGGTAACGTATTCTAACTATGGTACAGAGAGCGTTTGGGAGACCAATGATATATTGTCTGGCAACCCAACATGGATTAGTCATGAAGGGAACTTGCCAGATATTCCGATTCGATGGGGGTTGATCCATCCGGAAAATAAAAATGTGTGTTACCTCGCTACGGAAGCTGGGGTGATGATGACCGATAATTTAAACGCGGCAGCTACTGAATGGGTTTCTGTTAATGAAGGCCTCGCCAATTTGAAGGTGAACATGTTGCGGCTCAGAGCAAACGACTTGACACTTTTGGCCGCAACACACGGACGGGGGTTGTTTACCGGTAGCATACAACCAGATTATACGATACAATGGGAGGAGAGAGGTCCACGAAACGTGGGCGGACGAACGCGAACACTTGTATTTGACCCGAATGACCCAACAGGTAAGAAGTTGTGGGCCGGCAGCGTTTCTGGCGGATTGTGGGTAGTCCAAAATTTTGATTCTGTGAATTATTCGTATGACGTTTTTGAGTCACCTTGGTCCGTGAAGATAGGGCCCAATCCTGTTATCGGAGATTCTTTAAGTGTCTATATCACAACAGACATCCAACGGGAAATTGAATTTGAAATATATTCCGTGCTCGGTCAACGGGTAGCCAATGTTAACGGCAATTTTGCTGCAGGCAGTCATACCGTTGTGTTTGACAAGTCGCTCTTTGCTGCTACTTCTTACTTTTTGGTTGTAACCTCTGGCGATAAGAAGGAAGTGTTTAGGGTTTTGGTGTTGTAAATGAAGAATGAAAAAGATTTATGTTTTTTGTCCTGCTAAAATTGTTAGTGGTGGCCCAGAAGCCTTGCATCAATTAGTAGATGCGGTTAATGCATTAGGAGGCGATGGTTTCATCGTCTACACAGATGGGGTAGATATAAAAACAAAATCTGTTAAAACACCTTTTCGCTACAGGCGCTATAACACGCCTCAAGCAACTCTAGATACAATCGTTTTTGATCCTGAGAATATCTTCGTTGTTCCAGAGTCTATCCCTCAGTTGATTGATTCGATTCCTCGAGGCGAGAAATGTTTGTGGTGGCTGAGCGTTGGTTTTAAACAAGATCAATACAATTACAAAGCACTGAGTGACATCATTCATCTGTATCAAAGTGAGCATGCTAGATTGTTCGTTGAGGATAACATTAATCCTAAACAGATTTATCCTCTGTCCGATTATGTTGTAGTTGACAAGGCACAACAAGAATCAAAAAGAGATGAAATCGCACTGGTCGAAAGAAAGTTAGACAACAGATTAAAACCATTAGTTGAGGCACTAAAGTCCCAATTTAAAGTGACCGTCATAAGTGGGTTATCCCGGTTTCGTTTAGGTAAATTATTAGCTAGGACAAAGGTGTTTGTAGATTTTGGTTCACACCCAGGAAAAGACAGACTACCGCGTGAAGCGGCTATAAATGGTAATGTGATTCTCACGTCTTCGTTTGGTGCTTCTAGTAATCATATAGACGTCCCAATATCCACCAAATATAAAGTTTCAGCAGCTACAAGTATCAAGGAAATTAGTGTATTGTTAGACCAATGTTTAGCGAGTCATACACAATGTTTGTCTGACTTCCAGCTGTATAGGGAGGGTATTCAAAAAGAGAAGAATGTATTTTTTACTGAAGTAGATTCTCTGTTTGAACTAAAAAATTCAGATGACTCCATACAAGACATCACTGTAAGCCATAATCTTGCGGGCTCAAGTTTTGCTGAACGGCTAATGGAGTCGGCAGTGCTAATATATTGCAGAAGAATTATTGAATACATTCGTATAAAGGTCTTGAAAAACTAACTTAGCACTAATTCCTATGCTGCATTGTATCGTTGTTGGTTATTCTACTTGGGACAAAGTAAAAACGCTGTTGTCTCAGTTAACTGCACTTCAGGGCTTAGTGCATCAAACTCATTATGTCGACAATTTAGGCGATGAAATGGTTAAGCAAGAGGTTTCAAGTCTAGCACAATGCAATTATTACACTTGGGGGAATGTCGGATACGGACCTGCTATAAATTCGGTTTTAAAGGAATTAACATTGGATTCAAATGATCAATACTTAATCATGAATGACGATGCCTTATTTCGCGACAATTGCATCGAGACGTTGATGGATACCTACTTGGGGTTAAAACAAAGTAACGAAAAGATTGGCATCATCAGTCCTACTTTTGTTGCTAGTAGGCCACACGAAGATTCATCTAGGTATTTCAAATTAACTGGACTTAAAGCCAAAAATCATACACGAATGTCGTTTGGTCCTGCTGCATGTTGGTTATTAGATTATTCGTATTTGGAGAAAGTAGGTGGTTTCTTTCCGCCATTTTTTATGTACGGGGAAGATTTAGAATTACTAAACCGTGGAAGAATGAAGGGTTTTAGTCATTTTTTAGTACATGATGCTATTGTCTTACACGATTTTAAATACCCACCTGATAGCAAGAAGCTTAGGTTGATGAAAGAAAGGAACGTTATTTCGGCGCATTTTCTTAACACTAATCCAAACGGGAAATCACCTCACTTGTTTGCTTTCAGCGGATTAATTGTTTCCTTTATTCGGGGTCATTTTAGCCGACTTTGGTACATACTTTTAGGGTACTTGCAATTTGTCCGTCGATACCCAGAACTAAGAAAATCGAAAGTATCTCATCAAAGTAAGGTCAAATTTAGATATGTAAGTACTATCTAGCGATGTATAGTTTGCCAAAACCGTTATTGAACAAATGATCAGAACTTGTTTCAGACAAATCAACCAGCTCTCCGTTCGATCGGATTTCTGCCTTGTACAGATAAACACCATTTGCTAGTTTGTCGCCGTAATCGTCTGTTCCATCCCAGCAATAATCAGTTAAGTTATTTCCTATTCTAATAGGGCCTAATTCGTCTTGATCAATTTGTTTTACCAGTCTACCCGTAATCGTATAGATGTTAATTTTCATTTGGTCAGGTAGATCATTTCCTGTGCATGTAAAAACGAATTTTGCACAAGTAGTGAATGGGTTTGGGTATGGGTAAATGTTTGTAATGGTTTGTTTACTTTCAACCTTAAAGTTAATTGTGTATGCGGGATTATCAGCACCATTACCAGATTTGTCCATTAACTTGACGTTTAGGGTATAGGTGCCGTCTGGTAAGTTTTGCGTTTGGTAGTTAACAACTGCTTTTTCCTTTGGCCCAGAAGAAGGTTCAAAAGAAAACATTGGGTCAAGAACGGTTATTGGCGTGAATGTATCTATACCAGGATACCTCAAGCCAATATCGAATAAGGCAGGGTCATCGATGTATAAAAATTCATTTTCGTCAACCGCTGCAATTGAAATTAATGTATTGCCACTAACTAAATCATTATTTAATATATGATACGCATCAAACGTTACATCAAACAAAGGATCCCTAACATCTGTCGTTACTACAAAACGCTTGTAATACAAGTTGTTTTTGTATTCATTTTCTAAAACTTTTTGATCATGGTTTGCATTGACAAATAATTGGTAATTGCCAGACAATTCAGTGGTGTTTATCGTGTCAGAAATTTCAACTAGTTTCTGTGGGTCAATGGCTCGCAAGGGTATAGTGTCAACGATCGTTTCTGATCCACTTTGGTGAATTAGTTTTACTTGAGCTGAAGATGGGTCAAAAGTTAAGTCAGAGATGTTTTCAAACATGGTGGCAAAATGTATTGCTTCTCCTTGAGCAACCGTGTCTTTAGAAATAAAATCCAGGGAGTCAATGTTTATAGTCCCTTCGGCAACTCCAGTATAGTGCACCGTCCAGCGGTTGATATTCATTGGGGTGAAACCTGCCGCATCGTAAAGGTCTAATTTCATTTTGAGGTATGGATATTGATTGGCACTTATGTTTGAAATGTCAAAGTCGGTACTATCTGAGTACCTGAACAGATTTGTTTCAGAGCCGTTTGGTGCAATACCAATTATCGAAACACTGAAACTATCTCGGTTTGTATCCGTATTCTTCAGGTCTAACTTAACACGGCTCCAATCACTTGAAGGTCCGACTGCTTCTGTGGTAATGCTACCAGCGGTTGATCTTGGAAAAATGTCGAAAAACATTTCATAAGTTTGGTTGATAGGTGGAACAACAGTGTCTGTATAATCTGCATACTTTTCCATACTTTGGTTGGGATCTCCTTTTGTGCCAAATAACGCAAAGGGTTCTCCTTCTTTTACTACACCCATACCTGATATGCCGAACTTAGAAATCTCATCAAATATTTCAGGTTCCCAATCCTCAATTCCAGTTATTCTATTGTTATGCATTACCAGGTGGTATCCTTCAGGAATGGATTTTATAAACTTAAGAAAAGAGTCACGATGTTCCTTAACTGCTGTTCTAAATAAATACACACCAGTATATTCATTTGCTATATAATATTCTTTTTGATTGTCAGGTACTGGTCTATCCCAATAAGGGTTTGATGGATATTTCTGGTTGTAGAAACTAGGTTTAGACAATCTTTTCTCCGTATCCGGATGAAATGCCATAACATGAACTCCGTTGGGTTGATAGTTGTAAACAATATTCACGCTTCCACCAATTTGTATCCAATTCCAGTTGAAACCAGCAATGGGAAAACGACCGTTAGTTAAAATGCTAAGAGAGTTTCCCGCTTTTCTAGTGAAGTTTAACGTTTGAGCGGTAGAATCGTATGTCATAAAATCAAGAGACGTGTTTTGTAAATTGTCAAAATGACCTTCACTCCATCCAGAGTTTTGATTATACAAATACGCAAATGAACCTTCACTCCACTCACTTTCAACTGTGTCTTGAATTGTTTTAATGCGATAGAATAGGTCAAGGTTATTTTGCGGCGGTAAGGCTGTAGAATATCTCAACACGTTCTTGTCAGATGTAAATCGTTTCTCAAGTTTTAAACCACTATTAAATTTAGGTGTAGAATCGATTTCTAAGACAATTTCAATGTCTTTTTTGTCAGCGTTCGAGATTTGGAATATAAACTCTGCATCGCTTGTGTGAACAATTGAATTCGGTAAAGGATATATGATTAACGGTTTTTTTAGTTCGAACAAATGGTCAAATGTCACCACATTGTTGGTTTCTCCCATTGGTACGTTTTCTTGTAATTCGTTTTGTTGGTCAATAATAAAAGTGAATGTAATTAAACCAGACAAAAAGGTTGATTTCTCAATGGTAATATTTCGGACCTCTATGTAGTTTGGCGTACTCAATTTAGCTCTATACACCTCCTTGGTTTTAGTTCCATTACTTGCTGTTACAATTAAACTTACACTATCAGAAGTCGTTTTTCCCAAATTGACTAAGTCATAATCTATGACAACGTCGTTCACGGCACTAAACTTGTTGGAAACAGCAGGGTTCTTAACTGTGATATCTGGATCTGCAGGTGCATGAAGCTTTAAGGCTGGGTCACCCTGATAAACCAGTTGTCTACAGTTGATAACATTGAGATTGTCGTTAGGGTTCTGATAACGGTCTAGTGTAGTTTGAATCGCGCTTCCGATATTTGTTCCATATTGATTCTGCAAAAGCTCTTCGTGTAGGATTTTAGTGTAGGATAGAAGTGGTGAAGTGTAGCCCAATCCCGTTCCGGCAATCCAAGTGATAGCTCCTTTATTCTTTGCGAATAGGTATTTCTCTCCTAGTGAGTTTTGAACATATGAGTTGCCTAATGCACACCCGTTGAATATGAACAAAGGGTATCTTCCTGCATTTGATAAATCTTCAACATCTCCAATATTTACATCCAAAATTTCCGCTGACCCGTGTCCAAAGTAATTAAAAATGTTGGCGCCTTGGTTAATCTCATCTTGAATTCCGTCAATTAATTCGTCAGTTACTGTCGTTGCTTCATTTTTAGAAAATTTAACTCGATAAGCCCCTAAAAAAGTATCTTTCGCAATGTTGTAATATTGGTCTACATATCCATTAAAGGTCTTATTCTCGTTGGCATCTTTCCCACCAACAATTTGAATTTGCTTTTTGTGCCATTCTGCGTAAGTTGCACTTTCGTGATCCATGACTTTGGCGAGATAATTCGACACGTCAGTGTTAGATTTAGCAGCAACCCTGCCAATTGGCACACGAATGGATAATTGTGAACCATTTAAACTGCTCACAAATAAATAATCTGACGGAGGGTTCCCAATTGTGGGTACCAAATCAAAATTGTCTCTTAAAGTTCGATTTGTTCGTACGTTAGTGTATACCTGTCCTTTCCCAAGAAGCATTATGTTTTCTAAAGGCTCATTTAATTGGTCAAGCAAGTAGTTTATTCCATTTTTAATCGCAAGAGGGTGGTGGTATCCATAGTAAAACATATCATAAAGGTCTTCTGAATAAATAGTGGTGACAGTATGTCCGCCACCGGTAATTGATTCGCGATATGATTTATAGTCAGATGCGCCTGTGCTCAAACTCTTGTGCGTGATAATGACATAATCTGCTGATTGAGCCATCAGGTCTACGAATTGGGTTTGTTTTATAGCCGAGACATTTATGGCTTCCGTTGCATCGAAAATGTATAATTCTTGATTCGCTCCTCCTTTGGTATTAAAGCGCAATACAGAACCTTTTAAGTCACCTGTAATTCGATTTTGATTGGAAAGGTCGTAAACAATAGGTGCTGATTTACTAGAGGCATAGTTTGTGAATTCATAATATCCATTGTTGGAAGGAGATTCAAAAGCCAAGCTAGAGGCGTTGTTTAGATCAAACTGTCTTGGGTACTTTACTTTGAAGTACGGAATCGTGTGGTAGGATAGTGGCCTATTCGTCACATCTGTTTCTCCCATGTAAAATCGTGTGATATTCGACATCTTGCTTGTTGTAAAAGTGATATCCGTAAATTCAAATTTGATAGCTGCATAACCATTGTGTTCACTAACTTTAAGTAAGTCACTTGGGTCTGTAATCGCAACACCAAAGCTGTGGTTGAATCCATTATGCGATTCTGCGGGATTATTCCTGCTTATTGCCAAAACCTCTATAGAGGCATTTGGCCCACCATTAAATACACCGGCTGTGGGCACATCATAAGATTGAAATGTATTGTTTCGTCCACCTGTGAAACCTTCACCAAGAACGTATTCGCTATATTGCTGCTCTAAATTATTATTACTTGGGATGCCTTCAAAATAGTCGTCCTTGTAACTGGTGATAATAGTATGGATGAAATAATCGTCCTTTGTTTTGCCAACAAAATTGGGGTCAGTATAGGTGGCGATATGGTGTGCAGAAACACTATTGCTCCAGGTTAAAAAGTACACAGACGAATCCGCGTATAAACTCTCATATGGATTGGTCTGGTTGTTTGGATTTTTGTAAAGGTCTTTGTCAAGAGTTCCGTCATTCGCCTTGCCAACAAACTCAATATAGTCTGTCGGGTCGAATGTTCCATCTTGTTCCCCTGACACAAATATTTTTACTTGACTACCGTTGAGAAAAATATCTATGTTTTGAGGGTTGATAGAAGCAAGCGGAAGACCAACATCATTAAGAGTTTGATAGTTTATGCGATATAAACCGTCTGTCCCAATGCGAAATTTGTAGTACGATTGGCCGTCTTCAATCCATTCATTTCCATAAGTCTGACCAAATGAATATAAAGAGCAGATAACAATGCTTAATAGTAAGGAGAATTGCTTCATCTTTCAAAAATGTAGTTTACCTATCAAATATACGAAAGACAAAGGGTTAAGCTACGAGCACTTAGCCGCGACTTGTCTAATATTATAGAAATATGATTCAATTTGGTTATAGAGAAATTTTGTCCATTTCTTGGACAATATCTTTAGTACTTTTGCCTCAAAGGTCATCCAAATGGAAAAAGTTGTTGCAAACGCAGATATCGCAGTTCAAAATATTGAAGATAACGCCACTCTGATGTTAGGAGGTTTTGGATTATGTGGTATTCCTGAAAATTGTATTGGGGCATTGGTTAGAAAAGGGGTAAAGGGGCTTACTTGTATTAGCAATAATGCCGGCGTTGACGACTTTGGCATTGGTTTGATGTTGCAACAAAAGCAAGTGAAAAAAATGATTAGTTCTTATGTTGGTGAGAACGCAGAATTTGAGCGACAGCTACTTTGTGGTGAATTGGAAGTAGAACTTATTCCTCAAGGTACGCTTGCAGAAAGATGCAGAGCCGCAGGATCTGGAGTGCCAGCGTTCTATACGCCCGCAGGAGTTGGTACGGAAGTGGCAGAAGGTAAGGAGACTCGAGAATTTGGAGGTAAAACGTATTTGTTGGAACATGCATTTAATCCTGACTTTGCGATAGTAAAAGCGTGGAAAGGAGATACCGACGGCAATATCATATTCAAAGCTACCGCCCGCAATTTCAACCCGATGATGGCCATGGCTGGCAAGTACACCATTGTTGAGGTAGAAGAACTTGTTGCACCAGGCGAATTAGATCCAAATTTTGTTCACGTACCTGGCATATTCGTGAATGCTATTTTTAAGGGTACAGATTATGAGAAACGCATTGAACAGCGCACGGTTCAAAGTAACTAACCATTATTCCTTAGGTTGATACCCAAATATGGTCAACCACATCCTTTCCAATAAAAAACCATGGTCAGGATCTTCTAATAGAAACCGGATGAGCTTTTTATAAGTCTCAAGAGAATTGCGCAAAATTTGCTTCTTATCGACAGAAAAAATTCCAGCATAGCTGAAGTAACAGATTTCTGGAACATTAAGTCCGAATTGACGGCAGAGCTTTGAAAAGCTTTTTAAATTATTTTCCTTAACAAAGCGAAGGCACTGAATTCCAGGGTCAGCATATGCGTATGGTTTTACTACATTAAATCCACCATCGAGTTCTTCAACGTAGTACGGAACACCTGCATGCCGTTTAGTATGTTGTTGCAATACCTGTTCATTTGGAATGCCACCATCAAATTCTTTTCTACCTTTTAATTTAGGATCCTTAGCAGAGAGGTACCTTAGGGATAGGGGCTGAACAGGTAAGTGATTCTTGAAGTTGCTAACGCTTTCAATAAAGTCAGGTGCGTGTGGAAATGGGTCTCCTTGGGTGAAGATGATCCGTTCTGGCAACTCATGGTAGTGGCTAATGATAAAATGAAGAATGGTGTGACCTTCTCGTCCAACATTACGCAACTTCACTGAAGTTAAATTGTTGCTCAATACATCTTTTCCCTTGTTATATATGACATAAGGTATGTCTAAAGTTGAACACCAATCAACGTTCTCATTATATCGCGCAACGATGAGTAAAACTTCAGGGTGAAACGACAATGAAGAGTTTTTGTCAATCGAAAGGTACTTCAGGGCGTCAATCTTGTCCTTCAATTTACGAACTTTACGGTTTACCCGATTTAACATTTTCTTTCTTAATTGTTTCTGCAGTCGGTGTGAATTTAAAGCAATAGTTTCTACATTCGTAGACTACAATTTTTATTCATTCACCGATGCTTACAAAAGAACTCATTGCGAAACGAATTGCCAAAGAATTAAAAGATGGTTATTACGTAAATCTTGGGATAGGTGTTCCGACTTTAGTTGCCAACTACATTCCAGACGGTATGCACGTGACATTGCAATCTGAAAATGGTCTATTAGGTATGGGGCCATTTCCAACTGAAGCCAATGTTGATGCTGACCTCATAAATGCAGGTAAACAAACTGTTACGACGTTAGCTGGTTCTGCCTTTTTTGATTCCGCAACGAGCTTTGCTATGATTCGAAGTGGGAGAGTAGACCTTACGGTATTAGGAGCCATGGAGGTAAACGATAGAGGTGATATTGCCAATTGGAAAATACCTGGTAAAATGGTGAAAGGTATGGGTGGAGCAATGGATCTTGTGGCTTCAGCTAAAAATATTATAGTGGCTATGATGCATACCAATAAAGCAGGGGAAAGTAAGTTGTTAAAAGAATGTTCTCTACCCATTACAGGATTGAACTGTGTTAAAAAAGTGGTAACGAATCTGTGTGTTTTAGATGTTACAGATAGAGGTTTCGAGCTTAAAGAACTTGCACCAGGTGTGACTGTGGATATGGTTCGTGAAGCAACTGACGGCAGACTTGTTGTTGAGGGGGATATTCCAGAAATGACGCTGTAAAAAAATCATTCACAATGACCGTATAATACTACGTTATACAACGTATTTTTGCGGAAAATTCTATAAAAAATATAAAATGAAAGTAACGGTTGTAGGAGCAGGAGCTGTAGGAGCAAGTTGTGCAGAGTACATTGCCATTAAAGATTTCGCATCTGAAGTAGTTTTGGTTGATATCAAAGAAGGTTTTGCTGAAGGTAAGGCCATGGATTTAATGCAAACTTCTTCATTAAATGGTTTCGATACACAAATTACAGGAGTAACAAATGATTACTCAAAAACGGCAAACAGTGACGTTGCTGTAATAACAAGTGGTATAGCACGTAAACCAGGTATGACACGCGAGGAACTTTTAGGTATTAACGCTGGAATCGTTAAGTCAGTCGTTGGAAGCCTGTTGGAACATTCTCCTAACGCGATTGTAATTGTAGTAAGTAACCCTATGGACACAATGACGTATCTTGTTCATCAATCAACCAATATCCCAAAGAATAGAATTATTGGAATGGGTGGTGCTTTAGATAGTGCACGTTTTAAGTATAGATTGGCTGAAGCTTTATCATGTCCAACATCAGACGTGGACGGAATGGTTATCGGTGGTCATAGCGATAAAGGAATGGTTCCATTAATTGAAAAAGCGACACGAAACAGTGTAAACGTTTCTGAGTTTATTGATGAGGACCGAATGAGTGAAGTAGTAGAAGCTACTAAGGTTGGAGGCGCTACTTTAACAGGCTTGTTGGGTACAAGTGCATGGTATGCTCCTGGGGCTGCAGTGTCAGAATTGGTGAAAGCAATCGCCCTTGATTCAAAGAAAATGTTCCCTTGTTCAGCTTTGCTTGAAGGAGAATATGGATTATCAGGATTGTCAATCGGAGTACCGTGTATATTAGGTAAAAATGGTATCGAAGAGATTGTTCAAGTTTCTTTGTCAGATGCTGAAAAGGCTAAGCTAGCTGATAGCGCTGAAGGGGTTAAAGCAACGAATGCTTTACTTAACGCTTAATCACAATAATATTTAATACAAAGCCCCTTTCAAGGGGCTTTTTTTTGTCCGAGATTTTGCAATCTCCCTACGTTATATGGTAGTGCAAATAGTCACGGACAACTTACCTTTGTTTGGATGTCACAACAGAAGCAGTTCGATTTTTTAATTGTTGGTTCAGGTCTCTTTGGAGCTGTGTTTGCTCGACAGGTGACAGACGCTGGTTATTCTTGCCTAGTAATTGATAAACGCAATCATATTGCTGGTAATACCTACACGAAAGAAGTGGAAGGTATTCAAGTTCATCAATACGGCGCCCACATTTTTCACACCAATGATAAAGCAATTTGGGACTATGTGAATCGGTTTGCTACATTCAATAATTACCGTCATAAGGTCCAAGTAAATTATAAGAACAGGCTTCTTTCATTTCCAATAAACTTAGCAACCTTTGAATCATTATATGGTATTCAAACTTCAGAAGAAGCATTGAATTATTTGAAATCAGTCCATATTCCAACAGACAAAAGGGATTTTGAGTCTTGGGCTTTGAGTCAAATTGGAGAAGACTTGTACAACACCTTTGTCAATGGATATACAGAAAAACAATGGGGACGTCCTGCAAAAGAATTGCCAAGTTCAATTCTAAAAAGGATACCAATACGAACTGAGAAAAACGACGATTACTTTAATGATACCTATCAAGGGATTCCTATTGGGGGGTATACTAAGATGGTTGAACGAATCCTTGAAGGCATTGAGGTTTGGCTTGGCATTGACTACTTTGATCAAAGAGTCGAATTAAGTCAGCTGGCAACCAAGACTGTATTTACAGGTCCGATAGATGCTTTTTACGAGTATCGTTTTGGAGCTTTGGCTTATAGAAGTTTGGACTTTAAGTCTGAAGTTAGACCGATGGAATATGCTCAACAAAGGGCCGTAGTGAATTATACCGACGCGAAAATACCATACACCAGAATCATTGAACATAAACACTTTGACAAGGTGAAAACACCTCAAACAGTAATCACAAAAGAGTATCCTGTAGAATGGAGTATAGGTAAAGAACCTTATTATCCTGTAAATGACGAAGAAAACAACGCGTTGTTAAAGCGATACAAAGAGCTAAACAACGATGTAATCTTTGGTGGCCGTTTAGGTGAGTACAAGTATTATGATATGCACCAGGTCATTGGGTCAGCTTTGGCCAAGAGTGCAAAAATTATAGAAGAGAATACATGACCTACGGCGTGCGCATGATGATATGGGCGGGGTTAACCTTCGCCATGATGAATGTTGCGGTAAAGCTATTGCCTGGTATTCCGTCTGCTGAGATTGTATTTTTTCGTGCCATGGTGTCGCTTGTTTTATCCGCATATTTTGTACGACGAAAGCGCATCTCGTTTTTTGGAAACAACAAACGCGTATTGTTGCTTAGAGGCCTTTTTGGAACCACTGCGCTGATGTTGTTTTTTTACACCATTCAAGTCCTTCCATTGGCTTCAGCCATGGTCATCCATTATTTGTCACCCATATTTACAGCACTCATCGCACACTTTTTCTTAAAAGAGCGATTGAAACTAAACCAAATCTTCTTCTTCATTGTCAGTTTTGCGGGTATAGTATTGATGAAAGGATTTGATGAACGATTAGATTGGATTGATGTTATTGCTGGAATCGGCGCGGCGCTATTAAGTGGAGGCGCATACAACTGTATACGTCGATTGAAGTTTAGTGAAGACAGCCACGTGATCATCTTATACTTCCCTATGGTTGCCTTCCCCATAACCTTAGTCTATACCTTGTTGGGTCCAGGTTGGGTAACACCCAATTTAAACGAGCTCGGGCTGCTGTTGCTGATTGGTGTGTTAACCCAAATCGCACAGTACTTTTTAACACGGGCCTATCAATCGGAAATGGCTAATAAAGTGGCAGCTGTTTCAAACCTTGGGGTCATTTATGCACTTGCTGTTGGCTACTTCTTGTTCAGTGAGACGTATTCTGTACTCACTATCGTTGGTATGTTGATGGTTGTGTCTGGGGTTATATTTAACGTATTGTTTAAATCAAAGACGACCGTTACTTCAAGTGGTTCTTGATGAACCTAAGAATATCAGCGGCATACGCTTCTCCTTCGCCATTCATGGGGCTATGATCAGAAAATTCGTACATCACGAGCTCCTTATCAGTTGTGCCAATTAATGCTTCGGCATCATATCCCAATTGAGGAGGGACAACAAAATCGTATTTGCCCCATAGTAGCAGGGTAGGGAGTTTAATCTTGTACAAACTATCTGTGAGTGCGATATCTTCTATGCCGTTCTGCATCAGTAAGTTAGAAGTTCTATTTCCAGCCATGCTACTGGTAATCATGTCTGAAGGATTACGAAACGGCATTCGGAATTCGTCATCGCCTGCTGTTTTTAGTTCACCGATGAGTCCTCCTGCTTTGTGGCCATGCTGGTTAATTTGACCTCCTTCATCTTCAGAAATGTTTGTGGTATCAACACCTTTTGCAAAGTCAACAATCTCTTGCCAATCGCTGACGTTATTTCCCTTGTCCATTTCATCCTGACCAATAGCAAGGAACATTTTGATTGCTTCAATGTTGAGTCTTGGAATGTCGTGTGCGCCATTCGATTCTATCCACCCATTGAATTGTACTTGCCTGGCCTCAGACATCATGTATTTTGTGCCATATGTACCACCCCAACTATGTCCGTAAAGAAAAAGATTAATGTCATCGCCATACTGATGTTTGAGCATTACCACAAGTTGGTCTAAATCATCTAGCAGCAAGTCCATGTTGAGCGTTTCCTGATGCCCATTGCCACGTGAATTGCCTTGCCCACGTTGATCCCAGTATACAACCGCGATTTCTTTTTCAAGGTCTTCCACATACCCGCCACCGCGATATTCTAATCCGTTTCCACCTGGTCCGCCATGGAGCAGTATCATGAATGTTTTGGATGGTATGTTGCCATATACATGAGCTGGCATGTCGGCACCTTTATGTCGTAGGTATAATACGTCGCCTTGTTTTAAATCCACATCGCCACAAGAAAGAATGCACAATGCGGCAAGTAAAGTATAGATAGAATTACGCATTGGAATTATTGTTTAGGTGAAGTTTAAAACCAATCTGAATATTTACACTTGGAACTATCGCGTTATTATAGGGCATCAAGAAAAATGTCTGTGGTTTCAAATAAACAGAAAGCGGGTTTGGTCTTTTCTTTAAAAAGTCACGACCGATACTGTAGGATAGGGAAGGAGCAAAATAGTTTTGACCAGCAAACCGAACACGCTTGACTTCCCCGTTGTCAACCTTGAATGTTTTTCCGGCATTGAAGCTTCTCACATAATGCACTCCTATACCGGTTTCGAAGGTCCAATTGGCTGGTTTCATTCTGTGGCGCTGTCGAACCACTTCGCAGCCTAGAGTGAAATTGTTTTCCTTTTTAATGTGATTGTAGTAGGTGAACTGCGGGAGTATTACGTTGGATTTTCCAATCTGCTTCATTCCTTTCTTTTTCTCCTTTTCCTTGACTTTCTGCGTCCAGATTTGTGGTGCGGAAATGGTTATACCCGGTTGGTTTAGGTTGTGAATAACATACGACACGTTTACTTGTTGTGCGAACAACACAAGGTTAAGTGCTAGGCAGCATAGAAGTAATAAGTAACGCATAGGCAAAAAAAATCCCGTGCTGTAGAAACAACACGGGACAAATTAAATGATTAATTTCTTATTTAACGGCTTTAACAACCTGAGCAAAAGTTTCAGGGTGATTCATTGCTAAATCTGCTAAAACCTTTCGGTTTAATTCAATGTTTTTAGATCCTGCTGCTCCCATGAATCTAGAATAACTCATTCCATTCAATCTTGCACCAGCATTGATACGCTGAATCCATAAACCTCTAAAAGTTCTCTTTTTCGCTTTTCTATCTCGGTAAGCGTAACCCCAACCTTTTTCAATAGCGTTTTTGGCTACTGTCCAAACGTTTTTTCTTCTGCCAAAATAACCTTTGGCATGTTTCATCATTTTTTTTCGACGGCGTCTTGCCGCAACTACATTTACTGAACGTGGCATATTTTATAATTTGTGACCGAGGCGATCTTTGTTTGATACTTAAGCCTGGCCAGGTTAAACATTATTTACTTTCCAATTCTTAATAAAAACTTTACGTTACTTTCATCAGTTTTGTCAACCAAACCACTGTACGTAAGGTTACGTTTTTGCTTCGTGGTCTTCTTGGTCAAAATGTGACGCTTGTAAGCCTTGTTTCTCTTAATTTTACCAGAACCTGTAAGCTTAAATCGCTTTTTGGCGCTGGAATTTGTTTTCATCTTAGGCATCTCTCTATTCTATTTTTTAGGTGCTAACATTATAATCATTTTCTTCCCTTCCATTTTTGGCATCTGCTCAAGTTTTGCAACATCTTGCAACTTCTCAGCAAATTGTAATAATAGAAGTTCCCCCCGCTCTTTGTGTACAATTGTTCGTCCTCTAAAGAAAACGTACGCACGTACTTTATTTCCTTCTTGCAGAAACTTTTCTGCGTGTTTGCGTTTAAACTCAACATCATGATCGTCCGTATTAGGGCCAAACCTGATTTCTTTAACAACAACTTTTTGTTGTTTAGATTTAAGTTCTTTCTGCTTTTTCTTTTGCTCGTATAAGAACTTATTATAGTCTAGAATTTTACAAACTGGAGGTTTTGCGTTTGGAGATATTTCAACCAAATCTAGCTCGGCATCAACTGCCATTTTTAATGCTTCAGACAGTGGTACAATTTGTGGTTCTCCATCACCAACAAGACGAATAGGGTCTACTCTAATGTGTCTATTTATTCGGTGGAGGGCTTCTTTCCTTTTTCTTGGCCCTTTTGCTTTAACTCTTTTCAAAAATTTCTAATCGACTAATGTTTTGTTAAAATATGTTACAAACGCTTCTTGACTCATTGATCCAAGATCTCCTTCTTTATGTTTTCGAACCGAAACTGACTCATTTTCAGCCTCTTGCTCACCGATAATTAACATAAAAGGTATCTTTTGAATCTCCGAATCCCTTATCTTCTTTCCTATTTTTTCGTTCCTATCGTCAACGAAGCCGCGAATATCGTGATTATTCAGATACTTTAAAACTTTTTGACAGTAATCGTTATATTTCTCGCTGATAGGCAAAATGGAAATTTGTTCAGGACTTAACCATAAAGGAAAATCTCCAGCGCAATGTTCGATCAAAATTCCGATGAATCGCTCTAGTGAACCAAATGGTGCACGGTGAATCATTACTGGACGATGTTTCTGGTTGTCGGCTCCAACATATTCCAGTTCAAATCGCTCAGGTAAGTTATAATCTACTTGGATAGTACCTAGTTGCCATTTTCTACCAATGGCATCTTTTACCATAAAATCCAGTTTTGGACCATAGAAAGCCGCTTCACCATATTCTGTAACGGTTTCTAAATCGCGCTCTTGGGTGGCTTCAATAATGGCAGCCTCTGCTTTCTCCCAGTTTTCGTCAGATCCAATATATTTAGAACGATCTTCTTTGTCTCTTAAAGAGATTTGCGCAGTGAAACTGTCAAACCCCAGTTTCTTGAATACATACATTACCAAGTCAATTACCGCAACAAATTCCGATTTGATTTGATCTTGTGTACAAAAGATATGTGCATCGTCTTGAGTAAAACCACGAACACGTGCCAAACCATTTAATTCACCTGATTGCTCATAGCGATAAACGGTTCCAAATTCAGCAATACGCATAGGTAATTCTTTATACGAATGCGGTTTGAAATTAAATATCTCACAGTGATGTGGGCAGTTCATTGGTTTTAACAAAAACTCCTCATCTTCATTAGGCGTTTTAATCGGTTGAAACGAATCTTCCCCGTACTTCTCGTAGTGACCACTAGTTACATACAGTTCTTTTTTGCCAATGTGCGGTGTTACAACAGGTAGGTAGCCGCGTTCAATTTGCGCTTGACGCATAAATTTCTCAAGACGTTCGCGAACCGCTGTCCCTTTTGGCAACCAAATGGGCAGTCCTGCACCAACTTTTTCGCTAAACGTAAAGAGCTCCATCTCTTTACCTAGTTTTTTATGATCACGTTTTTTAGCTTCCTCTAAAATATATAAGTGCTCTTTAAGCTCCTTTTGTTTAGGGAACGACACGGCGTAAACCCGCGTAAGTTGTTTGCTATCTACATCACCTAACCAATACGCACCGGCTACAAGCATTAGTTTTACTGCTTTGATTTTGCCTGTGCTTGGGATATGTGGCCCTTTACATAAATCTGTAAATCCACCTTGCTCATAAAAGGTAATTGTACCGTCTTCTAATCTTTCTAATAAGTCTAGTTTATACGGATCTTCTTTTTCCTTGAAATAGGCAATGGCGTCGTCTTTAGAAATGTCAATGCGTTTATAGGTATTGTTTTCTCGGGCCAACTCCAACATTTTGGCTTCCACTTTCGGGAACTCTGATGAAGAAAATTGGTGGTCACCAAAATCAATATCATAATAAAACCCATTGTCTATTGGAGGTCCGATACCCAGTTTAATGCCAGGATAAAGTGCTTCCATCGCTTCAGCCAACAAGTGTGCTGAGCTGTGCCAGAAGGTTGACTTTCCTTCTTCGTCTTTCCACGTTAGCAGTTGTAAAGACACAGACTCATTGATTGGGCGCGTTGCATCCCAAACTTCTCCGTTTATTTTCGCTGCTAATACGTTTCTTGCTAGTCCTTCACTGATGCTTAGTGCAACATCCATCGCAGTGGATTCCTGCGGAAATTCCCGAGTGCTGCCATCGGGAAGCGTAATAATTATGTTGTTCAATGTACTATAATTTATGCCTTCAGTCCTTACAAATGGTGAAAGCGTGTTTGTTTATTGTATTCTAATTAATGCTTGTTTTGCTTTGTCAAAATTCGGGTCTACTTGTAAACACCGGTTATAATGTTCGCGAGCTTTGTCGTAAAGTGCTTTGCTTTCATGACTTAGCCCCAACATATAATGTCCTTTGGCAAATTCAGGTGCAAATTTAACCGCAATGCGAAAATGTTCTATAGCCCGATCATAATTATTTTGCTCCAACATAACATAGCCTGTATTGTAATACGCATAGTAGTGTTGGGCATTAATGTCAATCGTTTTTTGGTAGTGTATTATCGCACTGTCTTTGCGCCCCATTTTTTGAAAGATTAGGCCTATGGCATAATGTGCTTCATCGCTAAACTCGTCGGCCAATAAGGCATTTCTGAAATAGGTGAGGGCAATGGTATCGTTGTTATTGGCGTACAGTTGCCCTAATTGAAATAACGAATTGTAATGAAATAAGTCTAATTGAGTGGCACGTTGAAAGGCTGTAATCGCTGCCGATGTGTCGCCACTTTCTTTGTGAAGCATTCCTTGATAGAAATGGCCTTCCGTGTTGGATGGATTTACTTTTTCAAGTTTTTTAAAAACGTTTAACCCATTGTCAAATTGCCGAACAAATAGGTAAAACTGTCCAAGTTTGAGTAAGGCGTCTTCATTGGAAGGGCCAATTTCTACGGCAGTTTTGTAGTCTTCTAGAGCAAGTTTCGTTTCATTGAGCGCCATATGGGTTTCGGCACGACTCACTACGTAATCCGCATTGGCAGGCTTCATTTCGATGGCTTTGTTAAGGTCCGCTAAAGCCAATTTGAATTTTTTATCTTTTACCAATTCCATCCCACGTTGGTATCGATAATCGTCATTGTCGGGATACTTGTTAATACGTTTCGACCATTCTTGAACTGCCAACGATTGTGTGGTGTCTTGATATAGCGGATCATCAGAGGAAGAACCAAACCAATTTTGACAAGCACTCAAGCTTAATGTCAAACCTGCAATTACGATAAGAAAAGAGTTGAATTTCGCCATTTTTATTATGGGTCGAATTTCGATAATTTTGGCGACTAAAGAACAGAAACATCATGCCTTTTTACCACCGTTTAGGAGATATACCACAAAAGAGACACACTCAATATCGCAAACCTGATGGTTCGCTGTATGCCGAAGAACTTATCAGCACCGAGGGTTTCTCCAATATATTGTCGTTGGTTTACCACTGTCATCCACCAACGCTAGTGAAAGACATTGAAGACCCGATTGACAAACGGCCAAAATATGTGGTAGAAAATAATTTGCGCCATAGAAGCTTTTTGACGTTCAACACCAAGCCAACGGCAGATTATGTTGATAGCCGAGTGGTACTTATGGGTAATCGCGATTTATTGGTTACCTCAGCAGCCCCAACTGCGAGTATGACGGATTATTATTTTAAAAATACGGATTCTGATGAAGTGATTTTTGTTCATGAAGGCACTGGAACATTAAAGACAATTTACGGTCAAATCAAATTTGGCTATGGCGATTACCTTGTCATTCCTCGTGGAACGATCTATCAGCTGATGTTTGACGATTCAAACAATCGACTGTTTATTACCGAGAGTTTTACCCCTGTTTACCCACCCAAAAGGTATGTAAACAAGTTTGGTCAATTCTTAGAGCATAGTCCATATTGCGAACGTGATATTAGACTTCCAGAAAACCTTGAAACGCATGATGAGAAAGGCTCGTTTAAGGTGATGACGAAAAAATCTGGTTACATATTCCCTTATACCTTCGCTACACATCCTTTTGATGCTGTGGGATGGGATGGCTATGTATATCCATATGCTTTTAATATCGACAACTTCGAACCAATAACTGGTCGGGTTCATCAGCCGCCTCCAGTGCATCAAACTTTTGAAGGCCACAATTTTGTGATTTGCTCATTTGTGCCAAGGCTCTATGATTATCATCCGGATGCAGTTCCTGCGCCTTACAACCACAGTAATGTAGATAGCGATGAGATCTTGTATTATGTTGATGGTGATTTTATGAGCCGTAAACACGTTGAGCGTGGTATGATTACTTTACATCCAAAAGGCATTCCGCATGGACCACATCCAGGAACAGTAGAAAAAAGTATAGGTCAAAAAGAAACCAAAGAGTTGGCTGTGATGATCGATCCCTTTTATCCGCTAAATATTACGGAGGAAGCCATGGCTATGGAGGATAAGGACTATTGGAAGAGTTGGGTGGAATAATTATTAATTAATAATTATTAATTAGTTGAGAAATGCCTTAACCGCAACCCAATATTCTGCATTATCCCCTTCACTTGTCCATAATGCACTGGAACCATGACGACCTGCACCATTAGGAACGAACTGTGTTTTATCCGTGCTTTTGATGTTGTCGAATATCGCTTTAGTTTGACCTGCCTCGCTTTTCGATGATGTTAGAAATGCAGGTTTGTCCAAGTCTTTTGCTGTGTTTGCTACACTTACACCAGGTAAGTATTCGCCAGGGCTAAACGATAACACCTTGTCTACTTTATCATTTTCTGCAGCCACTTTAAGTGCTAATGAACTGGAATATGAACTTCCCCATAAAATTACATTCTTGTTGTATTCAGCGGCATACTTTGTTATGGCTGCACGAATGTCTTGTTCTGCATCTAAGAAGGTTTGACCTTTTCCTTCAGCTCTGGCATTGGCCGCCGTTTGATTGCTTATACCGTTAACCGAACCGCCCGAACGTTGATCTAAGGCGATGCAGTTAAAGCCGAGTTCGTTTAAGGTTACGGCAATTTCTTTGTATTCTCCTCGGCTCCATCCAGCTTGGTGGCACAATATGATAACGGGTTTGTCGAGCTTGATGTGATACTGATCAGCCGTCATTTCTAGTCCATCTTCTGAGTCGAACGTGACTGTTTTTATAAATGCGGTGTCCGTGTCTTTAACGTCAACCACAGGGTCTTCTGTAGGTGGTTCATTGTCTGATGCACAAGATGCTAATCCAACACCAACAAACATTAAGACGTAAATCCAATATTTCATAAGGCCATATTTTTCACGAATATAGCTGCCATTATAACGATGTGGATTTTAGGAAGTCATATTTGAGTTAGATAATAAATACCTTCGTTACGTGAATTCAATTAATATATTCCGAAAAGCCTTGTCCACCATTTATGTGGTTTTCTGCCTGTGGTTTTTAGGTCCTATATGTATCGAACTTATGGGGGAACCGCCTGAAGGGGATGAAATTGGATTGCTCGCGATGTTGGTCTTACTCATTTCAGGTTCGTTGTTGTCTGTAGGCCTATGGTTAAAGCCCGAGAAACTGAACAAATTGACCATTATTACATGGTTAATCGGTTTGCATACTGCGCTACTAGGAGTGATCGTATTCTTGTTTGCCTATTCTAGTTGGATATTGTTGGTTGCCACTTTAGCCGTATTCTATGTATGGTTGAAAAGAATATTCCAGCGAAAATCAGACGCTGTTCAAAATTTAACTTGGCTGGCTATTCTTGGTTTAGTGATATCCATTTTTGTGTTTAGTCAATTGGTGCCATAAGGCGCTGATTAGTAGCATTTTGTATTTCTTCTGTAGATAAAGTGTTTCTATCTCCGAACACGTTCACGATTCTTTCACTTCATGGTAACATTCACGTAACATACCCATATGACGTTTGTACCAACAAACAAGAAAGAAGTAAAATGAGTAAATCTAAATTAAGCCTTTTAACATGTACCATGATGTTTATTGGCGGGGCCATGTTATCCTCATGTGGCGGAGACGAAACACCGTCTCAACCTGAGGATAAAACAACTGTTTACGAAGAGTCTACGGTTAAAGATGGAGATGGCAATGTAATCGAAACCATTTCGACGATAACGGATCGGGGAGAAGGTGTAGGAACAATCACTTTTACCAAAGACAAAACATGGGTGTTGAACGGATTGGTTTTTGTCAATTCAGGTCAAACGCTAACGTTAGAGCCAGGGACTTTAATTAAAGGAAAATCAGGTCAGGGTGATAATGCTTCTGCTTTAATCGTTTCGAGAGGTGGGAAAATAATGGCTGAAGGAACGGCAGCTGAACCAATTGTAATGACAAGCGAAACCGACGGTGGTCAAATACCAGCAACTGCACGTGGCCTTTGGGGTGGATTGATTGTACTTGGGAATGCAAGTTTAAATAGTTCGCCAGGCGAATCAGCTATAGAAGGTATACCAACAAGTGAAACCCGTGGTTTATACGGAGGAGACAACGATGCTGATAATTCTGGCAGCCTTGCCTATCTATCTATCCGACATGGTGGTACCGACATTGGTGCAGGAAACGAAATCAACGGTTTAACCTTAGGTGGAGTTGGCTCCGGAACTAGTGTTCACCACATCGAAATTGTAGCCAACAACGACGATGGGATTGAATTTTTTGGAGGTACGGTTAACGTAAGCAACTTATGTATATCGTATTGTGCCGACGACAACGTTGATTATGACGAAGGATGGAGAGGTAGAGCACAATTTGTATTTGTCAATCAAGATCCAGCCTCTGGCGACAGAGGTGGCGAGCACGATGGAGGAACTGATCCTGAAGATGCTCAACCCTATGCGACGCCAATGTTTTACAACTGTACGTATATCGGTAATGGCGGTAAAAGAGCCTTAACATTTAGAGACAATGCCGGTGGGGAGTATCACAATTCAATTTTTTACAACTGGGATAAAGGCGTGGATATTGAAGATTTGCCAGTTGATGGTGAAGATTCTAAGAAAAGGTTTGATGCAGGTCAATTAAAGATTGTAAACAATATCTTTTACATGGTGGCAGGCGATGATGCAGATAAGCTTATTGTTTCTACCAGTGAAGACACAGATCTTAATGGGGTCAACTTAAATGGCTCTGCAAATTCATCTGGTAATACGGTTGCCGATCCAGGACTGGATAAAGGTATACCAACCAACGATGTAACGGCAACAGGACTTTCGGGAGACGCTTTTATTCAAAACGTTGCCTACAAAGGGGCTTTTGAACCAGGTAAAGACACTTGGATAAAAGGGTGGACTAAGACGGACCAAGACGGTCTTATCAAATAATATGAAACATAAAACTCAATACAAAACACATCATGCAATCCCAGTTGTATTTGCTGGGGTTGCCTATTAATTACCCGTTTTTTTTAACCAATTAGGAATACGTTAATAATGAAACAAGGAATTTTATCACTGGGCTTAGTTATGTTAACACTGCTAAGTTTCGGACAAACAGGAACCATACGAGGAACAGTAACACAACGGGAAGACGGCGAGCCCGTTTTAGAAGCTTTTGTGCAAGTTGCTGGAAGCCAAACAGGAACAATTACAGACTTAGATGGTGTTTATTCCATCGAAATTGAACCTGGTGTGTATACGGTTGAAATCACACACTTAACATTCAACAGCAAGACCTTTACTAATATTAAGGTTTCAGATGGTAGCGTAACCATTGTCGATGCCAAGATGGGTTACGGTGAAGCGAGTACTTTAGGTACCGCTGATATTTCATTGCGCAGAAGAAAGGCTGAAGGTGACGATGAAATTTTGTCGTTGATGGCAAAGCAAAAAGTAGTGATGAGCGCTATTGGCAAAGAGCAAATGACGAAACAACAAGCGACATCGGCTGGAGACGCCTTAAAACGTGTAACAGGTGTAAGTGTTGAAGGAGGTCGTTACGTTTCTGTAAGAGGTTTGGGCGATCGATACAGTAAAACAGTGCTTAATGCTTGTGAAGTGCCAAGTCTAGATCCAGATAGAAACTCTGTACAGATGGATTTATTTCCGAGCAATATCATTAGCAACCTACAGGTTTTCAAAACCTTTATGCCCGAATTGCCAGGCGACTTTTCAGGTGGTTTGATCAACATTGCTACCAAAGAATTTCCGGATTCAATGTCGCTTAGTTTTAGTGCTTCTGTTGGCGGGAATTCTCAATCTTTGTTTAACAACAGCTTTATAACGTACACAGGAAGTTCAACCGACTTTTTAGGTTTCGACAACGGATTTAGAGCAATGCCTACTTTGGCAACAGAAGGCGATGTGCCAAACGTTAATCCAACACCTGGTGCTGATAATAGTCAATTGGCATCTTTGTCAAAAAGCTTCGGAACGGACAACGCAGTGCGAACAACTACCGGTGGCGTAAATCAAAGCTATTCGCTGAGTTTTGGTGATCAAAAGAAGATTAAGAACAGACCTTTTGGGTACCTATTTGGTGCGAGTTACAGAAGAAGTTTTAGTTTTTATGACGATGGAGAAATTGGAAGATTTAATGCCGTTTCGTCAACCGATTTAAACCCACAGTTTGCCTTGCACGATGCTCGATCGAATGATAGAGTGGTAACTGGGCTGTTTGGCAATTTCAATTACAAGATTAATTCAAGCAATAAAATTGGCCTAAACGTTATGCGTAACCAAAGTGGTGAGAAAATCACCCGTGTTTTAGCTGGTCAATGGGCAGAAGATGGCCCTCTTTCTGCCGATCGAATTTTTAATTCGCAAACGTTACAATACTTGCAGCGAACGTTGACCAATGTTCAGTTAAAAGGAGAACACCAAATTAGAAGTAAAAACGATAAAACTACCCGTATCATTTGGGTATCGTCTCAAACGTTTTCGCAACAAGACGAACCAGACTTGAGGTTTTTCGCCTACGATTATGTGGTTGACGAGGGCGATACCACCTTCGCTATAAACAAAGCGGCATACAATACACCAGCCCGTTATTACCGTCAAATGAATGAATTGAATTGGGATAACCGAGCCTATTTGATTGTGCCTTTAAAACGTCGGTTCAACAAAAAAGCAGAATTCAAAACAGGCGTGTCTTACCTCTACAAAAACAGAGAATTTAGAGAAACACGTTTTGACTACAACGAGGTGACCGACTTTAATGGTGATATCGATGCGTATTTTGCTCCAGACAATATGGCTGTAGAATCTTGGCCAACAGAAAGCCCCAACTCGTATACCTATATAAAAGGCCATCCGCGGGGTAATGCCAAAAACAGTTACAATGGCCAACAGTCTGTTATGGCTGGATTCGCTCAAATCAATACGCCATTCTTAAACAAGAACTGGAACTTTACTGGAGGGTTAAGAGTTGAAACCACAAATGTTTTGGTCGAATCTTTACTTGAGTCAGAACAAGATGGTGTGTTGGATAACGTGGATTTGTTGCCATCCTTAAACTTTACGTACAACTTTATTGATAAGGTGATGGAAGAGGATGACCCTACAACAAGACGCATTGGTAATTTGCGATTTGGGTTTTCTCAAACACTTGCCAGACCAACATTCAGAGAACTTGCGCCGTTTCCTTCATTCTTCTTTACAGGTGATTACGTGTTAATTGGAAACCCAGAGTTGAAACGTACATTAATCCAAAACTTTGATATTCGTTACGAACTATATCCAAGTAGAGGTAAGAGTTTCTCTCTTTCAGGGTTTTATAAAACCTTCCAAGACCCGATTGAGCAAACGCAAAATCCGAAAGCAGCAAACACTGAAATTACTTATAAAAATGTGGGTCAAGCCACTTTATACGGAGTGGAAGTAGAGTTCGTTCAAAACTTGGCCTTTATTTCATATCGTTTAGAAAACATCAAATGGGGGTTAAATACTTCCCTCATCAAGAGTCAGGTAAAAGTAGATAGTTTGGAGTATGCCGTGCGTAAAGAGATTGATGAAAACGCGTCGGAAACACGACCGATGTATAGTCAATCTCCGTATATCTTTAACTCATATTTGAACTTTGAAAATGATTCGAACACATTTTCTGCCAATGTGAGTTTTAATATGTTAGGGAAACGCCTTGCTTTAGTAAGCCAGGGCGATTTGCCTGATGTTTATGAGATGCCACGTCCATCCTTGGACATCACCTTATTTAAAACATTGAACAAGAAATTCCAGTTAACTGCTTCTGTGAAAAACGTGCTAAACCCTCGCGTGCGTTTGGTACATGAATACGCAGGACAAGAATACATTTATTCTGGCAACAATGCTGGTGTTCGATGGAGTCTTGGACTTAAATACAAGATCTAACGTTTTATACGTATTCCTATGCTGAAGCTACAGTCTGATAAGGCTGTAGCTTTTGGCCTTATTAGCTTGCTATAACGCAGTTTAGCAAAAGAAATAAATACTAAAAATACCAGTATTTAATAGAGTACTTTTGCGGCTTGAAAAAATCACCCATGCAATCGATACGAAATATCGCCATTATTGCCCACGTTGACCACGGTAAAACAACCTTAGTCGATAAAATTATTCAAGCAAGTAAACTGCTTGATGATCGGAAAGAAGTTAAAGAGCTATTGCTCGATAGCAACGATCTGGAACGTGAAAGAGGAATTACTATTCTTTCTAAAAACGTTTCGGTTAATTACCGAGATACAAAAATCAACATCATCGACACACCTGGTCACAGTGATTTTGGAGGAGAGGTTGAACGTGTATTGAAAATGGCTGATGGCGTTTTGCTATTGGTGGATGCTTTTGAAGGGCCAATGCCTCAAACACGATTTGTGTTGGGTAAAGCGATTGAGTTAGGCTTAAAACCAATTGTTGTTGTTAACAAGGTAGATAAAGAAAATTGTCGCCCTGACGAAGTACAACAAGATGTGTTTGAGTTGATGTATAATTTGGATGCCACTGAAGATCAATTGGATTTCGAAACCTTATTTGGTAGTTCGAAGCACGGTTGGATGAACCACGATTTTAATGAGCCAACAGATAACCTATGGCCTTTAATGGATGCCATCGTTGATGTTATCCCTGAAGCACCATATCGTGAAGGAACTCCACAGATGCAGATTACATCTCTAGATTTTTCTCCTTTTAAAGGTCGTATTGCCATTGGACGTGTGTACCGAGGTGATCTTCATGTTGGGAAAGACTACATCCTTTGCAAACGTGACGGCGTACAGAAAAAAGTAAGAATCAAAGAACTTGACGTTTTTGTTGGACTAGGCAAAGTAGCCGTAGAGACGGTACGTTCAGGAGATATTTGTGCTATTGTTGGTTTAGATGATTTTGAAATTGGTGATACGCTTGCCGATGTAGAAAACCCAGAAGCCCTTTCAAGAATAAAAGTGGATGAGCCAACAATGAGTATGTTGTTTACCATTAACAACTCACCATTTTTTGGTAAAGAAGGAAAGTTTGTAACATCACGTCACTTACGTGACCGCTTGATGAAAGAAACGGAAAAGAACTTGGCTTTACGTGTTCAATTAACAGACACAGAAGATAAATTTATCGTACATGGTCGAGGAATTCTTCACTTAAGTGTGTTGATTGAAACCATGCGACGAGAAGGGTATGAGTTACAAGTGGGTAAACCACAGGTAATTCTTAAAGAAGTAGATGGCGAAACGCAAGAACCATATGAAACATTGGTTATTGACGTACCTGAAGAGTATTCTGGTAAAGCGATCGAATTGGTTACCATGCGTAAGGGCGAGCTTTTGGTTATGGAACCAAAAGGAGACTTACAACATATCGAATTTGATATTCCGTCAAGAGGGATTATCGGTTTAAGAAACAACATGTTGACTGCAACGGCTGGTCAGGCGATTATGTCGCACCGACTAAGAGGATATGGCCCAATCAAAGGAGATATTCCTACACGTGCCAAAGGATCGTTGGTGAGCATGGAGCAAGGACAGGTATTGGCCTATTCTATTGACCGTGTGCAAGACAGAGGTAGATTCTTTGTTGGCCCAAGTGACAAAGTATATAAAGGACAGGTTGTTGGAGAACATACACGTAACAACGATTTGGAATTGAACCTAATCAAGGGTAAGAAAATGTCAAACGTTCGTTCGGCGGGTAACGACGATGCTGCAAAGGTTTTCCCTAAAGTTGAATTCTCGTTAGAGGAGTCAATGGAGTATATCAAGGAAGACGAGTACTTAGAAATTACGCCAGTAAGTCTTCGAATGAGAAAGATATAATTGTACGTTTACCTTACAAGATACAAAGGAGCCTCATTGAGGCTCCTTTTTTTGTTTGAAATAGTATCAAAGTCATACGTTTTATAGCGGAAGCACAACGAATAAATTTTAAATTCGCAGGCAATTAGAATACTATGAATGTAAGAGACCTTGAACCTAAAGCAGTTTGGAATCATTTCGAAGATTTAAACGCGGTTCCTAGAGCATCAAAAAAAGAAGAAGAAGTAATCGCCTTTGCTAAGAAATTTGGTGAAGATTTATCACTTCCTACTTACGTCGATCACGTAGGTAATGTAATTATAAAAAAGCCAGCAACCGCTGGAATGGAAGACCGCAAAACGGTTATCATTCAGAGTCACCTTGATATGGTGCACCAGAAAAATGCGGATACCGATTTTGACTTTGCTACGCAGGGTATTCAGTCCTACATTGATGGAGATTGGGTGAAGGCAAAAGGCACTACACTTGGTGCGGACAACGGAATGGGTGTTGCTGCAATCATGACGTTACTTAAAAGCACTGATATCGCACATCCAGCGATTGAAGCACTTTTTACCATCGATGAAGAAACCGGAATGACGGGTGCAATTCACTTGGAACAAGGCAAGCTTGATGGTCAAATACTATTAAACTTAGATACTGAAGACGATGACGAGTTTTCAATCGGTTGCGCTGGTGGAATAGATACCAATACAAACAAGCAATACAATGAAGTTGCTGCTGCAGGTAATGTTGCATACAAAATTACGGTGAATGGCTTAAAAGGCGGACACAGTGGTGTTGAGATTGACCTAGAGCGTGGAAATGGCAATAAAATCATGAATCGATTGATGCATCACTGCACAGACTTTGGTTTGCAAATTGTCGACATTGATGGAGGTAGTTTAAGAAATGCGATACCTCGCGAAAGCTTTGCTACAATTGTGGTGAATAGCAGTGATTACCTAGCAGAGGTTAAACAGCGCATTGCTGGAATCAAAGAAGATTACCAACATGAAGAGCCAAATTTAAATATTGAGTTCGAAGAAGTGGCAGTGCCATCCAAAGCGGTATCTGTAGAAGATTCTGCGGAAATAACAGAGGTTATTTATGCTTGTCACAATGGGGTGTTTTGCATGAGTAGAGCCATTGACGGGTTGGTAGAAACGTCTAGCTCATTGGCACGTGTTATTGTAAAAGAAGGAAAATTCGTTACACAGAGTTTACAGCGTAGTTCAACTGAATCTGGTAAAATGGATGTTGCGCATACGGTTGCAGCGCCGTTTAGATTAGCCAATTGTACTGTTGAGCAGGGTGGAAGTTACCCAGGTTGGGCGCCAAACCCGAAGTCAGAAATCTTAGACTTGATGGTTGCCAAATACACCAATTTGTTTGGTGAGGCACCTACAGTAGCGGCTATTCATGCCGGTTTAGAATGTGGCTTGTTGGGTGAGCGTTACCCAGGTTTAGACATGATCTCGTTTGGGCCAACAATAAAAGGGCCTCATAGTCCTGATGAAAGAGTTGGGATTAAATCTGTTCAGAAATTCTGGAACTTTTTAGTTGATATTTTAATGGACACGCCTAAGAAGTAAGGCGATTACGCCTTATGGTATTGAAGGGTTAATTTATTCTATCTTCGACGCGGTTCATTGCATGAACCTTTAGAATGAAGAGTTCAACGTATAAAATAGAAACTATTGTTCTAGCGGTAATTTCTATTATCGTATTCTGCTGCTTGTATTACATCGCAGGCCTTTCGCCTGGTGTTGAAGGTGGCATGGATAGCTACAATCACTACCTTATTTCTCGTTTTTCTTGGGTGCATCCCAAAGAGCTCTTGCTCGATCAATGGGGGAAACCGCTATATAATATTTTGGCCTCACCGTTTGCGCAATTTGGCATGATGGGCGTTATTGTGTTCAACATTTTGTTGCTCATCGGTACCGCATGGTTGGCCTATTTTATTGCCAAGAAAATGCACTTTCAGTTTGCCTGGTTGGCCTTTGTGCTGTGTTTGGCAAGTCCCATTTGGTTCGATAATACGATTACGGGTTTGACCGAGCCCCTCAATGCATTTTTGTTGTTGGTTGTGGTATACCTGTTTGTGTCCAAACGAATAATAACCGCGTCAATTATAGCGGGCTTTTTGCCTTTTGCACGTTCTGAAGGGTACGTGATTATTGCCGTTATTGGGTTTTACCTCTTTTTTGTTCTAAAAAACTACAAGGCATTTGGTTTTTTATTGGTTGGGTCGGTTGTTATGAATTTTGTGGGCTGGGCCGTTGAAGGCAATCCACTATGGATTTACGATACCAACCCATATATCAAGTACCAAATAGAGTC
>JAIBDD010000044.1 GCA_024679565.1 Bacteroidota bacterium | reverse complement strand
TTTCAATTTTATTTCTTTTTAATCGAACGATGTTCTCCTTTTCTAATTTTTTAAGCAACCGGGATATGACTACTCTTGAGGAGTGCATATCATATGCTATGTCTTGATGACTAATTTCCAAAAGTGTTGATTTTTTTATAAGAACCTGACTTTTTAAGTACTTCTTGATCCTTTCTTGCATATTTTCAAATGCTAATTCGTCTACAGAGTTTAAGAGTTCAGAAAACCTGTGCGTATAGTTGTCAAAAACAAATTTAAGCCAGCCATCATACTTCTGAATCCATCTTTTGTTGTTTTCCGCAGGTATAGTAATGAAAACAACATCTGTTTCCGAAATAGCTCTAATAGTCGAATTTTTTTCGTCTAGGCAACAAGTAACCGTCATTGAGCATGTGTCACCTCTTTCCAGATAGTACAATGCAAGCTCATCACCATTAGAATCCTGTCTAAGGATTTTAATAGCACCACTTAAAAGTAAGGGCATGCTATCTATTTTTTCGCCATAATCCATGATCACCGTGTCAGCGGCAATTGAACGATAAGTCCCTAGCTGTTTAATTTCCGATATTAATTCTGGTTCGAATAAAAACCCGTAACAGTCTATTAGTTCTTTGTAATTATTATCCTCCATTGTAGAAAGTTATCAAATATAGGTTAAAGGACATATATACTTTTTTACCGTTACTTTAGGTGGTCAACTTGCAGCGGTGGTAGTATTTAGGGCCATTGTGTCGTACATTTTTTAAGTGCATTTGTCTTGTAATCAAAGCTGTCAGCGCACCATATATCTTCTTGAGGATGTATGCCTATTGCACCTGCTAAAGCACCATCAACTTCTATGGCTAGCACGTTGGGTGGGGTTTTATCCATCATCATACTGATGAACTGATTTGCGTTTTCGAGAGAATAGGGATGGGGAAACTGATTTGTCAGGTTCTGAGCAATTTTTACATTGTTCGCGTGTGTTGCTAAGTCGCTGGTGTCACCTACAGTTAAAGGTCTTAATTGAATTTTCATGCTTAAAAATTTTGGTAAAAAAAAAGGTCCCGACGTAAACGCCGGGACCTTAAAGTGTTTTTTTTGGCTTATTTACCCCGAGTCTGGCATTTGCAATCTTTGTCTACAACTCCGTATGTTCCGGAAGCAGTGACACATTTGTCGCCGATATTCTTTTTCAGGTCTTTACAATCGTATGTAGGTGTATTGCTTGTTGCCTCACATTTACAATCTTTATTGATTTTACCTACAGCGCCAGTGGCAGTTTTGCATTTGTCGCCAATGTTCATTTTTATCTTTTCGCAATCATACTTAGGTGTGTTGTCTTTGCCTTCACACTTACAGTCTTTAGTGACAACGCCAGCTGTTCCAGCGGCAGTTTTACAACGATCGCCAACATTTAATTTTAGCTTTTCACAATCGTATTTTGGCGTATTATCTCTTCCCTGACATTTGCAATCTTTTGTTACAACACCATAAGTGCCAGCTGCCGTTTTACATCTATCACCGACATTCTTTTTGATTTTTTCACAATCATACTTTGGTGTGTTGTCTTTTGTTTCACATTTACAATCTTTGGTTACGACTCCAACTTTGCCAGTGGTCGTTTTACATTTATCACCAACGTTCTTTTTGATTTTTTCACAGTCGTACTTAGGCGCATCGTTTTTTGTTACACAATCACAGTTTTTGTCCACGTAACCAACTTTACCTGTTTTCGTTTTGCACTTGTCTTTGAAGTTTAACTTCAGCTTAGGACAGTCGTATTTTTTGTCGTTGTCTTTTTTACGTTGTTCTTTCTTTTGTTTGAAAATTTTACGGATCGTATCACGATCAGAATCATCTTTACAAGCCGTTAAAGTGAATAACGAAGCAGTTAAAAGAATAGCAACTAGTTTAAACGTGTATTTCATTTCTAGATTTTTAGAGCGGCCAAGATACAATAATCGGCATATATTTTGTGGTTAATCGGTCAACCATATGTCATAATTGTATAGACATAGTTAGGTCTAACTATTGAACCATTTGTTTTTTTTAATTGGGATATTGCGGTTAATCTTAGAGACATCAAGTAATGACGGGACGTCTGTCGTCCATTTTTTTAGAGAAACGATAATTAACAATATTTCTAACCGACTTAGAATGCCAAGACCAATACAAATCCAATAGAACCAACTACTGTCGTGATTTAAACTTAGGTCAATGAGAAAAAATAGGAGCGAAGCCGTCCAAATTTTAGCCATAATCGAGTGTGTGGCTATGGGCTTTTTGAAGCGAACATAACTAACGAGGTAGGTCAAAGCTTCAAGCCCAATAACCCATACTATTGCAACGTAATTGCTTTTTAGAAATGTAGCATTTAAATAGAAGATACACGCAATAGCCGATAACCAAAATATTTGATAGGCGTTCGAATCCCAGATCCGTAGTTTTTCAGAAGATACGCCCCATTTTCTAGCCAATACTCCGTCAAAAAAGTCTGAAACAATACCTGCCAACATAAGTGCAACAATTACGATGTCGCGCTGAGGGAAGTCTATGAAGCAGAGTAGAACGAATAAACCAGCGCTCACAATTCTGCTATATACAAGGTAAAATGGAATCCGCTGTTGTAGTGATTTCACACAGGCAAGTTACTACAGTTGTATTGAATAGAGTAATAGAGCCTCGTCCTTAGCTTGTATAATCTCCTGATACGTAAAACCTAGTTTAGATAATAATTTTTTGCTCCTTTCATTCTCCTCAATAGTGATTGCTTGAACCTGGCTAAAGAATTTGGCATTTTTGGCATAATTCAATAGTGCCATAGATGATTCATACCCATATCCCTTTCCTTCAATTGTTGGTAAAAATGCGAAGCCTAAATCTGGGAACTTGAGGTAGTCCCTTTGTAGAAATCCATTGATGCCAATTGGTTGTGCAGTTTTTTGATCGCAAACCGCAAATAAGCCATAACCATGATTGCGATAATGCTCTGTTAAGCTCAAAATATATGCCCGTGCATCTGCTGTCTTTCTAATATGTCTATCTCCAATAAACTTGAGCCACCCGTTTGAATTCATTAAATCAAGGAAGAAATCGTCATCCGATATATTCGCTTCTCTTATTGTTAGACGTTTTGTTTCGACAATCCTCATAGAGTCAATAAATACGATAGTAAGCCCTGCACACCTGGAAATCTTCATCCTCAAAAGTTGATTGACAATAACGCGTCTCCATTACAGTGCTACCTCAAAATGTCTCGCCACTCTTGTTTGGTTAATGAAACTTGCATAACCGAAAGAAGTGTCAATTGCTGTGCTTGTTCCTTCCATTACTGTGGTAATGTTGAGGTATGTGCTCTGCGGTGTAAATGTTGCCGTTCGAAAATGTTGCTTGAGCTCATCAGGCGTCGCACATAGTTTTTGTTCTAAAGTATAAGCGAAAATGAGCCGTCCCAAGCTGCTGTCACCAATTAATTCGAGATACATGGTGTCGCTATTCATGTCTATCGGCACAGAAAACAGGTTTCCACCATAACCAAATACAGTGTCACCGTTTCCAGATTCATTAATAAAAAATATGCCCAAGGTATCGTTTGAGTTGGCTTTGAAATCTAGTCTAGGTTCACTTGCAAACTCATCGCAGTCAACCACCGGATTGTCTGCACAACCAATCAATAAAACAAAACATGAAAGAACAATTATTTGCTTCATTTCTTCTTCTTTTTAATTTGATTCAACACGATGTGAACCCCAAAACCTGGATTGAATGAACCGTTTCTGGTTACACCTATGGCAGGTATGTATTGATGATCGAGCAAGGTTTGCTCGTTTAATGAATGGTTTGTGAATTGAACAGGGTAAATGTCGAAACGTATAACACGATCTAAAATTACCTCATAACCCAATCTAAAAATCGAATATTGGTATTGCACATCTTCTTCTTTGATCTGGCGCGAAAAACTTGGGTAATAATTGCCTGGAAACTCTTTTTCGCCTATAAAATGTAAGGTGCCTATGCCCATGCTGAAGGAGGCGACGAATCCGTGTTGGAGTCGATAAGTCTTTACGGGTTTGTAATAATTTGTCGAAACAAATGAAACACCTACTCCGGCATATCGTCCAGTGGTCTTGGTTGTAGAGAAACCCATTAAATTATAATGCGTATGATCGGCGGTACCGCCTTCCAGTTTTATCTCGGTGTGTGGTATTCCTCTGAAATTATATTCTAGCATATAAGCATATCGGCTTCTAACCTGTATTCCAGCCGTATGCATAAAGTAGGGTTTATAGGGTAAGAAGGTGTCGGCAACTGCTGTAGTGTCATTTTGCTCTGTTGACTGGCCGTATGCCATCGTACACATCAGAATTAGCGGTATGGTAAACAGTTTAAACACGAGGCGAAATTGCAAAACCATATGAAATGGATAAATTGTAACCGCCTGATTTATAGGACACAAGAAAAAAGTTTAATTTCACACCAACCATTTGGCTATACGTGCCGTATTGGTTTGTAAAATTGATTCAAATGAAAAAAATAGTACCCTTTTTAACCCTGTTGGTTGGAATTTTAGGTTTTAACACGGCTCAGGCTCAATGTAAGGCCGACTTCTCATTTTATACAAATGGCAACGGCACTTTTGTTTTTGCCGATTCGTCAGGCAATAGATACACTAGTGACGACTGGACTTTCGGTGATGGGAACTCTACAAGTGGTAACTCAGGACAGGTAACACATAGGTATAATAGAACTGGTAGTTTTACGGTATGTCGTATGGTCTGGGATTCAGCCAACTCTTGTCGTGATACTTTCTGTACACGAATTACCTATACAACATCAACTTGTAAAGCAGAATTTAAGAGTACAATATCTGGAGATACGGTGCAGTTTAGAGATGCGAGTAATGGAGCAGTCTATTATTCGTGGGATTTTGGTGACAACAAAATATCGACTGCTGCTAACCCGCAGCACATATATTCAAAATCAGGAACATATAGGGTGTGCTTGACCATTGTTGATAGCTCACGAACATGCATCGATACCTATTGTGCGTCTGTCACAATTGGCTCAAGCTGCGATGCGACTTGGGTGGGTAGTTTCCAGCGACTAACGGGTACTTTTAGAATCGTGAATTATAAACAAACACGGGTTGACTATAGATGGAGTTTTGGTAATGGCGATACAACTAAGACGCATAACCCAACTTACACTTATGCAAAGCCAGGTACCTATGTAGTTTGCTTGGAAATGTATGATTCAAACCTTCAATGTTCAGATTACTATTGCGATTCTATTAGCGTTGATACGTCTAACAATACTGGATGTCGTGCATATTTTACGGCTCAAGTGAGCAACGATACAGTGGTGCAATTGACCAATTGGTCTCAAGGGTTTACCAATTTCAAATGGTACTTCCCTAATGGGAATACTTCTAGCAATAGACACGAGCGCATTGTTATAACGACACCAGGTACCTACACGATTTGCCTTTTTGCAGAAGACAGTGTTTCAGGTTGTCAAGATTCTGTTTGTCAGACAGTTACTATTGATTCTGCTCGTGGCGGTCGTGGCTGTCAAGCAGCGTTTAGAGTTGCTGTTGATACGTCTCAAAAATTTAAGTTATTCCTAATCAATAGCTCTTCCAACAAATCATCCCATAGTTATTATTGGTCTTTTGGAGATGGTGGAAGCAGCACGAAAAGGAACCCTACACATAAATACAATTCATTCGGAAGATACTTGGTGTGTCTCACAATTACAGACTCTGCGTTGAACTGTACCTCGACATACTGCGATTCACTTGGTTTAGACTCTACCGGTAGGTTACTTAAAGCGGATGGGTTTGAACTAGAAGTGATTGAGGATTTTGCATCAACACCTAAAATAAAAGCGGTAGATTACAATTTGTATCCAAACCCAACTACCAATGCATTTACCGTTAAATTAGAAGAAAATGCAAGCCTAGATGCTGCATTAACTGTCTATAATTTACAAGGAAGGTTGATTGCCCAATCAGGTTTTGATAGAAGTCAGCAGTCAGTAATCGACTTGCAAGGTGAAGTAGATGGATTATACATTGTACGGATATTTGATGGCGAAAACTTTGTCCAAACCAAGATCATGAAAATTAGTAAATAGAGAAATACCATCTCACAATAAGCGGGGTTAGCAATAGCCCCGTTTTTATACTTTATGGCCATAGATAAAAAGCTGATTAAAAACTGTTTGAAGAACGATAGACGTTCTCAGAGCGAGCTCTATGAAGAGTTGTTTAGCTTTTTAATGAATATCTGTATCCGTTATAAGTCCAATTACGACGATGCAGGAGCAGCATTAAATACCATCTACCTAAAAGTGCTCAAAGGTTTAGAAACATACAATCATGACAAAGCCATGTTGCCTTGGGTAAAAACCATAGCCGTGCGGCACTTGATAGACGAGTACAGGTCAGAGAGACGACACGAAGCCGTTGCATTAGATGATGTGCCTAGTTATTCGGTAAATGGTTATAGCGTAAGTCAAGATAAATTGAATGTCGACGATATTTTGAGTATGCTGGCCAAGTTGCCGATAAACTCAAGGAGTGTTTTTAACCTGTTTGTGTTGGATGGGTACAAGCATAAGGAGATTGCAGACATGTTAGGTATGAGCGAAGGCAATTCGAAATGGCACTTAAATCAAGCACGCACTCAATTAAAGCAAATGATAACGCACGAACGAAATCGAACGGAGAAAATAAGGTTAGCACAATGAGCGATTTGAAAAATATTGACGAATTATTCAAGACTGGAGCTGAGAAACAGTATCCAGTAGACGAAAACCTATGGGCAGAAGCATCGTCGCAGCTTGATGCTGTCTATCCAGTTGGTAAATCGAATAAGGCCTGGTTGTATATCATTTTGGCATTGCTTATGAGTGTTAGTATCATCTACGGTATAAGTAAGTATGTAAACAACCCACAAGCAACTAAATCTGAAGTAGCAATAACCAATCTCCCAACTCAAGAAACCGGTAAGGCAAAATCGCATACATCTAATGAATCACCTGTTAAAACCAGTGATCAACATGAAAATGAAGTTAACCATAATCAAGAACTTGTTACAGGGCAATTGAACCAAACCACTTTACGCACAGACCAAAACAAGGAAAGCCTACATATTGAGCCATCAGAAAAGTCTTTGAGGGATAAAACGGTTATAGGACCTGCGGAAATCTCTGAACGTATGAGTGCCAAACAATCATCAGCGAATGCACTATTGCCAAAAGGCCCAATAAGCAACAATAGTGCACTGACGAATTTGGATGAAAAACCTATTTCGAGTGCCGCACAAGGCCAATATCAAACGGTTAGTATAGGCAATACTAAGCCGTCTTATGAGCCATTCAAGGAATTTAATGTTAACCCAAAAACAAACGTTCGTTTAAACCAAGAATCGAATGAAAAGGAAGTCAAGACTGAAAAGACACATAACGTTAATCCAAGACTTTCTAATTGGTATGTTGTGGTGGAAACAGGCTATAATCAGGTGGTCAATAAGACGAAAACAAATCTAATTGAAGGCGGATTGTCTAACGAAATGACAAGCACCAATGCATATGGGTTAAGTGGAGGATACCGGTTGGGGCGTTTTACACTATCTACCGGCGTTGGGGTAAGTTCTTTTAATAATCGTTACGAGTCAACAATTGCTCCCAAACCTACTTTAGATACTATAGGGAGTTATTATGCATTGGTAACGAACGAGTTTCTGCATTATGAGAAAGTAGTATCGCTCATTGAAAAACGATACGAAACGGTAACGGTGTTGGATTCAAACGCGAAACCGGATGTAAGCAATGGTAAATCTACCATTAGCTATATGACAATACCACTAGAAATTGTTTATACCCTACCGATTAATAGGTTTGAAATAACAGGTAGTGTAAGGTCAACGTTTATGCTAAAGCCTAAATTTAGTCATTCGGCACCAGAGCAATTTGCGTCAATCATGAAACAAAACGAAACGGCTATTCGCCCGAGTTTAATTCAACCATCAGTTCATTTGGGTGTTGGATATAGAATAAACACCAATGTAAGTATCCATGGCGATTTCAATTCGAGCTGGACAACACAACCTGTGCTGCTTGGAGATAAGAAGAACTTCAATTCTGTCGGATTTAAGTTGGGCGTAATGACACGTTTTTAATCTGCGTTAGTCGCTTTTCTTTCTTAATTTTGAGCCCTATGCTTCAGCTCAAAAACTATATTAATGGGGCCTTAGTTGCTCCGGCTTCTGGTGCTTATATCGATAATTACGAACCTGCGACAGGGAAGGTGTATAGCCATATTCCAAGGTCAGACGAAGCGGATGTTAATGCCGCAGTAGAAGCCGCTAAATTGGCATTTCCGGCATGGAGTGCAATGCGCATCGAACAAAGAAGCGCGATCATTATGAAACTGTCGGAGTTAATCGACAAGAACTTAGATCGACTGGCAGAAGCAGAAAGCAGAGACAATGGCAAACCATTATGGTTGGCTAAATCTGTTGATATCCCAAGAGCTCGTGATAATTTTGGATTTTTTGGGACCGCGATCAAACACTTTGCAAGTGAAAGTCATAGAACCACAGATGGATTGATAAACTTTACCACGCGCACCCCAATAGGTGTGGCAGGTTGTGTGTCGCCTTGGAATCTGCCGTTATACCTGTTTAGTTGGAAGGTTGCTCCTGCCTTAGCTGCGGGCAATACGGTTGTAGCCAAGCCAAGCGAGGTCACACCCATGACCGCTTTCCTTTTGTCGGAATTATGCATCGAAGCAGGGTTTCCTAAAGGTGTGTTCAATATCGTTCATGGCTTAGGCGGTGAAGCAGGTAACGCAATTGTAGAACATCCAGATGTGCCAATCATTTCCTTCACTGGCGGTACGTCTACTGGAGCGCACATTGCGCGCACAGCTGCTCCAATGTTTAAGAAGCTGAGCTTAGAGTTAGGTGGTAAAAATCCAAACATCATTTTTGATGATTGTGACTTTGACAAAGCGTTAAAAACAACGTTGAATTCATCTTTTGCGAATCAAGGTCAAATATGTCTGTGTGGGTCAAGAATATATATTCAACGAGGTATTTACGAAAAATTTAGGGACGCCTTTGTTGAGAAAGTCTCAAAGTTTAAAGTGGGCAACCCCATGGAGGATGACAGCCGCATGGGAGCAATAGTTTCCGAACCACATTTCGAGAAAGTAAAAAGTTATATCGAGCTGGCTAAAGAAGAAGGGGGTGCAGTTTTGACAGGAGGAGAGTCTGTTCAGTTGGACGGAGATTTTGCTGATGGATGGTACCTAAGACCTACTATTATTGAAGGCCTAGATGAGAATTGTAGGACAAACCAAGAAGAGATTTTTGGACCGGTAGTGACGATTCAACCTTTTGATACGGAGGAGGAAGCACTTGCTTTAGCAAATTCGACAGGATATGGACTGGCTTCAACCGTTTGGACACAAGACATATCAAAAGCACATCGATTTGCAGATAAGATAAAGGCAGGAATCGTTTGGGTAAACTGTTGGTTGGTGCGAGACTTAAGAACACCTTTTGGTGGGATGAAAAATTCTGGTGTTGGCCGTGAAGGCGGATGGGAAGCTTTGAAGTTTTTTACCGAAGCGAAGAATATTTGTATTAAGTATTAGTTCAACGTATGCGTATTGGCCATTAGTTTTTGGCGTATTGTTTCATGTGCATTGTTGATCTTACATTGCCAGTCATACATTATCAATTGTCAATTTTCAACTATCAATTAAAAATTGTCTATCGGAATTCGTGCATTGTTAATTGTTAATTCTCTAATAATTGCCCTTCACACCTTAACTTCGCAATATGGAACATAACATGGCGTATAATACGCAAGCAGAACCGATGGCTATTTCAGAATACGGCCGTTCAGTTCAAGAAATGGTCAAACACATTTGTACAATTCCAGACCGAATAAAGCGCAACGAGATGGCTGAAACTATGATTCAAGTGATGATAAACTTGAATCCTGGTGTTAAAGAGCTAGAAGACTACGAACATAAATTATGGGATCACTTATTCATCATTTCAGATTTTGAATTAGATGTTGATGGCCCGTTTGAAAAGCCGAGTAGAGAATCGGTTGAACAAAAACCAGAACGAATTCCATATAAAGATGAGCTTATTAAGTTCAGATTTTACGGGCGGAATTTGCAAACAATGGTTGAAGAGGCTGCAGAGATGGAAGATCCTGAAATCAAAGAAGCGTTTATCAATTACATCGCTTCGTTTATGGTCAATTCTTCAAGAAATTGGAACGACGAAAACCTTGACAAAGCAACGGTTATAGAGCACTTAAGAACATTGTCGAAAGGGACATTAAATGTTACTGAAGATGATCTTCAAATCCACATTGAAGCCAATAGAACACGTTCTAAGAACTTTAAGTCAAACAGTAAGCAGCGAGGACATAAGAACCGCGGCAACAACCAAAACAGAAACAGAAATAGAAATCAAAAACGCAGGTATTAATGGGAACGTTTAAAATTACTGGTGGGCGTAAACTTAAAGGTGAAATAATACCGCAGGGTGCTAAAAATGAGGCTCTTCAGGTGCTTTCTGCTGTGTTGCTGACACCAGAAGAGGTAATAATAGAAAATATTCCGGCTATTCGAGACGTCAACAAACTGATTGACCTGTTAAGAGGTCTTGGTGTAACGGTTAAGCAATTAAACGATCAAGACTATTCATTCACGTCTGATAACATTGATTTAGACTATCTTGATTCTGTTGATTTTAGAAATAAAGCAAAGAGTATTCGTGGATCTGTAATGATAATCGGTCCATTATTGGCCAGGTTTGGTAAAGGATATATTCCAAGCCCAGGTGGAGATAAAATTGGTAGACGACGACTGGACACCCATTTTATTGGATTTGAAAACTTAGGGGCCGATTTTGAGTTTTTACGTGACGAGAATTTCTACAAAATAAGTACCGACAAGCTGGTTGGTGCAGACATGCTTTTACACGAAGCATCGGTTACTGGAACGGCTAATATTGTAATGGCTGCTACAATGGCCGAAGGGACAACAACCATCTACAACGCCGCGTGTGAACCATACGTACAGCAATTATGTAAGATGCTCAACTCGATGGGGGCAAAAATCTCAGGTGTTGGTTCAAATTTACTGACCATTGAAGGTGTAAAATCTCTTGGTGGGTGCACACACCGCTTACTTCCTGATATGATTGAGGTGGGTAGTTTCATTGCATTAGCGACCATAACAAATTCAGATATAACCATCAAGAATGGTAACATTAATGAGCTTG
>JAIBDD010000021.1 GCA_024679565.1 Bacteroidota bacterium | reverse complement strand
TTGCTCACTTCTTTGAGCACATGATGTTTCAAGGCTCAAAGAATGTTGCTGATGAAGAGCACTTTAAGATTATTAGTGAGTCAGGAGGAACAAATAACGCCTACACGTCATTTGATAAAACCGTGTACATTAACACGGCACCAAGTAACTTAACGGAAACGTTGTTGTGGTTAGAAGCCGATCGTATGGGAACCCATTTAGATGGTTTCACTGAAGAAAAGTTTAACAACCAACGTGATGCGGTTAAAAATGAAAAAAGACAGCGTTACGACAACCAACCTTATGGTATGGTAAATGAAGTGCTGTTTAAAAGCCTTTATCCAAACCACCCTTACGAATGGACGCCAATTGGTTATGTTGATGATTTGGACGACGCGAGTTTCGATGATTTAAGAAACTTCTTTTTGCGTTGGTACGGGCCTAATAATGCAACCCTTGTAGTGTCTGGTGATGTTAATCCTGAAGAAGTTAAAAAATGGGTTGACAAGTATTACGGAAGCATTAATAAATGTCCAGAAGTACGAAAACAACGTGCTCCAAAGCCAATTCTACCTGTCAATAAATATGTGCCTATGACGGACAATATTTATTTGCCAATGACTGTGATGAACTTCCCAACTGTGGCGAATTATCACCGCGACGAGGCGGCGTTAAGTATGCTAGGGCAAATACTAGGAGGAACAAACAACTCTTTAATGTATAAGAAGTTTGTGAAAACTGAGGATGCGGTTCAATCAAGTGCGTCTAACTCGGCACTAGAACTAGGTGGATTCTTTAGTATTCGTGTTATAGCTCGTTATATGGGTATGAGTTTTAACGAAGTTGAGGATAGAATAAACGAAGTGCTGCAAGAGTTTAATACAACTGGTGTTTCTGATAAAGAATTGAAAGCAACCAAAATGAGTTATCGAACTTATCTAGTGGACCAAGTAAATTCAATTTCTAGCAAAGCAACTTTGCTTAGTGAATGGAACATGATGCAAAGCACTGGTTACAACTTAAACGATGAAATTGCGCGATACGAGAATGTTACTAAAGAAGACATCATGCGTGTTTTCCGAAAGTACATTTTAAATAAAAAAGCAGTCATCTTAACTGTATCAAGAGAAGCACCAAAAGAAGGTGATGACGAAGGTTCTAAAAGTGTGAATCCACATGCAGGCCAGCCAAAAATCATTGATGCGCAATACAAAGGGTTGACCTACAACCCACCCGTTGATAATTTTGATCGATCGGTTGCTCCAAAACCAGCTGCCGTAAAAAGTATTAAGGTACCTGATTACTACACCGAAACTTTTGACAATGGTTTAAAAGTAATCGGCTCTAATGCAAGCGACTTAAAGAAAGTCTATTTGTACTTACAGATAGAAGGCGGTCATTTAATTGAGGCGAATAAAAAGATTAGCTCAGGAACAGCATTGCTCACAGCCAATTTGTTAAATGAAGGGAATGCATCATTGACCTCAGAAGAAATGAGTGCAGCGCTTGATTTGTTGGGAAGTAGGATTAGCTTCAGCAGTGGAACAACAACTACAACCTGTTATGTTGAATCATTTAAAGAAAACTTAGATGCTACGTTAGCGATTTTAAAAGAGACCTTAGAAAAGCCACGATTCGACGCAAAAGATTTTCAACGTATTAAAAAGCAGCGTCTTCAATCAATCAATAATCAGAAATCAAACCCAAGCTTTTTAGCAGGGGTGAATTATAACAAAGCGGTTTACGGAAAAAGTATTCTTGCCACACCTGCAAATGGAACTTACAGTACGGTGAATAAAATTTCAGTAGATGATTGTAAATCATATTACGATAATTTCTACTCACCAAACGTAGCAAGCCTGTCTATTTTAGGACCAGTGACTCAAACGGAAATAATGGGGAAACTTGACTTCCTAAAAACTTGGGAGAATAAAAACGTAGTTATCCCTGCCTTGCCAGAACCTAATACGTTTGAGAATACTACTATTATTTTGGTAGATAAACCTTATGCACCTCAATCAATGATTATTGCGGGTTACCCGTCGTTGACGTATGATTATAATGGTGATTACTTTAAGGCAAACGTGATGAACTTCACACTTGGTGGCGCTTTCAGTAGCCGTATTAACCTAAATCTTCGTGAAGATAAAGGCTATACCTATGGTGCACGATCTGGGTTTAGCGCTAACCATCACTATGGTAATTATAGATTCAGTGGCAACATCAAAAAAGAAGCGACAGACAGTTCTATTATGGAAGTGATGAAGGAGTTGAAAAACTTTAAAGCGAATGGTATTACAGATGAAGAATTGGCATTCACCAAAAGTTCTATCTTATTGAGTCAAGCATTGGATTATGAAACGCCAAGGCAAAAACTTGGTTTCTTAGCCGATATCGTAGATAATAATTTGCCAGTAGGATATAAAGATGAGCAAATAAAAATTATTAATGATTTAACTAAAGAAGAGGTTAACACATTAGCTAAAAAACATCTAAATCCGGATAACATGGTATTTATTGTTGTTGGCCACGCCTACAAAATCAAACCAGGCCTAGAAGCTTTAGGTTATGGAAAGATAAAAGTGATTGATTCTGAATAAGGATTAATTAGTCAAATGAAAAAAGTCTAAGTATGCATAATACTTGGACTTTTTTTATGCGGAAACGAGCTTGTTGTTGTGGTACTTAACCAAGACGGGATGCGCATTAAACTCCATGCACACACCAAGGTCGATGTTGTTTCCAAGCCGCTTAAAACGCTTTGCATGGCTTGCTCTGGTTAAGTAATGGGTTGGGTCCTTCTTGGCTTTTTCAACTAGATCTAATGCCATTTCAACCGGATCACTTTCCCATTCGTGAGAATTTGATAAAGCTTGAGTGATGTATCCAGCATATAGCGTGTCTTCAAGGTTTACTTGGTTTTTCCATCCAGCACAAAACAAAACAACCGGCTTGTTACTTGCTTGTAGATAGTCAACGAGGACGGAAAGGTTAAAGAAGGAACCAATTAAGATTTCGTCAGCATCCTTTGCTGCATGTATGCACTTTGTTCCATTCGTCGTTGTCAAAACAACATGTTTACCTTCTATTACCTCACGACTATATTCTAATGGCGAATTTCCAAAATCAAAACCCTCTGCCTTTTCTCCGTTCCTTTCTCCAGCAACTAGGTAAGAATCAGATTGATAGCTTAAGGCTTCTTCCACAGAAATAACCGGTGTGATGCTTTTTGCTCCATTGTCTAATGCGGCACAAATGGTTGATGTTGCTCTTAAAATATCGATAATGACAACGACTTTTCCTTTGATATCCGTTAAGGGAAGGAGCAAGGGAGACAAGACTATTTCAACGGTAGGTTTCATTTACTTTTCTATAATAATTTCAATCATTAATGGACAACAAACTAAAGCATCTTTTCGACCTTCAATTGTTTTAAGATCTTTAACACCGTCTTCAACGTCTTTATCAGTGAGATATCCCATTTCTACTAGCTTTGGGAAATACGTTTGGTAAAATGTTTTTGGCCACTGCCAACTCAGGTCATCTACCTGAGCCATTTTTGCCATCGGTCTAGTTTTAACTATGTCATAACCGATGTCTGTAGCAAATTCTGCTAATTCGCGTCCTACGTTTATCCGACCGTCAAAGTTTTCGAAGCTTGCAAAACAAGCTTCAATACATTTGGTTAAGCCAGGTAAACTAGGTACTGTTTGATGCGTCATCCAGTCAAAATATTCATGAATAACGAACCGACCACCTGGTTTTAAAGCCTTATACACTTTCTCTAGAATTTCTTTAGGGTTTGAAATCCAAGCCAATGCCCATCTGCAGTAGGCCCCGTCAATTGAGTTTGGGGATAAATCTAGGTCGTTAAAATCTGCTTCAATGGCATCAATGTGTAAACTGTAAGTATTGCTTAAGTGATTTACAAAATCAATGTAATTCTTTGATTTGTCGACGCCAATGACCTTACCCGTTTTTCCAGCAATAAGGGCCATTTCCTTTGTGCAAAATCCAGGTCCACAGCCTAAATCTAAAAGCGTATCTCCGGCTGTAAAACCAGCATTCTCCCAACCTTTTTGAGCCTCTGTAGCCCAAACTTGATGCTGTACGCCTAAACGAAATAGTTCGTCAGGGTCGGTACCTAAAATGTATGCGTTGTTTTCTGACATGTGTTGTTAATCGTGATTAACGAATGTTCAAAATTAATCTAATCCTTAAATTATATGATGTTCATCAAAAACCGTTTCAATATGAATTCAAATGAATTTTGAAAGCCTATTTTTGCGCAAAAGTTGAATCATATGAACGACGTATATATAGTATCTGCAGTAAGAACACCGATGGGTAGTTTCAACGGTATGTTTAGCTCAATTCCTGCACCTAAACTTGGTGCCACAGCAATTAAAGGAGCCTTAAGCAAGGCTGGCGTTGATGCCAGTGAAGTTGAAGAAGTATTTATGGGTAATGTTCTTCAAGCTGGTGTAGGGCAAGCACCTGCGCGTCAAGCATCTATGTTTGCGGGTATTAGCGAAGAAGTTCCATGTACAACGATAAACAAGGTTTGCGCCAGTGGTATGAAAGCCGTGATGTTAGGCGCACAATCGATTATGCTAGGACACAATTCGTGTGTGATGGCTGGTGGAATGGAAAATATGAGTCGAGTACCACATTATTTAATGAACTCTAGAAAGGGGTATAAATATGGAGACTTTAAAGCCATAGATGGATTAGCACATGATGGTTTGACCGATGTGTACAACAACTACATGATGGGCAATGCAGCTGAAAACACTGCAAAAGAAATGCAGATCTCAAGAGAAGAGCAAGATACATTTGCTATTAACTCGTATAAAAAATCTGCAGACGCATGGGAAAATGGCCGTTTCAGTGATGAGATAGTTGGTGTTGAAGTGCCTCAAAGAAAAGGAGATCCTATTCTGAAAGAAGAAGACGAAGAATACAAAAATGTGTTTTTTGAGAAAATACCGGCATTACGTCCTGTATTTGATAAAGAAGGGACTGTTACCGCAGCCAATGCAAGCACAATGAATGACGGTGCTGCAGCAATACTTCTTATGTCAAAAGCTAAAATGGATGAACTAGGGTTGACTCCATTGGCTAAAATTAAAGGCTTTGCTGATGCGGCACAAAAACCAGAATGGTTCACAACAGCTCCATCAAAGGCTTTGCCAATTGCCATTGAGCGTGCAAACTGCTCTTTGAGTGACATAGACGTATTTGAAATCAACGAGGCCTTTAGTGTGGTGAGTTTGGCCAATAATAAGCTGCTTTCTCTTGATAATGATAAAGTAAACGTTAACGGAGGTGCAGTGTCTTTAGGTCACCCTCTAGGTGCATCTGGCGCCAGAATAATTGTAACTTTAATTCATGCCTTGAAACAAAAAGGAGGACAATTAGGAGCTGCAGGTATTTGCAATGGTGGGGGTGGAGCCAGTGCATTGGTATTGGAGGTATAGTGTCACTATACTTTTAGGCACGCGTTTTGAGTTATAATACATATGCGAATTAGAGGCTTGTCTTTTTTTCTTTTATTGTGTGTAACCTCACTAGGTTATGCTGCAGAGAAGGATACTACTTATCGAGACTCGATACGTAATATCGAATTCCAACTCGAAGGGTTAAGCCACAATATTATTAATGGGAAGGATGTTAATGAGCGTATTACCAGCTGTTACTATTTTGTCCAAACATTAAAAAAGGCATTACAAGTACCAACGAGTTTCGATTACGACTTTACACTTCTTAAAACCGTTTCCATTCTCAAACCTTCAGACGATAAGTTTCGATTGTTTACATGGAACCTACTTCTCGATAGTGGGAAATACATGTATTTTGGGGCAATTCAAATGAAGACAGAAGATTCATTGATTCTGTATGGATTGTATGATAGCTCAGATAAGATTCGTGATGCTGAGTTTCGTTCGGTTGACTCCAGACATTGGAATGGGGCCTTATATTACCAAATTCATGACTATACGTATAAAGGGAAGCCCCATTATATTCTGTTTGGGTGGGATGGTGAAGATCACCTAGTCAATAAAAAAGTTATTGACGTGCTTCATTTTGACGAAAAGAATAAACCGATGTTTGGGTTACCCATTTTTGAGGATGATGATGACGAATACAAGTATAGATTGGTTCACACTTTTGCCGACCAGGCAACAATAACATGTCGGTATAACGATGAAGAAAAACAGATTGTATTTAATCATCTTGTGCCATTTCATCCATTGCAAAAAGGCATGTATGAGTTTTATGTGCCTGACGGAACATACGACTACTTAGAGTTTAAAAAAGGATTCTGGAAACGGAAGGAGCTGTTTTTCAAAGACATGGATGGCAATCAACACGACCTACGTAAAACCAACGACATCCAAAACCCGGATGATCCTAAGAGTTTTAAGAAGAAGAAAAAAAAGAAAAGGAAGAATAAAGACGCCTTTTAATTAAGCCTCAGAATTACCAAATTTTTCCATTACGGCTTCGCTCACGCCGACGTTACTAAACCCACCATCATGGAATAAGTTCTGCATGGTTACCATTTTTGTGTGGTCAGAAAACAAACTAATGCAATATGATGCACAATCTTCAGCACTTGCATTTCCAAGCGGAGACATCTTCTCTGCATAGTCAATAAAGGCATCAAAACCACCCACTCCTGATCCAGCAGTGGTCATAGTAGGAGATTGAGATATAGAGTTAACACGAACTTTTCGTTTTACACCGTAGTGATAACCAAAACTTCGCGTAATGGACTCAAGCAATGACTTGCTTTCAGCCATTTCACTATAATCAGGGAATGTACGTTGCGCAGCTATATAGGTAAGGGCAACAACAGAACCCCATTCGTTTATAGCATCTTTCTCATAACACGTTTGTAAAAGCCTGTGTAGGCTTATGGCGCTAATGTCAAAGGTTTTATGCATAAAGTCGTAGTTCAAGCCCGTGTAGGCTTTCTTTTTACGGATATTTAAACTCATTCCAACAGAATGCAGTATAAAGTCAACTTTACCAAATTTGGCAACGGCAGCATCAATTAACGCATTCATGTCGTCATTGCTTGTTACATCACACGCAATAACATCAGAGTTTGTTTGTTCGGCCAATTTATTAATTACACCCATTCGAAGTGCAATTGGGGCATTTGTGAGAATAAATTCAGCACCCGCTTCATGACATTGTGTGGCAACTTTCCAAGCGATTGAGTGCTCATCTAAAGCGCCAAAAATAATTCCTTTCTTACCTGCTAACAGTTGATTTTGCATACGTGAAATATTTCCTGCAATGTTAACTAAAGAAAAAGAAACTTCCCACGACTGCGGATTCCTTTTATCTCGATGGTAAAGAAATACAAACCATGTGTTTCTAGTCCAAGCGCAGAAATCACTATACGATCATTTCGTGTTATTATTTCAATCGATGAAGTTCCATTCGCTGTATACACGTGTATTGTCGCTTCCTCTTGATTTGGATTCGCATAAATTAAAGTCGAATTATTGGTTGCAGGATTCGGATACACCTTTGGGTTTAGTCCGTCAACGCTTATTAGCGTAATGGCTAATATTGGGGATACGCCAAATGAACCTAAGTCGATTTGAAAATAGTTGGGCTGGTTGTAAACCACATCTCTAAACAAGTACGTGTAATGCTCTTCAGTACTTTCTGCTCCGCATATTCCAGGATAGGTATAGATCGCCGTTTGTCCGTTGCTGTCAATTCCGAAATTTATTTTAATATCCTCGCAGGTAAATCCGGCACTGGTTGTCCATGTAATAAGTATGGCTCCCTTATCTTCACGTACCGCATAGTCTAATAAATACTGGTCTATTTGCGCATTGGCTGACACAGCCATTAAAAGAAATAAACTAAAAACCCAATCGCGCATATACTAAAATAACAGTTATTGGTCGTATTGGTTGACGAAACTCGACTTATTTACAAATATTAGATTGTAATTTTGCCCTCAAATTAGGTTCTTGAAAAAGCAAAAAACTATACAAAGCATTATACACCGCAACCCATCAACATTTTTTGTGTTGGCCGGGCCATGTGCCATAGAAGGTAGAGACATTGCATTTGAGATTGCAGACCAATTGGTAGAAAAGTGCGATCGTTTAGGCATACCATTAGTGTTTAAAGGATCTTACAGGAAAGCGAATCGCTCAAGGTTAGACAGCTTTACAGGTATTGGAGACGAGAAAGCATTAGAGATTTTGGCGGAAGTTGGCCAAAAATATGATGTACCTACGGTTACTGACATTCATGAAAGTGCTGAGGCTGATATGGCCGCTCAATATGTGGATGTTTTACAAATACCAGCGTTTTTGTTTCGTCAAACTGAGTTACTTGTTGCAGCAGCTAAAACGGGTAAAATTGTAAACATTAAAAAAGGCCAGTTTGCTTCTGCTTCTGCAATGGAATTCGCAATGGATAAAGTTGTAGAAAGTGGGAATGACCAAGTAATGCTAACAGAGCGAGGTAATATGTTCGGTTACGGGGATCTTATCGTCGATTACCGAAACATTCCAGAAATGCAGAGCTTCGGAAAGCCTGTTGTCATGGACATTACACATAGTTTACAACAACCCAACTCTTCTACTGGAGTTACGGGTGGCAAGCCGGCGCTTATAGAAACGATTGCTAAAGCGGCCATAGCTGTTGGTGCAGATGGTTTGTTTATAGAAACACACCCAGATCCAAAGTCGGCCAAATCAGATGGTGCAAATATGTTACCACTGAATCAGTTTGAAGGGTTAATGGCAAAATTGGTTCAATTGAAATCGGTTTTATAGGCCTGAAGCACTGTAAATGCATAAAGGCCGGATTACTCCAGCCTTTAAACAAATTAACTAACCAATTAATTCAAATTTACCCTACTTAATAAACGGAGTGTGTGCTAATATATTTTTCTCGTTAGAAATTATGACAATTGACTTTTTGTGAGGGCACTTGACGAAAAAAAGTGAACAATTAAGTCATTCAATATTACATTCTTGTGCTATTGTAGTGACGCCAATGCCTAAATTCGCAACATTATTTAAAATACATGGAATTAAAAGACGTAGTATCAATTGGTGGTAAGCCAGGACTTCATCAAGTTGTAGGCCGAAGAACGAATGGTTTAATCGTTGAGAGTATTGATGAGCGTAAAAAACGCACACCTACTTCACTTACGCAAAAGGTTTCAATTCTCGAGGATATCTCCATCTACACCTACGAGAGTGATGTAAAGTTAAGAGATGTATTTAAGAGTTTAGATACCTTGGTCGCTGAAGGATTAACCTTAGTTCAAAAGAAGGATGGAGGAGATGCTATTAGAGATTTTTTCAGAAAGGTACTTCCAGAATTTGATGAAGATCAGGTGTATACCTCAGATATTTTAAAGATCTGCACGTGGTACGGTGTATTAAAAGACCACATTGACTTCCAAAAAGAGGTTGAAGAAGACAAGTCATCTGATGACAAAAAAACTACTTCTGCAACAAAGTCGACTGCAAAACCCAAAAAAGCGCCAGCTAAAAGGGTAAGTGCTAAAAGTGCACCTGCAAAGGCGCCAAAATTGACGCAACGAAAGATGAGCTAAACAGCTTACTCTTTAATTACTTTATATCTGTATGTCTTGTTAAGAGTTTGCACAGTTAAGGTGTAAACGCCAGTGTGTAAATTTTCTAATTTACTTATTTGTAGATGTTTACCCTGAGTTGAAGCCTCAAATCTTTGACCTTGACCAAGTATGTTGCTCATTGTAATATGAATCAAGTCACTTGGCATTTCTTTTAGTACTATAGTGATTTCTGAGTTAAATGGATTTGGGAATAAACGAAATTCGAGATTCATTTTTCCATGCAAATGTTGATTTCCCACTGTTAATGTGTCTGAATAACTTGTTCTGCAACGCTGCAATGTCGTAACAATACAATCTACTTTGTAGGTGTTGGTCGTTGGTGGATATTCATGTTTGGGGGAAACAATAGATGAAGAATCTCCATCACCAAAATACCAGGTAAAACTTAAGTCAGTTGAATCGGTTGGGGTGAATTGGACAACATACGGGCTTGACGATTGATGGGTAAATTTGAAGTTTGGTACTGTATGCAGACTTAACTTTTTGAAAATAGTATCTGAGCAGATTCCACCATTAGTGGCTACTAACATTACCGGTGATGTAGGGTGGTAGCCATATGTGTGTTGAGGATGTGCGTCGTATGATGAGTCCGATTTTGACAAAAGCCATTTGTAGGTAACACGATTGGTGTCGGTGGTTTCGTTTTGAAATATGGTAATGCTATTTAAGCAGGAATCTAACACCCTAAAGTTCACTTGTGGAGTCTGCAGTATGTTGGACTCTTGAACAGTTGAGTCTTTGCAACCAATGCTGTCTGTAATAAACAAGGTAGTAATAAATGTTCCTGATGAATCGAACGAATGGCTGGTTTGTCTGCCACTTTGTATGCTACCATCACTAAACTTCCATAAGTACTGATGGTCTTTACCAAACACTTTACTATTGTCTGTAAATTGAATTGTTCGTTTGTGACAAGAATCGTTAGTATAAAAGTGAACCTGACTTCTGGGGTTAATTTGAAACGTTTTTTCTAGATAATAATGACAACCATTGATGCTTAAATTTGTCAAGGTAACTGTTTGATTACCAATACTTTTAAAAGTATGCGTGTCGCGAACTTCGGTGGAGGTATATCCATCATGGAAATTCCAGAATCGATCAATGATTTGTGGATCGTTTGAAGTTGTGTCTTCAAAGGTGACTGGTTCATTGAGGCAAAATGGAGTATTTATGAAACCTACTTTTGGAGATTTTCGTAACCTTATATATCTTTTTAATGTAGTGTCGCATTTGTTATGAATAAGTGAGGCAATCCGCGCTTCTAAGATTAGTATATCTCCTAAGTATTGATTGCTTGGAAACACACGTATTCGAAAGGTATTCATTGAGTCGGGTAATAGTGTTAACGTGTCTTGAACTGATTTGCCATCCAAAGTTTTTAAACTTACCCATTGCACTTTCCACACCGAGTCGCAGGTAGAGGTGTTTGTAGCTTTAGGTGGAAAAACTTGATAGTATGTAGTGTCGTTCGTACATAGATAGTCCGGGTCTCTGAGCTTACCCGATCGCGTTTTCCCTTTGGTTGGATGTCCTTCAACAAGTTTTGCCCCCTTAGCTGTAGCAACTTTAACGGTTATTTGAGATGAGTCACTGCACCCATTCGCATAAACAGATTTCTGAATATTAAAAACCCCGTACGAGTCATAGACATACTTGAAAGTTGGATTAGCTTTTTGATATCCATCACCCATTTCGAATATGACAGAATCAGCTAAGTGTTTGCTTTTACTCTGAACCAGCAGATTGTCTCCATAACACAGTTCTTTTTCGCTAACGGTAAAGGAGGCATCTGGTTTGTCTCCAACATGTATGTAAGCACTAAACGTAGTAAAGCATTGTGCACCTGTTAGGTCTCTATAGATCAGAAAAAGTGTAAATGAACTATCTGCTTCGGTTGAATCCGGACAAAATTTAATCCACCCATTTGTTGACGATGGAGAGCTGAAAATCCAATTTTTACTAGCGTATCCAGCCTTAGTTTTTACACTAATCGAATCAATGACCCAATTCGTTGCATAGTTACTGTTTAGAAATGGTTTTATAGGCGGAAGGGTGTAGGTGAGGCAACCAGGAGTGCATATAACATCGGGCTTTAGTGAATCCGTAAAAATCTGCGGTGTATATTGGTCGGCGCCAATTGTTGGAAAAATACTGCATCTAAGATCGTTGTCGATGTCGCGTGAGATGTTGAGATATGGTCCAGAAAGGTTTCCCGTAGAATCAATGTGAAGGTCGTTGTTATTTAAAAAACCAGGTCGTTTGTAAAACGAGTTTCGATTTATTACGGTGTCAGCTTTAAACCAGTCACTGACTGTTCGATACGTATTTGAACCAATTTTAATAGTGTTTGGGTTGCCTGTTGAAACTGGACTATAGTAGTTGTTATAATCTAAGGTATTGCTGGCGTTTAGCCCCCCAGAATCCCCAACATGAAATACGATTCCCCCTCTGGTGTGGTTAAATATGTTACTCCGTATATCACACGAATCACTGCGATTTAACACAAAGTTTGAAGCCCCCGACGATGAAAAGCTGTTGTGATATATATTTAAGTTGCTAGAAGCTACAATATCACCTCCAGTTAATCCAGTTAAGGGCGTTATGATCATGTTGTTACTTACCAATGAAGGAATTCCACCGCTATTGTAAGGGTTTATGCCGCTTAGAATTAGACCTCTCCAACAATTACTGATATGGTTTGAATTTATGAGTAGCGTGCTTGAACTGCTAACTTCAAGACCAATTGAACCTGAATTTGAGCGACTTGATATTTTATTGTTAATGACCTCCAAATCTTCAAGGTTTTTTAAATCCATACCATACGCCTTAAAATCGGTTAGCGTATTGTTTCTAAAACTTGAAAGATTAGCTGGTAATCCATTTTCTCCATAATAGGTAATAGACGAAGTCCCACCAACTATAGTATTGTTAAAAAAGGAACTATGATTACCTCCATAGCCAGTTCCAAACATATTATGTCTAGCGCCAATACCCGCAATACCAAATAGGTTATCCCCTTTAGGCGTTTTAATCATGTTTACGTTACAATGGTCTATTTGAATATAGGCCGTATTAATTAGTTGTATTCCAACCCCTATATTGCTATCTAATACGTTTATTGTCAGTTCTTTAATGGTAGTGTGTGAAGTGCCGTTGAGCAATAATGTTTGTTGATTGTGCACCGAATTAGCCTTGTTCTGCAGTATACAGTCCGTGCGCTCGGTCCCTTGGATAAGCACGGTGTTTTCGGAATTGGTTCCAGGAATTTTATTTAATAAAAGTCGATCCGTGTAGGTTCCAGAATCTATTGTAATTGTTACTGGACCACAAATGCCAAATTCGTTTAAATCGAAAGACAAAGCTTGGAAGCTTTGGTAATCTTTTGTTGAATCACCAAGTGTATACTGTCCGTTCATTGCTGGTTGAAGCAATACGTCCAATGTGTCGTCAGATGTAATAGAATCCGTTTTACTGTTTGGATTATTTGTCCAAACGATTAACCTTTTTTGTTTACCCGCGGGGAACGTATCTGATCCAAGGTTAAGTAACACCGTATTTCCTTTGGTACTACCAAAGGTGTCAATCGTTTTGGAATACCAGAAAGGTGTTTTTAATGTATCATCTAACGACCAATTAATTTGAACACTGTCTATCGGATTACGACCATTATTGACCAACTCAACTTCGATGTTATAGCGACCACCACAAAAAATAATTGGTCCAATCAACTTGTGTATACCGGCGTTGTTAGACTCCCAGTGTTCGAAGTCGAAACCAATGTTTGCTACATTCTTATCTGTCCGTATTCCTTCATCAGCAGTGGATTGACCAATGAGTGCGCTTGAATTACTGGAGCTTATGGATTGTATTGGAACACCAACACCTGTTGTAGTGGAGAATTCAACGACAATAGACTTGGATGGATCATATATGTAGGTGTTTGGTAAGTCAAATGAAACCCATGAATATATAGACCCGGTAATGACGAACTCGGACTTATAAAACACCTCTTGCAAGGTCGTGTCCCAATTGTATGTCGCCCATGAGCTATCGGTTCCAACGTGCTGGCCAAGTTTTATTGTGAATTCGGAATAGATGTTATTTGTGTCAACCACACCTCCGAGCTTTATATATAGACGATTTATTTTCCCATAGGGTGCAGCTGATTTAGTGCTATCCCCGTCCAAAAGGAAGTGATAGGGTGGGTAAACCCATTGCGTTTTATTTACATAACTGTTTAACGGGTAGTTCGTAATATTACCGTTAGCAGAGAAGGACGCGAAATATTGAGGCTGAGCTACACCCGATGTGCAGTTAACCAAAATAAATACAATTATATAAACGAATCTCGCCAACAGAAAGCGTAATCTAGGATTCATTTTTAGGGCAAAGGACAAATTAAAACATTTAGTCGTATGAAATCCAGATTCACGACAAATGGCATAAAAAAAGGGTTCCGAAGAACCCCTTTAGCAATGTTTTACACGCCTATTTTTTCTTTGCTACCGTTTTGCCGCTCGGATAGGTGAATTTCAAAGCATTTTTCGCTTTATCTAGATCAACTTTTATGACATCTCCGTCTTGTATCTCTTGTTTCAATATTTCCTCAGCAAGTGGGTCTTCAAGATACTTTTGAATAGCTCTGTTTAATGGTCGTGCACCAAACGCTTTATCAAATCCTTTTTCAGCAAGAAACTCTTTAGCTGCTTTGGATAATTTAATTTGAAATCCAACGCTTTCGATACGGTCTAGTAGTTTTACTACGTTGATATCCAGTATTTTAGCGATGTGTTCTTTTTCAAGATTGTTGAATACAATTACGTCATCAATTCGATTTAGGAACTCAGGCGAAAAGAACTTCTTTAGGGCATTTTCGATAACTCCTTTTGATTCTTTTGTAATGGCATCAATTTTAGTTGCTGTTGAAAAACCTACTCCAGTACCGAAATCCTTCAACTGGCGAGAACCAATATTAGAAGTCATTATGATTATCGTGTTTCTAAAGTCAATTCTTCTTCCCAATGAGTCAGTTAAAAAGCCTTCATCAAGTATTTGCAACATCATGTTGAAAATATCTGGATGTGCTTTTTCTATTTCATCAAAAAGAATAACAGAATAGGGTTTGCGTCTAACTTTTTCAGTCAATAAGCCACCTTCTTCATAACCAACATATCCCGGAGGGGCTCCTACCAAACGACTAACGGCAAATTTCTCCATGTATTCGCTCATGTCGATTCGAATCATCGCATCGCGGTTGTCGAATAAGTATGTAGCCAGTACCTTGGCCATTTCAGTTTTTCCAACACCTGTAGGGCCCAAGAAAATAAATGAACCGATTGGCTTGTTAGGGTCTTTAAGACCTGCTCGGGTTCTTTGGATTGCCTTAGTAAGCTTTTCAATAGCAGTATCTTGCCCTATAACTGATGTTTTTAATTCATCCGCCATAGACAAAAGTCTATTGCCTTCAGATTTTGCAATTCTTTTTGTAGGAACTCCAGTAATCATGGCCACCACTTCAGCAACATCGTCTTCAGTTACACTGTAACGCTGCATTTTAGTGTCTTCTTCCCACGATACTTTCGCGATATCGAGTTGTTCTAAAAGTGTTTTTTCTTTATCACGAAGTTTAGCTGCTTCTTCGTATCTCTGACTTTTTACCACTTTATTTTTCTCTTCTTTGATCTGTTCGATTTTCTCTTCCAAATCAAGAATCTCTTGCGGTACATGTATGTTTGATAAATGTACTCGGGCACCAACCTCGTCTAGGATGTCAATGGCCTTGTCAGGCAAGTGACGATCTGTAATGTAGCGAACGCTCATTTTTACTGCAGCATCAATAGCTTCATCCGTATAGGTTACGGCGTGGTGATCTTCGTATTTCGTTTTAATGTTTGTTAGAATTTGAATGGTTTCATCAGGCGTGGTTGGTTCAACCATCACAGACTGAAAACGTCTCTCTAACGCGCCATCTTTTTCAATGTATTGTCTATATTCGTCAAGCGTTGTAGCGCCAACACATTGTACTTCTCCTCGAGCCAAGGCTGGTTTAAACATGTTTGATGCATCGAGACTACCCGAAGCACCACCAGCTCCAACAATGGTGTGAATTTCATCAATAAACAGAATTACGTCTTTCGACTTCTCTAATTCGTTCATTACAGCTTTCATGCGTTCCTCAAACTGACCGCGATACTTTGTACCAGCAACAAGTGACGCAAGGTCTAATGTAACTACCCGTTTATTGAAAAGTACTCTTGATACCTTTCGTTGCGTAATTCTAAGTGCCAAACCTTCTGCGATAGCTGTTTTACCTACACCAGGTTCACCAATAAGGACAGGATTGTTTTTCTTCCTTCTACTAAGAATTTGACTAACGCGTTCAATTTCTTTTTCTCGACCAACAATAGGGTCAAGTTTATCTTGTTCTGCCAGTTTGGTTAAATCTCTACCAAAGTTGTCGAGTACAGGTGTTTTTGATTTGCCCTTCACTCGTTTCGCATCAGCTGACTTTTTTTCTTCTTTGTAAAAATCTTCTGGAGAATCTGTTGACATTTCAGCTTTAATTTCAGGGTTGTTGTTTTCTATAGCACCTTTAAATACATCGTAATCCACCCCATATTGATTGAGCATTGAACTTGCAATGTTGTCTTCTTCCCGAAGAATGGAAAGTAGTAGATGTTCTGTGCCTATAATATCTGCCTTAAAGATTTTTGCTTCAAGATATGTGATTTTTAATGCCTTTTCTGCTTGTTTCGTTAAAGGAATGTTGCCAAGGTTGGTGTTTTTGGATGCAGTATCTCTAATACTATCCTCTATTGATTTTTTAAGACGTAAAAAATCAATACCCATGGCCTTCAAATGCACTAGGGCTTTACCTTCTCCTTCTCTAATTATTCCTAGCAATAAATGCTCTGTACCTATGTATCCATGTCCGAGACGTATCGCTTCTTCTCGACTGAATTGAATAACTTCTTTGACTCTTGGTGAAAACTTAGCTTCCATATTTATCTCTCGTAGACTATGTACCTAACAAATATAATTCCATTTTGTGTGCGACATAGATTCATACATCCACGTCTGACAATAATGACCAGTAAACTGGAAATGCTGACAAATTAGGCATAAAATATCAACTAAAAACCATGTCAACTTGCCCTTACCCTAGTTACTTGTGGATTAAAGTAAACGTATATCAGGCCGTTATGAATTCAGTTTCAAGTTATTCATGATTTTTCAACACAATAAAGTAGGGTTTAAATATTTCCGATTAAAACTGTTGCATCACATCAGTCAATTGGACTAACTTCGTTCTATCTAATTTGAGAAGTATTCATGGAGGTAAATAAGGATCAGAAGAAAAGAGTTGAACGCAAGGGATTGGTCCTTTCAGAAGAAGGAAAACTAGGCCGAAAGCCGCCTCAAGCACTACCATTAGAAGAAGCTGTGCTTGGTGCGATGTTATTGGAAAAGGATGCCCCAGTGCGGGTTCTTGATGTCCTTATTCAGGAAGTATTCTACCACGATTCACATCAAATCATTTTTGCAGCAATAAAGCGGTTGTTTGACGTTGGCGAGCCAGTAGACTTACTCACCGTGACTGAAGACTTGCGTAAAGCGGGCCAACTTGAAGCCGCAGGTGGTGCTTATTACATTACCCAGCTCACAAACAAGGTGGCATCGTCTGCCAATTTGGAATTCCATGCGAAGATCCTTTTACAGAAGTATATTCAACGCGAGTTGATACGTATATCTGGTCAAATCGGTCGTGACGCGTTTGAAGATACTACTGACGCCTTCGGTTTGTTGGATGATGCCGAAAAGAAGCTATATGCCATAAAGAATGACACCATAAAGAAGAATTACGACTCTATTGACGATTTGATTCACAAAGCCATTAAGCAGGTGGAGTCAATGAAGGATCAGGGGTCTGGTTTGACAGGTGTGCCTTCTGGATTTACAAACATTGATCGTATGACCAATGGTTGGCAACGATCAGACTTAGTCATTTTGGCAGGACGTCCTGGTATGGGTAAAACTGCATTCGTACTTGGTATCGCTAGAAATGCGGCAGTAGAGCATAAAAAACCCGTTGCAATATTTTCGCTTGAAATGTCGTCGTTGCAGCTTGTAACACGTTTGATTTCTGGGGAAACTGAATTGCCAGGCGAAAAGTTCCGTAGTGGTAAACTTGCAGATTACGAATGGGAACAACTCAATGCCCGGGTTCAAAACTTAAGTGACGCACCTATATATATTGACGATACACCACAGTTAAGTATTTTTGATTTGCGTGCAAAGGCGCGTAGGTTAAAATCAAATAAAGGCATTGAAATGCTGATTATTGATTACTTGCAGTTGATGCGGGGTGAAGAGACAGGTAAAAATGGTAACCGTGAACAAGAAATTAGCTACATATCAAGGTCTTTAAAATCTCTGGCTAAAGAACTGGACATTCCGGTAATTGCTCTTGCACAGTTAAGTCGTGCTGTTGAACAGCGTCAAGATAAAATTCCTATCCTTTCCGATCTTCGTGAGTCAGGATCTATTGAGCAAGATGCGGATATGGTTGGGTTCTTGTATCGGGCTGACTATTATGGCTTTACGCAAGATGCAGAAGGTAATGATTTGACTGGAATGGCTGATTTTATTATAGCCAAACACCGTCATGGTAGCACTGGAAAAGCGCGAATTCGATTCCGTGCAGAGTTCGCAAAATTCGAGGATGTTGCGTACTTTGATGACTCCGATTCAGAAGGAAGTAGTGTCACATTTGAATCAAAGATGAACAGTGATATAACGAATATTGCTCCTGAGGATGACGATTACGAGTTTTAATGTGCAAAAACTCATTCAATCACGTTTGAAAAGTGAAAATTAAGCGTATTTTTGCACCCCAAAATAAAATCGATGTTTGCGATAGTAGAAATAGCAGGTAAGCAATACAAAGTTGAAAACGAGCAAGAATTGTTCGTTAATAAACTACAAAATGATTCTGGAGACTCTTTGACTTTTGACAAAGTGTTGTTAGTAGATAACGACGGTAAAGCTAAAATTGGAAAACCTTCTGTAAAGGGAGCTTCTGTTTCAGCTAAAGTTCTAGAACACGTGAAGAGTGATAAAGTAATCGTTTTTAAGAAGAAGCGAAGAAAAGGTTACGCTAAACGAAATGGTCACAGACAAGATTATACTAAAATTCAAATCGAATCAATAAAAGGATAAGAACATGGCACACAAAAAAGGAGCGGGTAGTTCGAAGAACGGAAGAGAGTCGCATAGTAAACGACTTGGTGTTAAAATTTTCGGTGGTCAAGCGGCCATTGCAGGAAATATTCTTGTTAGACAAAGAGGAACAAAGCATCACCCTGGTAACAATGTAGGTATGGGAAAAGACCATACTCTTTTTGCATTAACAGATGGTGTTGTAATGTTTAAAAAAGGAAAGAATAACAGATCATATGTTGCAGTTGACGCTGTTACTGAATAAAAAAAATATCATAACTCAAAAAGGCGATTGTTTACAATCGCCTTTTTTTATGCCCATTTAAAACACAGGAAAGAACTTCCTTTTAGCGTATACATAAAACCTGTTGTTCGGTCTATAGCAAATCCGTTGGTGAAATTTCCGGAGCTGTTTCCAATTTTATCAGAATTTAGAAGACTTGCGTGAAGCTTGCCATTCACATCAATAGCATATAAGCCTGAGGTTGTCGTAAACCAGGCCAGTTCTTTGTATGTAATAAACGCAGTTGCATACCATTCGGTTCCAATGTCTTCAATTCGTTTTACCGTTGCTCCTGAAGACGCTTTTAAGATGTGGAGCCGACCAAAATTACCTAAGCTAAGAAATAGACTTCCATTAAAGTAATGTACCGGCATAAGACCTGATGTCTCCTCTCCTGGAGAAAAGGCTATATGCCAATTGATTGTTTCAGTCAATGTATTTATTGAGGCAACTTGATTCCAGCCAGAACTCACAAAGAGGTCATTGTTTGCCAAAAGTGATTTACCTCCTATATCAATATCATTAAAGATATTGCCCCAATCTTTATGGATTGTCTGTTGAGTTAAGTTGAATGCCACATATTCTGCTCGGCCTTCATTTGCTGAACCATAATGCCAAGAACGACTTTCACAAAAGATGATTACCTCGGGTCCAAGGTTTTGAAGCACGGTGATGTGATCGAAATTGAACGTAAAGCCATCTCGCTCTTTGGCAAACACCGTTAACACTTTATTGGCTTGTCCGGTTATATTTAATTCAAATAGAATGGATTCGTTTTCAACAGGGTTGACTTTACGATTTTGATACGAAACAAAAATGTGGTTTTCGTCTACGTGTAAAGTCATATATGCCAAGTGATCAGGAGGACTGTATTTCCACATAGTGCCCCCTGTATTACAATCAATAGCATATACTGAAGTTCCGGCGGAGAAATATAAGATGTTGTCTCTAATGTAACGATGGTTCGTATAGTATGGACCTTCTGACCACATCCACAGCGTGTCACCTGTATTCTTATCAAACGCTATTATCTTATCTCTAGCGTTTGACTTTGCTTCTTGAGTAAAAAAGACAACACCTTTTTCGTATACAAAAACAGACCGGCAGATAAGTGGCGTATTGAGTTCATTTGCCCACACCAACTGAAACCGATTTATGGTATCTGCCGTAATTACATTATCTGTGTTAATTTTAGGAAAAGGGATTTGTTTGTCACTGCATCCAAAGGATACTGTGAAGAGGACTAAGTAAGGTAATAATTGGTTCACTTTTCTCTTAATTTAAAGAATACAGGAACCCCTCGACCCTCATATACTCTGCGTAAAGCCTCATCTGTTTGCCAGCAATTCAAAATCTGAATGTGATTGACATCTGATTGTTGTCGTATTCCCATAAAGGAATTGTTGGTGTCGTATTCTCGTACTTCGTTTAATAATAGTTTGTATCTATCGTGACAACCTGGAAATCCCTTCTGACTTTTTACAGATAACACAGCGTCTGTAGGCTGTTCGACAGATACATTTCTATAAATAGGTATTGTTTTGTTCCCATCACATAGATTAGGCGTTGCGACCTTATGTTTAATATCCAGTTTGAACGTCGTCTTGCCTTTATAGGGGATAGTTTTGGTCACCTCTTTACTTGCTGTTATACACCAATACCCGTCAATTTCCCGTTTGAATAGTCGTCTAACATCGATGGCTCCAATAATTGTTTTATACATCGTATTGACCTTCTAAATGAACTCGACGGCTTCCACTTCGGCTACAATCGCTTCTTCTTGAATTTGAAGCTGGTTGAGCTTACTTTGTTTTGTAAGTAAATACGCCAAACCGACAATGGGTATATTGGTTCGATCTATCTTTTTACGAATTTTTTCGGCTTCTTTTTGATGTGATTTTATATCGGCGATTAACTTAGCGCGTAACTCGTTTACTCCCTTTTCAATTTGTTGATCATCATTAGCACCAAATCTGGGATAATGAACAAAGTCGCTGGCACTTGGTCCTACCATATAAGTCGCAATTTTGAATAGAATCGGGTCAGATTCTTCCGCATAGAACAGGGCCTTTGGGATATCCATGTTGCTATAGTTCATGGTTTGGGTTACATAATGTGCCTGTGGGCCATATTGTTGAGTCATTGGCGCCTGCTGGCCTTTTGACATGGTACTTATTCCATCAACGATAAGATTCGTCGACAACGACTCTAACAATAGAGAACCACTAGTCGAGAGTTTCTGAAGTTGCTTGGAGAAGAAGGGTGCTTTAACCGAGAATTTTGCTACTTGTTTTTTCAGTGCGGCATTTCCGATTATGTATGAAAAGTCAGCAGACAATTTTGAAAGTTCGGCCTGTGATATAGCAATGCGGTCCCCTAAATGTGGCGTGCAAAAAGTAATCAGACCATGAAACTGCCTGTTTCCTTTGTTGAAATGGGCATCATAGTTTGTCTCATATTTACGGTCCATATCACGCAGTACCAATCCGCCTTGACTATGCCCAATGGCGTATGGTTTGTCTGTAGTGAGTGTTTTATTGTTGTTGTACAAAGCACTTAATCTAAGTTTGTTCATTTCGTTGTATACTTCAAATGACGCTTCCTTAAAATCACGCTGATGTGTTTCGTAATCAACTCTTAAAGGGGTATAAACATATTCATCCATGTGGGCGTCGTCTACTGCATCCCAAGACTTATCGTTTCCACCTAAGCCATGAACGAAATAGATCAATCGGGTATCATAATCTGCCTTATTGTGTGCTTTATAGGGAATAGGGTCAGTTGGTATTGCATTTGAATCTTGATAGACGGCTGTATCTGTAGTGAAAACAAACCGGTGGAAAGTGTGGTCAAACACAGAATCCAAGTTGCAAGGGTTTGATTTATTGATGTGTAGCACAAAATCGGGCTCTTGAGCTTGACAAATAAAGGAAAGCAGTAGAAAACTACTAAATAGTATTTTTTTCATGAAATAATGATTAGGGTCTAAAAATGAATTTACATGGTAAGGAATTGGGAAAATCTAGGTGTAAGCTGTACACACCCGTTGGGAGTTCACCAAGATCTATATACGGAGAACTTGTGTCCATGCTAATATTGTCTATTACCTTGATGCCGTATAAGTCCTTAATTGCCATTTGTACAGTTCTGAGGTTAGGTGAAACGAAATCAACGTAAACGTGGTTGGTGCCTTCAACCTGTGTCACTGTGTACGACTGTATACTCTGACTTGGTACTCGGGCCAACATATGTCCATTCTCTAGGCTGGGAGACAGTTGTTGGTTGTGGTAAATGCGTTCAATGTTATCATACCGTAAATAGACTACTTTCTGAATACATGGGTCGGTGCGAGAGTCAAGAGTCCAAGTAACAATATCTTTATACAAGAGGAAACCTTCAGAATTTGGGACGTATGAAACAATTTGATAGTATTCTACGCCAGCGGCATTTAGTTTTATTTGTGTTTCAGTCCAGTTTGACTTATCATAAAAGAGCAACATGGAATCACAACCGATTTGAAGCGTCGTACTTGTGTTTTTGTGGATTGAGTATCCATTGTCGATGTATTGATTTTCTTGATCAGGTGTTAGCGGGAGGCTCCAGTTGTTGGTTGCCAGATAGTAGGAAGCAAATTCTGATGGTAGCGTGATTGCTGGTTCGTCGACCATGTCTGTTTCTTCATACAGCAACTGTTCGTTATGATATACTTCAATGTTGTTTTCCGTTACTTTAACACGGTCAATCGGTGTTAACCAATGTTCAAGACGTGGTGTTGGCTCATGTATTTGAACTGTAGTTGTCGACTGGCCGCTGTCATAAAAATGTTCCGTGATGTGTTCGGATTTAAAAGTGGGTTGCAACTTAATTGTGTCTTGCGGCAAAAGCCTACTGCGGTCTTCTTTATCCACTTGATAAGCCGTATGCATTGTGAGGTCATACGAGACTTCAAATTCAAGAATTTGGGCATATAAGAATTGTACGTGAAATAGCAATAATGTTAAGCAACTGATTGTAGGTTTTGTCATAGTTTTAGTTTTGGGATAGCAAATAAACCAAGCAGCTGGCGCAACAAAGTGTCGATAAATACGAGTTGTTGTCTTATTAATGACGAATAATGAACCAATGCAATGATTGGAGTTTAATATGTATTCCTTGTTTATTCTGAAACAATATTTGGACTATGACTAAAGATCAAAGCCAGATAATGCCAATGAATGTTTTGAATGAATTGTTTGAGACAATCCAAGATCAAACTAGCCCGAACATAAATCCTATATTGGATTTGGCCGATATACTCAATCGCTCTAAAGAGAGTATCTATCGACGATTTCGAGGAGAAAGCGCCTTCACCTTAAATGAACTTTGGATGATTAGTCAATGCTATACCATTCCATTTGCCAAAATGTTTTGTCATCCAGTTAATGATGTTCTTCACTTATCTTCTATTAGCTTAAATAATACGGCTAATCGATTCCCAATCGTTCCCATAATTAAGGGTAAAGCCATGTGCTACTTTTTTACGAATACAATTCCTGTCTATCTCATAAAGGAAAAAACCATGTTGTTTCGCATAAAATGCCAGCTTTGGGAAAACCTACACGGTATAGATGCGGACACAATTTCTATACAAAATATTGACACCTTAGGCGAGGGTCAACAGGTTGCTGAAGTTTGGACAAGCTCGTTAACCGTTGCTATACTTCAAGAATTAGATTTTGTGCTGGCTTGTGGTGTACGCATTTCTTCAACAGATCTTCTGAAATGGTACTTAGAGCTATTAGATATATTAAACAAAAGAATATTATGCGATGACTTTGACAATATTCAAGTGTATCAAAGTGAAGTTTCGTTTCCGTCATCCATTATGTTGTCGATAGGTGAGGAGCCAAGTGTAATGGTGTTGTACAGTGACATACTGATTGGGGTTACAATGAAAATGGCTTCATCCAAACAGTTGCAAGATTGGGGGGCGCAGATGCTGAAGCAATGCGTTAAAATATCAGGACAGTCTAAAAGACTTAAGCGATTGTTTTACAGTAAGTTGAGTAAACCTGTGCGAGAATCAGCAGAGAATATGTTAAGTGAATCTCATTACCAGATATTCATGAATGCATTAAAACTCAAGTAGCGCATTTAAGTCAGTTGTTGATAACTCAAAAGTGATGTGTTGTGTGGTTGTTCCAAGTGGTAATGGTCGTTGCCATCGTTTACCAAAGCCAGCAAAAAGAGATTTCTTAGAGGTACTGTTCCACACGTGAACACGAATATTGGTGTCGGTAAGGTATTGGATGTCTGCATTAAAACTTCCCAAATAAATTTGACTGAAACTTTTGCTGTCCCAAGTGGCAAAATGTTGTACAAGACTAAAGTCCCACGTCTTGAAATCGATAGGCCTGTATACTGGGCTAAACTGATACCTGACATCTAACAGATCGTGGGTCGAATCAAACTTAACCTTTGACGTATCACTATAGGAAGACAAATACTTCTTCAATATGTAAGAAACTCCTGGTGATTGAACAAAGGCATGTGTGAAACTGTGAGAGGTGTCAAAGTAACGAATAGCCGGTCCTTCACCAGTTGCAAATTCGAACAATAGTATTCCGGATGTGCCTATCTCGCTTTCTGAAAGCATCCTTCTTTTATTCAGAGATGATACAACTTCCACTTCTTCCCTGTTTAACAAGGTCATAGAGTGATTGCGTAATATCCATTTGGCTGTTGTGTTTAGCCATTTTGAGGATTCTATCTTCTCAAGTAAATTAAGTTGTTCTGGCGGATTTTTAACGAGTTCTTTATCTGCAAGACACATTTTGGCCGGAATAAATCCAACTAATGTCAATAGAATATAGAATATGGCTTTCATTTTGCTTCCAACAAACATACTAAAACCACGCCAGAACAGGGATTGTAAAGTTTTTTCAATTTTTTTTTAAAGTTGATGCAACTTTTTCGCGTTTCATGAGACTATATATATAAGAAGCATGTTTACATCGCTTTTTAATCAAAGGATATAATACTACACACAAAAGCCGACCCTAGAAGTGGGGCCGGCTTTATTTTTACTGATTACTTAACTAAGCTTTTACATAGAATAGTGAGTAGACAACCATAAATAACGTGAATCAGTCTACGTTATATATCCAGGTTTGTCATTTCAATTTGTTTATTATAAAGCGCTTACGTTGACCTGTTCGTGCTCAATTTTAGGGTTTGACCCGAAAATGTCGTTAGGGTTTAGGGTCGATATGGCAATCATACTAGTCACGATGATTGCTGAAGTTATCGAGGTAACAACTATGGCCATACGTCTTTTTTTGACTGCTTCAATTGATTGATCTAGTTGTATGTTCATGTTTAGGGCGTTTTAAATACCAGCTTTGTAACAGTTTTGGGAAATAGCCGGCTCTGTCACAGAGCCGGATTCCACTTTACTGATTACTTAAACTAAAGTCTTAGTGTTTAACAAGTATTTTATAGCTTTCCTCCCCAGTTCTACTGATTATCTTGACGATATAGAATCCATTAGGATAATCTGATACAGGGATTTGAACATTGTCTATTTCATTTTCTCGAAGCTCAATCACAGTACCTGAACGATCAAGCACGGTAACATTAAATCGGTATCCATTTTTCGATATATTTATAAAGTCAACGGCAGGGTTTGGATAGACATTGGCCATTGCTTCTTCACCAGATTGAACGTATACAATTGGGCTATACTCAAGCGCCATCGAAGTCTACCTGTTTCAAACGATAATATATTGGGTCGTCTTGAGTAGGTATGGTCATATCAGCATAGGTATATTTTATAATGTTCATGGAGTTACCATTACCAGGTTCTTCAGCTAACATTTCGAAGTGTTGGCCGTCTAAGCTTCTTTCTATTTCGAAGTGACTGTTGTTTTCTTCCATTGCAGTGGCCCAGATTAACTCGGCGTAAGATCCTTTTAATGAGGCATTAAAGTACATTAGGTCAACTGGTAGTGCGCTTGCGTCAAATACGGCAGATTCAATTTCGTCACTCTGGTTTCCTGACGATGTAAATGAAACTGGCGTTGTTACGTTAGATATAACTTCATCAATGTTTCCTGAAGTCGTGTCAATTTCAACGATAAATTTGTTGGCGTTGGCACTTCCTGTGGTATAGGTGATGAATATCTGAGGTGCAGATGAAGTAGATTCGTCACGTGACTGTGCGTCTCTATCTGACCCTGAGTTAGGTTCTATAATTAAGTTAAGCTTATTGCCCGACGACCATCCTGAACGGTTAACAACTTCTTGAATTACTGAAGAGATATCCGCACTGTTATAATAGGAGTTTGAATACCATTTCGACATTGACCAGGTAACATTCGCCGTTGTTTTCGTTCGATCTGTTAAGTCGTTGTCACTATAAGAGTAGGTGCTAGCATTGTCTTCATCTTCGGCATAGATTTTAACCGACCCGTTACTGCCAGATGAATTATCTTCACATCTAAACCGAACATAAGCCGCTGTAATTGTAGCGCCTTGAGGTACTGTTACATTGTCGTATAACAATCCTACGGTGTACTCATTTAAATCTAAATCATCGTCTGAAATAGACATGTCTCCATTGCCTTTTTCTTCAACGTCATAAGAGTTGTTAGAAATCTTTTTATCAAATGTTGTTGATGATGAGCTTGAAGACGAATAGTCTACCAAAAACTCAAATGCCCCCGTACTGGTAGTATTCACACTATCAATACATGCATCTCCACTGTTAAGCGTTTGGCTACCATCATTGTCGCGGTGTAATCGCATTTTTACATTTTGACAAGCGCCTTCACCGGCGTCTAATTCACCGTCTTTATCTGCATCGTTGAAAAGCTTTCCGCAAATTCTATTTTTGGCGTCATCGCCACAAGCGTTAATAAAGCCAAAATCATTGTCTGAATTTGTATTTCCGCTTGAAGAGAATGAAACGTCTAGGTCGTTATCGCCAGAAAGGTTTGATCCAGTATAAGAACTCGTATCTGCGCGAACGATGTAGTTATTGGTTGTGCCACTATCGCTGCTTGAATACGCATCAGAAAGGGTAGGAGCGTAGTAAGAAGAATAGTCACGAGCAGTGGCTTTTTTCATTGATCCAGACACCTTTTTAATAATGACTGTCATATCATTTCCTGATTGCCAGTTACTTCGGTCTGTTACTTCCTGAACTACGTCAGATAAATCTGGCGTAGTGTAATCTACGTCATAACCCCAAGAGCCTAAACTCCAAGTAACAAATTCGGTTGTAAGTGTTTTTCCACTAATCGAATTGTTGCTTGATCCGATAGCAGACGAATTGTCGGCATCTTCAGCGTAAATTTTTACTGATCCTGATCCAGATTGTCCGTTCCAAGAATTCATTTCGACACTGGCGCTGGTAATGGTAGCAACTTGTGGGATGTTTACATCTTGGAATCGCAAACCAACGGTACGGTTATTTACATGCACAAAACTTTTAGTTCTGTACACTTTGCCGTTGTTGATTTTTTCGTCAGCATCGTCATTGTTGGTACTAACAGAAATCGAGATACTTCCACCACCAGAAGAATAGTTAGTGGTAAAGCTGTAGCTTCCAGAAGAGTTTGTCGTGTTTGAGTCAACTGCCGATTCACCGGCATCAACACTGCCATTTCCGTTAGCATCATCAAACAACCAAACCTTTACATTGTCAAGGTTTGCATCATAGGTGTCTTGTGTTTCGTCTTGATCGATGTCACAAAAAACTTTACCAGTAATGGTGTTTGTGGTACTCTGAACTCCTGCGAATGTGTCAGAAGAAGAAGATAGGTTGGTGTAAACAAATACTGAGATTGTGATTAGAACTGCAAAGAGAGAAGCGAAAATCGCAACTTTGCGCAATCTTAGTTCTAACCCAATTTTGGGTTCATGTCTTAGTTCCATTTCATCAATAATTAAGTAGTAGTAGTAATAGTAGTATCAAATTAGCGCTATGCACCAATTTGATGTTTCAAATATAGACCAATAAGTCCATAAATGGGAATTATTGCGAAAAGTATTATAAATTATAACAATTCTAAATAGTTAAGTATTGAGCAAACGGTTCCATCGATTGAAAAAACCACGATAGACTAAATAACGTCTGAGAAAATTAGGTCTGAAGCTTTTACCTCGTTGCCGTCGCTCATAAGCACACATCGCTCCATAAGGGCAATCACCTCACGTACATTACCTGGGAAAGGATGTGCCAGGAGTGCCTGCTTAGAATCCTCGCTAATTGTTTTGGGTGTGATTCCATGCTTCTCGCAATGTAATGTCAAGAATTTTTCTGCCAGAAGAATAACATCACCACCACGGTCTTTTAATCTTGGTAGATGAATTAAGAAGCCCTGAATTCTATAATATAAATCCTCTCTAAAGTCGCCCTATTTAACAAGGTCACCTAGATTCTTGTTCGTCGCACAAACGATACGAATGTCAAGTTTAATGTTTTTGTTGCTGCCTAGCCGCGTAACCACTTTTTCTTGCAACACACGTAAAAGCTTAGTTTGAAGCTGGATATCCATTTCTCCTATTTCATCAAGAAATATGGTCCCACCGTTGGCTTCTTCAAATCGCCCTTTCCTTCTTCCTGAAGCTCCAGTAAAAGCACCTCTCTCATGACCAAACAGTTCATCCTCTAACAAATTAGCAGGAATGGCCGCAATATTAATAGCAACATATGGCTTTTTTCGACGTAAGCTATTGGTGTGTATGGCTTCGGCAATTAATTCCTTACCTGTACCACTATCACCAGTAATCATTACCAGTGTATCTGTTTTTTCCACACGCTGGATCAATTTTAGTACACGCATAACAGCGTTACTTTCACCTATAATTTTACCATACTTGCTACGGTCTACGATTTCCTCGTTTAATAGTGCAACTTCCTTTTTAAGAGATACCGTGCTCAAACAATTTTTGACGGCTTGCTTTAGCTCGATTATGGCATTATCGTTTTTAACGATATAACTTTTAACGCCATTTTTATACGCTTCAACAACTTTATTAACATCTTCCTGACCAGAAAGAAAAATACAATTGGCGTCGGGGTTATGGGCAAGTGTTTTCTTTAACACGTCCATTCCGCTCATGTCGGGGAGCATATAATCTATCGAGACAACATCTGGGTTTTGATTTAAATTATCAAGTAAGTCCTGACCGTTATAAAAAATTGATATTTCATATGATTCGTCTGCCAATGCTTGTTTCATAGCTTCAGCATACATCATATTATCTTCGACAATAAAAACTTTGTTGATCATGTTTCGTGTTGTTGATACAATAATAAGTTGTGCTTGTAGGAAACGAATTCAAACGCAGTTTTTGTTACCCACGCTGAACATCTTTCTATACACTGCTGTACATTCACATTCGTTTGAAGATGAATAATAAAAGTTGTTTCTTTGCACCACTGAAAAACGGTATTGGTTTACAGTATAATCTACAAGAAATTACATGGCACAATTTGAATTAGTAATGCCCAAAATGGGCGAGAGCATCAATGAAGCAACCGTAATACGATGGTTAAAGAGTGAGGGAGACACTGTAGAAGTGGATGAAGCCATTTTAGAGGTTGCCACTGATAAAGTAGATTCTGAGGTGCCAGCACCTGAAGCAGGCACAATCACAAAATTTTTGTGCGGTGAAGGTGATGTTATTCCTGTTGGGCAAGCTGTGGCTATTATCGAAACTGAAGGAGCGTCGGCTAGTGCGCCTGCCTCAGCGCCAGTATCAGCACCGGTAGAACAAGCGAAACCAGTTGAAGTTATTCAAGAAAAAATACAAGAAGCACAGGTTCAAACCGTCACACCATCAAATACGGGAGATCGGTTTTACTCTCCGCTTGTTTTAAATATTGCAAGAAAAGAAGGTATTTCCATGAGCCAGTTGGAGACCCTTCCAGGATCTGGTAAAAATGGCCGTGTTACCAAAAAAGACATTCTAGCGTATGTTAAGAATGGTGCACCGGCAACTACTACTGCACCTGCCGCAACACCAGCTACTGCACCAGTAGCTGCATCTAAACCGGTGGAAACGGTTAAACCAACAGTTTCTTTAAATGCGGGTGATGAGATTATAGAAATGGATCGCATGCGTAAGCTAATTGCCGATCACATGGTAATGTCGAAACAGGTTTCTCCACACGTATCATCCTTTGTTGAAGCGGATGTAACGAACTTGGTAAATTGGAGAAACAAAAACAAAGCAGGTTTTCAGCAACGCGAGGGAGAAAGATTAACATTCACACCATTATTTATCGAGGCTGTAGTGAAGGCTATTAAAGACTTCCCTATGATCAATATCGAGGTTAATGGTGATAACATAATTAAACGCAAGGCCATTAATGTAGGAATGGCTGCCGCTTTACCGAGTGGTAATTTGATCGTTCCTGTTATTAAAAATGCAGACACAAAGAATTTAGTTGGGTTAGCACGTGAGGTAAATGACTTAGCGAATAGAGCCCGAAATAATGCGCTAAAGCCTGATGAAATTTCAGGTGGAACGTATACCATAACCAACGTAGGAACATTTGGTAACTTGATGGGGACGCCAATTATCAATCAACCTCAAGTAGCGATTTTAGCCACTGGAGCTATCGTAAAAAAACCAGCAGTTATCGAAACACAATATGGGGATGTGATTGGGATAAGACACTTTATGTATCTTTCTCACAGTTATGATCACCGTGTTGTTGACGGGGCACTAGGTGGCATGTTCGTAAAACGAGTGGCCGAGTACTTAGAAAACTGGGATATGGATCGTGAAGCCTAAGTTTATTTAGATAATTGAGTCTCGATAAAACCACGACAATTCACTAACATTTCGCGTAAATAAACGTCTTCTTTGATGTAAGGCACCTGTTCTCTAAATGCGGAGTGTAGCCTTTCTATAGATTCTGACGATTTCCCGGGTCTTCTAAAATTTAAGCCTTGTGCTGCAATCATTACTTCAATACCTAACACCGTAATTGTGTTTTGTAATACTTTGTAACACTTCGTAGCCGCATTTGCACCCATACTTACATGGTCTTCTTGTCCATTACTACTCACGATACTGTCAACTGAAGCTGGTGTACATAGCTGTTTGTTTTGACTAACGATTCCTGCTGCGGTGTATTGTGCAATCATAAAGCCGGAGTTAACCCCTGGATTTTCAATCAGAAACGCGGGTAGTCCTCTTTCTCCAGAGATCAGTTTGTAAATTCTTCTTTCAGAGATATTGGCAATTTCTGCCAATGCAATTGCCATATGGTCCAATTGAATGGCAAGTGTCTGTCCATGGAAGTTTCCTGCCGATAGAATTAGGTCTTCGTCAGGGAAAACATTTGGATTATCAGTTACGGCATTTATTTCATTCGTAAATATTGTTTCTGCAAACCTCAAAGCATCTAAACTTGCGCCGTGCACTTGTGGTGCACACCTAAAACTATACGGGTCTTGTACTTGCTCCTTGTCTTGTTTCTGTAGTGGGCTATCTTTAAGCAAGTCGTAAATTTCAGCAGCGCAATCTTGCTGACCTTTTTGTCCTCTAATCTCATGACTACAAGCCAAGTATGGGTCAATTCGGGCATCAAACGCGTCTGCACTAAGGGCTGTAATTTGATTTGCTATGGACACAAGTTTAAGACCATTAGACACACAATGAACACCAAAAGCAGCCATAAACTGAGTACCATTAATCAGCGCAAGTCCTTCTTTGGCCATTAAGTTATACGTTTGGTCTTCTAAGAAATTAGCGCTTGTTGGTGCACCATTTTGCCAAACATCTCCTAAACCAATTAGAGGTAAAGCCATATGGGCTAGAGGAGCTAAATCGCCCGAAGCACCAAGACTACCTTGCTCATAAACTACTGGGATATGGTTGTTGTTCAATAAGCCGATAAGCTTCTCAACGGTTTGTACTTGCACACCACTATGTCCTTTAGTTAACGACAACACTTTTAACAAAAGCATTAACCGAACAATCTCTTCGTCAATCACATCGCCTGTTCCGCAGGCATGAGACTTTAACAAATTAATTTGCAACAACTCCAATTCATCGTTTGGAATAATGGTGTTACACAACGAACCGAAACCAGTATTGATACCATATATGGTTTTTTCGGACCTTTTAATTTTATCTTGAACGTAATTAAAGCATTTTTTTGTTCGGGCTATGGCTTCTGGTGAAAGGCTTATTTTAGTCTTCGAACTAATAATATCTTGAACTTCCTGAATAAGAATGTGGCCGCCTATTTCCATTATTTTCCTGTTTTTAAATTCAACATTAACCTTGTGATCACTCTTTTTGTGTTCTCAGGGAAGTCTCCTTTCATCATCCATTCGAAATACGAAGGTTCTTGTTTAAACACTTGCCCAACCGTTTTTCCTTTATGCTTACCAAAAGCAAATGCTGGCTCACCCTGTTTATTTCTTCTTATTCTACCTGCTAAATCTACAAGGTCATTTTGACCACTAAAACTATGTAACGCATCAACGGTACTAGGCAGGTCTGAATATTTGTCGACTTGCGCCTTAATTATTTCCCAAGTTGCTTTGGTATCAGCTTCTGCAGAATGTGCATTTTCTAGGGTTTCATCACAATAAAACCGATAGGCCGCTGCTAAATTTCTTGGTTCTTTTACATGGAAGATGCGCTGTGCATCAACGAATTTTCGTTTAACGGTGTCAAAGTCAATTCCTGTTCTGTAAAATTCTTCCACCAAAAGGGGAAAGTCAAATCGGTTGGAGTTAAAACCCGCAAAATCAGCATCACCGATAAACACGTTTAACTCGGACGCCACTTCAGCAAACGTCGGACAACCTACTACATCACGGTCGTAGATACCATGAATCTCTGAAGTTTCGTTCGGAATCGGCACACTGGGATTAAGTCTTTTATATAGATTTTCTTCCTTTCCGTCTGGATAGGCCTTAATAAGGTATATATCGATAATTCTGTCTTTGGATACATTAATTCCAGTAGTTTCCAAATCAAAAATTACTAATGGCTTTTTTAATTCTATTGGCATATGGTGCAATATTAGAATTTAGTTGCTTAAAATATTTATTATGTCGTGTTTTGATGCATATGATTCCTCGATTAAACGAAATCTCTTTAATCCTCGGTTCAAAATCTCCACGAAGGAAGGCCTTATTAGCCCAAATGGATGTGGAGTTTGAAACCTTTACCATCGATGCTGACGAGTCTTTTGGTTCCGACATTCCTGTCTCAGAGGTTGCGGTGTTTTTAGCCAATAAAAAATCTTCTGCTTTTAGTGGTCGTTTACACAAAAAGCTTCTTATTACGTCAGACACAACGGTGTTATGTGGTAACGAAATTCTTAATAAACCAGCAGATGCAAAAGAGGCGCAGGTCATGTTATCTAAATTGTCAGGTAATTCGCACATCGTGAATACTGGTGTCTGTTTGAGAACAGAAGAAAAATCAGCCAGTTTCTATGTAGAAACCGAAGTTACTTTTAAGCCCTTAACCGATGAAGAGATTGAATATTACATCAATACGTATAAGCCTTTTGATAAAGCGGGAGGATATGGTATTCAGGAATGGATTGGCATGATTGGTATATCAAGTATCAATGGTTGCTATTACAATGTGATGGGCTTGCCTATCCATAAACTATACACAGAATTATGTACATTTTTAAGCGAATAATAACACTATCACTTTGTCTTTTTACGACACTCCAAAGTTGGTCACAAGTAGATACAGCTTACTTCAGTAATTTGAAGTATCGAAGTATTGGTCCCAGTCGTGGTGGACGATCTACAGCAGTGGTAGGTGATTTAAACGACAAGAATTTGTTTTATATGGGCACTACCGGTGGTGGTGTTTGGAAAACGACTAATGGAGGAAACTCGTGGAGTAATATAAGTGACAAATTCTTTGGAGGAAGTGTGGGGAGTATCACAATTGCTCCTTCTGATGATAACGTTATTTATGTGGGCATGGGTGAAGAAAGCCTTCGGGGTAACGTTTCGTTTGGATATGGTGTTTGGAAAAGTTTAGATGCCGGTATTACATGGGAACACATAGGACTTGATCAAGGCAGGCATATAACACGACTTGCAGTTCACCCAAAAGATCCTGATATCGTATTTGCAGCTGTTCTGGGTGATTTATACAAAGACTCTGAGGAACGTGGTTTATATAAATCTGAAGATGGTGGTACCACTTGGAACCAAATAATCTATCACTCGGATAGTGTAGGTTGTAATGAGGTTATAATTGATCCATTAAATCATCGAAACGTGTATGCCACAACTTGGCAAGTACGACGATCACCACATGATTTTTCTAGCGGAGGAGAAGGCTCTGGTTTGTGGAAGAGCAAAGATGGTGGGAAAACATGGGTTAACCTGATGTCTAAACCTGGCTTGCCAAAAGGTATTATCGGTAAAGTGACGGTGTCTGCATCTGGGGTGCAAAAGAACCTGCTATTTGCGAGTGTCGAACATGGGACCAATGGAGGTTTGTTTAAAAGTGTTGATGGTGGTGAAACATGGAAAAATGTGAACAAAGAAGGAAAGATTCGGCAGCGTGCCTGGTATTTTTCGAGGGTTTATTGTGATACAAAAGATGCACAAACCCTATATATCATGAACGTACGTTTTCAAAAATCTACAGATGGTGGCAGAACGTTTAAAGCCATGCGCACACCCCATGTAGACCATCATGATTTATGGATAGATCCCAATAATGCAGACAGAATGATTACGGGAAATGATGGGGGAGGACAAGTTTCCTATAATGCAGGTTTAAATTGGTCGACGTACATGAATCAACCAACAGAGCAATTCTATCGCGTATCTGTCGACCAACACGTACCGTATCGTATATATGGTGCTCAGCAAGACAATTCAACTATGCGTGTTGATCATGTTACTGGAAAATGGGAAAGCACGGCTGGTGGAGAGAGTGCTCACATAGCCATAGATCCGACCAATGACGATGTGGTTTATGCTGGAAGTTATGGTGGGTATTTAACGATGTATAATCACCAAACAAAGGATTCACGAGCGATTAATGTGTGGCCTGATAACCCCATGGGATATGGGGCAGAAGGTATGAAATATCGTTTTCAGTGGAATTTTCCGGTGTTTTTTAGTCCGCACGATTCAACTAAACTGTATTCTGCTTCTAATCATTTACATGTCAGTTATAATGGTGGTGATAGTTGGCAGATTATTAGTCCTGATTTAACCCGTAATGACTCAAACAAATTAACGTCAAGTGGTGGGCCAATTACTCAAGATAACACTGGCGTGGAATACTATTGCACCATATTTTCTGCAGTAGAGGCTTCGAACGAAAGAGATGTGATTTGGGTGGGGTCAGACGATGGCTTGCTGCATATAACAAGGGATGGAGGCAAAGAGTGGCGTAACATTACTCCGAAATGGTTGCCTAAATGGACGATGATTAATTCTATTGAGGTAGACGTACACACCAAAGGCCAAGCTTACATAGTGGCGACCAGCTATAAACTGGGCGACAACAGGCCAATGATTATTAAGATTTCTGATTACGGTAATAAAGCGGTTCCCATTATAAATGGGATACCCGCTGAGCATTTTGTAAGGACGGTAAGGGTGGATACCAAACACCAAAACATTCTTTATGCTGGAACGGAAAGAGGTATCTATATCAGTTACGATGCCGGAGCGCATTGGCAGTCATTTCAGTTGAACTTACCAATAGTTCCTATAACCGATATGGTGCAAACAGGCAATGACTTGGTAATTGCTACTCAGGGCCGTGGTTTTTGGATTATAGACCATCTTGATGCGGTGCGTATCGCGAAAAAACAAATCATAGATCAGCCGTTACAAATAATAGGAAGTGAAAGTGCGCCATTGACAAGCCGCAATAAGACCTCGATATTTTATTACTTGAAAGACAGTCTGACCAAAAAAGACACGTTCTTCTTGGATATAATGGACGCTTCCGGCAAAAGCATTCAAACCTATAGCAATAGAAAGTTTGGTTCTGACACAATCGATTATACCCCAATAAAAGGCGTCAACTATAAACATTGGAACATGAACTATCCTGGAGCCAAAAGACCAAAAGGTATGATTCTATGGTGGGCAACAACAGCTGGCCCAAGAGCAAAGCCCGGTAAATATTGGTTTCGAACGACTTTGAATGGACAAACAGATTCGGTCAGTTTTAACGTATGGCAAAACCCCAATTCAAAAGCGACAACTTCGGATTATAATGAGCAGTTTGATTTCTTAACGGAGGTGATTGCTAAAATTGATGAAACTCATCAGGTTTTAGAAGAAATTGAACAGCTTTCAACAAGGCTAAAAAAGTTTAAAAAGGCGTATAATTTATCTGAAAAGGATACCATTATAGGTGAAATTGATTCGATGTTAAAGACATTGAGCTTCATTCATAACGCCCTGTATCAAACAAAAAACAGAAGTAATCAAGATCCAATCAATTTCCCTATTAAGTTGAATAACAAATTGGCGCATTTAAATTCATTGGTGCGTATGGGCCATTTTGGTCCAACACAACAGGCTATTGAAGTGAAGAATGAACTCATGTCACAAATTGACAATTACTTAGAGCAATATCAGATAGTTAAAGATGATCGGTTGAAAGAACTTAACAAAATGATACTATCGCGTAGATTGGAGTACATCAAGGTGGATGAGTAAAATGTTTAAATTTGGGTTAAATAAATACAAAAGTTAATGGGGGTACAGGCGGTAACGCAATTTTCGGATTCAAATCAAAAAAGAGCATTCACAAAACAGTTGTTGAATGAGATAAAGGCGTTGGATTACATGTTGGAACACAACATGATTGAAAGGAATACAAGTAGAATTGGAGCAGAGCAAGAATTGGTGTTATTAGACAGCGATTTAAAGCCTGCCCTCAACAATATGGAGTTGCTTAATATGATTAAGGACGACCATTATACTACTGAAATTGCTCGATTTAATTTAGAAATAAACCTGGACCCATTTGATTTCAAAAAGGACTGCTTCGAGCGCATGGAAACTCAATTGTCTACCTTGTTAACCAAAGGAGAGCAAGCTGCAGAGAAACTAAAGACCAATATATTACTTACTGGAATTGCCCCAACACTAGGGCAAGAACATTTGCATTTTGAACAAATGACACCCAATGCCCGATATCAATCATTAAATGACGTGATACGAGCAGAACGAAAAACGGATTTTGAGCTCAATTTATCTGGTCGGGACGAATTGGTTACGCAGCATCCGAATATCCTATTTGAAGCCTGTAACACAAGTTTTCAAGTTCATTTACAGATTGATCCGGATGATTTCGTTGATCAATACAACTGGTCGCAGCTTATTGCAGGCCCGATATTGGCTGTTGCCGCTAACTCTCCTCTTTTGATGGGGAAAAGGTTGTGGAGCGAAACACGAATTGCCCTCTTCCAGCAAAGTGTGAACACCAGAAACACAATTAACAATGTGCGTAATAAAGAGCCACGGGTTTCTTTTGGTAACAAATGGGTAAAGGGCTCGGTAACAGACCTTTACAAAGACAATGTGTCTCGATTTAGTTCATTGTTTCACGTTGACATTGAAGAAGATGCTTTAGAAATGGTGAAACAAGGAAAGGCTCCATCTCTTTCGGCGTTAAATCTACATAACGGTACAGTATACAAATGGAATAGGCCTTGTTATGGCGTTGGTGGAGGAAAGCCCCATTTGCGGATAGAAAATAGGTACATCCCTAGTGGACCAACCGTGTTAGACGAAATGGCCACGTCTGCTTTTTGGCTTGGATTAATGGTAGGCATGCCTGATAAATACAAAGATTTATCCGGGAAAATGCCTTTTGATGATGTGCGATACAACTTCTACAATGCCGCAAGAAGTGGGATGGAAAGCAACCTGAATTGGTTTGGTAAAATTATACCAGCCCGCAGGTTACTTGAAAAAGAGTTGTTGGATTTAGCTTATTCGGGTTTAGACAAGATGAATGTGAATAGCGCTGATGTGACGAAATACATGTCTGTAATCGAAAACCGGTTGAGAAAGAAAGTGACTGGGGCAAGATGGATGACAAAAAACTATAGTGAATTGTTGAAAGGAAGTACACCGAATGAAGCGTGTATCAATCTGACTAAAAAAATGTTGGAGAATCAGCGCACTGGTAATCCGGTCCATACATGGAAAAATATTAATGTAAAGGAGCAGAATAAACACAAAGAGTTTAAAACAGTGAATGAGATTATGGAAACTGACCTATTTACGGTATCCGAAGATGACTCAATTGATCTTGTTGTAAACGTAATGAACTGGCAAAATATCCGCCACGTACCGGTGGAAAATGATGATAATGAGTTAGTTGGGATAATCGATTCGCATGCCATTATTCACTTTTTAGCTGATAAAAAGGAATCGGAAGAGCAAGCAGTTAAAGATATTATGTTAACTAATTTTCCAACAATATCATCTACTGCAAGTTCAAAACAAGCCGTAAATTTGATGGCTGATAACCGAGTGGATGCTTTACCCGTAGTTGACGGCTCAAATAGGTTGTTAGGCATTGTTACGGAAAGCGATATCATCCAAGTTTTAAAAATAACAAACAAGATTAGCGACTAATAGTCTATGCGAGAGTCCCGATTTACCATACCAGTGTTCAACGAAACACTGGAAGTATCACGATATTTAGGTGATTTGGGTAACGCCGAAGGAAATACCGTATTGTTTTTAGGAGGTGTCCATGGAAACGAAACGGCAGGAGTGGGAGCACTCAACAAGGTGTTTAAACACCTGGAATTAACAAATGCAAAGTTCAACGGTAGGGCAGTTGCACTAATCGGAAATATGGAAGCAACACGGTTAAATCAGCGATATATCTATAAAGATATGAATCGGATTTGGCATCGTGATATTTTGGATGATTTGCATTATGGTCGGTTAGACACACGCCATACCGAATATGCAGAATTGGCTGAGGTGTATAGAGAGTTCAAAAATATTCTTGACGCGTCTAAGGGTAAAGTATATGTGATTGATTTACATACCACATCAAGCCCAACCATACCCTTTATCGTTACCAATAAAACGGATCCAAGCCTAGGTTTTACAAATGCTTTTCCTATGCCTATAATCAGTGGATTAACTGGATTTTTAGACGGAACGTTATTGTCTTATATCAACGATTTAGGCCACATCGGATTGGCGTATGAAGCGGGTCAGCATAAAAGTACGCAGTCACTTATGAAACATGAAAGTTTTATATGGTTGTGCTTGCATGAAACCGGTATTTGTCCAGATTTAGACCCTGATTTTATAAAGCAGCACTACGACGTTTTAGAAGAGGAACTTGTAACACGGAATAATCATTTCAGAATTATAAGTCGTTATAAGATTAAATCTGGTGAGCAGTTCAAAATGCATCAAGGGTACACAAACTTTCAAAAGATTCATGCCGGAGAAGAACTTGCTACGAATCAAGATGGTCCGATTTGTTCGCCGTATGATGGTTATATATTTATGCCGCTCTATCAACCACAAGGAGAAGATGGATTTTTTATTATAAAACCTGAATCTGTATAAACATCATGCCGTCTACGTTCATGATATTGATGATTTTGGTCTTTGTACTGTTTATCATATCAAGGCGTGTCCAAGAAAGTGGCAATGAATACTTAGATCAATCTCAAAAAGCTGGATTGGTGGATTTGTTTACTCCATTAAGGTCGCGATACCCTATAGTAATATTAACGTTAGTCGTCATTTTTTTTGCCAATTTATACTTGCAGTTAATCCCTGAAGGGATAGCATTAAGCGTTTATTTTTTCGTTCTCACCTTCGCCATGTTGTATATGGCGTATTTGTCGTATAAAGTTTTGGTCAACAATGAATACCCCAAACCATATATCAATAAGTTCATTCAATCAACAGCGATTCGAATTGCCGCCTTACTTGTTTTAATTGGAGCACTTACTTCTTCTTAAGTGCCTTGGTCGCTAATTTTTCGTCAATTTCTATGGCTTTAAAAAGATACATTTTTACGAGATCGATGTCGATGTCTGCTACTGTTTTAAAATCGCGCATAGACATGTACTTGCGCTTACCTTGTTTAAAGTAGTTAACGTCATTTTGAATTAGGTGGCCTTTGGTGAAGCCCATGCGCACACCATCATACATGCGTTTATTGCCCCAAATGACTGAACCGGGCCATAGGAAACAAATGCTTTTGTTCAGGTGATAATACGGAACGTTGTAGGAGAGTTTTTCTGTGCAGTTCGGAATATGCTCTACAATCAGCTGGCGCAAATATTCAGTGACTATACGCTCATCATCGGGTAAGGAAGCAATGCAATGGGCAACATCTTGAAACTTTGGATTGCTCATGTTTATTAATGACCTATAGTGATTAGTAAGCGTAGAAAGACAGATATTGTTTCCCGCCTTGAGGGGAAATACCTTCTATACGTACTTGACCCTTCATGTTTTCGAGTTTGCCAACAAACGTACTGAGGTCCGTAGCTGCCACATTGTTAAATTTAGTAAAGACAAAGCCTTCAGGAATATTCATCTTGAGTAATCGACCATTGCCAACTGTGGTTACACGAATACCTGACGCTATAGCGTAATGGTCTAATTCATATTTACTAACTTTTTCGAATTCAGCTTTTAGCTTTTCAGAATATAACGAAACACGTTTCTTAAGTTCAAACGTACCATCCATGTTTACCAAAGACACATCTGCTTCGCGCTCTTGTCCAGACCTGATGTACGTATACTTGAGTTTGTCTCCAGGCCTGTAATACGATAATACCTCGTTATAAGATGCTTTTTGCGAGATCTCTTTTCCGTCAATTTTAGTAATCACATCTCCAGGCTCGAATATTTTACTGGTGTACTTGTTCGTTTGGCTTACGCGTCCAACGAAAACACCATTTTGAATACCATTGACTTGATCAAGAATTTCATCGTTAATGTCTACGACTTCTAGTCCGTCCAATCCGCGCTGGATTTGACCAAATTCCTTTAAATCAGAAATTATTTTAACAACTATGTTGCTAGGTATAGCAAAACCATATCCCACATAAGATCCTGTTTTACTGGCTATTGCGGTGTTGATACCAACCAATTTGCCCGACAAATTTACCAACGCGCCACCACTATTTCCGGGGTTAATGGCCGCATCGGTTTGAATAAAACTCTCAATAGGAAATTGATTTTGTACCACGTTAATATTCCGTCCTTTAGCACTCACAATTCCTGCAGTAACAGTACTTGTAAGATTAAATGGGTTTCCTACAGCAAGCACCCATTCGCCAATATCTAATGCGTCACTGTTCGCAATTTCGACTGGGTTCAGATTGGCTGCATCGATTTTTAGCAATGCCAAATCAGTTGATGGGGCAGTTCCGACCACTTCTGCCTTGTAATTTTTCTTTCCATTGTTAAGCACAACCTCAATGGTTTGAGCGCCTTTAATTACATGGTTATTCGTAACGATATATCCATCTTTGGATATGATGACGCCCGATCCTGTGCTCGACACTTTACCGATACTGCCAAAAGGATCAATGTCAAAAAACCAAAATGAATTTCGTCTTACTGCTTCGGCTTCCGTTTTGATAAACACTACTGAAGGGTTTGCAATTTTCGAGGCTTCTACAAAATTTATCGCTCCCGTATGAGTTGTTTGATATTTGATGGGTTGCGCATCGTGATGGCTCGTTTGCACCTCTATAATTTTACTTTCCCCAAATTTCTTTGAGAAAATATAGGCACCAGTTAGTGACGTAACGACACTAACCAAAATAGCTATTACTAGAATTCTCTTATTCATATGGTTGAATTATTACGGTTAAATTGAAATCAAAAACAGTACCAACTATTTAGTTAGCCAATACCTTGGCACTGACATATAGTTTAACGATATGATTGTCGGGATCGTTTGTATACAGTGTAACTTCTTTTTGGGCTTGACCAGAAACGAACATAGAATCAAACTTAAGTAGGATGGTTTTAGATTCGTTGGGTTGCAATTCGGATTCAGTCAAATCAATAGTTGTGCAACCACAATGTGTTTCAACTTTTAATATTTTGAGTGTCGATTTTCCTGCATTGGCTATTTTGACTTGTCGCGATCCGGTTGCCCCTTCTTGCATGGTTCCAAAATCAAATTCGGTACCCGATATTTTTAGTTTAGGGGCATTTTTTCTTTCTTTTTTGGACATCTTAGAGAAGTCACGCTTAATGAAAAAAGCCAACTTTACTGCTTTAAGCCGAAACGACTTGTCGTTCGTTTTAAATACAATTTCAGTGTTTACCAATCCGTAGTCTCGCACTTTACTGGCGTCCATATGAATAACAACAGCAACCGATTCGCCGGGCTTGAGGGTTTCCTGTGGCATTTCGTAAGTCAAGAAATCAGGTTTTCTTAACAAACCAGTAAATTTCAATGGCAAATTGTACTCGTTTACAAATAGGACGGTATCGGTATAAGTTCCAGAATTAACTATTTCTCCTAAGGCTATTGTGTTCTTCGACTGTCGGATGTAACCAAATTGACCCGAATACACCTTGCTTAAGTCTTGTTCAACGGGTTCTTTAATGATGCCTTTGAGCGTAAGTATTTTAGACATAATCACGCTGTAATTCGCAAAAATTTCAATTGATTTGTCTACCTCTCCAGCTAGGTGGGTAGGGTCAAATGTTGCCGTTATAATTCCTTTTTGACCTGGTTTGATTGGATGCTCTGGCCATGATGGCACCGTGCATCCACAACTTGCTTTCACGTCTCTAATTTGAAAGTCGATTGGACTGTTGTTCGTGAATATATAGGTTGCGTTAATTTTTTGATCACCAAACTTGATGATTCCAAAGTCGTACGTTTCAGATTCAAACTGAATTTCATCATCGTCGACTTGCGCAACGGCGAATAAGGCAATTGTTGTAAACAAAAAGGTAAAGATGCTCTTCATACGGAGAGGTAACGTGTTATAAAGTGATTTGGTGTTAAGTAATAGACAAAAGTATCGCTAAAATGGTTGTATGGCGTTAGTGCTTTATTTCGATGCAGTGTTATGGTGATATAGAAATGGATGAACAAAACATCTTAGGTTGTTCAAAATCAACCTCCGTTAATAACTTTTACATCAAACAAATCATTTGAACACTCGGTTTGCTATTTTTGAATTGTGCAAAACGAAAATCTTGATCCATCGTTAGACAACCTATCAAATTCTGATAGGGACATTGAGAAAGTACTGCGCCCTGCCAGTTTTTCAGACTTTAGTGGGCAAGACAAGATTCTAAAAAATCTGAAGATATTCGTTCAAGCTGCTGTGCAGCGTGGAGAAGCATTAGACCACGTATTGCTTCATGGTCCTCCGGGGTTAGGAAAAACAACCTTAAGCAACATCATCGCCAATGAGATGAATAGTGGTATAAAAGTGACCAGTGGGCCTGTGCTAGAGAAACCGGGTGACCTTGCTGGATTATTAACCAACCTTGAGGAGGGTGATGTACTTTTTATTGACGAAATTCATCGACTAAGTCCGGTAATTGAAGAGTACTTGTATTCTGCTATGGAGGATTACCGTATCGACATTATGCTTGATACTGGTCCGAATGCCAGAAGTGTGCAAATAACCATCAATCCATTTACCCTTGTTGGCGCTACAACGCGCTCAGGATTGCTCACGGCGCCATTGCGCGCACGATTTGGCATTACGTGCAGGTTAGAATATTACGATGCGTCGTTACTTGCTCAAATATTGAAACGATCGTCCGAAATTTTGCATACACAAATTGACGACCAAGCTGCTGCTGAAATTGCGCGTAGAAGCAGAGGTACTCCACGTATAGCCAACGCACTTTTGCGCAGAACAAGAGATTTCGCTCAAATTAAGGGCAATGGTCAAGTAGATCTTGAAATTGCGAAATATGCCTTGGAAGCATTAAATGTTGACGCCACCGGCTTAGACGATATGGACAATCGTATTTTAAGTACCATAATCGAAAAGTTTAAAGGAGGCCCGGTTGGTATTAACACTATTGCAACGGCAGTAGGAGAGGAAGCGGGTACGATCGAAGAAGTGTATGAACCCTTTCTAATCAAGGAAGGATACATCCAACGAACCGCGAGAGGTCGAGAAGCAACACACCTGGCATACGAACATTTAGGTAAAATACCTCCGCAAAAATTAAACAGTTTGTTTTGAGTTCGCTCACCACAGCGCAACGAACAGATATCGTTAAGAAAGTAGTTGCTGAACACGGATTTCTTAATTGCGGCATCAGTAAAAGTGGATTCCTGGAAGCGGAGGCGCCTCGATTGGAATCTTGGTTAAACAAAGGGTACCACGGTTCAATGCAATGGATGGAGAATCACTTTGATAAGCGTCTGGACACTTCAAAGTTGGTGGAAGGGTCAAAATCGGTCATCACCATGACGTTTAATTATTTTCCTGAGGAGATACAAAAAGCGGGTGTTCCTAAGATTGCGAAATACGCATATGGAGAAGATTATCACTTTGTACTGAAAGATAAAATGCGTTCGATTCTGGAAAAGATTCAGCAGGAAATTGGCACATTCGAATCGCGCATATTTGTAGACAGTGCTCCTGTTCTTGAACGGGCATGGGCTGCCAAATCTGGATTGGGATGGATAGGCAAGCACTCTTTATTGTTGAGTAAGAAACAAGGTTCATTTTTCTTTATTGCTCAAATTATTTGTGATATAGACTTGGTCTACGATGCACCAACAACAGACCATTGCGGTAGTTGTACGGCATGCATTGATGCCTGTCCTACAGATGCTATTGTTGCAGACAGAGTAGTGGATTCTAACAAGTGTATTTCATATTTGACCATCGAACTAAAGGATCAAATACCAAGTCAGTTTAAAGACGAAATGGAGGATTGGGTATTTGGATGTGATATCTGTCAGGATGTTTGCCCGTGGAATCGCTTTTCGACTCCAAACAAAGAAGAAAGATTTAAGCCACGAGAGGCCATACTGCAAAATTCTACGGAACAATGGGAAGAAATAACGGAAGACGTTTTTAAAGATATATTCAAAAAGTCGGCGGTTAAAAGGACGAAGTTTTCAGGTTTTTTGAGGAATTTGCGATTTGCAAATCAATAATTAATGGCAGAACAAACGGAAGATCCCAAAGAGGAAATAAAATCAAACGCTACCGGATTGTTTCAAGGTGTAAGAAATTTAATCCGTGAAATCTTCGGTATCCATGACGAAGTAGATCGCGTTGGGACGGCTAAAACGATTCGGAAAGACGTTGTTTTTAAAGGTTTCAATATTTGGATTCTTATACTGTCTATATTGATATGCAGTATAGGACTAAACCTGAATTCACCGGCTATAATTATTGGAGCGATGCTAATCAGCCCACTTATGGGACCAATCACAGGTATTGGTTTTGCAGTGGGTACATTTGATCGCGACCTACTTTTTCTAGCACTTAAAAACTTCTTGATTGCTTTCTTTATAAGTGTTCTGGCCTCTTTTGTGTTTTTCTATTTTGCCCCAATCGGATTCGATCAATCGGAACTAGAAAGTAGAATATCACCCGGCGTCTTGGATTTATTTGTGGCTATTTTTGGTGGATTTGCTGGGATATTAGCTGGGACCAGAGGTAGTAAAACCAATGTTATTCCAGGAGTTGCTATTGCCACAGCTTTAATGCCACCGCTGTGTACGGCTGGTTACGGTTTGGCTAATGGCGATATGACTTATTTTTTGGGAGCTTCTTATCTGTTCTTCATTAATTCAGTATTCATTAGCATATCTGCCTTCTTAGTTGTTCGTTACTTACGTTTCCCAATCGCTAGTTATGTAAACCCAACAGTAAGACGAAGAACTAAAACATTGATTGTTTTATTTGTCATCATCGTTGCCATACCAAGCGTCATTATTTACAACAAAGCTCTTCGAGAAACAATCTTTAATACAGAAGCACGAACCTTCACCAATAATCATGTAAACGATAGTAAACATAGTGCTATCAATCCACAACTGAGCTTTTCTGATACGCTCAAAACGATAAAACTCTTCGTTTACGGAGAAGAATACTCACAGCAAGAAAAAGACTCCATTGCTTTGCTGATGGGCGACTACCGACTGCAGAATACGCGTTTGGAAATTCACAACATGGGCACCTTCGATGCCTATAAAAGTCTTGCCCAGCAAAAAGACGCCATTATTGGCGAAACACAGGTATTAAGCAATCAATTGAGTGTTGAGCTGTTGTCTAAAAACATGGAAAACCAGTCTCTTACGAATAGAATAGCACAGGTGAATCAATCATGTGCGGCACTACAACAACTGTCGAAAGAGGCAACATTGGTATTTGAACGCATAGACTCTTTAGACTATGCAATAAAACCTCTTGACGATAGTTTACATAGTATGGCATTGGTAATTATGGTAAACTGGGACGAAAAGAAACCGAGTCGATATCACGAAAAGGGTAAGCAACGACTATCAGATTGGATTACCCTGAAATTTGCTTCAACAGATTCTATTAGAGTCGTAGATGTACACTAACTATGCGCAAACGATTAATCATACTGGTTATTTGTGCTTGTTTTAGTTTTAAAACAAGTAGTACAGCATTTGAGCAAGACAACGTCGACACGCATTTAATTGAAGCGTTAATTGTGAAAAGGCTCAATGTGATTAGAGCCAATGAAAAGCTTACGGTTTTAACTGAGAACACAATTCTCAAAAAGGCGGCTGAAGATCAAGCCAATTATATTTCTAGCAAAGGCATGCTGTCGCACCGTCAACCGTTAAAGAATAAGGAGAAAACACGCAACCGAGTAGAGTATTACGGTGGCAAGATGCAGGGCATTGGAGAGAATACGGCATATCTAAAGGTGTTCGGTAAGGCGTTGTTTAAAGGTAAAAAAGGGCAAATAGATACAATCAATATCAATACAGTAGATAGGGCGGTTGATTACTTTGTGTATGCCTGGATGAATTCTGTACCGCATAAAACCAACATACTATACCCAGATTACCGTGAAACGGGGTTAAAAGTGGTATACAACAAGCAACGCAAAGCTTTGTACGGCGTTCAAGTTTTTGCCTATCCGTATAAATGAAGATTTTAGGTCGATTTATTTGGTTTTTGGTGTTAACCGTTATTACCCAAGTTGGAGGTCTTATCTATTTACTCAACCTCGGCATACATCGATTCGCTTGGAAACCCAAAAATAGAAAATGGTTAAAACGGCAGTTCAGTTTTATTGTCTTGTATGTTTCAATTTGTTTGATGATTGTGCCACCATTGGCTAGGTTGCATCACAGGCAGCCTCTTCCGTGGTACAAGGTAACCTCCTTGCAACCTCAAAATTGGTTCACAATAGCTTGTAATCGTCATTACGTGCATACCAACTTATATAGTGTTATTACACAAGTGGCAGACGATTTTAGTACGACATCTGCCCATAACGGAGCACCCTTAATCCTGAATTATCTTGATGCCAATTTTCCTTTTCTGGATGGTTTTCCTTTGATTCCACATCTTAGCCATAATGATGGAAAGAAGCTAGATCTTGCCTTCCGATATTACTCGAAAGACAAACACTTGCCAATGAATCAAACTGTTTCATTATTGGGGTATGGCGTATATGTAAGACCTAGCCCAGGTGAGATAGACCAAACTACGATATGTAAACAATCGCGTTGGCAATATGATATCACCAAGTATATAGGCATTCCAATTCATGATAATATGATTTACGATGGTGGTGAAACCAAACGTTTAATGACGCTTTTGGCTGAGGCGGATATTAAAAAAATATTTATCGAGCCACATCTAAAAAATCGAATGGGAATTAATTCGGACAAAATACGATTTCATGGCTGCCATGCAGTTCGCCACGACGACCATATTCATGTGCAAGTGAGGTGAATGATTAATTGATAATCTAGCCAGGCATTCTTAATTAATATTTAACTTCGTCATTCAATGAAAACCCTAACCCTTATACGACATGCCAAGTCGGATTGGACATATGATTTGCCAGATCATGATAGGCCGCTTAACAAGAGGGGTAAAAGGGACTTACCGCTAGTGGCAGATCGTCTTAACCAATTTGATTGCAAGCCAGATATTTGTTTTTATAGTTCTGCCCGACGTGCAAAGGACACAGCCAATGGTTTGCTGGACTATATGAATGTTTCTACAACAAGGGTCGAAACAGAACAACTATATACGTTTGATGCTGAAGATTTGTTGCATTTTATCAAGTCGATTGACAACGACTTAAACCATGTCATGATTGTTTCGCATAATCCTGGTTCTACCGATTTAATCAATCAAATAAGCCATATAAACTTGGATAATCTTCCAACATGTGGGTATGCGCAGTTTACTTTTAATATAGCACAGTGGTCTGCTATTGAAGATGTTAAAGGGGAATTAAACCTGTTGGAGTATCCCAAAATGATTGGTGGTTGAGCGGCTAAAACTGCCGTCCGATTGCAAGACAGATTACTTAACCTTAAAAATGGTTTTTCTACCGTTAAGACTTGCTTCTGCATAATGATCACAAGCTCCATTATCAAAAGGGTCGTAGTTGATTGAAACAACCTGCGTGCCTTCCGCAGCCGCAACTGTAACAACTCCTGAAACAAAGGTGCCTGCACATCCTTTTTCCATTTGCTTTATTAACGGTTGATCTATAGAAACATGGAATGGTTCACCATCCCTATTAATGCCCGAACCAGATCCCGTTACAGCATAAACATCTCCCCAAATACCGTCGCCGTTGTCTTTGGTTTGAACAATAACACGATCACTCTGCCACGAGAAAGAATTTTGGTCTGAAATCACCATGGCGTCAGTAACTTTTACCCGTAGGCCAGCAACACCTGTTAAAGAAATAGTGGTTTTGCCAACCAATTGCACCATATCAATCCCATTGCCCGAAAAGAATGAATCCTCTTTAGTTGTTGTGACCACTGCCTTAAACTCTGCAGATTGAATGGATTGGCTAACGTATATGTGCATTTTTCCGGCACGATACCGTCCGTCTTGACAAAGGGTGCCTTTCGGCTCTTCCTCCCCAATACCTCCAAAGTCAACAATTACAGAAACACCGTCACCATCTAAGTAAGACGTATCAATGAATATAATTTCGGTGGTACTTGGAATAATAGTCGTTTCTGATTTGCGAAACTTTTTATCAGTGGCTATAACATCGTATGCCGCGTCAAAAGTGGCGAAAAAGTGTGTTTCGGCTTGACTATTGTCTTGTGCTGAATTTATATTCTCTTTTACCTCAGGTAATTGCTCTGTACAATTACTGAGTGAGAGTAGTAGTCCTAAATTTAAAACTAGAAGAAGTTTTTTCATTATATGCTTACGCATTCTTTTACGTGTGCAAATATAACGTGCGGTTTTGTTCTAAATTTTCACAGATTTGTAAATTGATGACCACTAAATTGTCTTGAATCTATTTAACGACTATACCAGCCTGTATGTCAAGGTGTTATTGCCTTTGTCATTACCTCAAGAATACACGTATCGCATCCCTCAAGAGTTCAATGAGGAGGTCGCTGTGGGTAAAAGGGTGATGGTACAGTTCGGTAAAAAGAGAATTTATGCTGCCATTGTGGTTGAAATTGACAATAAACCACCAGAAAAGTACCAGGCCAAATACATATTAGCTGTTTTGGATGACACACCAATTGTGACCGAACAACAACTCGAGTTTTGGGCGTGGATATCTAGATATTACCTCTGTAATTGGGGTGAAGTGATGCAAGCGGCGTTGCCCAACGCACTTAAATTACAAAGTGAAACCCTTGTTGAATTGAATCTCGACACTGACTTGTCTCAGATAGATTTAGACTCAACGGAAGTACC
>JAIBDD010000027.1 GCA_024679565.1 Bacteroidota bacterium | reverse complement strand
GTATAGCGCACCTGAATCTAATATGGAACTAAATTGATAGGTTTTGCCAAATTCGGTGTTACTCGCCTTGTTTAATATTTTTTTTAAGGTCCGTATTTGATACTCTTTTGCGCGACTAACAGGGATATTAAAATTGCGCGTTACACCTTTAGATCGTTCGATTAAACGCTTATATCTCTTTTCCTTTTCGGACACGGGTGCAAGATACTTTTTATTTTTCCTTGGTTAGGGGTTAGCACCCCTATAATCCGGCTTTCATTTTTTTCTTGATAAAAAAACGAAACAAAAAAATCAAGACTTGAGAAGTTTTCTTTGAACTCTACGAAAGGCTTTTCTTTCCCTCAGTCAAAGCCGCTGCGCTTTCATGCCTGCTTAGCGCAGGGCCTGCACACAAAAGCCTTCCTCGATTTCTACAGAAAACTTCAAAGGTCGTCTTAAACCATGCACGGATTAATGAGCCATGGCCCACCAAAAATGCGGGGGACGCGCAGGCCGGGGTGTTAGGGAGCATATTTTTGGGGAGACTTTTTGTTTCGTTTTTGGTCTCAAAAATGAAAATCGGTTATAGGCTGATAAGCCTAATCTAAGAAAGTTCGACCGCGAAAGTCCAGAGCGCAGAAGGTTATAGAGCCTGTCCGCCAGCCGGCGGACTGATAAGCCTAAAGGAAGAAACCCCTAAAGTCAACCCTGTTTCGTAACATTCTGCTTAAACCGTCCTTTACTAAATATCCGTACGCCTTTGTCTTTTCCTTTTCGAAGTGCACGTTGTTCTTCTTCTGGTAAGGCAGCAATCGACTGACATTCTTCAGAACAGCATTCGGAATATTTTTCAGCACACGAAGGACATTGGATAAACAAGAGGTTGCATGCTTTGTTTTTACAGTTAATGTGATCGTCAAACGGTTCCCCACATTGGTGACAGTTTGCAATTACATCGTCGGTAATGCGTTCGTGCAAGCGCTCATCAAATACAAAGTTTTTTCCGATGAATTTGTTATCAAGCCCTTTTTCTTTTGCGTCTCGGCTATACTTGATAATTCCTCCTTCTAGGTGATACACGTTTTCAAAACCGTTGTACTTCATATAAGCACTGGCTTTTTCACAACGAATTCCTCCGGTACAGTACATAACCACGGGTTTATCCTTTTTGTCTTGCAGTTCTTCTACCACAACGGGTAATTGTTCTCTAAACGTGTCAACATCGGGACACCACGCTCCCTCAAAATGGCCTACTTCACTTTCGTAGTGATTTCGCATATCCACAATAACCGTTTCGGGATTTTCGGTGAGTTTATTAAACGCCTCAACATCTAAATAATCAGCTGGGGTTGTAATGTCAAAAATGTCATCTTCTAATCCATCAGCCACAATTTTGTCTTTTACCTTTATGGCGAGTTTGAAGAATGACTTGCCATCATCTTCAACGGCGTAATTTAGGCGCACGTTTTCGAGAAAAGTGATGTCGTTGAGGTGCGATGTAAAGGCACCTAGTTGATCTGAAGGAACGCTAATTTGTGCGTTAATTCCTTCACCAGCTACATATATTCTTCCAAGAACGCCTACGTCATTGAAATGAAGATAAATGTGGTCTCTGAAAACTTGGGGATTGCCAATTTTGGCATATTTATAAAAAGAAATGGTCGTACGCAATTCTGCGCTACGCTGTATCTTTTCCTTTAACTCTTCCCCATTAATAGTATTATGCAATTTCATGTTACACCCTTTTTAATGGTAATGCAAAGGTATGATAAGGTGGTGTTTCTTGCCTAATCATTTTGGGATTTGTAACTTGTGAGACTCAAAAACAGTATTACATATATGGGAATTTCAAGTTTTTTAAAAAAGCTATTTGGCAAAGCCAAAGAAACAGTTGATGATGTGAGTCAAAAGTCAGAAGTAATTGCAGATGCAGCCATTGAAAAAGGGAAGGAGTTTGGTGAAAAGGCAAAAGTGAAAGCGGATGAAATGGCGAAGGATGCGGCAGAAGCTACCGCAAAGTTGAAGACAGAGGCTTCAGAAATGGCGGATAAAGTTAGCGCAAAAGCTAAAGAAGTTGTAGCTGAAGTGAAGGAAGAAGCTGGTGAAATGATGGAAGATGCGAAAGAAGTTGGAGGCAAAATCAAAGCAAAAGCATCTGAAGTAATCGATGAGATAAAAGAGGAAGCAGGAGAATTACTTGAAGACGCCAAAGAAGTTGGAGGCAAAATCAAAAACAAAGTAGAAGATGTTGCGCACGATGTTAAAGAAAAAGTCAGTGATTTAGTAGATGGTGAAGAAGATGCACCCGCTGAAACTTCAGAGACTGACGACACTGAATCAACGAAAGAAGGGGAAGACAATCCCGCTGAATAGCGTTTTGTAAACATACCGTTAATCCCATAAGAACTAAGGGTTACAACATGTCGGCTACTTTTAGGCCAACTAGCTCACGCCCTTTTGCATCATAATGCTCTTGGGGTATAACAGCGCGATCAAGAAAATGCTTACTCGGAAGCAATTCGAGGTTATCGACAACAGTGGCGCCAAGATTGGCGTACCGCTCAACTAAAAAGTCACGGTTGGATTGCATGAGCCAAACCAAATTCTCCCCAATATAGTAACGCGCATCTTGGATATTTTCTGGTATGAGGTTAAATACCACTCGAATATTCTTTTGCTGAGCTACTTGTAACAATTCATCAAACTCCTGAATCATCGGATTGCTGTCATCAATTTGAAAAGCATACGCTTTTATATATTGATCGGCCAACTGTCTTTTTGCGTCGTCTTGAATGCCTGCGCTATCCAAAAATTTCGGTACCTCACACCAACGTCTAATTGTGTTGTATTTGAAATCAACAGAATCTTCATGGCTAACCAGTGTGTCGTAAGTCCACGCTTTCCACTTTAATAAATCTCGTTCATGGCCAGAACGATTGTCGTAGTGATTTAGAGAAGCAAAAATTTTGTTGAGTATGGGTAATGAGGGCTCATAAAACCGGCTAGCAAGTCTTAAGTTGGCCTCACTTGGACCAAAGATAACGTCCTGATTAAACGTTCTTAGGTTCATGGTAACGATAATCGTTCTTGACGGTTTAGACATGGCAAGTTGCTTTACCAATGGCAAAAACATTCCTACGTGATAGGCTCCATGATTAATGGTGCCGAATGATTTGTTCGGGTGTTTAGCAGCAATATTATCGCTAATGCGTAAGGTATTATAATCATCAGGGTGGGTAGTGAAGTTTGAACTTTCCCCAAAATAAATCACATCACAAGTATCTACAATATGACTCAACTCCAATAACATAGGACCATGATTGTCAAGATCGGTATTCAAGAAGTATGACGTATATATCTGGTTAAAACCAAGCACAATGACAGCAATCGAAATTAGCCGAATCAGCCCCTTGCTTATGATATGTTTTATCTCCTGACTCATTAAAACTGAAAATATATAAAAGGGTGATTGGTTACACCTGCCCATGCAGCAATACACCAAATTAAGCCAGCATAAACGATCCAGCGTAAAACAGTTGGATACCGGTCCAATAATCTATCAAAGCGACTATTGTATGTTAAAATTTCAGCAATCAAAAAGGTGACCAGCATAGTAATTATGGGGAGAGACAAGGTCAAATTTTGTACCCCTTCAGTTTGAAAAAGTGCGTTGACATGTCTAGGAACTTGTTGCAAACTATCAATTCTAAAAAACAACCATGCGATATTAACACAGATAAATATGGCCACACCCCCAGCAAGCAGAACGAATCTGGTTTGAGGTAAGCGCTTGTTTGCGTTAATCAACCTTTCTACCAAGTACAACATACCGTGAATGGCACCCCAAATAAGGAACGTATAATTCGCACCATGCCAGAAACCGCTTATTATAAATACAGCCAAAATGTTAACGACCCATCTTAAAAGGGAAACGCGATTTCCGCCTAACGGTACATATACATAATCTCTAAACCAGGTGGAAAGCGATATATGCCAACGATTCCAAAATTCGCCAATACTGGTACTAAAGTAAGGCGTTTTAAAATTGTCCATAAGGCTTATTCCAAGACATAAAGCCGCACCTTGAGCGATTAATGAGTACCCAGCAAAGTCTGTATAAATCTGTAGCCCGAAAGCGAAGGTTCCGAACCATGTGCTCCATTGTGTAAATGTGGAGGGGTTATCATACACAGCATCAACCAAAGGAGATAAATTATCAGCAATACACATTTTGATAAAGAAGCCGTAAAGCATTAAGCGAAAGGCTTGTTGGAAGCGTTTGTATGACACAACATGTTTTGCCTTTAGTTGGGGCATCAGTCGCGAGAATCGTTCTATTGGGCCGGCTACAAGTTGTGGGAAGAAAGAAACAAAAAGAGCAAAGTGTCCAAGGTGTTTCTCCGGCTCAATTCTATTGTGGTAGACGTCGAGCGTATAACTTAGTGTTTGAAAAGTGTAGAATGAAATCCCAACGGGGATTGAGAAATAGACTCCCTGAAGTAAAAATCCAAGAAAGGGATGATCCACGGTGTAAATATTGGCAATCATGGGATCTACACTTGGTAGAAACAGAACCAGATATTTAAAAGCAAACAACAAACCTAGGTTAGCGCTAAGGCTTATACCTAGAAATACATTGCGCCGCCATGTTACTTTTTGTCGATGTAGTGCTTGTGCAGCGTAAAAATCAACAAGCGTAGAGAACATGATGAGGCTCAAAAACTCAATTTTCCATGAGCCATAAAAGAAGTAACTAGCTGCCAATAAGACAACCCATCTATATTTCTGAGGTAGGAAATAGTACAGTAATACGACTACCGGTAGAAAAATGAAGAAGGCAACTGAATTAAATAGCAAAGTCTTTTCTGTTACTTGCAAAAATATTTAAAACACCCATGATACGGCGATATCTAACCATAATTGCTTTGTTATTCTCTGTTGGTATGCCTGTGGTTCAAGCACAGGTGATAGATAGTGTGAAGCATGCTTTGACATTCAAACCTAGGTGGGTGTTCGGATTGAATAGCAAAACCACCACCGTTTCGGGTGATCCATATAAAACAATTCGACTATTTACCGGAGTAGAGTATAACAGGAAAATCAGGTTTGAAGCCGCATTTAACTACATGCCTTTGCCTGCCGTTAACGTCACCTATAGAAATAACACGGACACGCTTTTGGAAACAAGCGATCTGAAGTACTTCGGACTCCAAACGGAATACACGTTTCTTAGAAAGAATCGTTGGGTGTTGAGTTATCCCATTCAGCTGGGTATAGGACAAAATAGGTATACGGAAAGAGTCAACGGGAATTTGTCTGTTGTACGAAAGAAAACTGTTGTACCTATTGAATTAGGCGCCAACGCTGTTTATCTATTTACCGACTGGTTTGGGATAAAAGCAGGAATGGGGGTAAGGCTTAGTTTAGGAAAGTCTTTTTCTACGTTAAGTGGATCCTACTACAACCTTGGTTTAGCTCTTTATGCTGGTGAATTGTATAAACAGGTTCAGGCAAAAAGAAATAATACCTAATGAGTTAATCTGCATGGCGTTTGCCATACTCTTCTAACATCATTTCCGCAATTTTACCTACGTTTTCAGCCGGTGGATTTTTGTACCGTATTGTTTTGTTTTCGTCGAGCATAAAAACCTCTGGCGTCTTAACCTGATTGTAGTCCTTTTTATAGGTTGAATTGTTATACGCATCCACCAGGTTGATCCAGGTTAAGTTGTTTTTTCGAATGTATTCTTTCCATCCGTCAACATCTGAACCCGTATAAACGGCATAAATTTCAATCCCTTTTTGCTTTAGGGTATCGTACATTTCTTTGAGTACTGGAATTTCTTCCTTGCAATGCCCACAAGTATGAGACCAAAACACCACAATTGTAACCGGTTTATTGATTTTGTGAAGTTCATACTTACGCAAATACGTAGTATCAACAAGTGTCATATTAGGCGCGACCAAACCACATTGAATACGTTCTGCTTTTTTTACGTAGTCAGTCATGTTGGCTATCGTGCTTGAATCTGCCCATTCACATTTCCCTTTAAGGTAATAGTTTTCAGCAAGATGATAAAGTACCTTGTCCATACAAATCCTGTCAGATTCTTCGTGATGATTGGTGTTCCACCATACCACATATTTATACATTTCTGTTGCACCACCTGCCTCTATTTTGGAGCATAAGTCGTCAATAGCTGGAATCAAGGTATCGGGTTTTTGTAAAATCACCTTAGTAATGTAATACTCTAGCTTGCCCTGAAATATCGGCGTACGCAACATGCCGTCATCTGTGAGGTCAAAGTTATCCCAGAAGTGTTTTTTGTAATACATATACGCCTTTGCATTATCCGATTTCAACGAGTCCGGGACTTCTATTTCTAAAATGGGTTTAAATAGCTTGGCGGTAAAGGTGTTTGGGTAATTGTCGATTATCTCCTTTCGCTTTACGTCAATTTCTTTGTCTAAGTCATCCACTTCTTTTCGAATGCGTGCTTTGCAAGAGTCGTCTTGACACTTTGGGTAGTCTTTGATCAACTGTCTTTTTTTGGACCCCGGACCTACCGAGTATCTGTCGAATTCGATAAAAAGTTGGTTGTCGAGCGAACCAGTTGCCGACTTCGCATGAGGTGATAACGTCGTGTCTAACTCAATCGTGAATTCCTGGTCTTCTTTAGGAACGATAAGTTCGATGTATGTTTTCTTAGGAAGTACCAGTATGTAAACACCATGCAATAGCTTTTCTTCACCTTGAAACACGGCGAATCCATTTTGATTAATTGCGACCGTGTCGATTACTTTGTTTTTATCCGCATAATAGTGGGCAAGAATACATTCATCGCCTTGCGTTAGGCCATTAACTTTAAAGCGTATATCGTACTGTCCGAAACAGGTTGAAATAGAGGTGAAAAGTAAAACTATAAAGGCAAGGGATATTCTCATCGTGTGCGTTGTATCGAAGTAGGGTTTATTTAAGCTTTTTGTTCGTTTCGTATTCTTCGAGCATTATTTCAGCTATTCTACCTACGTTTTCGGCAGGTGGATTTTTGAAACGAATGGTTTTATTTTCGTCTAACATATACACTTGAGGAGTAGAGATAATGTTATAATCTTCTCGATAGGTTGCCTTATTAAAGGCGTCCATTACGTTCAACCAATTCAGATCGTTTGCTCTAATATATTCTTTCCAACCTTCCCAATCCGCTTGTGTATATACAGAATAAACTTCAACGCCCCGCTGCTTCATCGTATCATACATTAACTTCAGCTTCGGGATTTCCTTTTTACAGTGCCCACATTGGTGGTCCCAAAAAACTACAACCGTAACTGGAGCTGATATTTTGTGTAACTCAAAAGTGCGCGCAAAAGTGGTATCAGTTAGAAACATATTCGGCGCTATAGCTCCACAAACCGTAGGGCCAATTTTTTCAGCATGTTCACACATTTTACCTACTAGAGATGAATCTGCCCAATAGCATTTTCCTGCACAATAATAGTTTTTAGCCATGTGGAGTAAAACTTTATCCATACACATCATCTTAGATTCTTCGTGATGATTCGTATTCCACCAAACGACGTATTTGTATAGTTCCATTGCGCCTCCTTTTTCAATTCGCGTGCACAATTCATCGATGGCAGGAATTAAAGTATCTGGCTGTTGAACAACTAGTTTTCCGATGTAGTATTCTAACTTACCCTTAAAAACAGGCGTACGCAACATGCCATCGTCTGTAAGGTCAATATTATCCCAGTAATGCTTTCTGAAGTAGTCGTATTTTTTACCTGTAGTATCTGAATTGATTTCTTCTGGAATCTCAATATCTAAAACGGATTTTAGCAATTTGGCCGTAAAGGTTTCGGAATATCTGTTCACCAATTCCTTTCTTTTGTCATCTACTTCCTTGTCGACAGCCTTTATTTTTTTGCGGATGTCAGTTTTACATGTCGGGTTTTCACAAGACCTAAATTCTGCTATTAAATCGCGCTTTCGAGTCCCTGGTGAGACAGCAAATTTGTCAAAGTCAAAGAACACTTGATTATCAATCGAACCAACTACAGACTTACTGCTTGGCGCTAAAGTAGTATCAAAGGTTATAGCGAACTCTTGATCATCGTTTGGTACAATAAACTCTATGTACGTTTTACGTGGAAGAACAACGATATATACACCGTTTAACAGTTTGTCAGGACCGCTAAAAATCACATCTCCGTTAGCATTCACATTCGCCGTATCGATAATTCGATTTTGATCTGCGTAATAATGTGCTAGGATACACTCATCGCCATTTTGCAATCCGTTGATTTTAAAACTAATGTTGTGCTGGGCATTTGCAAAACCTAATCCAACAAATAATAACAGCACTACTGTTTTTATGAATCTCATATACTGATCTCTCTTCAAGTTGTTACAAAAATAAGGTGTAATATGTTTTAAGTTTGTTACAAAGACTATGCCTAAGAACAAAAGGTTGCATGAAAATGATAAATCCGTTTCATTTTTTGATATGGTGTATCAAGTTGTTGCGCTTATCCCAAGGGGCAAGGTAACCTCATATGGCGCAATTGCAAAGTATTTAGGTGCCGCCCGGTCAAGTAGAATGGTTGGTTGGGCGCTCAATGGGCTCAATAAAACACAACATAATTTGCCTGCGCATCGGGTAGTAAACCGACAAGGGCTTCTTACCGGTAAAGCTCATTTTAGAGGCATACCCATGGAGCAATTACTGAGAGAGGAAGGGGTTGATATTGTGGATAATCAAATACAAAACTTGAGTCAGATTTATTGGGATCCAAACGACGCTTTGCAGGTAGATTGATGTGGAATTATAGATCGAGCTGACTTATTGAAAGTCGGTCATCAATCGAAATGATTTAGACATTTTTTCCATTATAGGTAGGTACGTTGTACGCCTAGATTTTAAAGTCCAACTCAACATCAAGTAAATGTTTTTTGAGCCTTGGTAGATCGTATAATAGTAGGTTATAGGAACGTCTATGCCCTCTACATCGGCATCAAAAGCTATTATTTGTGCAGGCAATCCATTAATTTTAGCCGATTTACGCACAACATCTGATGCTATTTCCATCTCGTCTGTAATGGCCTCATACTGTACGTTGGTGTAGTTGTCGAGCAGGCTAATGGAATCTTCATACATCCCAATATTTTGAAATGCTTCTTGAAACTCATCTGCAGGTTCGTGGAGTACAACAAGGTAAAGCTCCTTTAGCAAGTTTTGGTATTGCAGTGACGCCTCTTCACTTAGGTTGGTGGCCTTTGACATATAGTCTGGCACAGCAACTTGGAACAGTTTTTCGGTATTGACCAATAAGAATTTAGTATTCGCAACGCTCGCAGAGGGCAGCTTGTCGCAACCAAGAAATAGAGTAACCAATCCTACAAGCATGGTGCGTTTAAACAAAAGAAACATAAAGTGAATTTATTTCAACTTACGTTTCACCTCAACTTCAGTATAACATTCAATGATGTCGTTAAGTCGAATATCGTTGTAGTTTTTAATCTGCATACCACATTCAAAACCACGATTCACTTCTTTTACGTCGTCTTTAAAACGTTTTAATGCAGCTAGTTCGCCACTGTATACAACCACACCGTCTCTGATAAGTCGTACTTTGTTGTCTCGTTGTATTTTTCCATCTGTTATCATACAACCAGCAACCGTACCCACCTTGGTGATTTTGAATACTTCACGTATTTCTGCATTACCTGTAATCTTTTCTTCGAATTCAGGTGCAAGCATGCCTTCCATGGCAGACTTAATTTCCTCAATCGCTTTATAGATGACAGAATACATTCTGATGTCGATTTCCTCAGCTTCAGCAAGCTTTCTAGCAGATGCTGCTGGTCGTACTTGGAAACCAATAATTATCGCATCAGAAGCAGATGCTAGCAATACATCCGACTCTGTAATTTGACCAACTGATTTATGAATAACATTTACCTGAATTTCTTCTGTAGATAGTTTCAATAATGAATCGGCAAGTGCTTCTGCAGAACCATCCACATCGGCTTTAACAATAACCTTAAGCTCTTTAAAGTTACCAACTGCCAATCGACGTCCAATTTCATCAAGTGTAATGTGCTTGGTTGTTCGGATACCTTGCTCACGCTGTAATTGCGCACGTCTATTCGCAACGTCTTTGGCATCTTGTTCAGATTCAAAAACTTGGAACACATCACCCGCTGTTGGTGCGGATGTAAAACCAAGAATATTCACTGGAGTTGCAGGGTCAGCAACTTTTACTTGCTTCATTCGCTCGTTAAACATGGCACGAACTCTACAGAAATGATGTCCAGCCACTAAAGGATCTCCAACATTTAAAGTTCCTTCTTGAACCAATACAGATGCTAAAATACCACGTCCTTTGTCTAATCGGGCTTCCATTACAGAGCCTTTCGCTCGTTTATTTGGATTGGCTTTTAATTCTAGCAATTCAGCTTCGAGTAACACTTTTTCGAGTAACTCATCGATGTTTGTTCCCTTTTTCGCCGAGATTTCCTGAGCTTGGTATTTACCACCCCATTCTTCAACCAAGATGTTCATTGCAGATAGTTCCTCTCGGATTCTATCAGGGTTTGATACATCCCTGTCAATTTTGTTAAATGCAAAAATGATAGGCACGTCAGCCGCTTGAGCGTGACTTATTGCTTCCTTCGTTTGAGGCATCACACTATCATCAGCTGCAATTACAATAATTGCTATGTCAGTCACTTTTGCTCCCCTTGCACGCATCGCTGTAAAGGCTTCGTGACCAGGAGTATCGACGAAAGTGATACGTTTTTTATTTTCTAATTCAACTTCGTATGCCGCAACGTGCTGCGTAATTCCGCCGGCCTCACCTGCAATCACATTCGTATCTCGTATGTAATCAAGTAATGACGTTTTACCATGATCAACGTGACCCATAATGGTCACAATTGGTGCGCGTTCTTCTAAGTCTTCAGGTTTGTCAACTTCTTCTTCACCAAACTCTACTTGCTCTTCAGCATCTACGAATTCAATTTCAAAACCAAACTCATCCGCAACCATTTTGATTGTTTCAGCGTCAAGTCTCTGATTGATTGACACCATCATCCCAAGTGAGAAATAAGCTGTAATGATATCATTAACGGAAACATCCATTAAGGAAGCCATTTCGTTTGCTGTTACAAATTCGGTGATTTTTAAGACCTTACTTGCAAGCTCTTGTTTGATGATTTCCTCCTCACGGGTCGATTTGTGATCATCTCTCTTCTGTCGTCTTAACTTCTGACGAGAAGGTCCTTTACTCCCTTTATTTCCACCAAGTTTGGCAAGTGTTGCCTTGATTTTATCTTGGATTTCTTTTTCCGTGATTTCATCTTTAGCATCATCTTTACCGCCGCTCTTATTGAAACGACCTTTTCCGTAATTACCGCCTGGTTTAACAGGTCCAGATTTAACAGTTCGTTTTCTTTTCTTACGCTGGTTGTCTTCTGGTTTACCTCCAGAACTGGCTACCTTTTTAGGTGCTGGTGGATCAGGAAGTTTAATTTTCCCCTTTATAGTCAGGCCACCAAGTTTTTCGTATTTCGGTTTAATGATTGCTTCTCCCGCTTCCTTTACAGGTTCTTTAGGAGCTTCCGGTTCAACCTTTTTAGGTTCTTCCTCTTTCTTCGCTTCTGTTTTTTCTTTTACTGTTTCAATAGGTTTTTCTTCAACCGGTTTCTCAACAGCTTTTTCAACAGGTTTTTCTTCAGAAATAACTTCTTTTTTCTCCTCTTTCGACGCTTCTGGCTCTTCTTTCTTTTTATTTTCAGGTTTGTCTAGAGAAATTTTACCAAGTACTTTAAAGGCTGGAATTTCAGTCTTTTTAGTGGTTGGTGCTTTCTCTTCAACCTTAGGAGCTTCTTCTTTAGGTTCAGGTTTTTCTTCTTTCGCTACAACCTCTGGAACCACTTCTTCTTTAGGTTCAGGTTTTTCCTCAACTACAGGTTCTTCAGGTGCGTTTGGTCTACTTAATCCAGTATCCTTAATCAAGACGATGTCTTGTGCTTCGTCTTCACCTTTTTTCTTTTTTGTACCTGGCTTATTGGTATTTGCTGTAAGCGTTTCGTCTTGTCGACGGATATTTATCTCAAGGGCTTGAGATTCCTCTTTCGCTTGTTTGTCAGAACGGTATTTCTGTTCAAGAACGTCATACATATCCTGGCCGATCTTAGCCGTCATCTTCATGTCTACCTCAAAACCATTTTGGTTGAGATATTCAATCAAGCTTTTCCAGCTAACATTGAGCTCTGCAGCAACTTTTGAAATTCTGTGCGTTTTTCCAGCCATTAATGTCTTAATTTTTAATTTCTGAAGAACATTCACAAAAATCATGTAGCGAACGCGAACCGACCATATGTAATGATCCCCGCTACTTCATGATATTCACCGTGTTCTTCATTCTTATTGTCATTTGTTGCTTTGTTTAATCAAACTCAGCTTCAAATATTTTTTTAATTTCTGTTATGGTTTCCACTTCTAATTCGGTTCTTCTAACCAAGTCGTCTACTTCCATGTCTAACACGCTTTTGGCCGTGTCTAAACCAATTGCTTTTAACTCGTCAATGATCCACTCATCAATTTCATCAGTGAATTCGTCTAAGTCAACGTCAACGTCGTCTTCTTCAATATTTTCACGATACACATCGATGTTATACCCTACAAGCCTTCCAGCAAGTTTAATGTTAAATCCACCCTTGCCAATGGCAAGTGAAACTTGGTCGCTTGGCAAATATACATCAGCGCGCTTCTCTTCTTCATCTAAAGCTGTGCTCGACACTTTAGCTGGACTTAATGCACGTTGAATATACAGTTGTGTATTGGTGGTAAAGTTAATTACGTCGATGTTTTCATTTCGCAATTCACGAACGATTCCGTGAATACGCGAACCCTTCATTCCAACACAAGCGCCAACAGGATCAATTCTATCATCATAACTTTCTACGGCAACTTTAGCACGCTCACCTGGCTCTCTAACCACATTTTTGATGGTGATTAATCCGTCCAATATTTCAGGTACCTCAAGTTCAAATAGTCTTTCTAAGAATATCGGTGCAGTGCGAGAAAGGATGATTCGTGGGTTGTTGTTTTGCATTTCAACACGCAATACTACGGCACGAACATTATCCCCTTTTTTGAAGAAATCACGACCGATCATTTCTGTTTTTGGAAGAATTAGCTCGTTGCCTTCATCGTCCAACACCATTAACTCGCGCTTCCATATTTGGTAAACTTCTCCAGTTATTATTTCGCCAGCACGGTCTTTATACTTTTTAAATAACTCATCTTTCTCTAATTCAAGAATTCTAGAAAGCAGTGTTTGCCTTGCAGCAAGTATTGCGCGTCGACCAAAGTCGTGTAATTTAATCTCTTCGATTGCATCTTCACCAATTTCATAATCATCTTCAAGCTTTAACGCGTCTTCAATGTTTATTTCTTGGTTTTCGTCTTCTACCTCATCCATATCAACGATTTTTCGATTTCGATAAATCTCTAAATCTCCTTGATCGGTATTGATGATAATGTCAAAATTTGAGTCATCGCCATATTTCTTACGAAGCATGCTTCGAAATACGTCTTCCATAACCGCCATCATTGTGGCTCTGTCTATGTTTTTGAACTCTTTAAATTCCGCAAACGATTCTACTAGTCCTAAAGTCATTTTCCTTTATTTAAAAGATAATACTACGGTTGATGTTATAATGTCGTCGAAACTGATATTAACAGGTTCCACTTTCACTTTATTTTTCTTTTGTTTTTTGTCCAGCACAGGAGCACAAACGATGTGACCTTCCATCACTTCTAAAAGTTTGTATTCTGCGGTGCTCGATTCAGTTTCAACAGATAATTTACGTCCAATATGTTTTTGGTATTGTCTTTTGTTTCTTAACGGTTCGTCAGCCCCAGGGCTCGATACTTCTAATATAAATGGGTCTGACTCAAATTCTTCATCATCCACCACTTTAGAAATAGATCGGCTGATTTTCGAGCATTGATCAACCGTGACTCCTTTGTCACCATCAATCAAGACTTGAATCTTTCTGCTTCGATCTCCGCCAACTATGTCCACAACAAAATATGGTGAGTCTTTAACCTCTTCCTCAACCAGTGCTTTTATTGTTTCTACCAATGACATATTAATTGCGTAAAAAAAAGAGGGAATTTTTAATTCCCTCTTTCCTGTCTCTTACCAACGCTGCAAAGATAGCGATTTTGTTGATTTATGAAAATCTTTAATCTTGGATATTTTTTAAAGGGGATTGATGGCTTTAAGTGAATGCTACATTTTGGATTGTAACACTTTTAGCTCCTATCTCATGCATCAGATTATAGAGGCCAAAAAATGTACGGTTCACGTAGATAAAATGCTTTGAACCTCTGTTACCATTCATTTTTCTTAATGTTGTGTTTTTTGCGAATTGCTCTCCCAAATTTGCGATTTCGTTAAAGAAATGCTGGTCTGAAAAATCGAATGTATCTTGTGTCAAAGGCCTAGTAAATAGTTGAAGAAGATCGTGAAACATTTCTCCAAAAAAGGCTTTCTCTTCTTCAGTATCATCGTGGCGAATAATTTCTAACTGGACCAGTTTGTCCATAAACAACACCTTATTTTGCATGATTTCCGGTTCTGTAAGTTCAAAATAGGGTATATAAAAATCGTTCGGAATTTCTTTCATGCAACCAAAGTCCAACGCAACAAGAGTCCCAGTTGGATCTACTAAGAAATTGCCTGGATGAGGGTCAGCATGAACTTTTTTGAGTGAATGAATTTGGTACATATAGAAGTCCCATAAGGTTTGCCCTACCTGGTTAGCTAATTCTTGATTTATGTTTTCTTTTGAAAACTCTGATAAGTGCTGGCCAGTCATCCAGTCCATTGCAATGATTTGTTTGGTTGAATACTCTGGATAGTAATTGGGGAATTTTAAGTTAGGAATATGTCTGCAGGCTTTAGCTACTTCCACACTTTGCCTAATTTCATTTGTGTAATCAGTTTCGTCAATTAGCTTTTGTTCAACCTCTCTGAAGTATTTGTCAGAATCTTGACCCTTGATATTGAACATGCGCATGGCTATTGGTTTAACCAAAGCAAGGTCGCTACTAATACTGTCAGCTACTCCAGGATATTGAATTTTAATGGCTAGTGTTTTTCCATCTTTTTGAGCTTTATGAACCTGCCCAATAGTTGCCGCATTTGTTGCGTTTGGATCGAAATGGTCAAATAGTTCCTGAGGTGACTGCCCGAAGTATCGCGTAAATGTTTTTGTTACCAAGGGTGATGACAAAGGCGGCACTGAAAATTGTGCCAAGGAAAATTGATCTACATAAGCTTGAGGTAGAATGCTTTTATCCATGCTTAACATTTGAGCCACTTTCAACGGACTACCTTTCAAATTCTTCAAACTATTATATATGTCGGATGCGTTAGCTTCATCAAGCTTGGTTTTGGCCTCAACTTCCGAATATATCAGTTTGTTGCCATAATATTTGAGGTAGTTGGTGCCAACTTTTGCGCCGGTTTGAATTAACTTAGAAGCACGTTTTACTTTGCTAATGGGAAGTTTGTCGATAGTTTCCATACTAGCGTTGTTTTATTTCTTTATACAAGAATTTACCTAAGTCAATAACGTCTTTTACAGGTTGACTGTTGGCTAAATGCATGCCTGTGTTCACCGATTTTTCAATTAAGATGTCTGTCTTTTCAAAGCCCGGGGAAACGTCTTTCATCCAAAAATCTAAGACAAAAGTCAAGTGACTCCAACCAAGGTGCGATATGCTTTTTTCCTGAAATTCATTCAGTTTTTTATTTGGAATATCCATGGTAGAAATTTCTAGTCCTGAAACAAATTTTTGAAAATCCTGCTTTAGCAGGTTAAGTTGAGACTGTGTCTTTGGGTGCATTAAACCTTTACTTAATGCGAATAGCACGTAGCTTCTATTAGCCGTTAACATTTCAAAAAATGTATAATAGAATGACAGCAGCTTGTCTTTTGATTCGAAGTTTACATAATCGTCGTTTTTGGTAAGCACCTCCATGGTGTTGTCAAAAAACAAACTAAAAATCGATTTCTCTATTGAATCAAATGAGGTAAAATGCGCATAAATTTCTTGTTCTTTTAACTTGGTTTGCTTGGCAAAACTGAACATTGTCTTGGGGCGTTCACCATGTTCTAAAATGTGGTGCATGTACGCAGTAATTATGTCGTTTTTCATTCGAAGATGTTTACAAAAAAAACACCTGTGTTAGGCAAATTGTTTCAGTGTAAAAGTAATTTTACAGTCGATTTCTAAAATGGTGAATTAGGCATTGACAAATGGAATTCACTTAAAACAATTAACTAGTCTTGAAGAAGTCAAACGATGGTTGTCTTACTTTTTCTTCATGTACTTCTTCAAATACAATTGGTTTCGTTCAACCATTTTACGTTGCATAAGGCTTGACCAACCTAAAAGGTACCCTGGTGCACCTAGAGCTTGCCTTGTCCAGCTCCACAAATCGAAGAAATCGTCGTGGGTGATAATTCTGTTGTTTTTAAAAGTAAACGTAGACGATACAACGTTGTGCACCTTCCGCTGCTTTTTACCGAAAGCGTAGTCAGCAGTCCACGAACAATGAATACAACCGTTTTGGTCATAAACGTGGTTAACGTCGATTTTGATCTCTGACGACATTTTACTTAAAAGCATGCGCCACATGGAATGTGCTTGTTCACCCTGTAATTCTCCAAATGCTGGATCGCTGAATCGAACTTGTGGGTCATAACAACTTAACAGGTCTTCTATGTTTCCTTCCTGCAAGCTTGAATAAAAATGATAGATGGTTTCTGTCTTGGTCACGAGTTTGGTTTAATAGTTTAAAGATAGGCTGATTTTCGAAAATTTGGACATGAAAAAAGCCTATCAACTGTGATAGGCTTTTAATTTCAATATCTAAAAGAATTAGACTAAGCGATTTTTACATTTACTGCGTTCAATCCCTTTCTGCCTTCTTCTACGTCGTAGCTTACTTTGTCACCCTCTGTAATCTCATCGGTTAAACCATTCACGTGAACAAACACGTCTTTTCCTCCATCTTCCGGAGTGATAAAACCAAATCCTTTGGCGTTATTGAAAAATTTTACTGTTCCAGTACTCATTAAATAAATTATTAAGGTGCAAAGGTAGTAATAATTACGCATTTAGAAGGCATTTACACTATTTTTTATTAAAATTGGGGTTGTTAAAGCCCATAATTGTCTAATAATTTGGATTAGAACACGTGTAATATATCAGTTTCGGACAGTTAATAAATTGCCATTTCTGAATACCTGATACCGTTTTAATGCGAATCTACTTGGACCTTGTAAAACAAACCCGTCAAAACTGTATAAGCTTTGGCAGCACTGGGCAAACGTGTCATTGTCATACGTCCCACACCGCAATTGAATATTCGCTGTGTCGATTTGTATATGACCGCAATCAAGATCAGGGTCAAAGGTGCAGGTGCGTTCTAATGCGTAATATTCGTCGTCGAAATTATGAACAAGAAAAACGCCTCTGTTTCCACCCTCTAATAGGGAGTAACCTCCTAAATTTTGCAAATGATAGTGCAACGGCAGGTCCATATTAACGGTTATGCTGACAGGAACATCAGGTATAAAAACTTGGCCGTTGGTTGGTGTATTATCGTTACAAGCGGATGCAAATAGACATAATATGGACAGGATATAAACCTTATGCATATGTGTAAAATCCTTTGCCTGACTTTCGACCATGGTGGCCTGCATCAACTTTTTGTTTTTGAATACGGCTTGGTCTGAATTTACTGTCTTGATAAAAAAGGTTGTACATCGACTCAGTCACAGAAAAATTGGTTTCTACTCCTATTAAGTCCATCAGTTTAAAAGGACCCATTTTAAACCCACTTGACTGTAACAATTCATCAATATCAGAATGAGAAGCCACGTTTTCTTCTAAAATCTTCAACCCTTCAACGTAATAGTGTCGCGCAACTCGGTTAACGATAAACCCAGGGGAGTCTTTGGCCATAATGGGCGTTTTTTTAATCTCCTTAACAAAGTCGAAAGCGAATTTCGCAATTTCAGGCGATGTATGTGCGCCACTCACTACTTCAACCAACTTCATAATGTGTGCTGGATTAAAAAAGTGAATACCAACAACCCTCTCTGGATGTGGAATAGCGGCGGATATCTGAGTAATCGGAATAGAAGACGTATTTGTTGCCAATACTGTTTTGGGGCCGTTTATTTCAGCAAGATCTTGAAAAAGCTTTGTCTTCACATCAAGGCGTTCTACAATCGCTTCAATGACGAGGTCAACCTTCAATTCATTAAGATTGTTGGTATTTTCAATGAGTGCAAGTGCTTTAGATTTGACCTCCTCTGTGATTTTACCTATTGAAATGCCTTTGTCAAGATTCTTTTCAATAGCTACTGAGGCTTTGTTTAGTGCTTCGGAATTAACGTCAAATAGAATAACATGATGACCGGCCATGGCACAAACTTGTGCAATTCCAGCACCCATTGTTCCTGCTCCTACTATTCCTACTTTCATTTAGCTAAATGGTTATTCTTCGGTTGAGTTAAATTTAAATCTTATAGAGAACACGTGTGAGTAATTGGTAGCAGCTGTGGTAGCTACATTAGCCATCGCGTAATCAATAGCAAATTTGTCTAAGTTGACGCCAACACCAATATTGGGTTGAAACGACCACAATTCTTTGTTGTCGATGTCTGTGACTTTCTGGATATTGCCAACACCTCCACGTAAAAATACGAGATCAGCATAACCAAATTGTATGCCGAGATGAGGATCAACACTCACGACGTCTGTTTTTAACACGGTGTTCCGTTTACCATCGGTAGTTAAGTCAGCGTTAAGTTCAGCATCGAACGAATAATCATCACCAAAGTCAATTCGCTTTGCTGCACCTAAAACAAGTCTAGGCAGTGTTATTTCTAAGGAGTTTTTCGGTATTTCTTGGTTTTGTTGTGTCAATACATCTTTTTGGGCGTCTGTAAACGTGAAGTTCCAAGCGTTAAAAGTACTTGTAACATCTCTTGCTACTAAAGCAAACCTCCAGTTGTTTTCTAATTTATACTGAAGTCCGGCATCGATACCGAAACCCCATGCTGAGGCAAATTCACCTGCTTTCCGTCGGATAATTTTGGCTGATCCTCCAAAACTTAACCCATCTTTTAATAATTTTTGGGCATAGCTAAACATGAAAGAATAATCAACGGCCGAAAATTCTGTAATCAGGTCGTAATTAAGCTGGCCGTTCTTCCATATATCTAGGGTGTTAGGAATGCCGTCTACCCCCATTCGAACAAAAGAAAACGCCATAACATTGTTTTCTCCTGCTTTAAATGCAAGGCCACTATAATCATAGTTGGCGATTCCAGCAAAATAATTTGAGTGCATGTAACTCAACTGAATGTTGTCTTTTAAGTGAACCAAACCTGCAGGATTCCAGTATCCAGCCGTGACGTCATCAACCGACGCAATTACAGATTGAGACATGCCAAAACTTTTGGCACCAACTCCAACAAAAAGGAACTCGTTTGAGTACTTTGGTGTTCCTTGTCCGAAACATGAAATGCTCACAAACAAAAGAATGATTGGGTAGAGTAGTTTCTTCATTATTTCAATTCGACTTTCAGGTCTTCAACCATCGGCGGCATTTTGTCGTTCAATTCCGTTATGATTGATTTTAACAATTGCTTCTGTTCTTCCGAAAACGGCGGTAATCTCATTTTAGTACAAATCCGACCTAAAGCATACACAATATTATTAGGTTCTGTGTACGATTCAAGGTATCGGACCTTCATAAAACGGTCAAAACCCATTTGGAATAAATCAAATTTAGAGAAATCATTACGTCGTAAGAAAGAATGAATATGTTCTGTATCTACTATTTCGAAATCCGTGTACAGCTTACTAGCCAGATTTGGGTTATTCAGAATTAAATAGTGATCCATTGTTAATTCAACAAGTATATGGGCGATGAACCAATCCTTCTGAAAGTTTAGTGGACTATTTCGCATGAAGTCGGTTGCGAAATCCATGGCCTCAATAAATCCATCCCATGCGTGAAAAATCTTATCACTTTGGACATGTTGTATACACCCTTTTTGCAGTGAATCAGCTGATGGTGTGTCTTTCATGTCAATGGTAAAATTGAGTTTACTACCGCGCACAAAATTTCTTACGATGTCGGGAAATATCAAACCAAGGTTAAAGTAAGGGTTACCTTCTTGGTGATCAAAGTAGTAATGAGATAGAAAATTCACAGGGCAAATGTATGCTTTGTGGATGAAGCATAACATGTTTGGAACAGTTTATGGATTAGATAATCAAAACAAATAAATTGCGTTCTTAATTTACAATAAAACACTATGAGACTTTTACAACTACTTTGCTTCTGTTTAATCGCTTCCAATTCTTATGCTCAAGAAATTCCAATAAGTGATGACTCAGGCAAAGCGGAATACAAAAATGGAGCTGCAATAGCCGGATTGACCAAGCAGAAGTTATACGACAGAGGGGTTGCATGGATCAACAAGTATTATGTGAACCCAAATGGTGTAATGAAAACACAAGATGCCGAAGGAGGAAAAATTGTTGGCCGGGCAAGGTATAAATTGTCGAGAGTAGAGGATAAAGGGAGGGTTAATCCAAATGCAGGTTATGTTTCCTACCAAATTACACTACAGTTTAAAGATGGTAAGTATAGATATGTTATTGATGGAATACGTTGGGAAAAGCCTTCTTACTATGATGTTAGCCAATGGGCAGATACCACACAAAACAACTATAGTAAACCCGAGTACACTTCATATATAGAACAAACGATAAAATACTTTGACGCGTTAACTGAAAGTTTGGAAAGCTATATGAAAATAGGAGAGGCTGAAAAGCAAGATGATTGGTAGTCGCTATGCGCGCCAGTAGTATTTACACGTTTTACAACGCATCAAAATGTTCTGAAACCATTTCGTAGGAAATCCCACAGAAACTAAGGTTTTTTCGATTTTGTCAAGTAATTTGTTGCCAGATACAGGTTTGATTTCAAACTTGTGATGGTGGCAGTTGGGGCAAGCTAAGTTCGTCATTATAGTATATTTTATTCTTCAACACTAAATATAACACAATAGAGGCAAAATAGGTTTATGATATTTGCCATTTGACAGTAGAATTACAGAACTGAATTCCAACGGTTTAGCCAAACAATACAAACAGTTTACTGTTTCATAATGTGGTACATTTACCGCAACGCGAAAAATGAGAGGAATTCAATTCGGAAAATTTATTGATAAAGGAAGCCACCAAGAACCGTTTGACAGGTTGTTTGATTTGTTTAAAGAATTACTCATTCATACAAGTGGAGATGTTGCGGAAGCGTTAGACTGGATGAATGAAATTGACAGGGAGCATAATATCACTACCGATGAGTATGGCATGGGCGATTTCATTCAAGACCTTAAAGACAAAGGTTATTTAAGAGATGAAGAAGGTGAAGTGATGGCGATGTCGTCAAAAATGGAGCAGTCCATCCGTAAATCAGCGTTACATGAAATATTCGGCAAGATTCGCAAATCCGGACATGGAGACCACAATAGTAAATTCAGCGGAAAAGGCGATGAAGTTCAACCTGAATTACGCAACTATTCTTTTGGCGACGGTTTAGATAAAATTGCCCTGACGGAAAGTTTATTAAACGCGCAAATCAAAATGAGCGGGGACAACTGGATGCTGTCTGCCGATGATCTTTTGGTTCGAGAAACAGACCTCAAAACGCAAACAAGCTCCGTATTAATGATTGACATCAGTCATAGCATGATACTTTACGGGGAAGATAGAATTACGCCAGCAAAAAAAGTAGCCATGGCTTTGGCTGAATACATTCATACGAAGTTTCCAAAAGACACGTTAGACATCATTGTATTTGGCAACGATGCTTGGGAAATTAAACTCAAAGATTTGCCTTACCTGCAAGTTGGGCCATATCATACAAATACGGTTGCTGGATTGCAACTGGCTCAGGATTTATTGAAGCGTAAACGTAATCCGAATAAGCAGATTTTGATGATTACAGATGGCAAGCCAAGTTGCTTAAACGAGAATGGGACGTATTATAAAAACAGCTTTGGGTTGGACCGAAAAATAATAAACAAGACATTAAATGAGGCGGCGTCCTGCAGAAGACAAAAGATAAATGTCACGACATTTATGATTGCGCAAGATCCTTATTTACAACAATTTATATCTGAATTTACAGAGGAAGCAAAGGGAAAAGCGTTTTACAGCGGATTGGACCACTTAGGTCAGTTTGTAATTCACGATTATGCCAATAACAAACGAAAAACACGATAACATTGACAAAAATTCAAAGTATTAAGTCACTCGGCGAACTGAAAGCGTCTGGGTACACGTCAAAATCAATAAAGGAAGAATTAAGAGCAAACTTGCTTGATAAACTATCAAAAAAGGAAGCTACGTTTCCAGGTATTTGGGGGTTTGAGCATACGGTAATTCCCGACATAGAACGTGCGATATTAAGTCGGCACAACATAAACTTATTGGGCTTAAGAGGTCAAGCCAAAACAAAATTGGCTCGAATGCTTGTGCACCTGTTAGACGAGTATATTCCTGTTATTGAAGGCTCAGAACTTAATGACGATCCACTTGCCCCAATCAGTTTTTTTGGAAAAAAAATCGTTGCCGAAAAAGGAGACGAAACGCCAATTACTTGGTTGCATAGAAGCGACCGATACGTTGAAAAATTAGCGACTCCAGATGTTTCGGTAGCAGATTTGATTGGTGACGTTGATCCAATTAAAGCAGTAAACGAAAAGCTGACCTATAACGACGAACGTGTTATACATTTTGGAATTATTCCTCGTGCAAACAGGTGCATTTTTGTAATCAACGAAATGCCTGATTTGCAAGCACGAATACAAGTGGCATTGTTTAATATTTTACAAGAAGGCGATGTCCAAATTCGCGGGTTTAAATTTAGGCTAAGGTTAGATACGCAATTCGTTTTTACCGCAAACCCTGAAGATTACACCAATCGAGGCAGTATTGTAACACCATTAAAAGACAGAATAGGGAGTCAAATATTAACCCATTATCCAAAAAGCATCGAGCTGGCTAAGAAAATAACGGAGCAAGAGGCACGACTAACAGATGCTCAGCAAAAAACAGTAACCGTTCCAGAGCTGCTAAAAGACTTAGTGGAACAAGTGGTCATGGAAGCGCGTGACAACGAATATGTAGACCATAAAAGTGGCGTTTCGGCTAGGTTAAGTATTACGGCACTCGAGAATTTAGTGAGCAACGCGGAACGTCGTGCGCACCTAAATCGGGACAAAAAAACTACCGCACGCATAAGCGATTTACACGGAATCATTCCGAGTATTACCGGTAAAATTGAAATGGTATATGAGGGAGAGCAAGAGGGGTCCTATAACGTTGCTAACATTTTAATAGGCAAAGCCATTCGAACCCTTTTTGAAAAATATTTGCCCATCACAGACAAACGTGATAAAGAGGAGTCAGACCCGTTTGGCAATGTATTAGAATGGTTTGAAAACGGGAAAAGCCTTCAAATCGATTTTGACACCTCAGATGCAAATTATGCTAGGGAACTAAACAAAGTGCATGGTTTAGGTGCCACAGTTGATACCTATATATCGGATTCTGGGAAAATGGATAAATACGTATGGATGGAATTCATACTGTATGGCCTTGCTGAGCATTCAAAACTCAGTCGCAAGTTCTATGAGGACAAAACATCGTTTACAGACCTATTAGGTGGTTATCTGGGTTAACACGGCACTGCCTTTGGACCGTTACTCCTTGATAATTTTTTGATGAACGTCACCTTTTGGTGTTTGTACATCAATCAAATAGATACCTGCCGGTAATTCAAAAAGATTTAAGGTCTGCGTGTTACCGATTGGGTAAGTATTCATTATCGTCTTCCCAGATATGGTAACAACCTTTATTTGAGTTAAAGACAAGTTAGCAGAAATGGTTACAACGTTTTGAACTGGATTTGGCGTAATGGATAGATTAATCTTTGAAATTAAGTCTATGGACGAATTACAAGAATCAGGCTCTATAACGAATTCTGCCCGGGCTTCACAGCCATTTGAATCAAGCGCTTCAACCACCAGTTTTTTCTTTTCATTTAACACAACTTCAATGATGCGGTCTTTGCTGCGGGTGTTCCAAGCATAAGATTTAAATCCTTTTGATGCGCTGACGTAAACGGTATCACCGATACACCAAGGTTTACCTGGTTTAACTTCTATTTTTAAACTTTTCGAAGATCCGCTTCCAATGTAAATACTATCTCTGCACGCATTTCCAGACGAGTCTTTAAAATCTAGATAGTACCAGCCTTTCTTTGTCACCCATATGGCACGACCTGTTTCACGTGTACTCCACACATAATTTTTATAGCCACTTTTTGCTTCAAGGCTAATTGAATCCTTGTCGCCACATAAAGTCTTTTTAGGCCAGTAGTCAATAATACGTGGGCACTTGTCACATGTATCCTTCACTATGATCTTCACTTCTATGCGGGCACCACAGCCGTTAGAGTCTTCTGCCTCAATTACTACCTTTTTGGTTTCTTTTAAGTTGAGTACAGCTCGATTGTATCGATGGCCAGTATTCCACCAATAGGATTTAAAACCGCCTGTTACCTCAATTACCACTTTGTCGCCAGGACATACTATGGCAGGATTGGGGTTTGTATACGCTTTTAATTCTTTGTCGCCTTTACCAATATAAATACTGTCTTTGCACTCTTTACCCCATTGCGTTTTAGCTGTAAGTACATACCATCCTTTTTTAGTAACCTTAATTACGCGATCATTACTCCCAGTGCTCCACTTGTATGTTTTAAATCCTGATTTTGCTTCAAGAATGACTGAATCTTTATCTCCGCAAAGCACTTTTTTAGAGGAACCTAATAAATCATCGCAATCGTCACACGACTTGACCGTTATTTTAATGTCTTCTTTGTATTCGCAGCCAAAACTATCGGTCGCTGTTACTAAATATCCGGTTGTAGTCGTAGGTTTTACAACAACCTTACGATACTTACTACCTGTATTCCAAACGTACTTCTTAAAGCCTTCTGAGGCCACAAGTTCAACAGAATCCCCTTTGCAAATTTCTTTTGATTTAGCCGTTATGGTCAACCTACCCGAACCACCAGTAATGACAATGGTATCGTAACATGCGTTCCCATTTTTGTCTTTGGCCTTTAGCGTGTAGGTTCCAGGATATTTGATAACTTTAATTCGTGCGGTGCTTCCATCATTCCACAAGTAATTTGCAAAACTACTTCGTGCTTCTAATATTACAGAGTCCTTCGACCCACATAATATTGAATCAGGCCAAGCACCAATAAGACTGTCACATCCTGAAGTAGAACCGCAGTTTTTAACGCTGTATTGTACCCTTGTATCTGCTTTACAACCATTAGAATCAGTAACCAACAGCGTCACATATCCAGAGGTTTTGGGATAGAGAACCAAATATGATTTTGTGGATTTATCACTCCATTCGTATGCCTTAAACTTATTTACTACATCAATTCTTAATGAATCACCAAGGCACACAGTCCTGTTAGATGGCGAAACAGTAAGTTTAGGTTGAATAGCATAGACAACATTTACGCGTACCGTATCAGTGTATGTTTTGCCTGATTTGTCTGAGGCGGTGCAGATGTATTTACCAGAAGTGGTTACCTTAATAACGCGGGTTGTTGCCCTATTGCTCCAACTATATTTAGCGAAACCAGAAGATGCTTCGATTGTCAAAGTTTCACCACTGCATAAATTGACTGTGCCGTTTGGAGAAATTTTAAAAGTTTGAGCGGAACTCGTTATGAAAGAAGCTGCAACAACAATTAGGAGTAAGCCAACCTTACGTAAAAAAGAAGTTTGCATAATGAACAGTTTAATCAAAATTACACTCTTATTTTTATATGCTACATAAATTGATAAGTTCGTTGCTTATGAAAGCTCCACAAAGCACCCTATATCTATTTAGCATTGTCTTCACCTTTTCTTTTGTCTCTTTGTTTTTTTGTTCATGTACTCAAGAGGTTTCTGAGTCGACACAATCAGATCAAAAAGAGGAGAAATACGATTCGCTAATGGCAAAATCTCTTAGCGCAGACATGTATGGAATGCATCAATACGTGATGGCATTTTTGAAGAGGGGACCCAACAGAACGTTGGATTCTATAAAATCTATGGAGTTGCAGCGTGCCCATCTCGACAATATTCATAGATTGTCTGAAGAAGGTAAATTGGTTTTGGCCGGACCTTTTTTAGATACCGGAGATTTACGAGGGATATACATTTTTGATGTTAAAACCGTTGAAGAAGCGGAGAACCTTACCCATACAGACCCAGCAATTCCAGCGGGAAGTTTGATTATGGAATTGAAACCATGGTATGGTTCTGCGGCCTTAATGAAGGTGGGGGAAATTCATGATAAAATTTCGAAAGTCAACCCATGACTACAGATCTTCTAATGCCTGCATAACAACACCACGTCTTCGTGAAGAAACTGGAACGTAACCTCCGTCGGTGAGGTTAATTTGGCCACCGTCAGCTTTTACAAATTCTACAATATGCTCACTATTAACGAGATGCGATTGATGCGCTCGAATAAATCCATTGCCACTTAACATTTCGTCATACTCCTTTAAAGTTTTAGTTACCATCACGCGTTGACCAGAGGTTAAGTAGAATTTTGTGTAATTGACGTCGGATTCTAATCGGACTATTTCAGTTAGCCGTAACACATGAATTTTCTCTTGTGTGTTGAGAATAATTCGCTCCATTTTGTCCATATTTCGCCCAATGTTTTCCTGTAAAATTTCTAAACTTTGAGGGCTATCTTTTGAGTCTTTTGCTTTTTGAATTGCGACTTTAAGATCGTCAGGGTTAATGGGTTTTAATAGATAATCTACAGCAGAAAAGCGGAATGCCTTTAATGCATGCTCGTCACTGGCCGTGGTGAAAATGGTTTTGAAAGGTTTGGTTGGGAGCATTTCAAGAAGATCGAACCCATCTCCATCGGGCATTTGAATATCTAAGAATAAGATGTCGGGTGTTTGTTTGGCTAAAAGTTTTACGCCTTCCATAACACCATCAGCTTCTCCAATGATGTCGATCTCTGGTGCCACATCACCCAAATCCATTTTTAAGATATTGCGCGCATCCTGTATATCATCAATTATTACGGCAGTGAATCTTTTCATGAAATACGAATGTATAAGAATCTTTCTTGTCTTTTTGTAAAAAGTAACACGACCAACTTTTTAATAATTAGGTTGTTAAAGCCCTAGTAAGTAATTATTAATGGAGTATATGCATAAAATTTGTCTGGTAATGTTGTTCATTGGTTTAGGACTGAGTGCAAATGGTCAAAAGTACGGGCTTGAAGTTGGGGACACAGCGCCAACATTTTCTGGTATAGACCAATTCGATTCAATCATAACGTCTCAAGCAATCTTGGATTCTGCAGACAACTATGTATTGATTTTTTATCGTGGGTCGTGGTGTTCATATTGTAGAAAGCATGTGTCTAATTTTTCTGATTCGTTATCATTAATTTTAGCAAAAAACACCACGGTAATAGTGATTACTCCAGAAATACCGAAGTCAAAAGAACGTATGGAGTCAGAGACTGGAGCTACTTTTTCGATTATATCAGACACGACGTATAAGATAATGGATGCATTTGGCGTCAGCTTTAAAATCTCTAAAAAGACAGTGCCAAAATACCGAGAGAATGTTACGAGGTTGACGAAAAAAAGTAATGGGAACGTGGAAGGAATTCTACCTATTCCGGCAACATTTATAGTAGGAAAAAATGGCACGATTAAGTGGAAACATGTCGATGTAAATTATACCAATCGATCCACAGTCAAACAGATTTTACATGAACTTTAAAAAAGTAAGTGAATCTCACGTTTTAATAGAATCATTTCATAAGGCATTATGCTAATTTTGCGGCGATGGCGAAAATCTCAATCAACCTAGGTTCTGGTACTGTCGAAAAGTCGAGCGACATTGTTGTTGGTATCGACTTGGGTACCACAAATAGTTTAATTGCTATCATGGATGCGGATACAAAAGCACCTATTGCTTTGTCGGATGCAGAAAACAATCATGTAATTACACCTTCTGTATTATACCGTCATCCCGATGGGCATTTTTTAGTTGGAGATGCGGCTAAGGAAATGCTTGTAAAACATCCGGAGCAAACGGTTTACTCTGTTAAGCGACTGCTTGGAAAGTCATTTAACGACGTTGCTGATTTCGAATCATCGTATGGATATAAAATAATTGATGAAGACGATGATAGGTTGGTCAAAATAAAATTGGATGACCAATTTTATTCACCAATTGAGCTTTCAGCTGAAATACTTAAGGAACTAAAATCAAAGGCAGAAGCTAGGCTGAAACAAAAGATTGGGAAGGCCGTAATAACCGTACCCGCGTATTTCAATGACGCGCAACGTCAAGCCACTAGAGACGCAGGAAAGCTAGCTGGTTTAGAGGTTTTGCGGATTGTAAACGAACCTACCGCAGCAAGTTTGGCTTATGGTATAGGTTTAGAGGCAGACAAGCAAAAAGTGGTTGCTGTTTATGATTTGGGTGGGGGCACATTTGATATATCCATTTTACGCATTGAAGATGGCATTTTTGAAGTGTTAGCAACCAACGGGAATACGTTTTTAGGTGGTGGTGATTTTGACCAAGAAGTCATGAAATTCTGGTTAGATAGTCTTGAGGTCAATTTTTCAGACTTAACTACAACCGAGCGCCAACAACTGCGATTACTTGCAGAAGAGGCGAAGAAGAAAGTATATACTTCTGGAACATTCTCAGAACTTTTTGGAACAATGAAAGTGACCCTTTCTGAAGCCGAACTCAATAAACTGATTGACCCATTAGTCCTCCAAACAATTGACTGCTGTAAAAATGCACTAGCCGACTCTGGACTTAATTTGAGTGAAATTGAAGAAGTTGTTTTTGTTGGTGGGTCAACACGGGTGCCACATGTGGTTAAAACGGTATCCGATTACTTTGTAAAAAGCACCATAGAAAATACATTAAACCCTGACGAAACTGTGGCTCTTGGAGCCGCTATTGAAGCAGATATATTGGCCGGCAATAGACGCGATTTGCTATTGTTGGATGTTACACCTTTGTCGTTGGGTATTGAGACGTTAGGTGGATTAATGGATGTAATTATACCTCGAAACTCACGCGTTCCTTTTAAGGCCGGAAGAAATTATACAACGTCTATAGATGGACAGATTAATCTCAAAATTTCTGTTTATCAAGGAGAACGAGACAAGGTAAGCGAGAATCGCAAATTGGCTGAGTTTATTTTAAACGGAATACCAGCAATGCCTGCAGGAATTCCTAAAGTTGAAATTGCCTTTATTCTCGACGCTGACGGCATATTAAAAGTGAAGGCAAAGGAATTGAGATCAGGAGTTGAGCAAACGATTGATGTTAAACCACAATATGGTTTAACCGATGCTGAAGTGGAAGCAATGCTAAAAGATTCGTTGTCAAATGCACAAAAAGACATGGATTATCGTATTTTACAAGAGGCGATAAATGAGTCAGAGTATTTGATAAAAAGCACAGAGAAGTTTGTTGTCAATAATCGAACAGAATTATCTGATGATGAATTGGCATCCATTGAAAATCATGTAAAGACTTTAACGGCGGCAATTGCATCACAGGATAAAGATCAAATTCAAAATGCTCAAGATGCCTTAAATGAATTTACTAAACCGTTTGCTGAACGTATGATGGATGATACCATTTCAACAGCTCTAAAAGGTAAAAGTATTGAGTAAACGAAATGGGCATTTTATTCGTTAATAAGAAAGAGGTACAATGTTAAAGCAACTGACCATACTGATAATTCTTGTTTCGTTCGGATTCCGGACAAATGCTCAACCTTTTCCAAAATCGTCTAATTTTAGAGTAGGCATGAATGCAGGGATTAACACAGCCACGTTAATTGGTACCGAGCTTCAGAATCCTCAACTCAAAACAGCCATCGTATTAGGTGCGGCGTATCGTCAAAAGTTCAGTAAGTCAATGCACCTTGGAGCGGAACTTAATGCCTCTTTTCGAGGTTCAAATTTTGATAACGGTATAACAGACGCTTACAGTGCCGTTAAGTTCATCTACATCGATTTGCCCATTAACGCTATGATCAATATGAGTGGGAAGGCCGAAAATCGGTATTTAACCTTGGGTGTAGAGCCAGCATATCTTCTGCAATCTGAAATTTATGTTAAGCCAAACGATTTTAAAGCCACATACAAGGATTATGGATTCCAGAACTTTGATGTCAGCGCTGTTGTAGGCTATCATTTTGACTTCTATTATTTTGGCTTAAGGCCAAGTGTTCGATTTGGTTTGGTCAACATTAATAACAACTTAAAGCTGGAAAACGTGTTTCCTGAAACAGGTAATAATGGTTCCATCACAAGCTTAACCTTTGATTTAAAATTATATTTCTGATATGAATACGTTGCTAAAAATTGGTCTTTCAGTCGCAATTCTTTTAGGTATAGGCATCGTATTAAGTGCTTCTAAAGCAGGGGAAAGCGAGGCTCAAATAGTTACGGTAACTTCCGATTTTAATTCTCGATATCACATCACCATGCCCCCGGTTCCAGACACGATATGGTTGTGTGGAGAGCTGGTTCCCCAATCAAATTGGGAGGTAAAAGAGCGGTTGGAAAGAGAGCTATTAAGCAATACCTATTGGCAGTCGAACACCGTTTTGTTGTTAAAAAGAAGCGGCAAATATTTTCCTTTGATGGATCGCATTTTGGCGGAAGAAGGAGTGCCACTTGATTTTAAATATTTGGCCGTAGCAGAAAGTGGTTTAACCAATGCAGTATCACCGGCAGGTGCAAGAGGTGTTTGGCAGTTTATGAAGTCAACGGGCCAGTCGTATGGATTGACAGTTAACAGTGAAATAGACGAACGATACCATATCGAGAAGGCGACACGCGCAGCCTGTGCATATCTAAAAAAAGCGAAAGGTCAGCTAGGTTCATGGACCTTGGCAGCAGCAGCATTTAATCGTGGATTGTCGGGTGTTAAAAGAGATTTATCCAATCAAAAGGTGGATAGTTATTACGACTTGTATCTCAATTCAGAAACAAGTCGATATGTGTTTCGGTTGATAGCCTATAAGCTAATTATGGAGAACCCTGGAGGGTATGGATTTAGTTTATCGAATGACGAATACTATACCAATGTGGAAACGGTTAATATTAAAGTAGATAGCACGATTGCTGATTTGGCAGAATTTGCGATTCAAAACAACACCAATTATAAAACCGTAAAGTTGCTGAATCCTTGGTTAAGAGACGATCACTTGATTATTAAACCAGGCAAATCGGTGCTTATTTCTGTACCGAAGTAATTAATAAATTTCTTCTTCTTCGAAATAGTCAACAACATGTTGGCGCATCAAACTTTCTTGTTCAAATACGTCAACGAATGGCAGGTCTTTTAGTTTTTTCCATTCTGGCCAGCCTTTAACGTTAACTCCTGCCAATTCGTAGTAACCACTTTTGCTAAACAACCGACAAACAGCGATATGCATGAGCCTAACCTTTTCCTCTTTAGTGAACTTGTCTTTCAGGCTACCTAATTCTCGAATGCCGATAATGAGTAACAGCGCATTCATATCCAGTTTTTTGTTGAACTGTTTTTCAAGTTCAGATAAGATGAACTTCCACTTTTCGTTGGTATCGGTTAACATGGTGCAAATATGTTTAAGTTTTCAGCAATAGAACGCCTTAGACATCAAAAGTTAGTTCAGAAATAATCAATACGATTATTGTCCAAACACCTTTTGAAGAATGTCATTGACCCGATGTGATGCCTTGGTCCGTATGTTTTCTTCTTCAACAGAAACTTTCAGAAACAATCCTTCGAGCGCTTTATTTGTCGTGTGTTCTGTGAGCGAATTTGTCGTTATTTTAGGAAATAATACACCATTTAACGACGCGGTATTGTACGCCTTGATTAAGTCGGCATAAGCACTTTCTGCAGACACGTTGCCAACTAAAGTTTTGTTTAACGAAGTGCTAATCTTAGGCTCAAAAGCAGAAGCCAGTTGAGACATGGTGTTGCTTTTCAAATATTTAGTGGCTGCATCATTTTCGCCATCTAAAATAGCAAACCCATCTTCAATCGTAATATCAGTGATGGCAGATACAAAAATGTCTTTTGCCTCAGGAGCGGCATCTTCTGCTGAGCGGTTAATGGCTTCGATAGTCTTTTCAATCAACAAATTGCCCCCAGGAACTTTGGAAATATTTGTGACAATGGCTGAGGCTTCATCAGGCAAGATAATTTTGACTAGATCATCTCCAAGATATCCATTTACGGCAGACAAAACAGTAACCGACGTATCAGTTCCAACAGTAAGCGCTGATTTCAGCCCATCCACAACCTCTTGTTCTGAAAGACCTGTATCTTCTAGTACGTCATTCAATTCGGTACATGAAACTGAAAATAGGGTAAGGATACAAAGTGCTGAGATGATTCTAATTTTCATAACGTTTATTAGTGTAAGACAAATCTAGTCATATCACTGTATATGTTTAAGTAAGTGACAAAAAAACACGTTACTCGTTGGTTGTTGTAGCGGGGAGGACTGCCTCCCCATTCGCTTGCCTTGCTCGTCGGCGGTCCTTAAGAGGGTGGCTGAACAAACACAAGGCTGGTTTCACCGTCTTTTTTTTACACGTTCAATTCCAAGCGAGCTTGAATTTCCGCGCATAAAAAAAGACCGTCTGACGACGGCCTTGTCTTTGTTGCGGGAATAGGACTCGAACCTATGACCTTCGGGTTATGAGCCCGACGAGCTACCACTGCTCCATCCCGCGATTTCGGGTGCTTTGCACCTCCCTGATATAAAACTGACAGTAAAAACTGACAGTATGAAAGTATTTAATGTAACAATTGGAAAAGACAAAAATCAATCATTTATCAATGTTTATTGCGGTAATAAACGCTACCGTTTTTGGAGTGGTAAGGCAATAAATGTAAAACTAAAATCTAGCGAAGATGCCAAACTACTAAAAGCTGCATTTGAGTTAAAGCTAAGAGAGGGGTGGCGACCCATGCCCAAGAAAAATGCAATTAGACAGAAGCCCATAACAGTGATTCAAGCACTAGAGCATGGGGTTGGGATTAAGGTTTCACAGAGGTGTTCAGACCGATTCATAAAAGACGCACAAAGAGTGGTTAAACTTTGGAAACGTTATGAGTCCGACAATAATATTAAAGGGTTAACGCTCGACAATTTGCATGTGTCAAACATCAGAGAGTTTTTAGTTAGACCTAATTGGAGCTCTAAGACCCAACGGACTGTTAAGAGTACACTTAGCCCATTACTCAATGAATGTAAGCCGGGGCTAGTTGTACGTCTTCAGCGAAAGTTGAACTTTTGGGGTCAAAAGCTAAGAGAGAGTTCATGCTAATTTAGGTTTAATTTTTGATACTGTTTTTTTCGTGCTTTTAGCGTTCTTGATTTAGTCATTCTTCGTTGCTTCAATTTCGACTCAGCTTTGCCGTGATAAACCTCTGCAGGAGTCAGGTTTTGCAAAGATTCATGGTAGCGTTTATTGTTGTAATAATAAACGAACTCATTAAGTTTTTGTTCCAGCTGTTCCGGGCTGAAGTAATTGTCCAATTTGACCACATTCTTCATGGATCTATGATAACGTTCAATCTTTCCTTGAGTCTGGGGGTGAAGAGGCCTACCTCGAACGTGTTTCATATTTTGAATCTGTAGGTAATTGGCAAGTTCTAGTGATATGTAACATGATCCATTGTCCGAAAGAAGTTTAGGCCTTCTGTTCTCTGGAACGTCCGAAGCAAGTAAGGCTTCATTTAAGGTAGCTTTAACGTCTTCTGCCTTCATAGAGGAACACAGCTTCCAGTTGACAATAAATCGGCTGTAATCGTCTAGAACTGTAGAGAGGTAATACCAACCCCAACCAAAGATCTTAAAGTAGGTGAAGTCTGTTTGCCACATCTGATTAACATGTGTTGTTTTGTCATGAAAACTGTCTGATGCACTCATGATTCTAAAGGAAGGTGTTGATATCAGACCATTAGCTTTTAAGATGCGGTACACACTTGATTCGCTAATGTAATAGCTATACGTATCGGTTATATACCAGGCTACTTCTCTAGGGGAAAGTTCGGATTGTTCTAGGGCTATTTCAACCACCTTGTCTCTGTCCGATTCATTAATTTGATTCCACGAACTCTTTCTTTTCGATGGTTTACGAGCTAATCCTTCATAACCATCTTCGGTAAAGGATTTGTACCAATTGTAAAAGGTGGTTTTGTTTATCTTTAACTCTCTGAGTGTACGGATTACACCTAAATCGGATTGCTCCACAAGATGAATTAATTCGTACTTTTCTTGTTGACTGTGATGCATATACTTCCACCTTTCTATTCTTCGCCACTTAAGTTTTTTTTCAACTCTCTGTTGCGCAAAGAAAGTTCTGCTACCAGTTCTTTGAGTGATTGGTTCTCTGTCTTTATCTCATGAACCTCAGTTGTATTGGCTTCACGCATAGTGTCGCCAGATAAACGACGTTTACCGGCTTCCATAAAGTCTTTGGCCCATTTGTAATAATTGCCTTGACTAATACCTTCCTTCCTGCATAACTCTGCTATGGTGGTTTCACCACGTATGCCATCAATAATGATTCTAATCTTTTCTTCTGAACTGTAGACCTTTCTGGTCTTTCTTTTTAAGTCACTGATCAGTGAACTTGTGCTTTTCTTTTTTACCATCTCTGGGTGATTTAAAGGGTTATAAAGTTATTAAAACCCCTCTCTTAAATCTTTACCCTTAATAGTTCACTTTTTGCTGACGGTATACACTTCGTTTAAGTCTTTATCATTTAACCAAAGCGTATATCTAAAGAAACCTTTAATATATTCTTG
>JAIBDD010000052.1 GCA_024679565.1 Bacteroidota bacterium | reverse complement strand
GAAAAGTCTTTCGTAGAGTTCGAAGAAAACTTCTGAAGTCTTGATTTTTTTGTTTCGTTTTTTCATCAAGGAAAAAATGAAATCAGGTTAGAGGGCGGAAGCCCTAAGCAATCATCCTTCACCCTAAAAAATGTGCATAAAAACACATTACCAACAATCCACTTAAAAAGCGCTAAACACGTTTTTTCTGACAATAAATATCCTATCTTGCTTCCCCCAATTTTAAAAACGTAGCAAAAAACGTGTCATCGGTTAGAAGCATTGCACATATGGATTTGGATACATTTTATGTATCTGTCGAGCGGTTGATGGACAGTAAACTCAACAACAAACCTATCCTGTTGGGTGGAACTGGCGATCGAGGTGTTGTTGCGTCTTGTAGTTATGAAGCACGAACATTTGGCGTCCATTCGGGCATGTCGATGAAGATGGCTCGTGAGTTATGTCCTGAAGGTATTGTTATACGTGGCGAGGCAGGTGTTTATAGTAAATACTCCAAAATTGTTACTGAAATTTTAAGAGAAGAAGTACCTATTCTAGAGAAGTCAAGTATTGATGAATTTTACTTGGACCTAACAGGTATGGACAAGTTTTTTGGCTGCTACAAACTTGCAGGTCACTTGCGCCAACGCATTATTAACGAAACGGGTTTACCTATTTCGTTTGGGCTTTCAAAAAACAAAACTGTTTCGAAGATTGCCACAGGAGAAGCCAAACCAAACAATCAAATCAACATAGATTTTGGATTGGAGAAACCCTTTCTTGCGCCATTACCCATTGGGAAAATTCCGATGATTGGTTCCAAAACCGGCTTCCTACTCAATCGTATGGGTGTTCGGAAAATAAAAACCGTTCAAGACATGCCCCTTGAACTCATGGAAAAAGCGTTTGGAAAAAACGGACAAAGCATTTGGTATAAAGCAAATGCCGTTGACAACAGTCCGGTAGTTCCGTTCCACGAAAAAAAATCCATCAGCACCGAACGCACATTTGAAAAAGACACTATTGACGTGTTGAAATTACAATCGATGGTAATGGCTATGGTAGAGCAATTGGCCTACGAACTTCGTCGAGCAGATAAGGTAACTTCTTGCCTCAGTATCAAAATACGGTATGCCGATTTCCAAACGTATAGCAAACAAAAAAAAATACCTTATACATCTTGTGACCATACCTTAATTGATATTGCCAAAGACATTTTTAATGTGTTGTATAACCGCCGTATACGTGTTCGATTAATCGGTGTTCGTCTCAGTGACTTGGCAGGTGGTGGGCATCAAATTGATTTGTTTAACGATAGTTCCAAGGTGTTAAAACTGTACCAAGCCATGGATAACATCAAAAAACGATACGGTGCCAACTCTGTACGTAGAAGTGGCGCGATTCAAATCAAAGGACTCGGGCGCGGAAACCCATTTAGCGGTGAGCCCAATGTGGTACCTGCACATAGGAATGCGTGATAATGTCTGAATTAGAGAAGGATTGAATGAAGGAGAGGTTGAGGGATTGAGGGATTGGAGGTGTGAATACTTACCGTCATTTACCTAATTGGAATGGCATTTGAAAATTTTGGTTAACAAATAATATTGAAGATTTGTGTGGCGGGTGGAGCCAAGCAACAAGCGAGTGCAACGGCTCTTGTTGTGGGGGAAATTGAAATAAATATTTGTCAAAAATTTTCAGAAGTCTTGACTTTTTTGTTTCGTTTTTTGGTCAAGAAAAAAATGAAAATCGGTTATAGGCTGATAAGCCTAAACGACAATAAAATTATAAAAATATTTATAAGAATAAATGTACCTCAACTGTCACTCCTATTACAGCTACAAATACGGCACTATGTCGCCGAAAGAGCTGCTTGATGAGGCACAAAAATATGGCATAATACGGTTGGCACTAACCGACATAAATAGCACATCCGGGAGTTTGTATTATGCTATGGAAGCACAAAGTCGAGGCATACAGCCCGTTTTGGGTATAGACTTTCGCAACAGCGCCGAACAAAAGTTTATTGCACTTGCCAAAACCAATTATGGGTTCCAAAAAATCAATGACTACCTATCACAACTTCAAGCCCTAAAAATCGAGGTGCCAGACGAAGCACCTGAAATGGAAGATGCTTATATCATATACCCCCTGTTTAACGCACCAACTCGAAACCTCAAACCAAACGAATACATTGGCATAACACCATCTGATAAACGCATATGGGGGCTTAAAAACAAAACGCAAATTCCGGATGCCAAATGCGTAGCGCTGCAGCACGTAACGTTTCGTACAAAAAGAGACTTTAACACACACCGCCTACTGCGCGCCATAGATAAAAACATCCTATTAAGTCAATTACAAACCACCGAACAAGGCTTACAGAAAGACACATTTCACTCTTTTGAACTCATTAGAGAAGACTATAACCTATACCCACACCTGATTGAAAATGCGAACAAACTTCTAGAACAATGCGCGGTGCACTTTGAATTTAACCTACAAGGGAAAACACAAAACAAAGAGACTTTTACTGGCAACAGTGCATCAGATTTTGAACGATTAAAAGCCATGGCAGATGAAGGTTTGGCCTATCGGTTCAACAATCGAATTACTCCCGAAATTGCGGAACGATTGGAAATGGAATTAAGGGTAATTAATCAATGTGGCTTTGTTCCCTATTTTTTAATCAACCAAACCATTGTTAATTATGCAAGAAGCCAGGGCTACTTTTATGTAGGAAGAGGGAGCGGTTCAAACAGCTTAGTTGCTTATTTGTTGCGCATCACCAACGTAAACCCAATCGAACTTGACTTGTACTTCGAACGGTTCATTAATCCTAACCGAAAATCGCCACCCGACTTTGACATAGACTTTTCTTGGCGAGACCGGAATGACGTCACACAATTCATTTTTGACACCTATCCAAATACGGCTTTATTAGGTTCTTACATTACTTTCCAGCAAAAATCCGTCATACGAGAAATTGGGAAAGTTATGGGTTTACCCGCAGATGAAATCAAAAAACTACAACATACCGACGACCCAAGCCAATTAGATGAAATCACTCGATTGACCGTGCTGTATAGTCGATTCATTCATGGTTTACCGAGTCATCTGAGCATACATTCTAGCGGCATCATCATCACGGAAAAACCAATTCACTATTTTGGTGCAACAAGTTTACCACCAAAGGGATTCCCTACGGCTCATTTCGATATGCATATTGCCGAAGATGTAGGCATTCACAAATACGATATACTCGGACAAAGAGGTTTGGGTAAAATCAAAGACACACTACACATTATAAAAAACAATCAACCTGATGGTCCTGAATTTGACATCGACGACATCGATCGTTTTAAAAAAGACGAAAAGGTAAAAACCTTACTACGAAAAGGAGATTCTATTGGTTGCTTCTATGTCGAAAGCCCTGCCATGCGTGGGCTTATGAAAAAACTGGAAGTAGATGATTACAAAGGGTTAGTAGCAGCAAGTTCCATCATTCGCCCAGGGGTATCACAAAGTGGTATGATGCAAGAATACATTAAGCGGCATCGAACGCCATCGGCACGAGCCACGACGCATCCGGTGTTAGGAGAAATCTTGAACGAGACGTATGGGGTAATGGTATATCAAGAAGACGTGCTCAAAGTGGCACATTATTTTGCTGGGTTGACCTTAGAAGAATCAGACTTACTACGCCGTGGTATGAGCTGGAAGTTTCGTGAGCGTGTTGAATTTGTAGAAGTAAAAGACAAGTTTTTTAACAATTGTGAAGCAAAGGGTTACCCTTTAACATTGACCAAGGAAATATGGCGACAAATAGAAAGCTTCGCGAATTATGCTTTTGCCAAAGGACATTCTGCAAGTTACGCCGTTGAGAGCTATCAAAGTTTGTTTCTGAAAGCGTACTACCCGCTAGAATATATGGTGGCAACGGTCAATAACTTTGGCGGTTTTTACAGTACTGAGCATTATTTACAAGAAGCGCGATTAAATGGTGCTAAGGTGAGTTCCCCGTGTGTAAATAAGGCTGAGATTCAAACCATCATTCATGGCAAAGAAATTATTATTGGGTTTCAACATGTCAAAAACTTAGAGGCGCATACGATTACTCACCTGATCAAGGAGCGCAGAGAAAATGGTCCATTTCAAAGCATCGAAAATTTTGTAGACCGTGTTCCAGTGAGTTTAGAAATGCTTATCATTTTGATTCGCACCAATGCATTCAGGTTTACGAATAAGACCAAATCAGCGTTACTCTGGAAAGCACATTTTATGTTGGGCGCCGATAAAAAAGCCGTATCAAATACGAAATCCCTTTTTGGACACGGAAACATCAAAAATGTGGATGTCCCCAGTTTAGAACCCATGGATTTTGAAGATGCCTACGATGAAATTGAACAATTGGGTTTCCCCTTGTGTTCACCATTTGATTTATTAGAACCAGGCATTGGAGATAACAGTATTTTTTCAGATGATTTCCCAGACTTGGTTGGCAAAAACATACGAATATTGGGTTATTTGGTGCACCGTAAACATACCACAACTAGAGGTCGATACCCTCAGCAAATGATGTTCGGAACGTTTATGGACATGAAAGGTAAGTTTTACGATTCCGTTCATTTTCCACCGTCATTTCGACAATATAAAATTACGGGTAAAGGTATTTACGAATTGTATGGAAAAGTCTCTTCCGACAACGGTCATCATTCAGTCGAAGTAGAAAAAATGGAGAAGTTACCGTATCAGAAATTAGTAATTAGTTAGAGACAAAGTATCGCTCGACACTTCTGCTTTTTACATTTAGCCTACCATTCGTTCACCAGTCGCCATAGCAGCGCTCGTCATGATGTCCAGGTTTCCTGCGTACTCAGGTAAATAATGGCCTGCGCCAACAACTTGCAGCAACACGGATGTTTTTAATCCTGATACATGTCCTACGCCTTCAATAAAAACAGGTTTATCTGCAGGAATCTCTTCAAATTGAACTTCTTGGTGCAAAGAATACCCTGGCACGTACTGTTGCACTTCTGCTACCATCGCATGAATACTCTCTCGAATTTTTTCTTGATCAGCCATTTCACTCAGCGTGAACACGGTATCGCGCATCACTAATGGTGGTTCAGCCGGATTAAGAATAATGATTGCCTTTCCCCTTGTTGCTCGTCCTACTTTTTCAATGGCTTCGGATGTAGTTTCGGTAAACTCATCGATGTTGGCTCTTGTACCTGGTCCAGCTGATTTACTCGCAATAGACGCAACAATTTCGCCATAATGCACTTTTGCCACACGACTAACAGCTGCTACCATAGGTATCGTAGCTTGACCGCCACAGGTAACCATATTTACGTTCGATAAGTCTAGATCTAAATCGAAGTTGAAGTCTTTGTCAAAGCTTACCGCTGGGATCACGTATGGTCCAATAGCCGCAGGAGTTAAATCAACCACCTTCTTATCAGGGAATGCTTTAATTTTATCAAAGTTGTAATGATGTGCTTTGGCAGAAGTTGCATCAAACACAATTTTAATATCCTCCCACTCCGACATCTTTAGCAATCCATCAATACCTTCATGGGTTACGGCAGCACCCATTCGTTTGGCGCGTGCAAGTCCGTCCGATTCAGGATCAATACCAACCATGACGCTCATTTCCAAAATATTGGAAGTGCGCATTATTTTTATCATTAGGTCTGTTCCTATGTTTCCTGATCCAATTATGGCTGCTTTGATTTTCATTATTCTCTATTGAAGGACTTGTGGCAAAATTAAATTTTTGTTCTTGTTTTAAGTTCTAAAGTGTTGGTGATTTTATTTTTCATACTTTGATTACTGGAAAAGGTTCTAATATGTTCATACCTTTCAATTTGTCGCATAGGCTTATCAGTCCGCCGGCTGCCGGACAGGCTCTATAACCGATTTTTTTACCTTAATGGGTTGCTGATTAGGGCTTTCCAGCCCTATAACCATGGATTTCATTTTTTCCTTGAT
>JAIBDD010000013.1 GCA_024679565.1 Bacteroidota bacterium | reverse complement strand
TACTCAAAATATTTTAGTCATACAACGTTATACAAAGTATCGCCTGGTGGAGACACATCTGTTTTAGGTGTATACAAAACTATAAATGGCGCTAGTTATACAGACAATGACGTTTCGAATCCGAAACGCACCAATTATGAATACTTTTTAGTTGTATCCAACTTATGTGATAAAGACGGTGCCATGAGTTACATCGTATCTACGACAAAAGAGTTTGAATTCCCAATTGAAGTAACCTATGTGGTAACGGCAACCGTAACCGACGATAATCATGTGCGTGTTAATTGGTTGCATAGCAATGAGACGGATTTTGGATACTACGACATCTACCGTAAAAAGAATAACAATAAAGAAGTGTTTGAATACTATGCCTCTACCTACGAATTGTATGATACATTCTTCATAGATAAGAGCGTAGATGTAAAAAATCAATCCTATTGTTACGCCATTGTTGTAAACGACAATTGTGGCCATCGAAGCAAACACAGCAATATTGGTTGCACAATAGTTTTAGAAGGAGTTAGTGAACCGTTTGAACATCGACTTTGGTGGAACGAGTACAAAGAATGGCCAGTGGGTGTCAACGAATATGTGTTATCAAGAAGTGTTGACACGGGATCGTTGCGTCCAATTGTTGCCACTGCTTACGACGATAGATATTACCAAGACACATCCTTCAATTATTGTTGGGGTGGTTACTGGTATCGTGTTACGGGGTTGGAAAATGGTGGCGGATACGATGCGGAAAGTCAATCCAACAAAATTTACCTCATACAACCTCCACTTTTACATGTACCTAATGCATTCACACCAAACGGCGACAACCTCAATGAGCTGTGGGGTATAGTTCCGGTCTTTGTCAAAGAATATGAGGTTCAGGTATACAATCGCTGGGGCGAAAAAGTATATGACTCAAATAATGTAAAAACCGACTGGGACGGGTTTTACCAAGGAAAACAAGCATCAAATAACGTTTACATCTACAAAATTAGATATACCGGTTGGGATAGATCGGTTCACCACCGTAAAGGCACAGTTACCGTGATTAAATAACTGTCTATCTGTCAGTTAACCTAAGTATCTAGGTCACACTTTGTGGATTAAAAGTGTACAGTTACAAGCGTTATGCACATCGTCATCGTCACAAACTAGGGTCATTACAAAAAAATTCATATATTTTTGTCCAGACTAAAACAACTTTGAGATGATTTTTGACTATTTGCGGAGAATCTTTAGCCGCCATACGCCTAGGTGGATTGTGTTCAATATAGACCTCGCGGTTGTTGCCCTTTCATTTGTATTTTCTTACTCTATAATTCGAAACCTACAGTTCGAAACATTCACCATGAATGAGCTTCTATTGCCACTCATGTTGATGTTGCTTTTAAAAGCATTGGCCATTGTTGTTACCAAGTCATATAAAGGCATTGTTAAGTATACAAGCATCCAAGATGCCACACGTATCTTTCTAGCGATGACCATAAGCACATTCGCTTTTGTGATTATCAGACGTTACATGCAATCGCAACATGATGTACTCATCGTTGCCAGAAGATCCATCATCATCATGGACTACTTTATTTGCTTAGTGGCGCTAACAAGTTTACGTATTGGATATAAACTAATATATCGTCGAATCAATAGAATTCAGCATAACAACTTACAAAACATCATTATTTATGGCGCTGGCCATACAGGGATGATGGCAAAGCGTTCAATTGAAGCTGATATGACCTCACGCTTTAAGGTTATTGCTTTTTTAGACGACAACCGCCAACTAGCAGGCAAATCTGCAGAAGGCGTACCGATTTACAACTTCAACAAAAAGTTTGATTACGTTACTGAAAAATTCCTTCCTAAAGAATTAATTATCGCTATTCCTGAAATAGCCGGATATAAAAAGAAAAAAGTTATTGAAATTGGGCTGCAACACAACTTGGTTATCAAGAATGTTCCCCCAATCGACAAATGGATTAATGGCGAATTCACTTTTAATCAAATCAAGAATGTAAACGTATCGGATCTTTTAGGCCGTGAACCGATGGATCTGGAGAACAAAAACATCCAAAATGCGCTAAAAGGTAAGGTAGTTTTGGTAACTGGTGCAGCGGGGTCAATTGGTAGTGAAATTGCAAAGCAGTGTACCGAGTACAACCCTAAATACCTTATGTTGTTGGATCAAGCGGAAACACCACTCTATGAGTTAGAATATAAAATCAACAAACCAAATATTGAGATGATGATAGGTGATGTTGCCAATGAAGGTAGAATGCGACAGTTATTTAAGGCATTCAAGCCAGACATCATATTTCATGCTGCTGCCTATAAGCATGTGCCGTTGATGGAAGACAACCCATATGAAGCAGTTAATACAAACGTATTTGGAACACGCATTTTAGCCAATTTGGCGGTTGAATATAATGCTGAAAAATTCGTCTTTGTATCTACCGATAAAGCGGTAAATCCTACAAATATTATGGGGGCCAGTAAACGAATAGCTGAAATGTACGTGCAATCGCTCAACAACATACTTGACATCAAACAAGACACGCACACAAAATTCATTACAACCCGTTTTGGAAACGTATTGGGATCAAATGGATCGGTGATTCCAAGATTTAAACAACAAATTGAAGAAGGCGGACCACTTACCGTTACGCATCCAGACATAACACGTTATTTCATGACAATCCCTGAAGCCTGTCAACTGGTGTTAGAAGCAGGATCAATGGGTAATGGTGGTGAGATTTACATTTTCGATATGGGTGAATCTGTTCGGATTGTAGATTTGGCTAAAAAGATGATTAAACTTTCTGGCTTCCAGGAAGGTAAAGATATCGAGATTGTATTTACTGGTTTAAGACCAGGTGAAAAGCTCACAGAAGAACTGCTGAATCAGAAAGAACAGACCATTGGCACACACCACCCTAAAATTATGGTGGCCAAAGTACGTAAGTCTGACTATGCAGAAATCGAAGATGTTATAGAAGGCATGCTAAGAAACAGAGACAAATTGACCAACAGGTTAATTGTAACAAGCATGAAGCAAATGATTCCTGAATTCATTAGCAACAATTCTATCTATGAAGAGCTTGATAAGAAAGCGCAACTTGCCATAGAATGATCAAATAATCTTGTATAAAAAAAGTCTCCATCATGTGATGGAGACTTTTTTGTTGCCCGATGGTCTAATGTTAAATCTTAGACTGAACGTGCATTATATCTGTAATACGTTTTTGAGCCAAATGCGTCGCAGCTGCTTGTGTGTGCATACCGGTTTCTTCAGATACCTTAAATATCGAATCTAACGTGTCGTATATACGCTCAGTATCGCGCAGTGCATTCTCTCTGTTATATCCTGTCCACTCACTGTAGACATTGATTAATCCACCAGCATTGATTAAGAAGTCAGGAGCATACACAATACCTTTTTTAACAAGCATATCGCCATGTACTTCTTCATTGTCTAGTTGGTTATTTGCTGCACCAGCAATTACCTCACATTTTAATCGGTTGATTGTATCTGTATTGATGATACCACCAAGTGCACAAGGTGCAAAAATCTCGGCATCTGTATCGTAAATATCGTCGTTGGCAACAATGCTTGCGCCAAATCTTGAAGCAGCTTCTTTTAATGCAGCATCATTCATGTCTGACACATAAAACTTCGCGCCTTCTTTGTGCATGTATTCTAACAAATGCATGCCTACTTTACCAATCCCCATTACAGCAACTTTTTTACCAGACAAACTGTCGTTTCCCCAACGTTTCTTTGCTGCAGATTTCATTCCTACATATACACCGTAAGCAGTAACTGGTGATGGATCTCCCCCACCGCCTCGGCTTTCTGGTAAACCAACTACATTGTCGGTCTCCATGTTTACGTATTCCATGTCTTGAGTCGTTGTTCCAACGTCTTCCGCAGTAATATATTTCCCCGCTAGGTTGTTAACAAACCGACCAAACTTACGCATCAAAGCTTCGCTTTTCTGAGTTTTTGAATCTCCGATGATTACCGCTTTCGCTCCACCTAGATTCAACCCTGAAATACTCGCTTTATATGTCATACCCCGACTTAAACGTAAAACATCACGCATGGCCTCTGACTCATTATTATAACTCCACATACGTGTACCGCCTAATCCAGGCCCCAAAACAGTATTATGGATAGCGATAATGGCCTTTAAACCAGTACTGTTATCGTTACATACTAATATTTGTTCGTGGTCGTGCTCGGTAAGATGTGAAAACAAATTTGAAGATAGAGCGTTTTTTCCTTGTGATACCTCAGTCATATAATGTCCTTTTTGATTGTGAATATCGGCTTAAATTTGCCGCTTCGAAATTAGGCTTTTTTTAACTCAAAACATCTGGATTTGAAACCGCTTTTTTATTTAAACAAATACTTCCGGAAATACAGTGTTTACCTAGGGTTAGGTGTGCTTTTTATCGTCTGTTCAAATATTTTTGCGATCTTAATTGCGCCAATTGTCCGAACAGCAATCGATAGTATGATTGCTAATGTTAAGCTGCACCAAGTACTAAACATTTCTCAGGGTCTTATCCTCAAAGAAATTTCCACCATGGCCTTATTTTTTGGCGGCTTGGTTTTAGCAAGTGCCATTGTAAAAGGTATATTCATGTATTTCATGCGCCAAACGGTAATTGTAATGTCTCGGTATATCGAATTTGATTTGAAAAACGAAATATTTGAGCAATACCAACGTCTTGGAGCATCCTTTTACAGCAAAAATTACACGGGCGATTTGATGAACAGAATAAGTGAAGATGTGAGCCAAGTACGCATGTACTTGGGGCCAGCTGTGATGTATACCATAAACCTTATTGCCTTGTTTATCCTGGTTATATCCGTTATGGTTTCTATCAACCCAACTATCACGCTTTATGTGCTCATACCACTGCCTATATTGTCTGTTTCGATATACTACGTTAGTGAAATAATTAATAAGCGCAGTAGCGTGCTCCAAGCCAAACTATCTGGGATTACGACCTTCGTTCAAGAATCATTTTCAGGCATTCGCGTACTGAAGTCGTTTGCCTCAGAAAGTCATTTCACAGGCAAATTTCAAGAACAAAGCGACGATTATAAGCGTCAGTACATGCGTTTGGTTCAGGTAAATGCATTGTTCTTCCCCCTTACCATGATGCTGGTTGGATTAAGTGTAATTATCACCATCTATTTTGGCGGTAAGCAGGTTATTGCCGGAACGTTTTCTTTTGGCAACATTGCCGAATATGTGATATACGTAAATATGTTAACCTGGCCAGTTGCTTCACTGGGTTGGGTAACCAGTATAATTCAGCGGGCCTCAGCTTCTCAAGAACGTATCAATCATTTCTTGGAGGAGAAGCCTGAAAACAGAATTGGTGTTGAAACTTTCCGTTTCGATAATGCCATAGCGTTCAACAACGTTTCGTTCTCCTACGATAACACAACAGTCTTATCTAACTTGAACTTTGCAATAAAGAAAGGACAAACGGTTGGGATCATTGGGACGACAGGAAGTGGCAAATCCACATTAGCCTCCCTGTTGATGAGGCTATATAATCCGAATAACGGTGAGATAACCATTGACAATCATAATGTAAATGAGTTGAGCTTACCTGCCTATCGTTCGCTGTTTGGCTATGTCCCTCAAGATATTTTTCTGTTCTCAGAATCAATTAGAGACAACATTTTATTTGGTTCTGAATCCCCGAAAACGGAATCCGACATCGAATCTATAACCAAAATGACTGACGTCTGGGACGACATCCAAGGATTCACCAACAAATTTGACACCGTATTGGGTGAACGTGGAATTACTTTAAGTGGTGGCCAAAAGCAACGCGTAGCCATTGCTCGTGCCTTAATTCGCAACCCAGAAATCCTAATCTTGGATGATTCTCTTTCTGCGGTAGACACGCACACAGAAAGAAGTATCAAAAACAATCTTAAAGAATTTGGGAAGAACAAAACGGTTGTACTCATTTCACACAGGGTGTCGACCGTAGAAGATGCTGATTTTATTCTCGTTTTAGATGAAGGCCAAATCGTTGAGCAAGGTGCACCAAGCCAACTCTTGGTTCAAAATGGGGTGTTTGCTGAAATGGTAAAAACTCAAAATGCTCAAAATCAACCTGTTTAGTAGCTTCAGATGTGAATCTTTTACTTGTGAAACCCAAGAATAATCGCTTTTTTTGATGTGCTAAAAGTATTTTACAACAAAGACTGAGATGGACGATAATCGCGAAGTATTTTCAAAACGTGTTAGAGCAGGGAAAAGGACGTATTTCTTTGACGTGAAAACAACGAAGGGTAACGATTACTATATTACCATCACAGAGAGTAAAAAACGCTTTGAGGATGGCAATTTTGTAAAACATAAAATCTTTTTGTACAAAGAAGATTTCAATAAATTTATGGATGCATTCACTGCAACTGTAAACCATGTAAAATCGGAACTAATGCCAGAGTATGACTTTGAAGAGTTCCAACGTGAGCGAGAAGACAAAAACGACGCTTAATTCTTTTTGATTCTACATTATGAGTAAGTATTACCTCATATTCGGTGGTATTGCTGGACTAGCATCAGCAACACTTGAATACCTTCTGTTTAGTGGCGCTTTGGGATACGACAAGTCATTTGGTGTCGTGTTTGGCAAAATATTGGCGCTAATTGGCTGTATTGTTTTTGCTGTCATACTTATCCGTAAACTTCAAGGTCGAATTAGTTTTGTACGAACCTCGTTTAGCGGATTAATGATTGCCATTGTATGTTCTGCCGTTTCTGGTATTGGATACTCCATAATGCATTACCCTGATGGTGCTTTTTTCAATGAAGCCAAAACCTATTATTTTGAAGGTTGGAAAGAGGCAAACAAAGACAAGCCAGAAGAATTGGCTCGCACCGAAGAAGCGAAAGAACAAATAAATGCGAAATTCACTATAAAGCATCACACCATATTTGATTTGGGGATGTATCTTGTAATTGGTGCGGTATTTACAGCCTTTTTTGCAGGTTTTATTGCAGACAGAAATAGCTTAGCTGGATGATGACAGAAATTCAAAGCGACAAACTCTCTATTAATCGCAATGCACAAAAGATTTACGATTTTTTGAGCGACCTACGGAATTATGAAAATTTGATGCCATCGTCAGACGTTTCAGACTTTAACGCAACCAAAGAAAAAGCCGAATTAAGTTTAAAGGGTTTAGGCCAGTTTAATATTACTATTGAAGAGCAAGTACAAGCTTCATTAATCAGGCTCAAACCTAAAGGCAAGCTGCCTTTTTCATTTAACATTGAGTGGCACATCACCGACAATGGTGATGAAGCGAACGTGGTGGGAAAAATAAACGCCGACCTTAATATGTTTATGAAAATGATGGCTGAACCTAAGCTGCGCAGTTTTGTGGATCAGCAAGCGCATAAACTCAAGACTTATTTAGAAAACGAAATTGATTAGAACCATGCGGCTGGCACTCAGATATATTTGGGCCGTATATTTCTTTATCTGGTTCTTATTACTGTTCATTCTTTTATATCCATTTTTTGTTCTGCTTTTAAGAGACAAAAAAAACTACAAGCATGCACATAAATTGCGTGCTATCTGGGGCAGGATTATTATGTTCTTTAGTGGATTGTTGCCACGCACAGCCTACGAAGAACCATTAAATCGGAAAGAGCAATACATTTTTGTTTCCAACCATTTCAGCTATTTAGACATATTGAGTCTAAACGTTCAGATTAATGCCTATTTCCGGTTTTTAGCCAAAAAGGAACTAGGTGACATTCCGCTATTTGGCATATTCTTTAGGACTGTAGACATAGCTGTTAATAGAAAAAGCGTAAGAGACTCTGTCACTGCCTATCAGTTAGCTGAGAAAGCAATTCTTAGCGGAGACAGTTTAGGTATTTTCCCTGAAGGAGGAATAGCCAAGCAAGTCCCACAAATGGTAAAATTTAAATCAGGTGCCTTCCGGTTGGCCATTGAGCACAATGTTAAAATCGTACCGGTTTCTATGATTGACAACTGGAAACGACTGCCTCAAGGGGGATTCCTAAGCGGTGGAACACCAGGAAAAATGCGTGTTTATGTTCACAAACCTATAGATACCAACAACTTAAATCAAGATGATTTAAATACACTTATGTCGGACACACGCGAAATCATTCAAAAACAAATTGATAGCCTTAACTTTGACGCATAGTAATGAAAATCACTGATCAAAAAATAAAAGAACTGTCTCATCTAGCGAAGCTGTCATTCAAAAGCGAAGACCAGTCTAAAATAAAAAGTGAGTTGGAGCAAATCCTTAATTTTTGCGAAAAACTGAATGAACTTGATACTGACGGGATCGAACCTTTGGTATATATGTCGGACAGAACAAACCATTTGCGACCAGACGTTGTTAAACCTTCTTTAAATAAGTCGGATGCACTTAAGAATGCACCTGACGCAGATTCAGATTATTTTAGAGTCCCAAAGGTTATAAAGAAGTAACGTGAAAGTGTACACCAAAAAAGGAGATTTAGGCAAGACGTCGATACTGGGTCAGCAAAACGTTGACAAGGATGATTTGCGCATTATCGCATACGGCACCGTAGATGAACTGAATAGTTTTATTGGACTGCTGTCTTGCCAAACAGAAGATTCAAACTTGATTAATGAGTTGCGGGCGATTCAAAACACGCTTTTTACTGTTGGATCGGAATTGGCTTCGATGCCTGATGTGTTTGAAAAGTTAAAACTACAGGCCGTTGGTGACGAAGAAGTGTCCATGTTAGAAACTTGGATCGACGCTCAGACGGTACTTCTTCCTGAATTAAAGTCTTTTGTGCTTCCTGGAGGTTCAACGGCTAACAGTACTGCTCATATTGCGCGCACAGTGTGCAGACGTGCGGAGCGAAACTGTGTAACGCTATCGAAGGCTATCGAAATACGCCCTGAAATCATCACGTACTTAAATCGCTTGTCTGACTATCTATTCACCTTCGCAAGAACGATGACTAGACTTACACAGACCAAAGAAATAGAATGGGCTCCTAAAAAACCGTAACCTACTTCTTCTTATTCTTCATATACTCAGCTTCTTTACGTTTATACGCAGCAAGCTTACGTGCTTTTTCTTGCTCAGCTTGCAACTGTTGTTGATAGGCCTGTTGTTGGCCCATACTCGCTTGTTGCTGTTGGTATTGCTGAAGCCTTTGCACCATTAATCGTGCTGCCTCATAGTCTGGTTCCACTTTTAGCGCCTGCTCCAAGCTTTTCACTCCTTCTTTCTCGTTACCCTCATTGAAATAGTAATTAGCCAATAACATATATGCCCCAGCTTTTACATTTATCATTTGAATACTTCCGTCACTTTTTGGGCTTTCGATATAAGCCACATCAGGACTAGCCACCACTTCTTCAAGTTTCTTTTTTGCTGCGTCGAAACTACCCTGCAACATCCCCACTTGTGCCATTTTTAAAAGGTATTTTGTCCCTCCTACTTCCTCGTATAACTTTTTATAGTTTCTATAAGACTTTGTCAAATTTGGTGGATCCCCTTTGTATTCATAAGCCGTAGCCATAAGTTCCATCAGAGAATAATTCTTCTCCTCAGCAGCCATTACACGCTTACCGAGAGACAACCCAGCATCAAAATTTCCGCTACGCATATACAGTCGGGCAAGTGAATCTGTGTACTCCATATTGGTAGAATCTTCTAACAACATCATGTTTAATGCAACCAATGCTGTACCATAATCTGTAAGTGAAAGTGATCTTTCATAAAGATCTAAATTAGATTCAAAAGATGACTTGTTACTTGTGCTTGTATTTGAATTACATGCTGCAAACGCTATGCACATAGCGAGTATTGAAACCGAAATTTTCATAAATATTTATATGGCACGAAATTACATATAAATAGCAACAGGACTAGGCTTTTTAACACATAGAATTGCTTGGTTTTGACAAGAAAAGACTCAAGAAATATGTTAACAATTTGTTGACATCGTATATTTTTCGTTCCTTTGTACTGCTGACAATGCGACTACTACTACTAAAACGGTCAGCGAAGGATGAGAAAATTATTGACTACTACGCTTTTTGCGGTGTTTCTGCCGCTTGTCGCTTTTTCGCAGTGTTCCAATTTAAAACTTTCAGTTGACAAGAAAATCCAATGCTCTCCTGGTATTGTAATTTTTAAGGTTACAGGTGCTCCTGCTGGATCAAAGTATTCGTGGGATTTTGGCAAAGGTTTTGTTTCAAATACCGACACTGTCTACGAATTTTTCCTAACACCACAAGTAGTAGATGTGGAAGTTAAGGTTACTTTCCCAAGTGGGTCAGAATGCTTAGTCGCTGAAAAAAACATTACCCAAATCTTAGGTAAACCTGAACTGAGTTACGTCATATCAAGACGTAAATTATGTGACGGCCCGGATACGGTTACACTTATTAATACCACACCCAATACCAAAGAAATCAGCTGGGTCGTTGATGGAACCAACTACTTTAATGCAAGCAACACCTTAATACATAAATTCAAAACCATAGGCTCGAAGGATGTAAACCTTGTTGTTACTGATTCTTTTGGTTGTAGAGATGTAAAAGAGTTCAAAGATGTTGCCATAGTCCACCCAGATGTGGCTATAGATTTTGTTGCCGACAACAGATCAGGGTGTGTAACAAAGCAAGTTCAACTCGCAGCTATGGTAGATGCCAATGGCGAAACAATAACAAACACAGAATGGTACCTCCCAGGGTCTAATACCTCATTCACTACTGGTTTGGTCCCTCCTGTAGTACGATATGTTGTACCAGGTGGTTATGATGTTTCATTTACTGTAGAAACGAAAAACAAATGCACGCATGTGGTTAAAAGAGAGAATTACCTGAATTTCGGTGATTCTATTACAATTGACTTAAGTATAAAGGATACCGTTCTGTGTCTGAAAAATAAAACGGAGGTTACCGTATTAAATCCGGTTAAAGGTGCAGAATACGTTTGGCAATTTGAAGGTAACCCAGACACAACACATTACACCGACACAAAGCTTGATTTAAAATACAATGCCCCTGGTGAATACGGTGTTTCACTTTTACTAAATTATGCCGGTTGTTTTTCAAGAGTTTCTGTAGCGGAAGGAATTAAAGTAAAATCACTTGAAGCCAAATTTACAAGTTCGGACAATTACCACTGCTATACGCCACACCTTACCCATATAACAAACACCAGTCATTCATACCAAAACACACCGCTAACCTACCAATGGTCGGTTTCTGGAGACAACGGCAAAAAATTATTAAGTTCAACTGACAGTGCCATTAACTACAGCTCACCAAAATGGGGTAGATATTCAGTTAAACTAATTGCAAAAGACCTGTATGGATGTAAGGACACCTTAGACGTTAGACAGTTTATTCGTGTTGACTCCATAAGACCAACAATGACGAGTGATGAACGCATTGGCTGTGTTGACCAAACAATAAAATTGACCAGTATCACGCCAGCCAGTTCTTACATTTCACCAGATTCTTTTTACTGGGTGGTTTATGATTTAGATGGAAAGACCATTTACAATAAAGGAAAGGGAAGAAACATTGAACAGTCGTTTACTAAACCTGGATTTTACAATGTAACGCTTTACGCAGGGAACTTAATTGGTTGTATAGATTCATTACCAAAGAAAAGCTTCATTCACATCATCGAACCTGTTAAATCATTCGAGATTGCGGATTCGACAATATGTTCGGGTGACGAAGTTGAGCTAAAAGCTAAAACAACTCCAATATTTGCGCCATTCTTACATTCTTGGAAGTTGGAACACGATGTTACTGGACAAGTACATACTGTTGCATTGGATACGGGCAGAAACCGACATATTGCATTAAGCACCCCTGGCCCCTACTCAATACAATACAACCACCAGATAAGCACTCGTTGTAAAGATTCTACCAGCAAACCGGCCTCATTACATGTAAACGGAGTTGGCGGTTCGGTTTCGCTAGATCATCATGACGGTTGTCTTCCATTTGCTGTAAAACCAGCTTTTAACATTAACCTGAACGAACATTTTGGCAACTCAGTTGACACTTTACAATACGCATGGTATGCTTCACCAAGCACCAATGTCGATATTGTAGGGGCTTCAACTAGTGCGCCTAAATTTACATTTAATGACAGAGGTACGTACCGCATACATGTCAAGATACTTAACAGTACAGATTGCAAATTTGAAACCCATTCACAACTGATAACTGCTGGGGTTCAAGCCGGCTTCTCTATCCCGAATGATTCACTTTGCGCTTTAGACTCTATCGCGTTAAACAATACATCAAGCCTCAATGCCACGTCTTTTAAGTGGAAGATAAATTCGACAGGAAAATACACCCTGCGCCAATCGGTTAGACCTAACAGATTAATCATGAACGACGACGCTTGGTATGAGATCAATTTGATTGCTTCCAAAAGAAACGAGTGCTACGACACTGCAACAAAGATGGTGCGCGCTGTGGTTGTAGAAAGTGCCTTCGAAATGGCGGACACAAGCTTGTTCTGTGCTCCAGCTTATGCTCAATTCAACACCTTAAGTGAAAACGCAGATACTTTCTTCTGGGATTTTGGTGATGGCAGTTTAATTACCACCACCGACACATTCATCGCCAACATTTACCATCGAAATACCGGTTTCCACAATGGATTTGATGTTACGCTTACATCCAAAAGTTACCTCGGATGCTCAGATAAAATCACCATTAAGGATGCCATTAGGGTGTTTGGGCCTGTTCCCGATTTTGAGATAAAGAATTTTGTGGGTTGCGAACCGCTTCACGTTGACTTCATAAACAAAAGTATTGACGCTGCAGAATATTACTTGAACTATGACGACAATACCCCGTTAGATTCCACACAAATCAACTCACACGTATACAACGTGCAAAATGCCGGAATGTCTCAACGATATATTCCAAGTTTATATGTAAAAGATAGTCTGGGTTGCGCTGCCGCATTTGAAAGCACCGATACAGTATATGTATTAAAAACCCCCAAAGCATTTCCATCGGATAAGGAAATTGAAGGCTGTTCTCCTATTAAAGTCGAATTAACAGATGAGAGCCTCAACATTACTTCGCGAAGTTGGCTTTTAGATGACGTAGAAATATCTACGGAAAATTCGGTTAGTCCTTTAATTTCCGCTCCTGGATCGCACCTGTTGCAGTTAATTATAACCAATGAAAACAACTGTTCTGACACAAGTAATTTTGACATTACCGTTAAAGACAACCCAATAAGTAAAGTGGTTATTGACGTGTTACCGTGTAAAAACGAACCGACTGAATTTACTGCTAAACCATTGTCACGTATAGGCATAATTGATTACATCTGGACCATTAACAACGTCAAAGACACCACCACACAGGCAAACTTCTCGTATGTATTTTCTCAATCAGGAAGAAACGATGTAAACCTTAAAGTTGTGGATTATAATGGGTGTTCACATGATGTAGATACAGCAGTTGTCATTAAAAGTGTTGAAGAAATTCCTGATGGAAAAATCAAACTGGTTTCTATTAAAAACAATTCTGAAATTGTGGTCCAATGGAATGACATTGATCCTGACTTTATTAAGTTCAGTACGATTATTGACAACCAGTCTCAACAAATCGTTTATCAGAATATGCCAAACACGTCAAATCAAGCGGTTGTCCCATATACCGACATAAAACTTGCAAGGTGCTTTACGATGACACACACCAATCAGTGTGATGAAGTAGCCACTCCATCGATGGCCCATTGTCCTGTAATATTGACCGTTACTAAGGGAGGTGTTTTTGCTCTAAACTTGGATTGGACGTCTTATAGCGGATGGACGAACATAGATCGATATGTAGTTTTTAGAAGTATAGACGGTGTATCATTTGAAGAAGCGGGAACAGTAAGTGGCACAACACTTCACTTTACAGACTCAATGTTATGTGATCAAGACTACATCTATAAGGTTGAGGCCCATTATGATGGTGTTCATTCCCAGTCGAACATTGAAGGAAATAGACCAGATTACATCCGCAGCGACATCCCAATGGATGTAAAGGTTGCGACTGTTATCAACAATACTGCAGTAGAAGTAAGTTGGGACTCTACCTTGTTTGAACACACAAAAAGCTACCTGATTTGTAAACGCGACGAAACTGGTACCGCCATAGTTGATTCAAAGGTAACCGAAGGCTTGTCGTTTGTAGACACAGAGCTCGACGTATCTAAAGAGCATTACATCTACACGGTTCAAACCATGGACCACTGCCTCGTTACTGGTGTAATTGGTAACATCGGTTTACCAATGTTATTAGAGGGGTATCATATGAACGACATGAGTCATTTGTCTTGGACAGCTTATGAACGTTGGGATGATGGTGTAGACTACTACCGCATCCAAATAAAAAATGATGGCGTCTTTACGACAATTGGACAGGTTCCAGGGTCTCAATCTGCTTTTGTAGATAAAGACGAACATATTGATATCGATGGAGAATATGTGTTTCGCATAATTGCTGTCTCATTCGATTCTAGTATTCAGAGCACGTCAAACGAGATTAGATTGATTGGCTCGTCACTTGTATGGATTCCAAACGCCTTTAGCCCAAATGAAGATGATCATAACCCGGTGTTTAAACCAACACCCAAATTTATGTACCTATTAAATGATGGCACGTATAGAGAATATGAAATGATTATCTATAACCGATGGGGTGAAGAAGTATTTTCAACCAATGACGTGCAACATGGATGGGACGGAACCTATAAAGGTAAAGACTGTGAAATGGAAAGTTATTTATACCACATCCGTATAAGCGGGTTGGATAGAGTTGTTTACGATAAAAAAGGTCTTGTTAGGCTAATGCGATAACAAATTGTTTATCGTTTCAAAGGCTGCCTGAAAAGGCGGCCTTTTGTTGTTTTACTGACTTGGTATTTGCTATGTTTGCAGTCCAATTTGTATATACATGTTCGATAATTTATCAAGTAAGTTAGAGAAAGCTTTTAAGACCTTAAAAGGTCAAGGCAAAATATCTGAGATCAACGTTGCAGAAACGGTGAAAGAAATTCGTCGCGCATTAATCGATGCCGATGTAAACTTCAAGATTGCTAAAGAATTTACCAATCGTGTAAAGGAAGAAGCTCTTGGACAAAACGTTTTGACAAGCGTTTCTCCAGGGCAGCTGATGACCAAGATTGTTAACGACGAGTTGACCGCTTTACTAGGTGGCAAAACCGAGGAAGTGAACCTTTCTGGAACTCCTGCGATCATATTAATTGCTGGTTTACAAGGTTCGGGTAAAACGACTTTCTCAGGAAAATTCGCACGATATCTAAAAAGTAAAGGGCGCAATCCCTTATTGGTTGCAGGTGATGTTTACCGTCCTGCAGCTATCGACCAGTTGAAAGTATTAGGCGAGCAAGTACAAGTGGACGTCTACACTGAAGATGGCAATAAAAATCCAGTAGAGATTGCTAAAAACGCCATTAAACATGCTAAGCTTCACCAAAACAATGTGGTCATAATTGATACCGCAGGTCGTTTGAGTGTTGATGAAGTCATGATGAAAGAAATTGGGGATGTAAAAAAGGCTGTCACCCCTAACGAAATTCTTTTTGTAGTAGACTCAATGACTGGTCAAGATGCTGTGAATACAGCAAAAGCCTTCAACGACGTACTTGATTTTAATGGAGTAGTTCTTACCAAACTAGACGGTGATACAAGAGGTGGTGCTGCCCTATCGATAAAGAGTGTTGTAAACAAACCAATAAAGTTTGTAAGTAACGGGGAAAAAATGGACGCATTGTCTGTTTTCCACCCTGACCGTATGTCGAATCGGATTCTTGGAATGGGTGACATTGTTTCCCTGGTTGAAAAAGCGCAAGATTCATACGATCAAGAAGAAGCAGAAAGAATCCAAAGAAAGATTCGCAAAAACCAATTCAACTTTGACGATTTCCTCAAACAATTGGAGCAGATCAAGAAGATGGGGAATATCAAAGATTTAATGGGTATGATCCCAGGTGTTGGCAAGGCAATAAAGGATGTCGACATTTCCGATGATTCATTTAAAGGCGTAGAGGCCATCATTAAATCGATGACCGTTCAGGAAAGAGAAAACCCAGAAATTATTGACGGTTCTCGAAGGAAAAGAATCGCACAAGGAAGTGGAAACACTATCACGGAAGTGAATAAACTGATGAAGCAGTTCGACGAGATGCGTAAGATGATGAAAAGCTTTAACAAACAAAAGCCTGGTCGACGCATGCCGAATATGCCGAATTTTGGAAGACGATAGCATGGACCTAAAAGACAAACGTGTAGATTATAATAAGTTCGAACTTGTTGAAGAGCTAGCTGGCCTTGATCCATATTCACTTTTCAGTCTTTGGTTTGCAGAAGCAAGCGAGACTGAACCCGAACCTAACATTATGATTGTTAGCACATCGCATAACGATCAACCACAAACACGTGTTGTGCTGCTTAAAGAAGTCAAAGACGGAAATTTTGTTTTTTACACCAATTACCACAGTACAAAAGGGAGGGCGTTAGAGCAAAACGCTAAAGTTTCCATTCTCTTTTTTTGGCGCGATCAACAACGACAAGTACGCATAGAAGGAATTGCATCGAAAGTCGCAACAAAAGAGTCGGATGATTATTTTTATTCAAGACCAATAGACAGTCAAATCGGCGCCATAGCCTCAAGCCAAAGCGATGAATTAACCACCCGTGAAGCGCTTGAAGCAAAGTTTGAAACGCTCGCAAAATTTTATGATAGTAATCCTATAAAAAGACCAGAACATTGGGGTGGATATGCCGTAACTCCTTTGCATTTTGAGTTTTGGCAAGGAAGAGCGAGTCGATTGCACGACAGATTGACTTATGACAAAGTAGACTCTAGTTGGGCAAGAAAAAGGTTGTACCCATAACTTACCAATCATAGCACATCGTGGAGTTATTTGTCGTCATACCATGTTACAATGAGCCTGACGTTGTAGGTGCCTTACAGAGTATCGCTCAATGCGATATACCAACTTCCACAGTCACCATAATTGTTGTCGTTAACGAAAGCGACGTGGCAAGAACGGATGTACTCCAGTGCAACCAAAAGTCTATAGCGGACATCAATAATTGGGAATTAACCAAACCCGCATGGATACAAATCATTTATAAACACGCCAAACAGGTCCCTAAAAAAATAGCTGGAGTAGGTCATGCAAGAAAAATTGGTATGGATTTGGCCTACGACCTCTCTGTCAACAAAAAAGAAACAATTATCAGTTGTTTTGATGCTGACTGCAGATGTTCGAAAAACTATTTAAACGATGTATTTGAGGCTTTTAGCACATATCCAAAACACGATGTTGCTTCCATATATTTTGAACATGACAGCAAACAAAGCGACGCGATAGTCGACTACGAACTGTTCTTGCGCTACCATGTCCAAGGTCTTCGCTTTGCAGGCTATCCTTATGCATACCAAACCATCGGCTCATCCATGGCGGTAAGAGCAAATACGTACAAAGAATTTGGCGGAATGAATCTGCGTAAAGCAGGCGACGATTTTTACTTCTTGCACAAAATCATTCCTTATCGAAACTTTTTAGAAATCAACACCTGTACTGTCTTCCCCTCGGCTCGAAAGTCTGATCGGGTACCGTTTGGTACCGGGCACGCCGTTGCTAAGCAAAACGCCAGCATATGCAAAACATATTACACGTATCATCCGGCGATTTATGCACAGATTAAAAAACTCATCACGACCATCGAGGCTAGTACGCTTATAGACGGTATTGATGTGATGCAAATCCCTTCAGAAATAACTACTTTTTTAGCGAATGAAAACTTTGTGCACGCCGTGCAGCAAATCCAAAAACAATCAAAGTCAGATACCTTATTTCATCAGAATATATACCGATGGCTTAATGGGTTTCGCATGTTGAAACTTGTGCATTATTTGAGGGACATGAGTTTCACAAACATACCTATCCATCAGGCTGTTCAAGAGTTCTGGTGTATGCTCAGAAAGGAAAGGCTACAGCAATCCAACAAAGAGTGGTTAGAAGTTTTTAGAAGCTTGGAAAAAGCTACTATCGTCTAAGTTTCTTTGGATCTACGCCTCGTTTTTTAGCTGCTTCTTCTAATCTTTTCTGGAAACGAGATTGTTTAACCGTCACTTTTTTCTTCTTGTTCGCTTCCATCTGTAGACGAATCTTATCCTCGTCAACAATGAACTTACTAAAAATGAAGTTCTGACCGAAAGTAATCATGTTGGCTAAGAAGTAGTAATAACTCAAACCTGCCGCATAGCTATTAAACCAGAACAAGAGCATAACCGGCATTAAGTACATAATGTACTTCATTTGGTTGTTCATGCTTGCCTGACTTTGCTGGTTATAAATTGTATATAACAAAGATGAACCGGCCATTAGTAAGGTAAATAAACTTAAGTGGTCACCAAGTAATGGTACATCAAAACCAAATTTTAACCAGGTATCGTATGTACTCAAATCTTCTGCCCACAAAAAGCTTTTCTGACGAAGCTCTATACTACTCGGAAAAAACCTAAACAGTGCAATCAAAATGGGTAGTTGAACCAGTTGAGGCAAACAACCCCCAAATGGACTTACACCAACTTTTTTATACAGCTTCATCTGCTCTTGTTGCACTTTGGTCATATCACCATTAGCCTTCTCCTTAATTTCTTCAAGTTCAGGCTTCAACAGCTTCATTTTGGCTGTAGACAGATAACTCTTGTACATTGGAAAAATAAGTACAAGCTTGATCATCAAGGTTAATAGCAGAATGATTACACCATAACTCTTAATAGATTTTGACAACCAGTGGAAAACAGGAATAACAACGGCTTTATTCACCCAGCTGAAAGTCCAGTGCCCTAGTTGTATGGTTCCCTCCATTCCAAGGTCCAAATTCTTTAATGTTTTATAATGGTTTGGACCGAAGTACCACTGCATTTTATGCTCATCAGAATTGTCAAACGAATAAGGCAATGACAAATCGGCCATCATTTCTCCAACGTATTCTACGTCTTCAGGTTTTTCAACAGATATTGTTGTACCTGACTCATCAAGACCTTCAGGAAAAATGAGGGTTGACATAAAAAATTGTTGCTTGAAAGCCAACCAATGAATACCGGCTTGCAAGTCGTCGTCATCATCACTTGTTTCAGACAGGTTGTCTGGGTCGTCTTCGCTCTTGTATTTATAATACACCGTAGACACACGTCTTTCGTTATCCAGTGTGCGTTCTTGAAGCGGTAAGCGCATATCCCACGCTAAAGAATACGAATTGTGCTTTCTGGCAATCTTCTCCTGTAAATCAACCAATCGAAAAGCATAATCAACAAGATAGCCCTCGCTAACAGTATATGTTTGCTCAATTGATCCACCAGTAGCAAACTTGTGCTCTAGTGTAATGTGGTTGCTGCTCTTTTCTTTAACCGAAAAGTCTAGCTCATTTGTTTCTACAATTCCAGACTTAAGTGGAATGGTATAAGAAAAATTATTACTCCCAGGCTCTATCAACACAAGTGGCGATGAATCTGCTCGTTGATATTCCGCCAAAACAACTTTATTTACCGAACCACCTTTACTTGTAAATTGGATGTCGATTTTATCGTTGTTTATTCCGAAAAATTCTTCCGGTTTTACTCCAGCGACTGCGTTCGTATCAATTTGAGGGTTTGCCTCTGACAATACTGACGATTCAGTAGTTGCTTGAACTTTTGGCTGCTTAGCAGCACGTTCGAGCGAGTCAATTTTATTGGCTTGTGTAATTGAATCAAGACGCAATTGTTCTTGTTGCTGCTCTTGTTGTTCTAATTCTGTCTTGTTGGAACTATATACTAACCAACCAGCAAAAATTACAAATATCAGTACATATCCAACGATCGAATTCTTATCCATTCATTTCTAATTTCGGGGTGCAAAGGTATGATTTTCAAATTGGTTAACACTTCAAACACAGAAAAGGAAACCCTTACTTTGAAATTATCGGTAAACACATGGATATTTAAGATTATTGCACATTTCAATACAGTCAATTTTGCGCACAAAATTGGCCAACTCATTTCTGAACCCATCTCTTAAACATGACGACGACCGCAATTACCAGACAATGGAATTGCTCACTATAACACAAAAAAAAAGGCTGCTTCAATAAAGAAGCAGCCTTACTAATATTTGTCTTAAAGAAATCTTAAGCTACCGATGTAGCTTTAGGCGCTGCAGCCTTTATTTCTTCATTTGATCCTTCTTCGAAGGATTTAAAGTTATTATTGAAAAGACCAGCTAGGTGATTCGCTTTCTTGTCATAGCTTTCTTTATCTGCCCACGTGTTTCTTGGATTCAACACTTCGTCTGGCACATTCGGACAAGTAGTCGGCATCGCCAATCCAAATACTGGATGATTAATGAAATCTACGTTATCCAAATCACCGTTTAATGCCGCTGTGATCATAGCTCGCGTATTGCTTAAGCTCATTCTGCTACCAATACCGAAAGGTCCACCACTCCAACCTGTGTTAACCAACCATACGTTCACATTAGATGCACGCATTTTGTCGCCCAACATGGAGGCATATTTAGCAGGGTGTAATGGTAAAAACGCTGCACCAAAACAAGCACTAAACGTCGCTTCTGGATCCACAACACCAGCTTCAGTACCAGCAACTTTAGCTGTGTACCCACTAATAAAGTGATATCCTGCCTGCCCTGGCGTTAATTTAGAAATTGGAGGCAATACACCAAATGCATCAGCTGTTAAGAAGAAGATATTTTTAGGCTCCCCTCCTACTGATGGTTCTGCGATATTGTCGATGTGATGAATCGGGTATGCAACACGTGTATTTTGCGTTACAGACACGTCTTCGTAGTTTACCTTATCAGATCCTTCAAAGAATCTAACGTTTTCAACCAACGCACCTCGTTTAATGGCATTCCATATTTGAGGTTCTTTTTCTTCAGTTAGGTCGATACACTTTGCGTAACAACCGCCTTCGAAATTAAATACTGAATTATCAGCCCAACCGTGCTCGTCATCACCGATTAACTTTCTATTCGGGTCAGCAGACAATGTTGTTTTTCCTGTTCCAGACAGTCCAAAGAAGATAGAGGTATCACCTGCTTCTCCAATATTTGCAGAACAGTGCATTGACAATACGCCTTCATCTTGAGGAAGTGTGTAGTTCAATACAGAGAAAATTCCTTTTTTCAACTCACCAGTATATCCGCTACCACCGATTAAAATGATTTTTTGCGTGAAGTTAACTATGGTAAAGTTGTGCTGGCGTGTGCCATCAATAGCTGCGTCAGCCATAAAACTTGGCGCCGCAATTACCAACCATTCTGGAGTTTGATTAGCAGCTTCTTCAGCCGTAGGTCTCAAGAATAGGTTGTTTGCAAATAAATTTTGGTAGGCAGATTCTGTTACTACACCAATATTCATTCTGTATGTAGGGTCAGCACATGCAAATGCATCACGTACATAAATGTTTTTACCTTTATAGTGATTAATAACCTTGCTTAGCAATGAATCAAACTTCTCTGGCGCTATTGGTTGATTAATACTACCCCACCACACAGTGTCTCGTGTAATGTCGTCTTCCACAACGAATTTGTCTTTTGGAGATCGTCCGGTAAACTCCCCTGTGTCTGCTGCTAAAGCGCCATCTGAGGTTAACCTTCCTTCGTTGTTTTTTAATGCGTGGTCAATCAATTCATCAGGCGTTAAGTTTATATACGCCTCACTAGAATTGTCGATGATTTGATCAATAATTGGATGATTTTTCATTAAATCTCTTTTTTATTGTTTTACTTCAATTTTTTAAGGGGGCAAAGGTAATCTTCTAATGTCAAAAGCAAATTTTAACCTCCTTTTTTCTTCACATTAAACCCTTTATTTACGAGTATGTCGATGACTTTAGTCACAAAATTGCCTTGAACAATCACCTCTCCGTCTTTCACAGAGCCCCCAGCACCACAGCGCTGTTTGAGGTGTTTTCCTAGCTCAATGAGTTCACTTTCTGGCCCTTCAAAACCTTCTACCAATGTGACTACTTTTCCTTTTCTCTGTTTTTTATCATACGAAACATACAAAGTTTGCTGAGAAGGATCTAAGGACTCTTCACTTTCATGTGCTTCTTCCGGTATATAGTCGGGATTGGTACTGAATACCATACCACCTAAATCACTCAAATCTTTAATTTTTCTCTTTTTTGCCATTGTCCTTACTTACGCATTTTTATAGGTGTTAAATAAAAGTACTGCTTGTTTTGCTTCCAATACATCGTGAACACGCAAGATGTTTGCACCATTTTGTAATGCCCAAGCATGTAAAACCGTAGTACCGTTTAAGGCATCTTCTGGTCTAACTTGCAACACCTTGTTTATCATAGATTTTCTTGACACACCAACCAGAACCGGTGCATTCACCAATACTTTTAGCGTATGTAAATTTTTAAGCAACGCATAATTATGCGCAACAGATTTTCCAAAACCAAATCCGGGGTCGAATACCACATCCAATATTGAATGTCGTTTAAACTCTTCCAGCTTTTGCAAGAAGTACTTGGCAATGTCGGATACCACATTCGCATAATGCGGATTGTTTTGCATGGTTTTGGGCGTTCCTTGTTTATGCATGGCGATGTATGGCACCTTGAGTAACGAAACCGTTTCAAGCATGTTAGGATCATCATCTCCAGCACTTATGTCGTTTACGATATGAGCGCCTGCTTTAATACTTAAAGCCGCCGTTTCCGCACAATTTGTATCGATTGACATCATTGCCTGTGGGAATGCTTTCGAAATTGCCTCAATAATTGGCAGCACGCGATCCTGCTCAAGGTTCTTTGGCACTGCGGTTGCTCCTGGACGTGAACTTGCGCCTCCAACATCAATGATATCTGCCCCTTGTTCTAACATATGAGCAGCATGTTCCAACGCTCCATCTTTATGCACAAATTTGCCGCCATCGTAAAACGAATCATCGGTTGCATTTAAAATCCCCATTACCTTAGGGGTTGTCAAATCGAATAATGTGCCCTTAATGTTCATACTATCTTGATACAAGTGCATAGCTATACGAATTAGCCGTATATTTTTGCAAAAAAAGAAAACCTTGAGCAATAAAACGTCACAGCAGTACGATCAAGCATTAAATAAGTGTAAAGAAATCTTTGAGAAAAAGACGATTGACTACGGAACGGCTTGGCGCATATTGAGGCCTCAGTCTTTGACTGATCAAATTTTCATTAAGGCAAAACGGATAAGAAGCATCGAAGTGTCTAACGAAAATGCGGTTGGCGAAAGCTTAGACAATGAATACATAGGCATATATAACTATTGTGTAATGGCGCTAATCCAACTCCTACACAATACAAATTTTGAAGAAAACATTCCTGAAGCACAAGTAATAGACTGGTATGGAGAAATTACAGCTCAAACCAAAGACTTAATGCTAAAGAAGAATCAAGACTATGGTGAAGCTTGGAGAGAAATGCGTGTAAGCACTTACACCGATTTAATATTAATGAAGTTATTGCGCATCAGACAGATAGAAGACAATGAAGGTAAAACTTTAGTATCGGAAGGCCTTGATGCTAACTTCCAGGATATGATGAACTATGCTATATTTGCTTTGATTCGTATGGAGGAAGCCGCATGAGATTTATAGTTCACTTTAGCCGTGTTTTAATTGGGCTCCTGTTTATCCTTTCCGGATTAATTAAACTCAACGACCCTACGGGTTTTTCATACAAACTCGACGAATACTTCACTGTTTTTGCTGATGACCTAGAATCGGAACAAGATTCTATCGCCACAACGATATCAATAGACGGAAATTACAAAAAAAGCATACGTGCTATCGGCAAAAATGATAGCGCATACAGCATAACGGTTTCACAATCTCCATGGACATACAGCGACTCCGTATTTTCCGCAACGGTAAACGTCTTCAATAGTGGTTCGTTGCTATTTACGCATCGATTAGTAGCAGACAGTGGCAGCGCTATAAGTGATTTGCAGGTCCAGAGTTATATAAACGATAACGACATTTTAGACTTTCGAACGAGTCTAGCTCCAGTTGAAGGAAAGCCGTCTACAGCGCAAAGCGAGGCGACTATTTTGGAATACGTCAAACCTGATTCATGGGCAGTTGGGTTGTTTAACTGGCTCAGAAATTATGCTTTATTCATGGCCATTTTTGTTAGCTGGCTGGAAGCAATCTTAGGATTTGCAATTTTAATTGGGTGGCAACCAAAATTCACTATTTGGATGCTGATTCTGATAACTGTGTTTTTTGGATTTCTTACGCTGTATTCTTGGGTGTACGACAAGGTTACCGACTGTGGTTGTTTTGGTGACGCGTTGCCAATGAACCCAGAAGAGTCGTTTTACAAAAACGTAGTAATTGGTGTATTTGTGCTCTTACTTTGGTTTGGCAGAAAACACATCAAACCGATATTCTCCAACTCGTTTGGTGTAAAAGTACTTACTGTACTTAGCCTCTTACTCATTGGATTTAGTTTGTATTGCAAACAATATTTACCTGTAGTTGATTTTCTCCACTATTCGGAAGGCACCGACATTCGCGCTGGCATGCAAGTACCAAAAGGTGAGCGTGCTTCAGACCATTTACAAACAACCTACTTGTATTCGGCTAAAGACGGCAGTGGTGCCACCATACATGTGGTATACGATAGCGACAAGAACACCTTTGAGCCTAAGATTGATTACGCCAAATGGTCGTATGATACGGTTTTGGAGGAAAAACTTTTAGCGAAGGCCTATGAACCTCCAATTCATGATTTTGCGTTTTACAATGCCGAACAGGATAATAATTACATCGATGATTTTTGGCTCAAAGAAAAAAAGCTTCTGCTTGTATTACACGATGTAACAAAATCAAACCCCAAAGCGATAAAAGCCGCTCGAGAAATTGCCAAGCAATGGACAGCGGACGGTAATGAGTTTTGGGCTTTAACAGCAAGTCCAAAAGAAGACGTGGAGGTATTTAGACACGAATACCAAATATCGGAGTTTGAGTTTTATTATGGAGACAATACCAACTTAAAATCCATCATTCGGTCGAACCCGGGTTTATTGTTGATTACAGACACCTCCGTGGTGAAAAAAGTATGGCCCGCAACCCGCTTACCCAAGTATAAAAAAATTCTGAAGAAGTCGGAATGATCCGATTTATCCTAAAAAAAATTGGCTATGCGTTTCTGATTTTATTCAGTGTTGCATCAGTAGTATTTTGGCTTTTTAGTTTTTCGTTTCCAAATCCTGAAGATATTCTAGTAACAGATCGTACAGATGAGGCAACCTTAAATGCGATAAAAGCTGAGCTTAAACTTGACCAACCAAAAGGGCAGCAATACCTCGCCTTCCTTAACGACTTATCGGTAATATCTTTATACAAAAAAGAACATGCTGTAGAATCGAGTCATAAAGTGTTGTTTACAACCGGTGTAAACCAAGTGGTGGTTAAAGCCCCTTATCTACGAAGAAGTTTCCAAACCGGGCAGCCCACTAAATCAATACTTGCCGATGCCTTTATTGGCACACTCGTACTTGCCCTGGCTGCAATGATCTTTGCCAGTATCTTTGGTTTAATATTCGGTGTACTGTCTAGTGTCAAACAAGGTAGTTGGGTTGACCGAAGCCTACTCTTTGTAAGTACATTGGGCATTTCTGTTCCTTCGTTCTTTTCGGCTATCATTTTCAGTTTCTTATTCGGTCATCTTTGGGGTGGTTGGACAGGTTTAAATGTTGTTGGCAGTCTATATGAGATTGACCCATTTAATGGCAAGCAACTGGCACTTCAAAACTTAATACTTCCTGCATTTGCACTGGGTATCCGTCCATTGTCTATCATCACACAATTGACCCGAAATGCGATGTTAGATGCGTTATCAAAGGATTATATACGGACGGCAATTGCCAAAGGGCTAAACCGGAAACAAGTTTACTTCAAGCATGCACTTAAAAGCGCTTTAAATCCGGTGATGACATCCGTATCAGGATGGTTTGCATCCTTATTGGCTGGAGCATTTTTTGTAGAAAAAATATTCAACTGGAAAGGAATTGGTAGCGTTACCATTCACGCATTAGAAACAAGTGACCTACCTATTATTATGGGTAGTATTGTTTTTATCGCCTTCATATTCGTTTTCATCAACTTTGTTGTTGACATACTATATACCGTTTTAGACCCTCGAATTAGACTTAGTGCATGAGAGTATTTGTCATTGGGTTACCTGGTGTTGGCAAATCAACATTTGCACAAACACTCGCTGCGCATTTAAACTGTGACTATGTCGACTTAGACAGTTGGATCGAGGAAAAGACAAAAACATCTATTAACACCTTCTTTGAACAATATGGTGAAGAAGCTTTCCGAAAGAAAGAATCTGAGTGCTTGCTTGAGGTAATTACCCAACATCCCGATATGGTTTTGGCAACTGGAGGAGGCACCCCTGCTCATTTTGACAATATGCAAACCTTATTAAAGAATGGCACTTGCATCTTGTTAAAGAATGATATTGGTTTAATCGCTAAGCAAATTATGTCTGACGACCAAGTTAGACCGATGTTTTTGGGACTAGATGCTCTAGAGATAGAGAAAAGATTGTCTGAAATATGGACCAAAAGAAAGCCACATTATGAGCAAACCCACATCATTGCTGGCGTTGTCGCTGTCCAAAATCTGCAGTTATTAACAAAACGCCTAGAATTATTCACAAAAAAGGGTAATTCCTTGATTGGTATTATTGAAATTGATTAACATTGCTCAGCATATCGGGGAAAGGCACTGCTTACGCGTGTTACAGCCGATTGTGCTAAGTATTATTGATATTTTTAAATTTTCACTAAAAAGATTTTAGATCATGAACAAGTCAGAGTTAATCTCTCAAATTGCTGGCGATGCTGGCATCACTAAAGCTCAAGCTCAAACTGCACTTAACTCATTCTTAGACACTTCTTCTGGAGCGTTAAAGAAAGGAGAAAAAGTAATTTTGGTAGGATTCGGAACTTTCTCTGTTTCAAGAAGAGCTGCTAGAACTGGTAGAAACCCACAAACTGGAAAAGAAATTCAAATCAAAGCGAAGAACGTTGTTAAGTTCAAAGCAGGATCTGAGCTTTCTGGAAAAGTTAACTAGAAAAGGTTTTAACGAAATTAAAAACCCGGTCTTTTAGGCTGGGTTTTTTTTGTACTAAAATTTTAGCGTTTAAAAAACCCTTCAGACATTCAATCATTCAATCATTCAGTCATTCCTCTTCTCCCAATACCCCACATCAATCCATTTGCCGAACTTGATGCCAACCTTCACAAACTGGCCAATTTTAACAAAGCCAAGTGACTCGTGAAGTTTGATACTCGATTCGTTTGGTAGCGAAATTCCGCCAATCAAACATTTGTAACCAAGTTGTTGCACTTGATCTAGCAATTCGCCATACAATGTTCTTCCATAACCCTTGCCATTTGCTCCTTGCTTTAAGTATATGGACGTTTCAACCGTTAATCGATAGGCAGACCTTGACTTCCATTGACTGGCATAGGCATATCCGATTACTTCGTTTCCGACGACTCCGACCAGCCAGACATAGTTTGTAGAAATATGTTCAATTCTTTTCGCCATCTCGCCTTCTGACAAGACGGTTTCTTCAAAAGTTGAAGGCGACGATTTTATGTAGTAATTGTAGATTTCGGTTATTGCCGAAACATCCCTGTTTTCCACCTTACGAATGGTTATTATGTTACCACTCGATTTCATTTATTGTAAATAATGGTAGCCATTGCCCCTGAGCCAAGCTCCAATTCACGTTTATTTACACTTTCAAATACATCCGCATTGCTATGGTGATAATCAAAATACCGCTGAGAATCTGGTACAAGACCCATCATTATTAAATCAGGGTTAACATTGTTTTCTTTGGTATCAAGCGGGCTAATATCAACACCGGCGTATCCAGGCTCAAAATGATGTAAGCCATAGGCTTCGAGAACTTTGCGGAATTGACGTACAAAGTCAACTTGATTGGAATCGGCCTTGATATTAAAACCACGCGGGCTAAAACCACCACGGTCACTTTCTAACGCAATGACATGATTTTCATTGTTGGCCTTTGCCTTAGCGGCATAGCCTTTACCCCCCATATTTCCATTCTCTTCGTTCATAAATAAAACCACCCGAATGGTATATCTAGGTGTGTAGTTTAGCGCCTTAAGTATGCGCAAAACCTCCATACTATGGACAACACCTGCGCCGTCGTCATGAGCTCCTTCACCAACATCCCAACTATCCAAATGTCCACCAATCACAATTACCTTATCTGGGTAAACACTTCCCTTTATCTCCCCAATTACATTACTTGATTCAACATGCTCATTGTTGTGGGCGTTTACATTCAGTACCACTTCTGTTGAAGCATTTTTTTGCATATGTTGATGAAGCAAATTCGCATCCCTTGTGCTAACGGCCACGGCTGGTATTTTGTTTACTTCTGGTTTATAGCCCATACTACCTGTATGTGCATGTTCGTCATCTTCTAACAGCGACATACTTCTAACCAATACAGCTATTGCTCCATATTGTGCGGCAACGGATGCTCCAGCATAACGTTGATCTACACATCCTCCATAGCTCTGAAATGTACTGATAGGTTTAGGATCCATTGGTCTATTGTAGAACACTATTTTTCCTTCAATGGTTTCTTTGCCCAGTTTTGCCACCTCTTCAAGGCTAGAAACTTCAACTACTCGTCCTTGCATTGGACCATTCGTTCCTACCGATCCACCAAGTGTTCGGATACTCAATTCAATGTCTTTATCTGATTTGATAGCTGCCGTTTCAATGTCTCCCCTTTCCCAAAAAGGCACATCAATCGACTGAAGATAAACCCTGTCTAAGCCAAGACCATCCATGACTTTTTTACCCCAAACCACGGCTTTTTCGGCTTCTTTTGAGCCACTCAAACGGTGGCCAACATCCTTACACAGATGTTCCAAATTTTCATAGCACTCGCCATGAACTAAGGCTTGATCAAAAATATTTCTAATAAATATAGAATCATCATTGGTTGTTGAAACCTGTGCTGATACTGGAAAGATTAGTATGCACAAAAAGCAAAAAGATATAAAACTCCTCATAATCAAATGTCAGCAATTATACACCCGAACTACAGTTCATCAAAGTGATGGCTTTAGAAACGGACAAAAAAGGAATGGTATTTGACAAGTCTAAAGTACAAAACCGTGGTAAAACACGTTTAACAAATAAATTTGCACCGATTAAATTATTAAGATGAAAAAACTACAAATAGTCACACTCCTTCTTTTCACAACCTTGTTTATTGGCCTAAAGTCCGATACCACTGCAGTACAAGAAGATGGAATCAAATTTTCTCACATCGATTTTAAAGCAGCCAAAGCTTTAGCCAAAAAACAAAACAAACTTATATTCATTGATGCCTACACGACCTGGTGCGGTCCATGTAAGTTAATGTCAAGAACGGTGTTTAAAGAAAAGGCCGTAGGTGACTACTACAACGAACATTTTATCAATCTTAAGGTAGACATGGAAACTGTCGAGGGTCTATCTTTAAGTAAAAAATATAGTGTTACCGGATACCCAACTTTTCTTTATCTCAAGCCAGATGGTTCACTCATCAAAAAAACGATGGGTGCTACAAACAGCAGCAAGTTTATTGGTTACGCCAAATCAGCAAGAAAGAGCCAATAGGCTTATACAAACAGGGTCTTGAAAGTTTCGGGTACTGACGTTACTTTTCGGTTGTCATAATCAAAACAAACCATCCTGGTTTTGGCTAGCGCCAGAACCTTGTCAGTCGTTTTATTGGTGAGTGTATATACCAAATCGAAACTAGAATTGGAAATATCGTTCACGGCTATTTCTATTTTTATCGAATCATTTAGAAACCCTTCACTTTTATAGCTAATGGCTGCATCGCCCTGAATTAAACTAGTTCCCCAAAAATCCAACTCGCTCATGTTGTACGACCTAAAAAACTGAACCCGTGCTTCTTGCATATAACTAAGCACCTTATCGTTACCTAGGTGATTGCCATAATTTAAATCGGTAACCCGTACTTCAAGATTTGTTTCGAAAGCGTACGACTCTGGTGTTTCAATTTTTATCCTAGGCATGTTCTAAAGGTTTAAATAAAGCAATCAAATCATCTGTGATCGACACGGCGCGTTTTTCTTTCGTATCGAACAGAACAAAAGTGACTTCAGCTTTGGTTGTCGTTTGACCTGAAACCTCGATTGTTTGAATAAAAGAAATCGTTTTTCGTTTTATGTTCCCTAAATGTGTTGAAATAAATGCCACATCATCTGTTACAACTGGCTTTTTAAAATCAACATTGATATTCACCACAAAAAACTGCAGCTGTCGCGCATGAAGCTTCTGGACTAAGTCGTAATCATTTAAAGCAGTCCAACGGGCTTCTTCAAAAAACTCCAGATACCTAGCGTTGTTTACGTGTCCGTAGGCATCACAATGAAAGCCACAAACCAGTTTATTTAAGGTATGAATCAATGTCTAACCGGCTGTATCAATAATATGTTGCTCTGCTGAATCTTCTCCTTCATACTCTACCTCGACATAACGATAAAACATTGCCGATAAGGCTGCAATGGAAAGACTATACACGGCAATAGACATACCGATTTGAACAACCATCATCAATACACTACCCACGCTACCTATAAACCCAAGTAAACTGCTAACGAGCAATAATGCCAATCCGTACACTATCATAAATACAATCAGTACAAGCATAATCTTAAAGCCTCGTCCCCATGTAATATTTTTCATGCTGAACGATATAGACTCACTAAGTGACATTTTGCCGTGTACGATAGCTGGGTAAGCCCCTAAAAACCGATTTAAGAACGCTATGGTAAACAGAAACCCTACAAATGCTAGGCTAAAATGTAGCCCTGCCAACATAAAAGAGACCAGTGTTAAAACGATATAAACTAATAAAATGACGGCTGTTAACCCGAAGATCTTAAATACATCCTTCGAAAATGCTTCTGAGAATGCCCCTGATACATTAAGAGGCGCCTGATTAATTACTTGATCACTAATAATCAACAAAAAGTTGATCACCCAAGACATAACAACCATACCAATTAGGTAACCAAAAATCATTAACCCTATGGCCTTGCCAATACCGAAGTTTTGGAAGTACTCCGCAAATTGTTGATTCCGTTCTTCCATCGACTCTAAATCGAACATGCTTGATGGATCCATCATTTCTTGAAATCCATCTTGACCCAACATTTTTGAAAATACGAAAAACGTTAATGCCATTGAGACTAGAAAACTAATAAGTGCCACGATAGACATTGGTTTAAACAGATTTTTGGCGTGTTGCCAGATTCCATTCCACAAGTCGTTTTTAAACAGTTCGATTATATTCATACCTCAAATATATCAATATATAGATTCTGAGAATCACGTTGTTTGCTAGAGGTGAACAAGATTTCGACGTACGTTTTCATCTGCATTGGTTTTTTATATAGTATTGAATATATTTTCTAATCTATGGCAGAGTTACTGCATTCGAAGGGGAAGTTTGGAACGGCTCCTGTTTTCTTGACTGCGATATCTACAATCTTAGGTGCTGTTATGTTCCTTCGGTTTGGTTATGCTGTGGGCACCGTTGGGTTTATTGGCACGCTTACAATTGTGATTGTAGGGCACATGGTGACTATCCCAACGGCCATGTCACTGGCCGAAATCGCTACCAACCAAAAGGTAGAAGGTGGAGGCGAATACTATATCATCTCACGTTCTTTTGGGTTAACCATCGGCGCTAGCATCGGCCTGGCATTATACTTATCACAAGCCATTAGCGTAGCATTCTATGTGATTGCATTTTCGGAAGCTTTTGGCCCTGTATTGTTGGCTTTGCAAGAAGGTACTGGTATTGACATTGCCATTTCAAAAAGGCTTTTAGGGTTATTGAGTGTAGGCCTACTGGCCGCACTCATGTACACCAAGGGGGCCAAAACAGGCATGTGGATGTTGTATGTGGTCGTTGCAATTTTAGCCGTTTCACTTATTATGTTTTTCGCTGGCACTGGAGAACCTGTAGAAAATTTCTTATGGCGCGCCGACAAAGACAACTTCTTTGTGGTTTTTGCCATTGTGTTTCCGGCATTTACAGGAATGACGGCAGGTGTTGGTCTTTCGGGAGACCTCAAAGACCCTAAAAAATCGATACCACAAGGCACTTTATTTGCCACATTAATAGGGATGATGATTTATGTGCTAATTGCCTACAAATTGGCAGGATCATCGGCTCAAGAAAGTTTGATTGGTGATCAATTGGTGATGTCGAAAATTGCCGTGTGGGGGCCAATAATACCGATAGGTTTAGCTGCAGCTACAATATCTAGTGCATTAGGAAGCGTTATGGTGGCACCAAGAACCCTAAACGCAATTGCCGCCGATAAGATTATACCAATCCCTAGATTCAACCGTGTTTTTGGTACGATAAAAAAGACCAATGGAGAACCTGTTAACGCATCCATGTTAACCTGTGGCATTGCCTTCTTCTTCGTTTTACTTGGAGACATAAATGCAGTGGCCGAGGTTATTTCGATGTTCTTCATGGTTACCTATGGTGCGATTTGTTCGATTTCACTGCTAGAAAACTTCGCTTCAAACCCGGGATATCGTCCCTCATTTAAATCCAAATGGTACATCAGCTTGATAGGTGCAGTTTTGTGCGTTGTGTTGATGTTTAAGATTAATACCATTTATGCCATTTTAGCTATTGGGTTAATGGTAATTACCTACTACGTGCTGACACAATCGCAACGTAACAAGAGCGACATGGCAAGCATATTCAGTGGTGTGATTTTCCAAATAAGTCGGAATCTTCATGTATTCTTACAAAAATCAAAACAAGAGGAGAACATGGACGAATGGCGACCAAGTGTGGTATCTATTAGCAAAGATTCATTTAGCAGGCACGATGAGTTTGACTTGTTACGTTGGATCTCTCACCGCAAGGGCTTTGGTATGTTTATCCATCATATTGACGGTTATTTAAGTAAAGAATCGGCAGAAGAAGCGAGAGAATGCCTAAAGCGGTTAATTAAACTTACACAGGTGAGTAAAAGTAGTGTGTTTGTCGACACCATTATAAACCCTACATACAAAGCAAGTATCAGTCAGGTATTACAACTTCCTGGTGTATCTGGAAAAGAGAACAACATGGCATTGTTTGAATACTACAAAACCAAATACGATGCATTGGATGAAATACTAGACAACATTGGTTTGGTTAAGGCCGTTGGTTACGACACATGTATTTTATGCTCAAGCGAGAAAAAGTTTGGCTTTACAAACGAAATACATTTATGGATTACGAGTAATGATTATCAAAACGCCAATTTGATGATTTATTTGGCCTACATCATCTTAGGTCACCCTGATTGGGAAGATGGCATCATCAAGTTATTTGCCATACACCCAGTTGACGAAATTGCCAATGAACGAATCAAGCTTAAAGAGATGATTAAGACGGGCCGCCTACCTATCTCTGCGAATAACATCCGAATTATCCCGATTAAAGAAGACGTGACTACAAAGGAGATTATTAATCAGAGTTCAAAAGACGCAGATTTAACCATTGTTGGCTACAGAAGTGAGTTGGTCAAAAAGACTGGTAAAGACTTTTTTATGGGCTACGACAATGTAGGCAACGTGTTGTTTGTTAATAGCCAGAACGAGAAGGAGATTACTTGATAATTTTTAATTCTTAATTGGAATTGAGTGATGTATTCAAACAATACTATTCAATCAGAACTTGATGCAAGGTTCAACTAGCAGAAAATTAACAAAGAATTCTCGCCAATCTTTAACTTAGTGGCATCGTAATGGAACTACTGTAAGCGGAATTCACCAAAAAAGCACCTACAATGCAAGAATCAGGATCAAAAAACAATCCAGCATTTTTAGAAGACGTCTTTAAGTTAAATAAAGGCAGTAAACTCGGCGAAGCCCTAACATTAAGTTTGAAAAGACTCAATGAAATTGATGTCAATCCATTAAACAGAATTGGTTTAAAAACGTATCAAAAAGACAAATGGACCATTCATCAAATAATTCAGCATCTTATAGACTGGGAGAGAATTTGGTGCTTTCGGGCTGTAATTTTCGCCCGTGGAGAAAGTGCTATTCCTATTGCACATGACCAAGATATTATGGGTAGCAATTCGAATGCAAACGAATTGTCCATTGAACAGTTAGTCAATGAACTTCGTGCTGTGCGGCAATCAACAATAATGATGTTTGAATCGTTCAATGAAAAAATATTAAAAACAAACTGTGTTTTTTTTGAATATGAAATGCCCCTTTTCACCATAGGTTTAACTATAACTGCCCACCAGATACATCATTTAAAAATAATTCAAGACAGGTATTTGCCGTTAGATAAGTAATAGAGACGATACAGCATTGCTACACTAACATTATTTTGATCGCACGGCATGACCCTAACCTGTGCAGCCATTTAAAAAATGACAATCCAAGAAATATTAAATACTACCAAACACAGGCCTTGGAAAATGCCAACCAACCAATGGAAATTTTACCAAGAATGGAATAACGCGATATTTCTTCATTATCAAGTTAACTTAAACGAGTTGGAAAAATTAGTTCCGGAAGAACTGGAAATTGACCTTTTTGAAGGCAAACCTTGGATTTCAGTGGTTGCCTTTACAATGGAAAAGATAAGACCAAAAAACCTACCTTATTTTTCTCCAATTTCGAATTTTGACGAGATAAATATTCGAACTTATGTGAAGTCAAACCATAAAAGTGGCGTTTACTTCTTGAGCATAGAAGCTGGAAACAAGATATCATGTAAAGTCGCGAAACGACTTTCGGAACTGCCATATAGGTTTTCAGAAATTAAAAGAACTGACAAAAAATACGAATCTTTAAATCTTGGGCTTAACGACAAACTTAACATAGAGTATACCATCGGTAAGCAACTAACCGTAAAAACGGAATTAGATAAATGGTTAACTGAAAGATACGCGCTTTTCCAGGATACGGAGAAGTCGATTAATGAGTTTGATATCCATCATTTAGAATGGCCAATTAATGAAATTGAGTTTCAACAACTTGAGATCAATTATCCAAGATTCGAAAAATTAACTAAAGAAAAACCTAGCAAATTCCACTATTAAAAAGGAGTAAAAGTAATTGCTTGGGGGAAGATTAAGAAAGAACGTAAATGAGAGAATTCGTTCTATTTTCTTTACTGGTTAAAGCTTCGGTCTCACACAAATCAATTCAACAACTCTCTCGCGTTTGCTAGCGCCCCTTCGGTTGGGTTTTCCCCGCTTAACATTTGTGCTAACACCTGAACACGTTCTGTGTCGTTCAACTCTTTTACAAACGTTACGGTCTGCTCGTTGTCCAGTTGTTTATAGACGTAAAAATGCGCATTTCCTTTAGAAGCAATCTGTGGTAAATGTGTAATCGACACAATCTGCATTTTACCTGCAAGTGAAGACATCATCTCCCCCATTTTAAGTGCTATCTCTCCAGAAACTCCCGTATCAATTTCATCAAAAATCAATGTGGGTAGCTTTCTATTCTTTGCCAAATAGGATTTTAGGATGAGCATCAAACGCGAAAGTTCTCCTCCGGAAGCTACTTTATGCGCAGGTTTGGCTTGACTGCCCTTGTTTGACGCAAACAACAACTGAAATGCACTTAAACCATACATCGACAATTCTTCTGTCGATTGTACATCCAACCGCAACTCTGCGTTAATCAACCCTAAGTAATCCAGGTCTGCATTGGCTTTTTGCTCTATGTGCGGCAACTGTGCCAATCGTTTTTCATGTAGCTCATGGGCAAGCTTAGTGCACTCATTAGAACGTGCCTCAATGGCTTCTTTCAGCTGTTCAAGTTCGTTTTCTCTGCCGACATTCAACGACAACTTTGTTTCCAAATCGTCCCGAATTTTTATAAGCTCTAATATAGATTGTGACTTGTGTTTGGTTTGAAGTTGATGTAGCCTGCTCATCAGGTCATTAAGTGCGGTGAGTCGCTCTGGGTCAGGCTGAATCCCTAAACCGTAAGACTTCAAATCTGAACCAATTTCTTCAAGTTCGTATTGAACACTAGTTAATCGCTCTAATATTTTGTTCAGGGCTTCTCCCCCACTCAACTTGTTTAATGTATGGCCAACCCCCTGCAACCGCCCTAACAAGGCATCTTCATCATCCTGTAGCGCTTGAATACTTCGCCCAACCACTTCTCCAATTTCCTCCGCATTTTGAAGTACTTCAAATTCAGATTCAATATCAGTAGCTGAAAGGCTTTCAAGATTTGCCTCTTCCAACTCATTGTACAGAAACTGATAATAGTCCTGCTCTGTGAGTTGTTGGTCTACCTCTGCTTGTAGCACCTCGAGTTTCTTTTTTGCAGATTGTAATTCACTAAAAACTGCTTTATAACTTTCCGACAGATCACCAACTCCACTTACTGTATCTAACCAATCAAACAAAAATGCTTGATTCCCTAATTGCAATGTTTGATGTTGTGAATGGATATCCACAAGCTTGCTTCCAACCTCCTTAAGTGCTGTCAAGCCGACAGGTGTATCATTTATAAAGGCTCTTGATTTACCTGAAGCTAAAATTTCCCGACGTAAAATCGCCTCATCATAGTAATCTAAATCCAATCGATCAAATAGTGGTTTCAACTGCAGATTTGTAACATCAAAAACGCCTTCAATCACACATTTCAAACCAGATTCAGCTACAACTTGTGTGTCTGCACGCTCACCCAGAATTAAGCCAAGCGCTCCAATTAAGATAGACTTCCCGGCCCCAGTTTCGCCAGTAATAATATTAAAGCCTTCAGATGGACTGAAATGAAGGGATTTAATTAATACGTAGTTATCTACTTTTAGCGCTTTGAGCATACACAAAAATAACTAGCAAATGGTCTACTTATGTATGTTTTTGCAAAATGTGAATTATGTTTTGTTGACTGTTAACATCAGGTTAATTTCGCCTTAATGAATAATAAGCCTCTTATATTAATCAGTAACGACGATGGTATCACTGCACCAGGAATTCGCGTGCTGGTCGATTGTATGAAAAAACTGGGTGAGGTTGTTGTTGTAGCACCTGATAGTCCGCAATCTGGAATGGGACACGCCATTACCATAAATGAATCCCTGCGGTTAGAGAAAAGTGATTATTTTGGACCAGAGGTGCTGGCGTATCAATGCTCAGGCACGCCTGCAGATTGTGTTAAACTTGCATTAGACAAGGTGCTAGACCGCAGACCTGATTTACTTGTATCTGGCATAAACCATGGTTCTAACTCATCGGTTAATGTTATCTATTCAGGCACTATGTCGGCAGCTATGGAGGGAGCCATAGACGGCTTACAAGCGATTGGCTTTTCGTTGTTAGATTACAGCATGGACGCAGATTTTACAGCTGCAGCCGATGTGGTTACACAAGTCGCAACAAAGGTGTTGGACAAAAAAATACCAACCGATTGCTTGTTAAACGTAAACATACCAAACTTGCCAAAAGAAGAGTTAAAAGGAATAAAGGTATGTAGACAAGCGAAAGCCAAATGGGTAGAGGAATTTGACGAACGAATAGATCCTTATAAAAGAAAATACTATTGGTTAACCGGCAAATTTGTGAACATGGATAATGGAGAAGATACGGATGAATGGGCTTTAAAAAACGGATATGCCTCTGTTGTACCTGTGCAGTTCGATTTGACGGCACACCATGCCATTGGAACATTGAACAACTGGAACTTAAATGAATAAATTTAATACGCTGCCCTGGGGATTGGTTGTTGGATTGCTTTGTCCTGCGATTGCGCTATTGCTTATCTGCATTGGTATAGACCCAGATATCGATTTTACCGACATGGATCATTTGAATTTAAACCTTAAACGCATCAGTCCGTTTTTACGTCTGAGTTTAATTGCCAACATGATCTTTTTTATCCCGTTTAAGAAAAAACCCAAGGTGAGATTTCTGCGTGGATTAATTGGCGCTACAATTTTATACGGCATCGTTATTTTGATTATCCATTTTCTGTGAAGTACTTTATAATAGCTGGAGAAGCCTCTGGAGACTTGCATGCCTCGAATTTAGTATCAGAGATTTCGAATATTGATTCGTCTGCTAAGCTTAATGGTATGGGTGGACCAAAAATGTCTGCAGCAGGAGTAAATCTAGTTGTAGACTACAGTGATTATAGTTTTATGGGATTTGTTGAGGTGATTGCGAATCTTGGAAAAATAAAGAAACTCTTCACCAAGATTAAATCAGAGATTTCCAGCTTTAACCCAGACCGAGTAATACTGGTAGACTACGGAGGGTTTAACCTTAAGATCGCCAAATTTTGTAAAGAAAAAGGTATAGAAACACACTTTTACATTCTGCCTAAGGTATGGGCTTGGAACGAAAAGCGTGTCTCAAAAATTAAAAAATACGTCGACGTTGGGTATTGCATTTTCCCTTTTGAAGAAGATTATTTCAGACGTCATGGCGTTAAAGCGCATTACGTAGGAAATCCTGTGGTGGAGCAAATACAGGGCTACCTCAACGACAACAGTCATAAAGCTCAGCAAGAGTATGTGGCGCTTTTACCGGGTAGTAGAAACCAGGAAATAACCCGCATTTTACCAACCCTGTTAGCATTTGCCAAAAGTCGCTCAGATGTATCTTTTAAGATTGCTGCGCATGATCCGGAATTGTTTCAACCTTACACGTTTCCTGACAATGTTGAACTGACCACAGGAGACACATATACCACGGTATATCAAGCCAAAGCAGCGATTGTTACCTCTGGCACGGCCAATTTAGAAACGGCCTTGTTAAACACGCCTCAAGTGGTGTGTTATAAAGCCAATCCGGTTTCATTCTTCCTCGGCAAACTTTTGGTAAAAATAAAATTCATATCACCTGTCAACTTGATTTTGGACAAACTTGTGATACGAGAATTAATTCAGGGCACGTTTAATGTGGTACATTTGGAAGAAGAAGTGAATAAACTATTAAATGAAACCTCGTCGGAGGTTATCAAAGAAAGTTACAAAACGCTTTGGTCGGTTTTAGGCCAGCAATCAGCAGCAAAGCAAGCTGCAATAAAAATTACAAAAATATAAATGAAGACAAAAAATCTACTGTATCTAATTCCACTTGTATCTGTATTAATAGGCTGCAAAGGGAAGTCGAAAATAAGCGCTGACGACAAAAATGCTCGAACTATAAGTATCGAGTATCAAGAACAGTACTGTGGTGGAGCACAACCTAATGATGAGGTGATGGAAGACATCAACGAACTAAAGTTATTTGCAAACCAATCGGCGTACATTTCAAAATTTGTAAATCCAAAGACCTTTACAGATGAAATAAAAGTCAATTTTGATAAAGCTGGTTTTGCAACAGTAGCATTAGACACTGGGTTGTATGTTGTGTCATTTTATCAATTAAATATTCCCGCACCAGTTGTTGAGGATAAAGCTGAACCAGACAAAACACAGGATGTTTCTAATGACCAAGAAGATGCTATGGATGAAGACGCGTACAAAGCGGCATGTGAACTTAACTGGAAGCGGATGACGGCAACTCCATTAAAGATTATCGGAGGCAAGTCTGCCTACAAAGTGATTATGAACAAGGAGTGTAACCCTTGTGAAGAACCAAGACCATAATCAAGGCGGCGGAGGCAAACACGGATTACATCCAAAGTACAAGTTTGCAATTAGGGTGGTATCTCCTAAAACATCGAACATTGACAAAATTCTTTGATTAAATGCCGTGAGACACCTTTGCTCCTCACCCTGAATGGTTTCAAGGTCTTCAAGCTTTGACACCAATCGTATCGTATAATGTCCGGTATTAAGCCTGTTTTCGTAATTTGTATCAGTAGCCGATATGCTATCTAAACAAATTAGACCATCACCATATACGTACACTTTTGCTCCCGTATAAGGTTTAGGCGTAGCCAAATCCTTGATTAATTCTGGTGGAGGCATTGCTCCTCCACAGTAAGCTTCAGTTTGTGTTAGTGTTAAAGCAACCAAATGCTGTGGTGGCTGGTTACATTTTTCAGCAGACAACCCAAAGAACAAAAGAATGGCAATGACCGTATTGCGCATCTTATAAGTTTCCTCTACGTTCTTGTTCTCTTTCTATGGATTCAAACAAGGCTTTGAAGTTTCCTTTGCCAAACGATTGTGCTCCTCGGCGCTGAATAATTTCGAAAAACAACGTTGGACGATCCTCAACTGGCTTGGTAAAAATCTGTAACAGGTATCCTTCGTCATCACGATCCACCAAGATGTTATGTTTCTTCAAGTCTGCAACATCTTCTTGAATATCACCTACACGTTCTAGTAAGTCCTCATAATAGGTATCAGGGACATATAAAAACTCAATCCCTCGGTTTCTCAATTCACTGATAGTATGTAAGATGTCGTCGGTGGCTACAGCGATGTGTTGCACTCCAGCTCCACCATAAAAGTCTAGGTACTCTTCTATTTGTGACTTGCGCTTACCATCTGCAGGTTCGTTAATGGGAAATTTTACATAACCATTTCCATTGCTCACAACCTTCGACATTAATGCAGAGTACTCTGTAGATATGTCATCATCATCAAATGTCAACAGTAATCTAAATCCTAAAACATCTTCATAAAACTTCACCCACTCGTCCATCATACCCAACTCAACATTACCAACGCAGTGGTCGATGTGTTTTAGGCCGACAGGCGTAGAATTAATTTTATGTGTAGGCTTCTCGTATCCCGGTAAGAATACACCGTTATAGTTTGATCGCTCAACAAACTTGTGAATGGTTTCACCATAGGTATGAATACCAGAGATAATAACGTAACCATGTTCATCTTCAAAGCGCGTTGGCTCCATGTAAGACTTGGCACCTCTTTTAATTGTCTCTTCGTATGATTTTGTTGCATCATCCACCCATAACGACAAGTATTTAACACCGTCTCCATGTGTATTTACATGGTTTGATATTTCTGTATTTGCGTTTAATGCTGTAGAAAGAATTAGTACAATTTTACCTTGTTTTAAAACATATGACGCTTTTTCGCGCACCCCTGTTTCTGGTCCTGCATAGGCTACTAATTCGTACCCCCAGGCCATTTGGTAATAGTATGCCGATTGCTTTGCATTACCAACATAGAACTCAATATGATCTGTGCCATTAAGCGGAAGAAAATCCACCTCAGGCTTTATGCTTTCTAAAGTTTCTCGCTGCATTTCGTTTGTTTTTTACAGTTGCAAATATCTACAAACTTCGGGTATTTAGAAGTTATGAGACACAAAAAAAGGGCATCTACGATGCCCTTTCTATATATTTTAAAGTAAGTCCTATTCTTTCGAATCACCTTCCGCTTCTGTTGAAGCTTCTGGTGTTGTTTCTGGTGCTTCTTCAACCACTTCAGCAACTGGCTCAGCAGCAACTGTTTCAGCTTTTTTACCACCACGACGTGTACGTTTTGATTTCGATGCGCCAGATTTCTTAGAAACCTTTTGATCTAACATAGCCTCGTTAAAGTCTACTAACTCCATCATACACATTTCGGCGTTATCACCTTGTCTGTTATGTGTTTTAAGGATTCTAGTATAACCACCTGGTCTATCAGCTACTTTCTCAGCTACAGTACTAAACAATTCCTTTACAGAATCTTTGTTTTGTAAATAGCTAAATACAACACGTCTAGAGTGTGTTGAGTCCTCCTTTGATTTTGTAATCAATGGCTCAACAAATACACGCAACGCTTTTGCTTTCGCTGTTGTTGTAAATATACGTTTGTGAATTATCAACGAAGATGCCATATTAGACAACATCGCTTCTCTATGGCCCTTCTTACGACCTAGATGATTAAATTTCTTTCCGTGTCTCATTTCCTTCTTAAGTCAAATATTATTCGTCGTCTAAGTTGTATTTAGCGACATCCATTCCAAAATTCAATCCTTTTTCTCTTACAAACTCTTCAAGCTCGGTCAATGACTTTTTACCGAAGTTTCTGAATTTCAATAAGTCTTCAATATGGTAGCTTACTAGCTCCCCTAAAGTTCTAATTTCTGCAGCTTTCAAACAGTTGTATGCACGTACAGAAAGATCAAGATCAGCAAGAGAAGTTTTCAATATCTTTCTCATGTGAAGTGTGTTCTCGTCAACTTCTGCAGTTTTTGTTTTTACTTGGCTATCTAACAAGATGCTTTCATCTGAGAACAACACTAAGTGCTGAATCATAATTTTAGCAGCTTCTTTCAAGGCATCTTCTGGGTGAATAGAACCGTCAGTAGAAACTTCAAAGATTAATTTTTCGTAATCCGTTCTTTGCTCTACTCTAAAATCCTCAACTCTAAACTTTACATTTTTGATTGGTGTAAAGATAGAATCGATAGGTACTAAACCGATTGGAGCGTCAGCAGGAAGGTTCTCTTCAGATGGAACATAACCTCTACCCTTATCAATAGTTAATTCTATTTCCAAATTAACGAAAGGCTCCATATCACAGATAACTAAATCTGGATTAAGGATCTCAAACGAATTTGTATATCTAGAGATATCACCAGCAGTAAAAACATCTCTTCCTTTTAAAGAAACATAGATTTTTTCTACTTCGTGTCCTTCAGTTACTTTCTTAAATCTTACTTGTTTTAAGTTTAAGATTATCTCAGTGATGTCTTGAGACACCCCTTTTATCGTTGAGAATTCGTGATCTACACCAGGAACTTTGATTGAAGTAATCGCATAACCTTCCAAGGAAGACAACAAGATTCTTCTCATAGCATTACCAACAGTAACACCATATCCTTTTTCTAAAGGAGAAAATTCAAACAGACCATAATTGTCTGTTTCCTTATGCATGATAACCTTATCCGGTTTTTGAAAATCTAAAATTGCCATTTCTTCTTTTAATTATGATTACTTAGAATATAATTCAACGATCAACTGCTCCTTGATATTTTCAGGGATATCAACACGCTCTGGGTGGTTTAGGTAAGTTCCAGACAATGCGCTATCGTCCCATTGCAACCAAGAAAACTCTCCTCTGCTTGCAAGTGAATCCGTGATAAACTCGATTGATTTTGACTTCTCACGAATAGAAACCACATCACCAGGACGTAATTGGTAAGATGGGATGTTTGTAACAACACCATTCACCAACATGTGCTTGTGAGAAACCAACTGACGTGCGCCACTTCTAGTTTTAGCGATACCTAAACGGTACACTGTATTGTCTAAACGCGACTCCAAGAACTTTAATAAGTTCTCACCAGTAATTCCTTTTTTACGCGCAGCTTTGTCAAACAGATTTGCGAATTGCTTCTCCAATACACCGTAAGTGTATTTTGCTTTCTGCTTTTCAGCTAGCTGAACTGCGTATTCAGATTTTTTTCCTCTTCTTCTCGCATTACCGTGTTGTCCTGGAGGGTAATTCTTTTTCTCCAGTGCTTTATCAGGGCCGAAAATTGGTTCTTTAAATTTTCGAGCGATTTTAGACTTAGGACCTGTATATCTTGCCATTTATCTTTACTTCTAAATGTATTAAACTCTTCTTCTTTTTGGTGGACGACATCCGTTGTGTGGCAATGGAGTAACATCTGTAATAGATGTAACTTCTATACCCACTGTTTGTAATGATCTGATAGCAGACTCTCTACCTGCACCTGGACCTTTAACAAACACGTCAACCTTTCTTAAACCAGCGTCAGCTGCAACCTTAGCACAATCCAAACAAGCTGTTTGACCTGCGTAAGGTGTATTTTTCTTGGATCCTCTGAATCCCATTTTTCCAGCACTTGACCAAGAAATAACTTGTCCTTGGTTGTTTGTGATAGATATTAACAAGTTGTTAAAACTTGCCTTAATGTGTACTTGTCCAGTGGACTCAACATTAACTTTTCTTTTCTTCGTTACCTTTTTACCAGTTGCCATAACTCAATATTTATTACTTAACGGCTTTTTTCTTACCTGCAACAGTCTTACGCTTACCTTTACGTGTACGACTATTGTTTTTAGTTCTTTGCCCTCTCAATGGCAATCCTTTTCTATGTCTTAAACCTCTGTAACAACCTATGTCCATCATACGTTTGATGTTCATTTGTGTTTGAGATCTCAACTCTCCTTCGACAGTCATTTGAGAAATCGCCTCACGAATAGATGCGATATCATCGTCATTCCATTCATTTACTTTCTTATCCCAAGAAATTTTTCCCGCTGTAAGAATATTTTGAGCTGTAGTAAGCCCGATACCGTAAATGTACGTTAACCCTATAACGCCTCTTTTATTTTTAGGTAAATCAACACCTGAAATCCTTGCCATTTCTTAAATATTAACCTTGTCTTTGTTTAAATCTTGGGTTCTTCTTGTTAATCACGTAAACCTTACCGTTTCGTTTAACAATCTTGCAATCAACACTTCGCTTTTTTACAGCTGCTGTAACTTTCATAATTTTTATTTATATCGGTAAGTAATACGTCCGCGTGTTAAGTCGTATGGAGTCATCTCCACTTGAACTTTATCTCCTGGCAGAATTCGGATGTAATGCATCCTCATCTTCCCAGATATCGTGGCCAGTATTACGTGTCCATTTTCTAATTCTACTCTAAAACGGGCATTTGATAACGCTTCTGTTATCACTCCGTCTTGCTTTATTGGTTCTTGTTTTGCCATCTACTATTTAAGGGCTGCAAAAGTAGCAAATAATAAATTCATTTTCAACCCTAACCTGCTATTGCTCCTCCAGTAGAAGAACGTCCTTTAATTCTACCTGTTTTCATCAAGCCATCATAGTGTCTCATTAACAAGTGAGACTCTACTTGCTGCAATGTATCTAGTACAACACCCACCATAATGAGTAGGGATGTTCCACCATAAAACTGTGCAAACTGATTGTTTACGCCAAAGATGATTGCAAATGCTGGGAAGATCGAAACAAAACCAAGGAAGATTGCTCCTGGCAATGTTATTCTCGACATTACAGCATCTACAAAATTTGCCGTTGCTCTACCAGGTTTAACACCCGGAATAAAGCCACCATTTCTTTTTAAATCATCTGCAATCTGATTTGGATTAACAGTAATCGCTGTATAGAAATAGGTAAACAAAACAATCATAAAGAAGAAAACAATGTTGTATGTAAACGATGTAAAGTCTACAAAACCTGAGAAAAAGTTTCTCAAACCATCGCTGTCTTGAAAGAAACCAGCAACACTACTTGGAATAAACATCAATGCCTGAGCAAAGATAATTGGCATTACACCTGCAGCATTCACTTTTAGAGGTAGGTACTGACGCACACCACCAAACTGACGATTTCCTACAATTCGTTTTGCATATTGTACTGGGATTCTTCTTGTACCTTGAACAAGTAATATAACTGACAGTATTACCAGCAGCCAGAAAACAATTTCTAAGATAAAGATGATTGGACCACCATTGTTACTCATTTTGTTAGCAAACTCTGCCAATAACGAGTGTGGTAATTTAGATATGATACCGACCATGATGATTAAAGAAATACCATTTCCTAACCCTCTGTCTGTAATACGTTCTCCAATCCACATAGTAAACATGGTACCAGCAACAAGTACAACTACAGAAGTAACCATAAACATAAATGAGTTACTCATTAATATAGTTGTGCTCTTATTTGGATCTGATTGGAAGCTAATAATGAAACTAATTGCTTGAACAGCGGTAATCGCAATCGTTAACCAACGTGTGATTTGATTCATACGTTGACGACCATCTTCCCCTTCTTTCGACATTTTTTGGAAGGAAGGAACTGCAACAGTCAATAATTGAATTACAATCGAAGCAGAGATATAAGGCATAATACCTAACGCAAAGACAGAAGCACGTTCAAATGCCCCACCAGCGAAAGTATCAATTAACCCCATTAACCCTTTAGCAGGGTTCCCTTTGTTGATTTCATCAAGTAATACTTTGTCTATACCCGGAATACGGATAAAAGTACCAACTCTAAATACAGCCAACAAAATAAGCGTATTAAAAATACGCGATCTCAGCTCTTCAATGCTGAAAATATTCTTAATCGTTTCTATTAACTTCTTCATTGATTCTAAACGGTTTCAACGTTACCACCTGCTTTTTCGATCGCTTCTTTAGCCTTATCTGAAAATGCGTGTGCTTTAACTGTTAATCCCGATTTGATTTCTCCACGGGCCAATACTTTAATTCTTTCAGTCTTGCCTACAAGGTTTGCAGCTTGAAGCACCTCTGGAGTAATTTCTTTGAAATTGTATTTTGCAACCAATTCCTCAATTTTACTCAAGTTCAATGCCGTATATGCTACCCTGTTGCGGTTTTTAAATCCACGTTTAGGCAAACGTCTTTGGATTGGCATCTGACCTCCTTCGAAACCAGCTTTTCTGCTGTATCCTGTTCTTGATTGTGCTCCTTTATGTCCTTTTGTAGAAGTTCCACCTCTGCCAGAACCCTGACCACGACCAATACGTTTTCTCTTTTTTACCGACCCTTCAGCCGGTTTTAAGCTACTTAAATCCATCTTATTCTTCTACTTTTATCAAGTGACTTACTTTTCTAATCATACCACGGATTTGAGGAGAATCATTCAATTCGTTTGATTGATTCATTTTTCTCAAACCAAGTGCCTCCATTGTGCGCTTTTGGTCCGCAGGTCTTTTAATCGTACTTCTAACTTTCGTTACCTTAATCTTTCCCATTGTACTGATATTAACCGTTAAATACTTTTTTCAACGAAACACCTCGTTGCTCGGCAACTGTATAAGGGTCTCTAAGTTTAGATAAAGCATCGATAGTTGCTTTAACCACGTTATGTGGGTTAGAAGATCCTTTCGATTTTGCTAATACATCATGTACACCAGCAGATTCAAGTACCGCACGCATCGCTCCACCAGCAATTACACCTGTACCATGCGAAGCAGGCTTAATAAATACCTTACCGCCACTATATTTTCCATATTGCTCGTGAGGAACAGTTCCGTTAATTACAGGAACTTTAATCAAGTTCTTTTTAGCATCCTCAATACCTTTTTGGATTGCATCAATAACTTCACTAGCTTTTCCAAGACCATGACCTACGATACCATTTCCATCACCTACTACAACAATAGCAGTGAAGCTAAAAGTACGACCACCTTTAGTTACTTTAGCAACTCTCTGAATACCAACAACGGTATCTTTAAGCTCTAAATCAGTGGTTTTGATTCTTTTTAATGTTTGCGTTGCCATAATCTCTTAAAATTTTAATCCCCCTTCACGTGCTCCATCGCCAAAACTTTTAACTCTACCGTGGTAGACATAACCGTTTCGATCAAATACAACTTCCTCAACACCGTTACTTACTGCTTGAGCGCCCAACTGCTTTCCTACTTCGTAAGCTTGAGTCACTTTGTTTCCAGCAATATCAACTGCTTTAGCAGATGAGAACGCCAATATCGTACGTTGATTTTCGTCATCAATTAGCTGACCATAGATCTGCTTATTGCTTCGAAAAACAGACAATCTAGGTTTAGAAGCAGTCCCGAAAACGTTTTTACGGATTCTTCTTTTTACCTTTAATCTCTTTTTAAACTTTACCGTTGACATAATAAATACGTTTACTTAGCAGCTGATTTACCAGCTTTTCTTCTAATGTGTTCTCCAACAAATCGAACCCCTTTACCTTTAAACGGCTCAGGTTTTCTTAATGAACGAATTTTCGCAGCCACTTGACCAATCAATTGCTTGTCGTGACTTTCCATTGTAACGGTTGGGTTTTTACCCTTAACCGTTTCTGCAGTTATTTTAATCTCTTCAGGAATCTGAACATAAATATTGTGAGAAAAACCAAGATTCATCTCCAAAATTTGACCCTTAACTTCAGCTTTATAACCAACACCAACCAACTCTTGTTGCGTTTTGTATCCTTCTGTTACACCAGTAATCATGTTACTAATTAACGCACGATACAAACCGTGATTTGCTTTGTGTTGTTTTTGCTCAGTTGAACGGGTTACTTTAAGTGTATCGCCATCAATATCAACTCCAATACTTGAGTCAATTTTTTGATTCAACTCACCTTTAGGTCCCTTTACAGAAACTACGTCGCTTTCAAACTTAATTTCTACTCCACTAGGGATCGAAATTGGGTTATTTCCTATTCTAGACATCGTTTTGTTTCTTTATGATACGTAGCAAAGTATTTCGCCACCTACGTTTTCTTTTCTTGCTTCTTTATCTGTCATTACGCCTTTTGACGTTGACATAATCGCAATACCTAATCCGTTGATTACACGAGGTAAATTCTTTGAATCTCGGTATTGACGTAAACCAGGCTTGCTAATTCTTTTCAGCTCTCTAATTGCTGGTATCTTCGTTAAAGGATGGTATTTCAAAGCAACTTTAATTACGCCTTGAGGACCATTATCTTCAAACTTGAAGTTCAAGATATACCCCTTGTCAAAAAGTACTTTAGTAATATCCTTTTTAAGGTTAGACGCTGGGATTTCCACGATTCTGTGGTTTGCCTTAATTGCGTTACGTAACCTTGTTAAATAATCTGCTATTGGATCAGTGTTCATAATCTTCTCTTTAAAACTACCAGCTTGCTTTTGTTACACCAGGAATTTTCCCATCACTAGCCATTTGACGGAACATGTTTCTGCAAAGACCGAAGTCTCTAATGTATCCTCTTGGCTTACCAGTAATGCTACATCTGTTTCTTAATCTTACAGGAGATGCATTTCTTGGTATTCTTTGCAAGGCGTCGTAATCACCAGCAGCCTTTAACTTTTCTCTTTTAGCGGCATAACGTGCAACCATTTTTTCACGCTTGCGCTGTCTCGCTTTCATTGATTCTTTAGCCATACTATTTGTTCTGGTTTTTAAATGGAATTCCTAATTCTTTTAACAGCTCCAAGCACTCAACATCGTTTTTAGCAGTAGTCACAAATGTGATGTCCATACCATTAATGGTGTTTACTTTATCGATGTCAATCTCTGGAAAGATGATTTGCTCGGTTACACCCATTGTGTAATTTCCTCTACCATCAAATCCTTTATCGCTAACCCCTTGGAAGTCACGTACACGAGGCAATGAAATAGCTACAAGTCTTTCTAAAAACTCATACATATTGTCACCACGTAATGTTACTTTACAACCAATGGCCATGTCTTCTCTTAACTTAAAGTTAGAGATCGCTTTTCGCGAAATTGTTGGTATTGCTTGTTGACCAGCTATAAGTGTCATTTCTTGCACCGCTGTGTCTACAAGTTTTTTGTCTGCTACTCCACGACCTACACCTTGGTTAAGGCAAATCTTTTGAAGCTTAGGTACTTGCATAACGTTTGTCCATCCGAATTTTTCTTTCAGCGTTGGAACAACGTCGTTTCTGTACTTGTTTTTTAAACTAGGGCTGTACATTATATAAACTCTCCTGTTTTCTTTGAATATCGCTGAAGTTTACCCGCGTCGTTTCTTCTTCGTCCGATGCGCGTAGCCTCACCATTAACTACAATCATTAATTTATCAATACGGATTGGTGATTCTAATTTTACGATAGAACCATTTGGATTATCCGCATCTGGTTTACGGTGTTTTGTTACCATATTAACACCCTTTACGATAGCTGTTCTATCCTTTGGGTAAACGGCAACAATCTCTCCCGTTTTTGCTCTGTCTTTTCCAGAAAGAACCTTAACGGTATCTCCCTTTTTGACGTGCAATTTTGGTGTATTCGCTTTTCTTTCCATTCTTATAAAACTTCAGGTGCCAATGACACGATTTTCATAAACTGATTATCTCTCAATTCTCTAGCAACAGGGCCAAAAATACGCGTTGCACGTGGTTCGTTTTGCGGATTCAACAACACACATGAGTTGTCATCGAATTTGATATACGATCCATCTGCTCGTCTAATTTCTTTCTTAGTTCGAACAACTACTGCACGTGATACAGCACCTTTCTTAATATTACCAGAAGGGATAGCAGATTTTACGGTTACAACGATTTTGTCTCCAACTCGTGCATAACGTTTGCCTGTTCCTCCTAACACACGGATACAAAGTACTTCTTTAGCACCACTGTTATCCGCAACTTTTAATCTCGACTCTTGTTGTATCATCTTACTTCGCCTTTTCTACAATTTCCACTAATCGCCATCTTTTGTTTTTGCTCAACGGACGAGTTTCCATGATTTTAACGATGTCATTTACGTTACATTCATTTTTTTCGTCGTGTGCAGCAAACTTAGATGTTGCCTTTACGAACTTTCCGTATTTAGGGTGCTTCACTTTACGTTCAACCGAAACAGTAATACTCTTGTCCATTCGGTTGCTAACAACAGTCCCTGTGATTTCTTTTCTCGAGTTTCTTTCCATTTTTGAAACTATTATTCAGCTTTTGCAGCAGCGCTACTTCGCGCGTTAATTTCCGTTAATAAGCGAGCAACTGTCTTTCTACTAATTGTAATTTTAGTAGGATTTTCAATCGGCGAAACCGCATGGTTAAACTTCATCTTTTGAAGTTGTTTTCGCTCCTCACGCAACGTTGCGTGAAGCTCTTTGTTATTCATTTGTTTAATATCCTCGTTAGTCATCTTATGCGCTATAATCAGGTTTAACAACAAATTTTGTATTGATAGGCAGTTTCTGTGCTGCTAATCGCATGCCCTCTTGAGCCACTTCTTGAGAAACACCTTCTACTTCAAATAAGATTGTTCCAGGCTTAACAACAGCTACCCAATATTCTGGAGAACCTTTACCTTTTCCCATCCGAACTTCAGCTGGTTTTTTCGTTACTGGCTTATCAGGAAATACACGAATCCAAACTTTACCTTCCCTTTTCATGTATCTGTTTAAAGCGATACGGGCAGCTTCAATTTGGCGTGATGTAATCCAATGAGCTTCTAATCCTTTCAAACCGAAATCACCGAATTCAATTCTATGTCCTCTCGTAGCCAGACCTTTTACACGGCCTTTCTGCTTTTTTCTAAATTTTGTACGCTTAGGTAATAACATCTTTAAATCCTCCTATTATCGCTTGTTGTTTCTTCTTCTTGGGCCACTAGATCCACCTTTCTTACGATCAGTTTTCTTGTTATCACCCATTCCCATGTTGATCGATAAGTCGCGTTTTGCGTACACTTCTTCTTTGAAGATCCACACTTTGATTCCTATCTTACCATATACAGTTTGTGCTTCAGACAAAGCATAATCAACATCAGCTCTGAATGTATGCAAAGGAATACGGCCTTGTTTGTATTGCTCTGAACGTGCCATCTCTGCTCCGTTTAATCGACCAGAAATAACCACTTTAATCCCTTGAGCACCCATTCTCATTGTGCTAGCAATGGACATCTTTATTGCTCTTTTGTAAGAAATTCTTCCTTCTACTTGTTGAGCGACTGACAAACCAACTAATCTAGCGTCAAGTTCAGGACGTTTGATTTCGAAGATGTTAATCTGAACATCTTTTTTTGTTAGTTTTTTGATCTCTTCTTTAATTTTATCAACCTCAGAACCACCTTTACCAATTACGATACCTGGACGAGCCGTATGTACAGTAATGATTATTCTTTTAAGTGTTCTTTCGATTAGCACTTTAGAAATGCCACCTCGAGGAATACGAACGGCGATGTATCTTCTAATTTTATCGTCTTCCGCTAATTTTTCAGCGAATGTATCGCCACCGTACCAGTTAGATTCCCAACCCCGTACAATGCCTAATCGAAGACTTATTGGATTTACTTTTTGTCCCATTGTTTATGCTTCCGTTTCGTTTTCTTCAACTACTGCTTCAATGTTATCACTCACAACAACCGTAATGTGATTAGATCTCTTACGGATTCTGTGTGCTCTACCTTGAGGAGCTGGCTTGATTCTTTTTAATGATCGTCCTTGATTTACAAAAACTTCTTTAACTACACATTCTTCTTCAGATCCATTACCATCGTTGGCATTTCTCCAATTAGACATAGCAGAAAGTAAAAGTTTTTCCATGCGTTCTGCGTAAACAGGTCGTTGGTTAAACTTAAGGATGTTTAAAGCATCTTCCACTTTCTTCCCTCTAATTTGGTCAGCGACCAAACGCATCTTTCTAGGAGATACAGGGCAGTTATTTAATTTTGCTAAAGCTTCCATTGTTATCTACTTGTGTGTCCTTTAAACGTTCTGGTAGGAGCAAATTCCCCTAGCTTATGACCAACCATGTTTTCAGTTACATACACAGGAATAAACTTGTTACCATTGTGCACTGCGATAGTGTGTCCAACAAAATCAGGAGTAATCATTGATCTTCTTGACCAAGTTTTAACAACTGACTTTTTCGCACCATCGTTTTGAGCATCAATCTTGCGCTCAAGTTTGTAATCTACAAATGGTCCTTTTTTAAGTGATCTTGCCATTTACCTATTTTTTCTTTTTACGTTCGATAATTAATCGACTCGAATGCTTGTTAATATCTCTAGTTTTCAAACCTTTAGAATACACACCGTTTCTAGATCGAGCTTGTCCACCTTTGTTTCTACCTTCACCACCACCTTGTGGGTGATCAACTGGGTTCATAGCTGCTGGTCTAACACGAGGCCTTCTTCCCAGCCATCTGTTTCTACCAGCCTTACCTAATCTTACAAGACTATGATCTGGGTTTGAAACAGTACCGATTGTGGCGATACATGTCACCAAAATCATTCTTGTTTCACCAGAAGGCATCTTAATAATTGCATATTTACCATCACGTGCTAAAAGCTGTGCGCTTGTTCCAGCACTTCTGCAAATTTCAGCACCTTTACCTGGTTGCATTTCAATGTTGTGAATAATTGAACCCAAAGGCATTTCAGATAGAGGCATACAGTTACCTATTTCTGGATTAACACCAGAACCAGACTCAACAATTTGTCCAACTTCAATTCCTACAGGGGCTACAATGTATCTCTTTTCTCCGTCTTCATATTTCAACAAAGAAATAAACGCTGATCTGTTTGGATCATACTCAACAGACATAACTTCTGCCTTACCAGCTTTGTTACGTTTAAAATCGATAACTCTGTATCTTCTCTTATGACCACCACCAATGTTACGCGTTGTCATTCTACCCTGATTGTTACGTCCACCAGACCTTTTCATAGGTGCCAATAAACTTTTCTCAGGGGTAGATGTCGTTAACTCGTCAAACGTGTTAGCAACTCTGAAACGCTGTCCTGGTGTGATCGGATTTAATCTCTTTATTCCCATATCTATACACTTTCGAAGAAGTCAATCTCTTGATCTTCTTTGATACTAATTACCGCCTTTTTGAAATTCGATTTTTTACCATTCTGAGCACCAGACTTGGTAAATCTGAATTTTCTTTTTCCTCTATAAACCATGGTGCTAATGCCAGTAACTTCAACACCGTACATTTCTTCAACGTCCTTGATGATTTCAGGCTTAGTCGCGTTTAAGTCAACAATAAACGCATACTGATTTAGCTTTTCAGCCAACATGTTTGACTTCTCTGTAATCAAAGGTTTTACTACAACTCCCATTCTAATTCGCTTTAAAATTTTGAGTTAATTTAGTCACTGCATCAGCAGTGATGATAATATTCTTCGCCTTAAGAATGCTGTAAGTGTTTAATGTATCACATGTAACCACTTCTGCATTTGGCAGGTTTCTAGCCGATAAAGTCACATTACTTTCTGCTTCAGCAGTAATAAGCAAAGATCTGTTGTCTGCTAAGTTTAAACCATTTAAAAGTGCAGCGTAATTCTTTGTGCTTGCTTTGTCCATTGCTATTGCATCTAAAACAGTAATTTGTTTGTCTGCAGCTTTATAAGACAATGCAGAGCGACGCGCTACATCTTTCAATTTTCTATTCAATTTAAAACTATAGTCTCTTGGTCTTGGTCCGTGGAATCTACCACCACCAATCATGATACCTGACTTTGCTGAACCGGCACGGGCAGTACCTGTACCTTTTTGCTTCTTCAATTTTCTTGTAGAAGCTTTAATTTCAGACTTGTCTTTAGTCTTATGTGTTCCTTGACGTTGATTCGCTAAGTACTGTTTCACGTCTAGATAGATCGCATGGTCGTTTGGCTCAACACCAAACACTGCTTTATCTAGAGTTACTTCTTTGCCTGTAGCGGCGCCTTGATTATTTACTACCTTCAGTTTCATTATCTCTCAACAATTACAAAACAACCTTTATGACCTGGAACCGCACCTTTCACTACCAATACATTATCTTCAGGCATTACCTTAACGATTTGTAGGTTTGTGATTTTAGTTCGGTTACCTCCCATTCTACCTGCCATTCGCATTCCTTTGAATACACGTGCAGGGTATGATGCAGCACCAATAGAACCTGGAGCTCTTAATCTGTTATGCTGACCGTGAGTAGCACCACCAACACCGGCAAAACCATGGCGTTTTACAACACCTTGAAAACCTTTACCCTTGCTCGTTGCGATCACATCAACAAATTGACCTTCTTCGAAGATTTCAACATTTACTTCGTCACCTAAATTCAATTCTTCACCTGTATCGGCTCTAAAATTTTTGAATTCAGCTACATATGCCTTAGGCGTTGTTTTTGCTTTCGCAAAATGACCTTTCAATGCAGCAGACGTATTTTTCTCCTTGCGCTCACCAGCAGCCAATTGTACTGCACGGTAACCGTCAGTATCAATTGTTCTAAGCTGAGTAACCACATTAGGTTCAGCTTGAATAAGCGTACATGGAATGCTTTTTCCCTCTTCAGAAAAAACACTAGTCATACCGACTTTTTTACCAATAATCCCTAACATTTCTATACTTTTATTTCTACGTCAACACCACTTGGAAGCTCTAACTTCATCAACGCGTCAACGGTTTTTGAAGTTGAACTATAAATATCCAATAATCTCTTATATGAACACAATTGAAACTGCTCACGAGCTTTCTTGTTCACGTGTGGCGACTTCAATACTGTGTAGATCTTTTTCTCAGTTGGCAATGGAATTGGTCCATTTACAACAGCTCCTGTTACCTTAACAGAGCGAACAATCTTTTCAGCTGATTTGTCAATCAAATTGTGATCGTACGACTTAAGCTTTATTCTAATCTTCTGACTTACCATTGCTTATGATTTTGAAGTACCTTTAAGTTTAGTTAATATTTCTTCTGAAATTCCTCTTGGAACTTCTTCAAAGTGATCGAACTCCATAGTTGAAGTTGCACGACCAGATGACATTGTTCTTAATTGTGTTACGTAACCAAACATGTTTGCTAGAGGTACAGTACACTTAATTACTTGTGAACCTGCTTTTTCTCCAACACCAGCCATTTGACCACGACGTCTGTTCAAATCACCCATGATGTCTCCCATGTAATCTTCTGGTGTTACCACTTCCATTTTCATGATTGGTTCCAAAAGAACAGGATTTGCTTTCTTACAAGCTTCTCTAAAGGCAGACTTAGCAGCAACCTCAAACGAAAGTTGGTCAGAATCCACCGCGTGGAAAGATCCGTCAAACAACGTAACTTTTAAGTCTTCTACTTCGTAACCAGCAAGAACACCATTCTTCATAGCTTCTTTGAAGCCTTTTTCTACTGATGGTATAAATTCACGAGGAATTGCACCACCACTAATTTTATTGATAAACTGCAAACCGTTTTCGCCTTCATCAACAGGACCCATTTCAAATTGGATATCTGCGAACTTACCACGACCACCTGTTTGCTTTTTGTATGTTTCGCGGTGCGTAACAGTACCAGTAATTGTTTCTTTATAAGATACTTGTGGTGCTCCTTGATTTGCTTCAACCTTGAACTCACGTTTCAAACGGTCGATGATAATCTCAAGGTGTAACTCACCCATTCCACTAATAACAGTTTGACCAGTTTCGTCATCGGTCTTTACTTGGAAAGTTGGATCTTCTTCAGCAAGTTTTGCTAAAGCCATACCTAACTTATCTACGTCAGCTTGCGTCTTAGGCTCAATCGCAACTCCAATTACTGGATCTGGAAAGTCCATAGATTCAAGAACGATAGGTGCGTTTTCAGCACATAGCGTATCTCCTGTACGAATATCTTTAAACCCAACAAGGGCAGCGATATCACCAGCATGCAATTTGTCAATTTGATTTTGCTTGTTGGCGTGCATCTGGAAGATTCTAGAAATACGCTCTTTCTTGTTCGTCCGTGTGTTTAACACATATGAACCTGAATCAAGCATTCCAGAATATGATCTAGCAAAACACAAACGACCTACGTAAGGATCAGTTGCAATTTTAAATGCTAACGATGCGAATGGCTCATCTGAGCTAGGCTTACGGCTTGTAGGCTCATCCGTTTTAGGATTCATTCCTTCAATTGCTTCAACATCCATTGGAGATGGTAAAATTTCCATCACCATGTCAAGCATTGCCTGAACCCCTTTGTTTTTAAATGCAGAACCACACATCATTGGAACGATTTTCATTCCGATAGTTGCTTCTCTTAATGCATCAAGAATTTCTCTTTCAGAAATAGATTCTGGATCTTCAAAGAACTTTTCCATCAAAGTATCGTCAAACTCCGCAATTGCTTCTAACAGATTTTCTCTGTACTCAGCAACCTCATCTAACATATCTTCAGGAACAGGTACCTCTTCGAAAGTCATACCCATATCGCTTTCATTCCAAACGATTCCTCTGTTGTTAATCAAATCAACAACACCTTTAAAATGGTCTTCATTACCAATTGGCAATTGTAAAGGAACAGCAGTACTACCTAACATTTCCTTCACTTGCTTACACACGTTTAAGAAATCGGCACCTTGACGATCCATTTTATTTACAAAACCAATACGAGCAACATTATAGTTGTTCGCTAATCTCCAGTTCGTTTCTGATTGTGGCTCAACACCATCAACAGCACTAAACAAGAATACCAACCCATCAAGTACACGTAATGATCTATTTACCTCAACAGTAAAATCAACGTGACCAGGTGTGTCAATAATGTTTACGTGATACTCATCACCTCTATACGGCCAGAATACAGTTGTAGCAGCAGAAGTAATTGTAATACCTCTTTCTTGCTCTTGCTCCATCCAGTCCATTGTAGCAGCACCATCATGTACTTCTCCAATTTTATGCGAAACACCAGCGTAATAAAGTACACGCTCCGTGGTAGTTGTCTTACCCGCATCAATGTGGGCAGCAATACCAATGTTCCTTGTAAATCTAAGATCTCTAGCCATTACTATCTTGCTCTAAAATGTGAGAATGCCTTGTTAGCTTCCGCCATTTTGTGCATGTCTTCTTTTTTCTTAACTGACGAACCTTCACTTTTAGAAGCAGCTAATACTTCTCCAGCTAATTTTTCCGCCATTGATTTTTCGTTTCTTGATCTAGCATATTTGATCATCCACTTCATTCCTAATGCAATTTTACGTTCTGGGTGAACTTCAATTGGAATTTGGAAAGTTGAACCACCAACTCTTCTTGCTTTTACCTCAACAGCTGGCATCACATTATTCAATGCTTTTCTAAATACTTCGATTCCTTCTTCTTCTTCGGACTTAGAATCTACAATCGCAATAGCATCGTAAAATATTTTTCTTGCCAACTCTTTTTTACCTCCCCACATCATGTTGTTAATAAAACGTGTTACTGTTTTATCATTAAACTTAGGATCCGGCAATAACGGTCTTTTTTTAGCGCTCGACTTTCTCATTATTTCTTAGGTCTTTTAGCTCCGTACTTACTTCTTCTTTGTGTTCTTCCATCCACTCCGGCAGTATCTAATGCACCACGTACAATGTGATAACGAACACCAGGTAAATCTTTTACTCTTCCTCCACGTACCAAAACAATACTGTGCTCCTGCAAGTTGTGACCTTCACCAGGGATGTAAGCATTCACTTCTTTTCCGTTTGTTAGACGCACTCTGGCAACTTTTCTCATTGCCGAGTTTGGCTTCTTAGGTGTTGTTGTGTACACACGTGTACAAACACCCCGTCTTTGAGGGCACGAATTCAATGCAGGCGACTTACTTTTAGTCGTGCTTGAAACGCGTCCTTTCCTTACTAATTGCTGAATTGTAGGCATATTATTCTCTGTCCGTATTTTTAAAAGGAGTGCAAAGGTAGTTTTTTGACACAATTAATCAAACGATGTTGAATAAATTTTTAACAGGATTTTACACCTATTTCAATAGGCCAAGTTTTTTAGAAAAAAACCAATGGATATTAAAAAAAATAAACCGATTTTATCAATAGTCTGGGCATTTATCTTTTGCCCTTAAACCGGAGAAAAATTGGCCAATAACGGAAGCGTTTGCCTCTATTTTTCCAATTGACCGACTAAAGGTAAATTGCATAAACGCGTAATTGTCGTTGTTATTGGGATTTCCTCGGCCTGAGTAGGGATTAGCTGGCCCATCTAATTTACGATCACTTAAGGCGGCGGCTAAAGGCCCTCGACTCTCATTAAGCAAAGCTACATCATAATATGTGCCACTCACGTCGTCTATATAGTCTGTATATGATTTACGCATAGACAACTCGACACCGATGTAGGTCTTTTCCCCAATATTGTGTCGATATCCCATGCCATACGCCATTTAACTCAGCCTTTGGATTGTATCGCATAAAGCCAAAACCACCAAAAGCATAGAATTCGGATGTCGCCAACTTATTACGACCTAACGAAGACAAATTGACCAAAACTATTTCGGGAGCCACTGTAAGTTCATAAATATTGGATTTAAAGCTTAAGTTTCGATTTCTCCTACCAGCATCTTCACTGAATTTATCGCTGCCAAACACCTGAGCAAAACTGAGATCCGTTCTTAACCCTATCCGATTTGAAAAGTCAAACTTTAAGCCAACCGAGGCATTACCTCGAATAGATTGGATGTCAAAATCAAAGAAGCCATCTTTCCTCCCCCCTTGGCTTCCACCAAGATCTCCCAGAAAAAAGGACATCCCAACGGCGCCTTTTAATTCTAGTGCATTTCTACTGTAGCTTAATACTTGCCCATACCCCTGATTTCCACTAAAAAAACAAACACACAGCATCAATAATCGGAATACTCTCCGTTTATACAATTTGTATACAAGTAATTGAAGTGAAAACATCGCGCTAGCCAAAGATAATGCAGATTAACGACTATTTAATAGACTGCGCGGGTTATCCGCACCTAAAGGCGTCTCAAAATATTGGCTTGGCATTTAAACCGAAACAAGAACTTTTCATGACGATATCTGCCACTTACCTGAAGGCTGGGCATTTATCTCTAGTTTTAAACTTGGCAAAAAACTTATCCATCTTTGAAGCATTGGCATCTTGTTTACCTATGCTTCTGCTAAACGTTACTTGAACAAAGCTGTAGTTATCGTTATTGCTAGAGTTACCTCGACTTGCTCCCGTATTTGCGGATTCACCTATCGTCCTGTCGCTTAATATAGCTGAGGCCTCACCACGTTCTTCCAGAAGCGCATCTGGGCTATAGTATGACGTACTAACATCGTCGATGTAATCCGTGAATGACTTACGCATACTTAGTTCGATTCCAACATACGTTTTTCGTCCGATGTTTTTTCTATACCCCACACCAAAAGGAATTACCCAAGATTGTAAGCTATATAACTTGGTACCAGATTTTAAGCCTTGCCCTTCGGTTCCAAGTGGTTGAAGATCGTACCAAACGCCATTAATCTCAGCTTGTGGGTTAAATTTTAGTATACCAAATCCAGCAAAACCATACAACTCTGAAGTCGCCGTTTTCTTTCGGCCTAGCTTCGACAAGTTGTAAATAACAAATTCCGGAGTTAACGACAATTCGAAAATATCAGACCTAAAACTTAAGTTTCGTTTGAACCTACCTGGGTCTCCACTAAAAGCATCGCTACCAACAACCTGAGCATAACACATATCGGTTCTTAACGAAATACGATTGGTAAAGTTAAACTTTAAACCAAAGGAAGTATTACCACGCATCGATTCTACGTCATAATCAAAGAAACCATCTTTTCGCCCTCCTTTACTTCCACCTAAATCACCAAAAAAGAGCGTACCACCAACACCTACTTTTAATTCAAGTGCGTTTCTTTTATAAGAAATTATTTGAGCAGATACTTGCGTCAGAGAACCCAACGCAAAACATAGGCCAACAGCCATTGTTTTGGCACTAATCTTCATCTTAATACGTAGTAGTAGTCAATCTTCTTTCGAAGAATGAAGTCAAAGATAAGAAAACTTATGACATTGTCAAGGATAAATCCCTAACAACTAACACATTAGATTCTGTGTTTAGATTTAAGCGTAAGACACTTGCTTTACTGCTTCAACAATACGATGCACATTGGGCAAGTATGCCTCAACCAATGTTGGTGCGTATGGCAATGGTACGTCTCTGCTTGTTACACGTGCTATAGGTGCGTCTAAATAGTCAAACGCATTCTTTTGAACACCATAGGTTATCTCAGAAGAAATACTCGCTAAAGGCCACGCTTCTTCAACAATTACCAGTCTATTGGTTTTTTGAACGCTCTTTACGATAGTCTCAATATCCAATGGTCTTACCGACCTCAGATCAATTATCTCAGCAGATATGCCGTCTTGCTTCAACGCTTTATCAGCGTCTTCTAATACACGCATCATTTTACCGAACGAGACAATAGTAACATCTGTGCCTTCCTGCACCACATGCGCCTGTCCGATCGGAAGTAAATATTCTTCTTCAGGCACTTCCCATTTCAAACCATACATCTGCTCACTTTCCATAAAGATAACAGGATCGTTATCCCTAATAGCTGATTTTAACAAACCTTTAGCATCGTAAGGGTTTGATGGAACAACTACTTTTAAGCCAGGTGTATTTGCATACCAATTTTCGAAGTTTTGAGAGTGTTGCGCACCTAACTGCCCTGCACTACCCGTAGGGCCTCTAAATACCATTGGGCAAGTAAATTGACCTCCACTCATTGAATTCATTTTGGCCGCTGAATTGATTACCTGGTCTATCGCGACCAAGGAAAAATTGAACGTCATGAACTCGACTATGGGTCTTAACCCATTCATTGCTGCACCCACGGCAATTCCTGCAAAACCAAGTTCTGCAATAGGTGTATCGATCACACGCTTTTCACCAAACTCTTCTAACATTCCTTGACTCACTTTGTAAGCCCCGTTGTATTCAGCAACTTCCTCTCCCATCAAAAAGACTTTTTCGTCTCTTCGCATCTCCTCTGACAATGCTTCTCTAAGTGCTTCTCTAAACTGTATGGTTCTCATATCTCTGAAATGTGCGGCAAAAATAACAAATGCCTGTTTAGTAAAACAGTAAAAGATAAAGACTGTTTGTCTGTCGATATAAACGTGCACCTAACAATCTTTTTAAGACATATTTGCATCCATAAATTAAATCATGCGGTACACTATATCTTTAATATTCATTTACATGGTAGCATCGAACTTAAATGCCTCGGTTAATTACGAGGTGTCATTCCCAAAAGCAAATCAACACTATGCACAAATAACTATCGAAGTTGATAAGGCAAAATCAAACGTTGTTCGGTTCAGCATGCCTGTATGGACACCAGGGTCATATAAGGTTCGGGAGTTTTCTCAACATGTAGACAAGGTGTGGTATGAGGCTGGTGATGGCTCATCAAACCCAGTTCGCATAGATAAAAACACATGGGAATGTGCCGCTAAAAAAGGCGACAAATTGCGTTTCACCTACGAATTGTACGCCTTTAAACTTGGCGTAAGGACAAGTTATATAGACCAACACATGGCTTTTTTACATGGCCCAAGCGCTTTTATATATGCCGAGGGTTATGAAAATGAACAAATCGAGATTTTGTTCAAACCGCTTGAGCAATGGAAGAATATTGAAATGCCCTTGCCAAGAAGTAAGAAGGCGAACCATACTTTCGAATGTGCCAATTACGACTTATTGGCCGACAGCCCAGTCGCGTTAGGAAACTTTGACATAAACACATACCACACAGCCGGCGTGCCACATACGATTGTAATGATAGGAACTGGCAACTACGACATGGGAAAGGTGACCTCGGATTTTAAGAAAATAACGGATGAGGAAGCGAAGATGTTTGATAACAAGCATCCGAGCGATCAGTACATTCACTTCATCCAAAACGTTGACAAAGGTGGTGGCGGACTCGAACACCTCAACTGTCAAACAAGTCAGGTCAATAGATGGGTGTATGATAAAGAGGAGCCTTATCTTAAGTTTTTAGGACTTATTTCTCACGAATATTTCCATTTATGGAATGTAAAAAGGATACGGCCAATTGAATTAGGCCCATTCGATTACAACAAAGAGAATTATACGGATCTACTATGGGTAGCAGAAGGTATTACGTCTTACTTTGACGACTTGTTTTTAAAAAGAGCTGGCTTCCACACTGATGAAAGCTACCTCAAAGCGGTGGCCTATAACATTAACCGGTTAGAAAATCAGCCAGGCAAGAACGTTATGTCCTTAGACCAATCGAGTAAATTGGCTTGGGTGAAAGCGTATCTCTCAAATGAGAACAGTAACAACGTCACGATTTCCTATTACAATAAAGGCATGCTCGTGGCGTGGATGTTGGATGTAGAAATCTTCAGTTCTACCAATGGAGACAAACGACTAGATGACGTCATGCTTACCTTATTTAACAGGTATTACAAAGACCTCAATCGCGGTTTCAGTTACTCCGAATTTGTTGAAACTTGCGCTGATGTTTGCGGCAAACCGATGAATGACTTCTTTGATCGCTACACCAAGACTACTGAAGCATTGCCTTATGACGACTACCTAAAAACAACTGGCTACGCCTTGATCAACAAAGCAGAAGAAAAGCCTTCTTTAGGTATAACAACAAAATCAGAAAACGGAAAATGCGTTATATCATTTGTCCGCTCAGGCAGTAGTGCAGCGGAAGCTGGGTTAAGCGTTAACGACGAACTCATATCCATAAATGGTTGGCGTATAATTGACAAAATCAACACAAGCGTTCCTGGTTATAATACAGACACTGAGGTTGACCTAGTTTACGCACGTGACGGGAGAATGTATGGTGCGAAAGCAGCACTTAAGAAAAGTGAAACCGTTAAATATGAGATTACTGCTGAAGAAGTTTTAACCGAAGAGCAAAAGAAATTCCAAAAAGTCTGGTTGAATTAACAACCTACAATTCCACGAAAAACGGGGTAACATAAATGTTCTTTCTCGTATCTTTTGCTATGGGTGTATATCCAGTATAACTGTGCTTGAGGATTTTTCGAGAACCCATCTAAGTCTGTTTTCCTTTGATCAAACTCTGCCTTTAACTCGGCATCGGCATGTAGTAAATCTGCAGCTTCATCTTCAAACACGTACGCCGAGTACCATTCCTTTTGTTGCAGGATTGCATCAAAGAAATTCCAATTAAAATAAGAATCAGGACCCTCTGGCTCTAGCACTTCAATCAAAAATCTACGGTGAATATTGTCCAATGGAATTAGCCAATCTCCTTTACGAATTTGCACTTCAGAAATACCGGCTTTTACACGTGTGTTAAAATGGTAGTAGTGACTTTCGTATGGCTGTTTTGCCGAAGAGAAAGTATCTATGTGGTATACCTCTAAAGTGATTACAGTGTCTTTATCAAATGGCTTTAACACAACACCGTTTGCCCTTAACCTTTCTTCTACTGCTGTATACCCCTTCTTAAGAATGTAATATTCTGGTGCTGTTACACGCTTAGTTGGTTTTAATGCAGGATAGTACGGAATATTCGCTGAATAAGGTTGGGCAGGATCATAAAACAAACGCGGCTCTCCTGTTACCTCGCTTTTTTTATACCCTGACTTATATCCATCAAATGCAATCTCTGTTGCCTTGGTCGAATCTATCGCCCAATCAAGAGGAAAATCAACAGTTGTTTGAACAGCCTTTCTAGATTTATCAACTACTGAACGGATACTCTGCGCGCTCAACAACTCAACACAGGCATGGATAAACTCATAGGTTGACTCGACTCTTTTTTGATAAGGCTTAAGCATATGTGTTTCTGTGATATAGCCAGGCGTTTGCCGCAAGGTTAAGAAGCCTGTTGAATATCTTGGCGAATCATAAAAAGTACCAAACCCCTGATCAGGTGTTGTTCCATGTACATTTAAATATGGAAATATTTTAAACCCTGCAGCCGAAACCTTTTTGGTTATAAATGGAGTCCATTCGGTTCGCATATGGCTCCCAACACTCAAGCCTATTTTATCTTCTTGTGCTGGCAAATAGGTAATCGTATATGGATAATCGGCGCCATTACTCACATGTGTTTCGATATAAAAGTCTGGGTCCAACTCGTTGATTAAGGTTGCAAAACTCAGTGCATTTTTAGAATCACATTTCACAAAATCACGATTCAAGTCAAGGTTTTGCGCATTCCCTCTAAAACCATAAGCCTCCGGCCCGTTTTGGTTTGCCCTAGAATGGCTGTTTCTATTTATGACACCTCCGATATTATAAAATGGTATAATCACCACTGAGGTATTTTCTAGAAGTTTTTTAGACCTTGGCTTAGTCATTAAATCATGAGCCAACAACATGGACGCATCTACTCCATCCGGTTCTCCGGCATGAATAGCGTTTGAGATCAACAAGGTTTGTTTCATACTTGTTTTATATGCACCAATAGGCAATGGTCGCTCACCATCTATTACCACTACATGTAATGGATAACCCGCATCAGTCATTCCGTACTTATATATTTCAATTTCCTTGTAATGGTCAGCCATTTGTTCCCAATATGCGATTCCGTCTTCGTAAGTTGGTGTTTCGTTTTTTGTTTCCGATAACAAAAATGGTGGCTGCGGTGCCTCCTTCTTCTCCACTTTTGAGCAAGATGCGACAGCTAAGCAGCCAAAAACCAATAATGATAACCTGTTCAACATGCGGCAAAATTAAGCCAAGAGTTGAGACTAATGCGGTGTTCGAATAAGTAAAAGTTTATTCCAGAATAAGTCAACTTGGCTAACTTCGCCTGATGCGATACACCGGAAATATCAGGAAGATGGCTACGGCACTACAAGACACTGTTCAATATGGGTTGCGACTGTATGACAACTTGGAAAGAACTGACCCTATTGGCCTAAATCAAGCTGTTGGAAAAGACATTCAGATTTCCTTTCTGCATGAGATTAACTGCGTGGTAACCGGTAAGAAGATAAAAAAAGCTTTTGGTGAAGGCATGAGTTACGATGCATTTATGAACTCTCCCCATGCTTCCCCAAGTATTATTCGCCCCGAATTAAGTCGTATACATGAAGGGATTGCGCTACGGGATTTCGAATGGGAAATGAAAAATCACATGACGCCACATACGGTTTACTTAGCGCAAACTGCTGGTGTTAAAGTTGGCGTAACGAGAAACACACAAATACCTACACGTTGGATGGATCAAGGTGCTGTAAAGGCGATTAGATTAGCTCAAACACCTTACCGACAAGCCGCTGGATTGATTGAAGTCGCATTAAAGGACTTTATTTCAGATAAAACCAGTTGGCAAAAAATGCTTAAAGGTGAAATTGAAGAACGTGATATGATAGAACTAAAAGCTGAAATGGAGGCCCATGTACCAAACCAATTCAAACAGTATATCTCTTCAAATGACGAATTAATCGCCATTAATTATCCGGTTATCGCTTACCCCCCAAAAGTTAAAAGCTTGAAGTTAGATAAGGTTCCTTTAATCGAGAAAAAACTGATGGGCATCAAAGGGCAATACTTAATCTTTGATGATGGAACCGTTTTAAACATGCGCAGCCATAGCGGTTATAAAGTGACGATCACTTTGTAAAAGTAACTCCGCCACATTTACCTTTTAGGAGATCGTGTTATCAACTAGAGTTGAATGATACATTTACCCGTTAGTCAAGACAAACAAGCCAAGCGTTAAAAATATTTTTTATCGCCATACAACGTTTTTATCTTAGACAGACCCTTTAGAGTACATGATGGCAAATACTGCAACAGCTTCTTTAACTGTTTCTGAACCGACCATTACCGAAAAGACATTGCTGCAGCGATGCTTAGAAGGTGAACGGAAAGCTCAAAAAGAGTTGTACCAAACGTATTGCAATGCGATGTACACGCTTGCTTACAGAATTACCTCTGACGCCGATTTGGCGAATGATGTTTTACAAGATGCGTTTATTGATGTTTTCAGAGATTTAAAGTCTTTTAAGTCTAGTGGAACCATTGGGTCTTGGATCAAAACAATCGTGATTAGAAAAGCGACAAAACAAGTTCGTTTTGAAAATCGATTCGAACGTTTTGAAGAAAAACACGACGTCGGTATCTCTTATCAAACATTTTCATCTAGGCTTTTGGAACGTGAAATTTCAGCACTACCAGAAGGGTATAGAACGGTGTTTACGTTGTCGGAGATAGAAGGATACAAACACGCAGAAATTGCATCTATGTTAAACATTTCAGTTAGTACGAGTCGAACACAGCTCTTTCACGCAAAAAGAACATTGCGAGAGCGACTCAAAAACGAGCGCGACAATTACTAACCAATTAAACTAGAAGAAAATGAATAACAAAGGGCAAAATAAAAAAGGGTTAAACAACCTAAAAACATACGAACCTAAACCTGAGATTTGGGACAACATTGAATCCGCGTTAAACAATGATGATAAACCAAACATAGTTTACTGGCGATGGATCACAGGCATTGCTGCTACATTGGCCATAATCTTTGCAGTAAACGGTGTATTTAAAGACGAGATTAAACCGGCGATTGTTGAAGTCAATATGGGAAGCGATAAATCAGTTACCCCCAATGATACCAATCAAGACGAAATAGTTAATATCGAAAATATACCTGCACCTAAAACACCTAAACTCGAAACACCAACCACTGGTCCTTGGGACGGCAAAGCTGGCGACGCATTGCGAGATCCAAACACAATTGTTCATCAACCCAATGACAATCCGGTATTGGTTAGTGCAGATTCGATACTGACATCGGGAAATGACGTTACTTTTTCAAATACTAATACTGTTAATACTGGAGCAGTGACCTATTCGTGGGACTTTGGTTCTGGCCAAACAGATCAGACCAGCCAAACACAGGTAAATCAGGCCTTTTCACCCACCACACCAATTACATTCAACGTCGATAACATTCAGTCAACTGACCAATTGACTTTAAGTTATACCGCACCGGATGTAAGTGCTGCGTACACGGGAAGCGGAACTTTCTCGCTCGCCACAGGAGACCTGGACAATAAGACGACATATAAAGCGTCTGACAATATTGGGTTTGTCGACAATTCAGCTGTAGACGCTGATGGAGTAGGCAATTATGTTGACGCTGATGCATTAACTAAAGACGTAAATCAAACAACCTTAAGCTCTAAAGATATTAGCACTCTGCCGGCTAGAAGAGTTGGAGCGATTGCCACACACCAAACCGGCACGTTAGCTGCAACAAAGATTACACGACACAGAAATAAGGGTAAACTGAAAATTAATGCCAATAGTGAGATTCAGATTCCTGCCAAACGTGTAGTAGAAAATGAGAAATACCAATGTATAGTTGCCGATTCAGTTGGAGGTTTATCAGCTGGCCGCCAACTGGGCTACTACGAACCAAATAACACTGAGTCCTATTTACCCTTAATCGAAAACGAGTATAAACGTCCAACTCAAGAACCTCTGTCGACCTTTGGAATAGACGTAGACAAAGCGAGTTACGCCGTTATGCGTACCAAGATAAATGGCAATACGATTGTCCCTAAAGATGCTGTTCGTGTTGAAGAATTTATTAACTACTTCGACTACAACTACCCAGAACCAGATGCAGGAATGCCGTTTTCGATTAATCTCGAAAATGCAACTTGTCCTTGGAATGATAGTCACAACTTGGTACGAATTGGATTAAAAGGAAAAGACATCAATTATGCAGAAAAGCAAAACAGCAATTTGGTTTTCCTAATTGATGTGAGTGGCTCAATGGATTCTGAAAACAAACTTCCATTGGTTAAAAAATCAATGAAATTGTTGATTGACCAAATGGGCGCTAACGATAGAATCGCGATTGTTACGTATGCTGGTGCGGCTGGTCTCGCTTTGGAATCAACCGCTTGTAACGAAAAAGAATACATAAAAAGAAAGATTAATAAATTGGATGCTGGTGGTTCAACAGCTGGAGGAGAAGGAATTAAGCTTGCTTATAACGTAGCGGTCGAAAACTTGATTTCAAACGGCAACAATCGTGTAATCATGTGCACAGATGGTGATTTTAATGTTGGTCAAAGTGCGGATAGTGAAATGAAAAAACTAATTGTCAATAACCGCAACAAAGGGGTGTTCATCACAGTTTGTGGTTTTGGAATGGGGAATTACCAAGATTCAAAAATGGAAACTATAGCCGACAATGGAAACGGCAACTACTTCTATATCGATACATACAGAGAATCAGAAAAAGTGTTTAACCGAGAAATTAGAGCAACGCTTTTTACTATTGCTAAAGATGTAAAAATACAAGTTGAGTTCAACCCAAAGCATGTAAAAGCGTATCGGTTGATAGGCTACGAAAACCGCAAAATGCCTCCACAGGACTTTAACGATGACACCAAAGATGGCGGAGAGTTAGGTGCCGGACATACAGTGACAGCACTCTACGAAGTAATTCCTGGTAATAGCGATGAGGCTATACCAGGAGGAATTGATCTAAAATATCAAAAACCGAATGATATGTCGCTTACAGATTTTGGTGATGAGATGTTGACGGTTAAGTTGCGATACAAACAACCGAAAGGCACGACTAGTCAACTTCTTGTAAAGACCATGACCAACAGTGTTACATCGTTTAGTACTGCCAGTCAAGATTTTCAATTCGCATCTGGTGTAGCGCTATATGCACAGCAACTACGTCAAAGCAAGTTTATCAACCAAAAGGATTTTACGCTTGCTGAAAGCATACTTCAAGACGCTAAGGGTGCAGATTTTAATGAGGACAGAGAAGAATTATTGACTTTAATGAAAAAGGCCAAACGCTTGTATCAAGTGTATACGAAGGAATAAGGTACTTCATATCCTAATTGTCTGTATGGACACTTTAATCCCGGGGTCATGCTTCGGGATTTTTTTTATTTCAAATTGTTCTATAAGGGCTTAACAACCCTTTAACCCGCTTTCACTTTTGGGGACCAAAAAGTAAACAAACTGTGTCCGCCTGCCGGCGGAAAGTCTTTTATCTGATTGACTTTTAGGGCTATCGCCCTATAACCGATCCCACTTTTTGAACGCAAAAAGTAGGCAAAAACGTTCGATAGAAATATGCTTCCTTCCCGCTCTTGCAGATGCCAAAAAAATCTAACAAAAGTCTCAAGCACTTTTGCTGATTTTCTAAACCATCTTCAATTCTCCCTACCGCTCCCCCGCATTTCTGTCAGGCCAACGCTCTTGTTCGTCGTCAGGTAAATATTGCAATGATACGAAGTGTGCACGGCCAAAAATAATCGGCGATGTGCGGTAAGGGTTTTGGTGGCCTAGATGAGGTGGAAGGTTGAGCGTGCCAAAACGAAGGGCTTATTATTTTAAGGCTTTTCTTGTTTCGTTCTTTTTGCCTAAAAAGAATGAAATCCAGTTATAGGGCGGAAGCCCTAAGCAACGAAAAGATTTACGTAGAGTTCAAAGAAAAGTTCAGAAGTCTTGATTTTCCGCCGGCAGGCGGACACGTCTGTTTCGTTTTTTTTTAAAGAAAAAATGAAAACGGGGTTCTAGGGGTGGTAACTCCCTTATTCCTACCTTTGTAAAAAGAATTAATAATTAAAAGAATTACCATCATAGGAGCCGGCGCAGCTGGGTATTTTGCCGCAATTCATGCCGCCGAAAAAAATACTGATGCAGAAGTGGTTATCTTGGAAGGCAGCAACAAGGCGCTTTCGAAAGTGTTGATTTCTGGTGGTGGTCGATGTAACGTTACCAATGCCATATGGGAACCAGAAAAGCTAGTAAAACATTACCCTCGCGGTGAGCATCAATTATTAGAACCATTCAAATCTTTTAACTGTCGCGACACACAAAATTGGTTTGAGAAGGAAGGTGTTCGTCTAAAAACGGAATCAGACGGGCGGGTATTTCCAATAAGTGACGATTCGAGATCTATTGCCAACGCCTTAGTATTTAAGGCAGACAAGCTTAACATCGAAGTTAAGTTCGGTTACAGGGCTACAGGCTTTATCCAGAAAAGCTCTCTGTGGACAATTCAGACGTCTTCAGGCGATATGGCAACAGACGTTTTGATTATTGCTTCAGGTGGCAGTCCTGCTATCTGGAAATCACTAGTATTAATGGGATTAACCATTGTTCCACCTGTACCAAGCTTGTTTACTTTTCATTGCAAACAGGAACTATTCGCCGATTTACCAGGTGTTAGTTTCCCTAATGCAACGGTAAAGGTTGGAGGCAAGCCAATTCAACAATCTGGTCCAATCCTAATTACACATGAAGGCTTATCTGGACCAGCTATATTAAAATTATCCGCTTGGGGAGCAAGAGAGTTACATGGCTTGAATTACAATTTCCCAATAACGATAAATTGGCTGGGGATATCTGAGAAAGAACTTATTACGGCCATCAAACTAGAGCAGGAAACAAATCCTAAGAAACACGTCATTAACAAACCCATATTAGATATTCCGAAGCGGTTTTGGCAACGCTGTTGCGAACTCAGTGGGATAACCAGCAACCGTAACTATGCTGAAATTGGAAAGAAACAGATTCGTAAGTTCACAGACCTATTGTTAAAACTCAATGTTCAAGTAACAGGGAAAAGCACCAATAAAGACGAATTCGTTACTTCTGGCGGAGTGGATTTATCAGAAATCGACTTTACTGATTTTAGTGCTAAACGATTTCCAAATTTGTATTTAGCTGGCGAAGTATTGGACATTGATGCCGTTACTGGAGGGTTTAACTTCCAAGCTGCTTGGACTGGTGGCTTCATGATCGGCACCAACATCAAAACCTAAATCCTTACCGATTTTTGTATTTTCGGCACATGACCAAAATACACAGACGCGTCCCAATAGTATTTTCTGTTGTTTTCTTCTGTTGCATATCCTTTGACACATATGCCAAAGAAAAATCTTTTGAAAAGCGACTTTATTCTGCCATCAAGTCCAGTGACTTCGAAGGCACAACAGCTATTTTGGAGTCGTACTTCTTAAGTCAAGACTTGTCGGTAAGTCCAGATTTATATTGGTATAAAGACTCTCCTTTTGCTCTATACAATTATTATAATAATGTCTATCACAGACCAATCATTGCCGTTAGCGCGTTCCCAGCAGACAGTCAAACAAAACAGTATTGGAATACATGGAGCAAGCACCTCACCCATTCCAAATGGAAGCCAGATGATTTTTTCTCTAACGAAAAGGAAGCCAAAGCACTTGCTCAGTACAATGTATTAATGCTTATGTCGCATGAGTTAGGACATCATCTTGCACAAAGGCATAGTGGCAAATATGAGAACTTAAACTGCAATGAATACATTGCCGACATGGCGAGTATGTGTTTGATCGCATCATTCTCTCCGAAATCAAAACTAGCGCGATTACAGAACCGATATTTAGCGTTATTAAAATCAATAAACAACGCTGTGGAAGATTCAGAGCAGTTCACAATTGTGAATCGCGACATCCATCAAAATTGTGACTGCATTAACGTTCAATACCCAAAAGACAGCAGCCAGATGGCACAGTATGCCTCAGCCTATTTTGTTAGAAGAGCGATGTTAGCCACAAACACAAGTTTCCAATCCGTTCCAACCATTCGTGATTCTATTTTTAAAATCAATCAGCACCATTGGGAGCAGAAATATCCAAGAATGCTATCGACATTAACAGCAGTAAAAGAGGCGACAAATCCAGTGCGTATGGGGGAATTAGGCAAAACAGAATACAATTTGAATGCGATGGACCGGTGGCACGACGACGTTGACAATGTACACAACATAGGAAAAGTTGGGTTTTCAGATTTAGGCGATTTGTACTACGTACGACTTGACTGGCCTGAGCGAATGGTTAAGGGCGGATTGCAAAATGTGCACCTATTTGACGAAAACGGCAACTACTATTTTACTTGGCACTACTATCCCGAGTCAACTGAAATTATTCCTAGATTGAAATTCATGGGCTTTGTTGGTTCAGATTTGCGGAAAGACTTTGCTTTTTTGACCTTTGAAGAAGATACTTCCGGTGTTGGCAGATACTGTTTGTATACGGAACGTGACGGCTTTTTTTTACAAAAACAAATACTAGGAATTAAAGAGAATCTGCACGGTACTGGAGATTGCCGATTAACAACAAGCAGCAATGGGGTTACCATTAACAGCAATGGCTATAACCAATTTACACAAACGGTTTACTCCGTTGAGACCGGCTTATATAACATCGACACTTTGTTTCAACTTGGCTTAACATTTAGTGGTACAAGTAAATATGAAGACAGATTATGCGCCAGTAGCAGTGGGGAATACACCGCATTTTATTCGGATAACTACATTATGATATGGGACGGTAAAAAACTACAAACGCTTGCTGGAACTGGTGTAGAAGGAACAAATGTTTTTGGGGAGGCTAACAATGAACTACAGCAAGTACAAGCCATTGATTTAAGGAATGGTCAACTGACCGTATACGACGAAAATTTCTCTTTTAAATTTGAAAGAAACCCTGTGCGCATATTAAAGTACAAGGTTAAACTACCGCCCAACGATTAATTTCTAGTAAACGTAAATTTCAAACCTACACGCGTAATAAAATGAGATACATCATAACCCTAAGATTGCTCAATTTAGGAAGAGGTAGCATCAGTTGGGGTTTCATCAAGAGACGACTTGAGTGTATTTGTTTTTCGAGAATAAATAAACAATGCGATTGCCCCAATCATCATACCTACAGAGATTAATTCAGCCTGAGTGATTTCCATACCACCTATTTTATATACTGCATTCACACGAATTTTTTCAATCCAAAACCGCTCGAAACCGGCAAGAAAAAGGTAAACACTAAACATTACCCCAGGAATTGAGATTTTTTTGCGTAGATACCACAGGACAAAAAACAAACCAATACACATCATGGCTTCGTACAATGGTGTTGGCCATACAGGCAATACCAACTCTGGAATCTGTCCTGGAGGACATGCGGTATGCGCTTCTGCATCACAGATACCTGCAACATTATTGGGATACGTATATGCCCACATCCAATCTGGCAAGAAACCAGGCTTGGTTAAATTATTTACCTGACCCCAATCACCGTCTCCAGACATGTGGCAACCAATTCTACCCACGCCATACGACAACATCATCGCTGGCCCACCAACATCCAACATATGTTTCCATCCAATGTTGTATTTCTTTGCATACCACAGCACAGCTGCTCCACCACAAATCAATCCGCCGTAAAAAGTCAACCCACTAAAAGGATCCAAAAAGGCATTTAAGGGATTCTCAATAAACTCATCCCAATGCTCCATGTGGTCAAATATCTTAGCACCAAGCAACCCAGCAATTGCAGCAACCAACGTAATGGCTCCCATGCGCTGGTAGGTATGAATGGTTGTATCTTTTAAAACGGGTTTTGGATATTCTTTTGCTACTTTTCTCGCATCGTAGTATTTAAACCCGACAGCTACAGCCGCGGCAAGTAAACCAAGACCTATCGACCCTTCAGAACTTAAAATGTGACTTTGTGGGTCATCAAATAAATTACTGGCATTTGTAAAAAGGTATAAGAACTTCCAACCAAATATAAATCCCATCGCTGCATTGGATATATAATCCATAGCCGTAGGAAGTTTACCAAACCATTGTTTTGCAGGAGTTCCTTGCAGTAAACCTTCTTCTTCTTTGCGCTTTAACTCAAGTCGCATGGTATAGTTGGCAAGCAAAAATGCGATTGCCACAAAAAATCCGAATGTATTCACAAATACCAAAGCTGGTATTTCTAGGCCCAACAGGTCTTTGAATACATAATAAAAATTTGGAAACATAGATTTCTAATTCGTGCGAAATACTTTAAAAAATATGGATATTGCTAATTCAATTTAGTCCGGCTACTCCAATTTATAGCCGAACGTCACACAATGCTGTTGGCTTCAACGCGTTCTATAGTTACCACACCATCCGCGTTAAGATCAAGCAACTTTACGTCAACCAACTGATTGACCAGCGATTTATCGAAAGGCAAGCCAACTTTGATGTAGTTATCCGTAAACCCATACATCAATCCATCTTTATTCTCTCCTTCAAAAAGCACTGTCCTTGTTTCTCCTAAATGTTTTCTGTAAAACGCCATGCGTTTCTTATGCGACAAAATGCGCAGCATATCAGCACGTTCTGTCTTTTCAACCTTCGACACCTTTCCGGCAAGCTTCTTAGCTGTAGTATTTGCACGCTCAGAATATGGAAACACGTGAAGATAACTTATATCCAATTCGTTTAAGAAATTATAGGTTTCTAGGAAATGTGCTTTAGTCTCTCCAGGAAACCCGACAATAACATCTACACCAATACAGGCATGTGGCATAGCAGTTTTGATATTTGCTACACGGTCTACATATAAATCTGACAAATACTTGCGCCGCATTTTTTGCAAAATCTCGTCATTCCCACTCTGCAAAGGCACATGAAAGTGAGGAACAAACCGTTTCGAGTTAGCCACAAACTCGATGATACGATCTTCAAGCAAATTTGGCTCTATACTGCTAATTCGAAACCTATCGACTCCCTTAACCTGATCTAAAGTCTCCACCAAGTCATAAAACGACTCATCCGTATCGACACCAAAATCACCAATATTTACGCCGGTTAACACCACTTCTTTCACCTCTGTTTGTGCCACTTCGTTGGCCACCTTAAGAGTTTCAGTAATCGTATTGCTTCTACTTTTGCCTCGTGCCAATGGAATTGTACAAAAAGAACAAAAATAATCGCAGCCATCCTGCACCTTCATAAAACTTCTCGTTCTATCCCCTACCGAAAATCCAGGAATAAACACATTGGTTTCTTTGATATTCGCATTAAATATCTGCTTAGGAGTCACCTTTATGCTTTGAAGGTGCTCCATCAAGTTGAACTTCTCGGCTGCGCCAAGTACCATATCAACTCCATCAATATTTATAATTTCTTTGGGTTTTAGTTGTGCATAACACCCTATAACGACCACGGAAGATTCTGGGTTATTTTTTTTCGATTCCTTGACAACACGCTTGCATTTTTTATCAGCGTTTTCGGTAACCGAACATGTATTGATTACATATATATCAGCAGGTTCTGTAAAATCTACGACTTCAAATCCTTCCTCTTTGGCTTGGCGGCCAATGGTGGAAGTTTCAGAGAAATTGAGCTTACAGCCAAGGGTATAAAATGCAATGCTAGGCATGGCGCAAATTTAGGTGTTTACGACAGGTTACAACACCTGGTTAAGATAATTCTGCTAAGACTTCGCCACGCAATGTATCAAGCTCATCCGCATTCTTTTTCCAAGCTTTACGGGCTAAAAAATGCGCCATAATTTCTCGACAGTGTTGGTATGGAATTGACAACCATCTAAAAATAAACCACCCTACTATTCCCCACCAACCGAAAAACAAAGCACATAACGGGTAACCCACAAGCATCAAGATCCAGTTGTAAGCCAATCCAACACCAAAGTAGATACTTTCATACAGTTCATCTTTTTTCACTTTGGCATCAACCAAGCGCTTCCCAAAAAACAAGCCCCATCTTGTAATCAACCATGAAAGACTAGAAGGAATGATGAAAATTAGCCAAAAAGTATATTCCCATAATTTGACCGATCGAGACCCCACCTCTGATGTATTTGACCCATCCAACGCATTTTGATATCTTGTAAGAACTGTTCTTAAGGTACTGTCTGGGTCACTAAATTTTATCTTGTTGGCAGTATCGATTTCCGCCTGCAACCTTGCCTTTGAGCCAACCCAAAACTTCACAATCGGCACACGTCGTTCGGAACGTACAATCCTTAATGCCGTTTCAGTTACTTCGTCGTCGCCAATATTGACGTCAACCATTTCCTTTTTAATCCGCTCACCTACGTCAGTCGTGAGCGCATTATAAGCCTCCCTTTCACTTCCATCTTCTTTCAGGTAGTCTTTCAAATAAACAGGTTTCGAAAAACTGATCATGAGCTCATTTCGATGACGTTTGTAGTGCGTGTAGTTTAACCCGAAGGGCACAACGGCAACTTCCATGTCTTTGTCACCGCGACTCTGCATATCGATTATCATTCTCGCCATCCCTTTTTTTAACGGCCTCAACCGTTTTTCAATTTGGGCATCAGCTTCAGGAAATATTAATACGATTCTGTTTTTCTTGAATTCTGCGTACAGTTGGTCAAAACTTTTATTGTTTCCGTCTCGATTGGTACGGGCATCGCCATCTCTTGCCCGATAAATTGGAATCAATTTTAGGCTCCGCAGTATAAAATTAGCCCAACCCTTTCCGAAAACATCTCCACGTACAAAGATTCTGGTTGATTTTGGAAAAATTAGCGCACTTACCATTGTTCCGTCTATAAACCCATTACTGTGGTTAGACGCTAAAAAGACAGGCTGGTCTTTTGGTATATTTTCTGTCCCAGATATGAAGACTCTTTTGAAGTATATCCTTGAATACAGCAGTATGGTGAATTTTATCAAATAGTATAACATGTATAAGGTTATGTTTTGCTGTGTGTTAGACCGAACATCGGTTTCTCAAAAAAAAATGGTTGATTTGCACGAGTACAAAAAAAGAGATTTCAAAATATTATGACAAACAAGATTGTATTATTTATTGCTTTAGCAGTTGGATTAGCCTCTTGCAAAAGCGATACGACCAATACAGAAGTAGCTGAATCAACCAGTGATTCAAAGGCTTTCGAAGTAAAAGTAGATCGTTTTGCTGACATTCAGGTTCTAAGATATCAAGTACCTGGATTTGACAAATTATCTGTCAAGCAGAAGGAATTGGTGTATTACCTTTCTCAAGCTGCATTGAGTGGTAGAGACATCATTTATGCTTCAAATTTCAAACACAACATTCAAATTAGACGAACTTTAGAAGAGGTTTATCAAAATTACAATGGTGACAAAACCACCGAAGATTGGAAAAACTTTGAAATATATTTAAAGAGAATTTGGTTTAGCAATGGTATCCACCACCACTACTCTGAGAAAAAGATTATTCCAGCATTTTCTGATTCATATTTCGACGAATTGGTTGCCAACTCTCCAGATGCGAACTGGCCAACCATTGAAGGAGAAGATGGTGAAGCAATGATCGAGAAATTGAAACCATTCATGTTCGACGACACGATGGCACCAAAGAAAGTTGTTAAAGACAAAGGATTTGACAAGATTCAAGCTTCTGCAAACAATTATTACGGTGACGGCATTACTGAAGATGAAGCCATTGCACATTACAAAAGCCAAATGATTGAGGGTAACAAACAACCAATCGAAAATGGACTAAACTCTAGGTTGGTTAAAGTTGATGGTGTACTCACAGACCTAACCTATAAGGTTGGTGGTTTATATTCTGGTGCATTAGAAAAGATGGTGTATTGGCTTGAAAAAGCAAACACTGTAGCAGAAAACGACGAACAAGCTGCGCACCTCAAGCTGCTAATCGAATACTTCCAAACTGGTGACTTGAACACATGGGACAGAACAAACCTAGCTTGGATTAACTCAACCGAAGGAGATATTGATTTCATTCTTGGTTTCATTGAAGTTTATGGTGATGCCATTGGCTACAAAGGCGCATTCGAAGGAGTGATTGAAATAAAAGACTTTCAAGCCTCAGAACAAATGCAAATAATGAGTCAAAACGCACAATGGTTTGAAGACAACTCACCTATTATGGATGAGCACAAAAAAGCTAATGTGGTAGGTGTAAGTTATAAGGTTGTAAATGCCGTAATGGAAAGCGGAGACGCTGCTCCTGCAACACCAATCGGTGTTAACTTACCAAACAGTAACTGGATACGAGCAAACCATGGATCAAAGTCTGTAAGTTTAGGAAACATTGTTCAGGCATACAGCGATGCATCTGGAAGTGGTTCGACAGAAGAATTTTACCTATCAAAAGAATCTCAAGACCGCGTAAAAAAACATGGAAAATTAGCTGGAAAGTTACATACGGCTATGCACGAAGTAATAGGTCATGCCTCTGGTCAGATAAACGAAGGCATAGGAACTCCAAAAGAGACTTTGAAAAATTACAGCAATACACTTGAAGAAGCGCGTGCTGACTTAGTCGCTTTGTACTACATATACGATCAAAAATTAGTTGATTTAGGATTGATGGAATCGTTAGATGTTGGGAAATCTGAATACGACAGTTATATCATGAATGGCATGATGCTACAATTACGTAGGTTAGAACCAGGCGACAACGTGGAAGAAGACCACATGCGAAACCGTCAACTTATCGCTTCGTGGTGTTACGAAAAGGGCGCTGACGAAAACGTAATCGAGAAAGTTGTTGAAGGCGGTAAGACTTATTTTGTTGTTAATGATTACGAAAAACTACGCAACTTATTTGGTGACCTTCTTCGCGAAATTCAACGATTAAAATCTGAAGGTGACTTTGCAGCAGCCGAGAAATTGGTTGAAGGCTATGGCATAGTTGCTGACCAAGACATAATGAAAGAAGTTAAAGCCCGATACGAGCAATTTAACCTAGCTCCATATAGCGGTTTTGTACAATCAACATTAACCCCAGTTATGAACGGTGAAACTTTTGAAGATTTAAAAGTTACCTATACGGAAGGCTATGTTGAGCAAATGCTTAACCTAAGTAAAAACTACAGTTTCTTAGGGAACGACGGCAATTAGAAAAGAATAACATTTCGAAGCCCAACAAGTGTAAATTTGTTGGGCTTTTTTATGCGTATGAAATCTTCTCAAATTAAAAAATTGATTGCTTTGGTTGTGTTTGTCATAGTGTTAGCTGGGTCGGCCTATTATATGTACAACACCCTCGTTAAGCCAAGTCCTTATTACCCAAAGGATGATATTGAACAAAATGCCAAATAGAATACAGCTTGACGAATCTTGGTTGGATTTGCTTCAAGGTGAATTTGATAAAACCTATTTCGCAGAATTAAAAGACTTCCTAGCTCAAGAGAAAGTATCGGGTAAAATAATTTACCCACCTGAAAAAGACATTTTTGCTGCTTTAAATGCCTGTCAATTAGACGACATCAAAGTGGCTATTATTGGTCAAGACCCTTATCATGGACAAGGCCAAGCTGACGGACTTTGTTTTTCTGTAAGAAAAGGAATTAAGCTCCCACCGTCGTTGTCCAATATCTACAAAGAGCTTGAAACGGATTTATCCATTCAACCTGCCCCGCATGGAGATTTGTCACGCTGGGCAAAACAAGGCGTGTTGCTACTAAACGCTACGCTAACGGTTGAGGCTACAAAGGCAGGGTCTCATCAAAACAAAGGTTGGGAGCCATTTACTGATGCCATTATTGAAGGCATTAGTAGAAGCAATAACCATTTGGTTTTTATGCTATGGGGAGGTTACGCCAAACGAAAAGGGAAAAAGATCAACAGGAATAGGCATTTGATTTTAGAGAGCGGCCACCCGAGTCCTTTGAGTGCCAATAGAGGGTATTGGTTTGGCAACCGACACTTTTCAAAATGCAACGCATACTTGATCAACAATGGCAAGCAACCTATACACTGGTCTGTAGATTAAACAGCAGATTATGAGTGTACTATCGTACTAAAACGCGTTTTGGTTGATAGGGCTTGTTATCCATCACTACGCCAATATAGTATATGCCTTTCGCCCAATTAGTAACGTTTATCTGTTTCCGATATTCATTTGACGTTGGGGCAAACTCAGCAACCAATCGACCGTTGCCATCTGTAATTTCAACCAAACTTCCTTTGGCGTCTATTATCTGCATGGTTAGCGTATCGGTGGTTGGGTTTGGATACACAGACACATATTTGGTTGATTGCGTGGGTGTTGGTTTCACACTTAATCGATCGGCTTCGTTTACCGCAAATGCGTATTGTCCTTTCTGCACATTGTGAATGGTAAATGAACCACGCTTGTCGTATTTGGAACCCATTTTCCAAGTATAATCCGCACAAACTTCCCAATTTGCACTTGGGCTAGAGCGATACATGAGCACCATAGATTCTTCCGTATTTCGAATCAAATCGACGTCCAAATATCCTAACAAATAAGAATTACCCGTTTCTCTACCGAAGTATTCGATCGTCGCATCTGCTTTGAAATTCGAATTCCAAACACCGTCGATGTTCCAATACCGCTCGCGAGAAATAAAAGGCAATTCTTTATTAAAATAGCTATCAGCACCCACCCAATTATGCTCAACGCGCACTAACGAAGAATCACTGCTTGACTTTACCTGAACCGTCATCATTGCATCGCCAAACTCGTACGAACCCGTATCTTTTATCCATTTGTAATCATCCGTTATCGCGTCACTAATTTTTTTGTGCATGTCTAAAGCAACATAAACGGGGACAAAATCTGTTTCCAGCATCATTTGTTGCCTTTCTTTACCAAGCCTTATGGTATACGTTTGGGTTGAAAAGTCTTTGGCGTAAAACGTTATATCCATTGGTACGTTATCGAAAAAATCAGGGGCGAAACGTTTTCGTTGTCCAACGACTAAAGAAGTAAGGTATTTGTCTCCTTTAGGTTTAGCATCAAATCCGAGGACAGCAAAATGTGGGAATCCAGGATTATACACCCATTGCTCAAAAAATGCCTTCAAATTTTGCTGCGTATAGTTTTGAAAATGTGACTCCAAGTCTGTACTTGAAACATCCTGAAACTTAAACTTGACTAAAAAGGTTTGAACCGCCTCAAAAAAAGAAGAATCTCCCATATACCCACGCAGTGTATGTACGACGTCAGCACCCTTATCATATACATGACTACCATAGGTATGGTTGTGTCCTATGCCCGAAATAGGTAAGGTGTCGCCATCTCGTAAATGCGCATAATGCAAAACGGCCCTGTGATTTGAGGATATATCTTCATCATATCTGTCCTTACCATATATCCATTCTAGGAACACCCGTTCTGAATATGAAGCCCAGCCTTCGTTGATCCACATATCTTCTGCCGTTTTACAGGTAACGGTATTGCCCCACCAATGGTGGCCAAGTTCGTGAGCGAATAATGTTTCGTAAGTCAGGTCACCATCAATACCGAAATTTGGATAAGCGATATTTGTTGCATGCTCCATAGCTCCACCATTGAATGGCACGGCATTAAAACCGATACGATCAAATGTGTGTGCTCCGTAACGCGCCACATAGGCGTCAATACACCCATTCAGGTTTCGGAACGATTTTGCCATATCCAACGAATCTGTAGCGATACTGCTCAACACTACTGGAATACCATTATGGGTATATTCATTCAGCGTGTAAGGCGCGATTGCTACACTCGACAAATAAGTAGGTATAGGTTGCTTCAATTCCCAGTGATGCGTCGAAGTACCATTTCCATTGTTAGTCACTCCGGTAGATAACCCATTACACATGGCTTTTTTGTCATCCGTACAGATAATGTTATAGCTGTAAGTAGCACGATCAGTGAAATTATCTAAACAAGGATACCACACCCGACCATAATTATGTGGGTTTGATGTAAAGGCTACACCCAGATTAAACGCATAATCACCAGAATAATAAAATCCACCCCAACTCGCATCTCTCTTTGGTTTACCTGAATAATACACTTTAATATCAATCGTATCCGCTGCCGAGATCGCTTTGTCTAAAACAATGTAAAGGTTTATTCCGTCCCTTGAAAACCCCAATGATTGGTGATTTTTGATTACACTATCAACTTTCAATCCTTCGAGTTGGAGTTGAATCTTTGTTGTGCTTTCCGTTGGTACAATAGTTAGCGCAGTATATCCACTGAGCGTCTGATTATCGAAGTCGGTAAAATCCAAGTTTATCGAATAATGTAAGACATCAATATGCGAAGACTTTTTTTGAATTGATTCTATAGATTGGTGGTTATGGCCACAAGAATAATTCCCTATTGGTTTTTGACCGAAACAAGAGACCACAATAATGTGTAAACCCATCAAAATGCCATATTTCCTTAACTTTCTCATTCTCTAAAATAGTATCGTTAAATTCGTGAATTATCCAATTAAATCAAGAACACAATGTTACGCATTTCAATTCTTTTATGTTGTATGGCCGCAGTCAATGTATTTGGTCAAATCACAATAAATAAAAATCACATGCCAAGCTCTGGCGACGAAATCGAATACTCAAATGCGTTAGCCTTTGGTGTTGATGTGAGTAAAACGGGTGAGAACGTGTCTTGGGATTACACGAAACTCACAAATACGGGTGATGATATAGACAAATATGTGAGCAGCCTTAGAACTCCATATCTCTTAAGCTTTGGCTTCACCACGTTTGGCAAAAAAGTAACGGATACCTTAGGTTTTGGCAATTTTCAATTTAAAAATATCTATAATTTTTTCCAGACTTCGGACGCAAGTTTTCGCGATGTAGGCATGGGATTTCAGTTTGCTGCCATTCCACTGCCACAAACAGGGAAACACACAGATGCTGATGAAATTTTTGTGTTTCCGCTTAAATATGGAGACAAAGACTCAACGACATTCGACGTTGAAGTTCCAATATCAGCGGGCATAAAATTAGGCGCATTTATTAGAAAAGGAAACCGCGTAACAACAGTCGACGGATGGGGAAAAATATCAACGCCATATGCGAAAGATGTCGCATGCATACGCATAAAAAGTGTGATTAACGAATTGGACTCCATAAGTGTTTCGACACCTTCCATAAAGTTTGGACAAATTGTTACACGCATCGAATACAAATGGTTAAGTACAACAGAAAAAATTCCAATGCTAACGATTACCGGCAATGAAGTTTTAGGAACATTTACACCAACGGTAGTTCAATATAGAAATGAGTGGTCGAAGGTATCTCCTATAGTTGTTGACTTCGAAAGTGACAAGGTTTCACCTAAGCAAGGTGTAGTGGTTAGCTTAACCAATAAGTCTATGGGGGATAACCTTTCTTATGTTTGGTCGATGAGCCCTAACACTGGTTTTGTTTTTGTTAATGGTACGTCAGAAAATGAAGAGCACCCAAAAGTAGTATTCCAAGATACCGGATGGTATTCAGTAACATTAAAAGTGACAGACAAGAATGGTTCTGCTACTGAAACCAAAGAGGATTTTATTCATGTTAGAGACAGAAACTCTTCGGTGACTGATTTAAAGATTACGCAGTTTGACGTATACCCTAACCCTGCGGTTTCCATGGTTACGGTATCACCTAAATCGAAGACTGATTTTTATAACGTGGAGATATTTACATATGCCGGTGAAAAAGTTAGCAGTACAACGCTCAAAAACGACAATCAAATAACGTTACCTTCAGAAGCAGGCATTTACTTCATGCACATTCATTCTGATGGGCACCACGTTACGAAACGAATTGTTCGCCTTTAGCCTAGTTCTTTAAACCATTCTCCACCCAACAATTAATTTGTTGAATTTCTTCGGAAGACAATTGACCTCCTGAAGGAGGCATCTTATTACAGTTATCGCTCCAGGTGATGACACACTTCAACCGGTGTGCAACCACTTTTGAAGCAGTTTCATAAGACGTTAAATCAATGGCATTTGCCGGTTTTGGGCCAGAATGACAGCCCGTGCAACGCGCGTCAAAAATGCCTTTTATGGTGCTTGAATACGTTATTTGGTCATCACACGCAATGGTAGTTTCAGCTTCTACTTCAACGGCCTTCTTTGTCAGATTACAGGATGAACC